>JAVBPV010000001.1:0-33042 GCA_031549405.1 Desulfovibrio sp.
AAAATATCTGCTGTACGGACCTGGCCCACCTGAAACGCGAACTGAAAAGGGCAATTCGGACTCTCCGCTCGCGAAAGCAGGTAATCGCCGGGTGCTTCAAGAGAGTAGAATATGTTTAATTATTAATGCGGATATCAGTAAAGTCCTTTTGGCTGTCAGCCCGCTGCTACTTCTGCTGGTCGGTGGTAAATTCCGCAAGATGCGGGACGCGTTGTGGGCGGCAGTACCCATGTTGCTTCTCGGTATGAAGACTCCTCCAAATATAACCGCCCTTCTGGCGGATATTGATCGTTTTATCCGATATCTGCTGAGTTTGGACCTTACACAAAATAAAGCCCAAAAAGCTGGTGGAGGTGCTCCCCCGTTGTCGCAGGAACCGTGGCCCGAAGACATGAAACCACTTCTGGGCGATGTGGAGCCGCTGAAGCCGGAAGAGCCTGATCCATTGGCAAGTGACGTCAACAGGACTTTGCTGGAGAACTTGCCCACAACCCCGGCAGGAATTCCTGTCCCGCCCTACATTATTGCCGGAAGCACAAATGTTTTCAATCAAGCGGCATAAGCAACCGCCAGCGGCGTGAAGTAGCGTTTGATTATTGCGGGGGTACGCTGCCGGCTACGCATAAAGGAGCGCACGGCCTTGGTCATTTCGGCGCGCGTCGCGGCCCGCTGTCTACGTCTGGCGTTATTTTTCAAATCCTGGTTCAGCAGTTCATCCGGGTTGAGTTCCGGGCTGTACGGCGGCAAAAGGAACAGCGCCCTCCTTGCTGGTTGGACGGTTGTTTGGCGATGACCAAAACTAACCGACTTGGCGGGCTACCGCTATTTTTGAATGTGCGAAAAATTCCTTACGTTATTACCGACCAGCCCGCACTTGAGCGTCGATAAACAAGGTTCGCTATGCGCGGGATGGCGGCGGCAAAAGCGGCGGATAGAAGAGAGTGACCCCACCCAATTCAACATGGGTAACTTTCCATTGTTTCATGGATATTCCGTGAATTTCCGTGTTGAAAGGGTCAAAATCAAAATATGCGTCTGGATTGACCAAAGGCTCCCATTCGTGGGCCGGAACTCCACCCTTGCCCGGCGTAATAAATACCCCGTGCCCTCATCCGGAATCGGCCGGGGCGCGGGCCTCGCGCCTCGACTTTTTTGTCCCGGCGGCAACCTTTGGCGGCAACCTTTGGTTGACTTTTTGCCGGAACCCGCGCTAGTTTCTTTCCGGCAGCGGGCAGTCAGCCGTTGCGAGACATCAAGCAAGGACCGTATTCATGCCTGTTCACGCCCTCGACCATAATTTTATGACCGGCCGTCTCTGGTGCGGTTTTTTCTGGTTGACGAGAGCCTGTGGACCGGTGGAAACGCATCGCTGATAGCGTTTGGCAAAAAAACATCAGGGCCGCGGGCGATACGCCGGCGGCCCCTTTTTTTGGTCCCGGCAGCGGCATACTACCGGAGGAATACCGATGCATCTTGGCAAAAAAATCCGCATGGAGCGTTTTTTCAACCGCCACACGGGCCGTTCCATTGTCGTGCCTATGGATCATGGGGTGACCATGGGCCCCATCTCCGGCCTGACCGACATGCGCGAAGCCGTGAACCGGGCGGCCGACGGCGGCGCCGACGCGGTGCTTATGCACAAGGGGCTGGTGCGGTGCAGCCACAGGGGCGGCGGCCGCGACGTCGGGCTTATCGTGCATCTTTCCGCCAGCACGGTCCTTTCTCCCTACGTCAACAGCAAGGCGCTGGTGGGCACGGTGGAAGAAGCCGTCCGCCTGGGGGCCGACGGGGTTTCCGTGCACGTCAACATCGGGGCGGAAGACGAAAAAGCCATGCTGGCGGATCTGGGCCGCGTGGCCGCCGCCGCCGACGACTGGGGAATGCCCCTTCTGGCCATGGTGTATGCGCGGGGCCCCGGAATCGGCGATGAATACGCCCCCGAAATCGTGGCCCACTGCGCCCGCGTGGGCGTGGAGCTGGGCGCGGACGTGGTGAAGGTGCCCTACACGGGCGATGTGGAAAGTTTCGCCGTGGCCGTAAAGGGCTGCGGCATTCCCGTGCTTATCGCCGGCGGAGCCAAAATGGACTCCAACCGCGACATTCTGCGGATGGCGCATGACTCCCTGAAGGCCGGCGGAAGCGGCATCTCGCTTGGCCGCAACGTGTTCCAGCATCAGACCCCGCAAAAAATCATGCGCGCCCTGCGCGGCCTTGTGCATGAGGACTGGGACGTGGAGCAGGCCCTGGCCGAGGTGGAGGAGTAACCATGCGCAACCGTTGCGTTACAAAGCTTTTCGGCAACGCCGCCTTGTCCGGCGCGCTTGCTGGGGTCCGCGTCTCTTTCTCCGGCTGGTGGCGGTCTTTGCGCATATCCAGGGGAGAAACGCGCCGCTAGCCGGGCGCGGCCAGGCTTACCGCCGCCTCCCCGCAGGGGGGGCGGCGTTTTTTTCATCCAGGACCCGAGAACAAGAGAAGTCATCATGAGCATCAAACTGGAACAAGAATACACCATACTGGAAAATGACGTGGAAACGCCCATCAGCCTGTTTTTGCGACAGGTGGGCGCCGAACAGGGCATCCTTCTGGAAAGCGCCGAAGTGGACGGCCGCTGGGGCCGCTACAGCGTCATCGCCGGCAATTTCCTTTTGCGCGTGGGCTGCCGGAACGGCCTGCTGCACGTGGCGGCGCGTGATGCGCGCCTTGAGCCCCTGCGCGGGTTTTCGGGCCTGCCCTTTGTGGAGGGCCTGCGCGCCCTTATGCGGGATTTGGAAATCGTGTCCCTCAGCCCCGTGCCTTTGCCGCCCATCACGCGGGCGCTGTACGGTTACTTCGGCTACGGCATGGCCGGCGTGTTCGAACCCAAGCTGGCCGAGGCGCTGCCCCCGCAAGACGCCGAAGCCTGTCTTGTGCTGCCTGGAACGATTACCCTTTTTGATCATCAATACAATCGGGTTTGCCGTCTTTCCCTGACCTCTCTGCCGGGAGCGCGCGGAAAAGACGGCAGGGACACCGGCATGGCCCCCACGAATATCGGCCCCATCGGCACAAGCGTGGAAAAGGCCGCCTACCTGGGCATGGTGGAGGACGTGCGGGAAAGCATCCGGCAGGGCGAGGCCATCCAGGTGGTGCCGTCCGTCCGTTTTCAGGCCGCCTTTGAGGGCGACCCTTTCACCGTGTACCGGCGCCTGCGGCGCATCAATCCTTCGCCCTATCTGTTTTTCATGCGCCTTCCCGGCATCACCCTCATGGGTTCCTCGCCCGAGGTCATGGTCGGCTGCGAAGAAGGCAGGCTGCGCCTGTGCCCCATAGCCGGAACCCGGCCCAGAGGCGGCACCGAGGGCGAGGACAACCTGTTTGAGGAAGAACTGGCGCGCGACCTTAAAGAACAGGCCGAGCACGTCATGCTGGTGGATCTGGGCCGCAACGATCTGGGCCGGGTGGCCGCCCCCGGCACGGTCAAGCTGGAACGCTACATGGAAGTGGAGCGGTTTTCCCACGTCATGCACCTTACCTCTTACATCACGGCGGAACTCGCGCCCGGCCTGGACGCTCTGGACGTGCTCGCCGCGGCCTTTCCCGCCGGAACGGTGAGCGGCGCGCCCAAAATACGGGCCATGGAAATTATCGCCAAGGTGGAAAGAACGCCGCGCGGCCCGTATGCCGGAGCCATCGGCTGGCTGGGACTGGACAAGGACAAGGTCAGCCTGGACACGGGCATCACCATACGCAGCGTGTGGTTTAAAAACGGGCAGGCGCACTGGCAGGCGGGAGGGGGCGTGGTCTTTGACTCCGTTCCCGAGCACGAGTGGAAGGAGTGCAACAACAAGGCCGCGGCCGTGCTCGCTTCCCTGTCCGGCCGGAACAACATCCGGGCCAATAAAGTCTGAACCGCCGGCGCGCCGCCGACAGGAGAACCTCATGTTTCTGCTTATAGACAATTACGATTCCTTTACTTTCAATCTGGTGCAGGCCTTTCAGACGCTTGGCGTCTCGCCCCGGGTCATGCGCAACGACGACCCCGACCTGCTTGAAACGGCGGCAAGAAAGGACCTGAGCGCGGTCTGCATATCGCCGGGGCCGGGACACCCGGACAACGCCGGGCTTTGCCTGGACTTTCTGGCCCGGCTGCCGGCCAAGGTGCCTGTCCTGGGGGTCTGCCTGGGCCACCAGGTGCTGGGCCGCTTTGCCGGCGCGGGGGTGGACGTGGGGCCGCGCATCGTGCACGGCAAGGCGTCCGATATCAGCCATGACGGAGAAGGCATCTTCAAGGGGCTGCCCTCCCCCATGCGGGTCGGGCGCTACCATTCCCTGGTGGTGGACGAGGCCGGGCGGGGAGAGCGCTTTACCGTTACCGCCCGCACCGCCGAGGGCGAAGTCATGGCCCTTGCCTACACGGACCGCCCCTGGGCCGGGGTGCAGTTCCACCCCGAATCCGTCCTGAGCCCCGACGGGATCCGGGTGCTGGCGAACTTTGCCGCCCTGGCGGGCTCGGAGGGCGCGGAAAAGCGGCCGGAACGGGCCGGGGCGGAGCACGATAATGCGGAAAAAGGCAACCCGGATGAGCTTCGCATGTCGGCCGTCATGGACGCTTTGGCCCACGGGAAAGACCTGAGCCGGGCTCAGGCCCGGGAGGTTTTTTCCCGGCTTATGGACGGCGATCTGTCGCCCGCCCAGGCGGGAGCCCTGCTTATCGGCCTGCGGGCTAAAGGCGAAAGCCCGGACGAGATGGTAGCGGCGGTAAACGCCGTTCTGGAACGCGCCATCGCCGTCGCCGTTCCAAAGCACGCCCCGGTGCTGGACGTGGTGGGAACAGGCGGGGACGGACACAATTCGTTCAACTGCTCCACGGGCGCGTCCCTGGTCCTGGCCGCCCTCGGGCACCGGGTGCTGAAGCACGGCAACAGATCCGTGTCTTCCCGCTGCGGCAGCGCGGACGTTCTTGAGGGGCTGGGCCTGCCCCTTGACCCGCCGGTGGAAGAAATACCGGCCAGACTGGAACGGGATGGGTTCGTCTTTCTGTTCGCTCCGCGTTTTCACCCCTCCTTTCGGCACATCATGCCCATCCGGCGGGAACTGGGCGTACGGACGCTGTTCAACCTCATGGGGCCGCTGGTGAACCCGGCCCGGCCCGGCGTGTGTTTTCTCGGCGTGCCGAGGGCCGATATCATTCCCTTGCTGGCCGAAACGCTCGCCCGCATGGGCAACCGTTCGGGAGCGGTCGTCTGCGGTGCCGGCGGCTATGACGAACTGACCACCTTGGGGCCGGCCAGGGTGGCGTATGTGCGGGGCGACGCGGTGCGCTTTGCCGACCTGAACCCGGCCGAGTATGGCTTTTCACCCTGCCGGCCGGAGGAACTGGCCGTCAGCGGGCCTGAAGAAGGAGCGGCCGTGCTGCGCGAGCTTCTGCACGGCAGGGGTCCGGAGCCCATGCGCCAGATGCTGGCCCTTAACGCGGGCTTCGGCCTGCACCTGCTGCACCCGGAAAAACCCCTTTCGGCCTGCATGGCCGAGGCAAAAAACGCCGTGGGCACAGGCGTGGCGGGGATATATCTGGAAAAGCTCACGGCGCGTGAACAACCCGCCCCCGGGCGAGGCGATGCCCTGAGGGGGATGTATGCTTGAACGTTTTCGCAAAGCGCAGGAACCCGCCGTCAAAAAGCTGCTGGCCCTTGAAGGGGCGGGCAACATGCCCGCCCCGTATGCGGGCGCGCGGCCCCCTTTCGCAAGCCGCCTGCTCAGGAACGGCCCCGGGGCCGTAATCGCCGAATACAAACGCGCCTCGCCCGCCCAGGGGGAGATCAACCTGCTGCACGGGCCTGAAGAAATCGCCGCCGCCTATGCCGGCGGGGGCGCCAGCGCCCTTTCCGTGCTTACCGAAGGGCCCCACTTCAAGGGCGGCATCGCCTTTCTGGACCGTATGAAAGCGCCGGGCCTTCCCCTGCTGCGCAAGGACTTCCTTGTGCACCCGCTGCAGGTTGCCGAAACGGCGGCCACGCCGGCGTCGGCCCTGCTGCTTATCGCCCGCATGCTGGACCCGGATACGCTGGCCGCCATGCTGAAAGCCGCCCAGCGCCACGGCCTGGAGGCCGTGCTGGAAGTCTTCAGCCCGGCGGACCTGGAAAAGGCGCGGCGGGCCCTGCGGGCATGCGACGCGTCCCCGGCGATCATTCAGGTGAACAACCGGGATCTTGATACCCTTGCCGTAAGCGAGGCTCCTTCGCGCGAGCTTGTCAGGCAAAAGCGCGAAGGCGAAGTGTGGATTTCAGCCAGCGGCATCAAAACCAGGGAGCAGGTGCTGGAACGGGCGGCCCTGGGATTCGATGCCGTTCTGGTGGGCGCTTTTCCCATGTCCCGCCCGCAACCCGGTGAAGCGTTGGCCGTGCTTACGGGCAGAACAACACAGGACGGCGGCACATGAAGCGCATCGAAGAACACATGCCGCTGGTGAAGGTCTGCGGCCTGACCAGAGCGGAGGACGTACAGCTTTGCCTTGAACTGGGGGTGGATATGACGGGTTTTATCTTCGCTTCCGGCAGCCCGCGCCGCATTACGCCAGCCCGGGCGGCCGGCCTGCCCCGTGGAAGGGCGCTGCGCGTGGGCGTTTTTGCCGGCCAAAGCCCCTTCGAGGTCGTGCGGATCATGAAGGAAAGCGGCATGGACTACGCGCAGTTGCACGGCGGAGAAGACGCCGCGTTTTGCCGGGCGGTCGGCCCCGAGCGTGTAATCAAAGTGCTGTGGCCGCAACGCCTGGGGCGGGAAAAAGCCGCGCCGACGGCAAAAGATATGGGAGCCCTGCTGCGCCGGGCTTGCGAGCCTTTTGCCGGTGCCTGCTCCTTTTTTCTTCTGGATGCGGGCGCGGGCGGCGGAGGCAGCGGCAAGGCGCTGCCCTGGAACGAACTGGCGGCGTCCGGCCTGCCCCGTCCCTGGCTGCTGGCCGGGGGCATCGGGCCGGAGAACGCCGTGGAGGCGTATACCGCCTGCCTGCCGCACGGCCTTGACTGCAATTCGGGCCTGGAAAGCGCTCCCGGCGTCAAAAACGCGCGCGCCCTGCGCGAACTTATGGTCAACGTCACCGCCCTGCGCGCGGCGCGGGCATAACGGAGCATACGATGAAAAAAGGCTATTTTGATGAATTCGGCGGGCAGTTTGTGCCGGAACTGCTTATCCCGCCGCTGGACGAACTGGAGGAAGCCTGCCGGAGCATACTGCCGGATCAGGGATTCCGCGGGGAACTGGACAATCTGCTGCGCACCTACGCAGGCAGGGAAACGCCGCTTACGCGCTGCGACGCCCTTTCCAAAGAGCTGGGCTTCACCCTGTGGCTGAAGCGCGAAGACCTGCTGCACACGGGCGCGCACAAGATGAACAACACCCTTGGCCAGGCCCTTCTGGCCAGGCATATGGGCAAAACCGCCCTGGTGGCGGAAACCGGCGCGGGGCAGCACGGCGTCGCCACAGCCGCGGCGGCCGCCAAGCTGGGACTGTCCTGCACGGTGTTCATGGGCGCGGAAGATGTGGAGCGGCAGGCGCTCAACGTGATGCGCATGCGCCTGCTGGGCGCGAAGGTCCGTCCGGTATGCGGCGGCACAAGGACGCTTAAAGACGCCATCAACGAGGCTTTGCGCTTCTGGATAGCCGAGCAGGGCAGCACCCACTACTGCTTCGGCACTGCCGCCGGACCCCACCCCTTCCCCACCCTGGTGCGGGATCTGCAAGCCGTCATCGGCATGGAAACCATGGCCCAAAGCAGGGCCGCCTTCGGCAGGCTGCCGGACGCCGTGGTAGCCTGCGTGGGAGGCGGCTCCAATGCCATCGGGATGTTTCATCCCTTTACGCGGGATCCCGAAGCGACGTTTGTGCGCCTTATCGGCATTGAGGCGGCGGGCACCGGCGAGCCCGGATGCCACAACTCCGCGCCCCTCAACCTTGGCAGGCCCGGCGTGCTGCACGGCAACCACACCATGCTGCTGCAGGACGCCGACGGCCAGATACTGCCTTCGCATTCCCTATCCGCCGGGCTGGACTACCCCGGCGTAGGTCCGGAGCACGCGGCGCTGCATAAGAACGGGCGCGCGCAATACCATATGGCGACGGACGCCCAGGCCCTGAAGGCCTTCAACGCCCTTTGCCGTAAAGAAGGCATTTTGCCCGCCCTGGAATCCTCCCACGCCCTGGCCTGGGTGCTGGACAATGCGGACGCCCTGCCAAAGGGAGGCCACGTGGTGGTCAATCTGTCCGGCAGAGGGGACAAGGACATGGAGATCATCGGACGGCACCTGCCAAAAGCCCGCGTCGGCGGCGATTCGCATGAATAATAAGGAGCCCGCGGCATGAAAGAGCATATCCTTACCACACGCATCACGATGGCGAACAACCAGGGCCGCGCGGCCCTCATACCGTTTCTTACCGCCGGCTTTCCCGGACCGGAGGCCTTCTGGACGGCCATGGACGAACTTGACGCGGGCGGCGCCGACATCATTGAAGTGGGCGTGCCATTTTCCGACCCTGTGGCCGACGGGCCGGTGGTGGAAGCGGCCTCGCATCTGGCTTTGGGGCATGGCGTCACGCTGCGCTGGATTCTGGAAGGCCTCAGGCGGCGTAAAGGCCGTTACAAGGCCCCGCTGATTCTCATGGGCTATTACAATCCGTTTTTGCAATACGGGCTTGGGCGCTTCGCCGAAGAAGCGGCGGAGGCGGGAGTGGCTGGCTGCATAGTGCCCGACCTGCCGTTGGGCGAGGCCTTGCCCCTGCGTGAAGCATTGGAAGCCCGGGGGGCGGCCCTGATTCCCCTTGTGGGGGTCAACACCGGGCGCGAACGCATGCGCCAATATGCGGCGGCGGCCAAAGGCTACGCCTACCTGGTCTCGGTGCTTGGCGTCACCGGAGCCCGCGAGGCTTTTCCCAGAGGGCTGGAAGAAGCGTTCGCATGCGCCAGGGAAGAGTTTGCCGTACCCGTGGCCCTGGGCTTCGGCATTTCCGGGCCGGAACAGATCGCCGCCATGCCCGTGCGCCCGCAGGCCGTGGTTTTTGGCTCGGCGCTGCTGCAGCACCTGAAAGGCGGCGGCAGCGCGGCCGGTTTCATGCGGCGCTGGAAATAGCCCTATAAGCGCATCCGCAAGGGCCGCTGACTCCGGCAGCCGAAGTCAGCGGCCTTTTACCCGCAGGATGTGGTCAAGTTCGTGCCCGTCGTTGTCGGTGTTGATCTGTATCCACAGGGGCAGGTGGTCGGATAACTGAAAGGTGCAGGCCGTCTTTTCCAGGCCGGGGAACAGCGGTTCAAACCCGCCGGCGAAAAAATCCAGCACTCCGCCTTTGTTGATGAAGTTGTCGTCATACATGGGGTAGTGCAGAATCTGGTCATAACGCTTATTCCGCGCCAGATCCGTCCCGAACTCTTTGGCCCGCAACGCGGCCGGGGCCACAAGCCCCTTATCGGTCAACGCCTTGTACATGGCCTTTGTTTCTATATTGAAATCCCCGGTGACCAGAAAATCTTTGTCTTCAATGTGTTTTTGCGCGCGCTTCAGGTGTACCCAGTCCGCAAAGGAAGCTATTTCTTTGGTGCGGGCTTCGCTGCTGTCCCCCCAGCGGATATGGGCGCTGATGATGACAAAATCAAAATTGCCGGAGCTGAACGACGCCATATATGGAGATCTCCACCAACTGAAATCGGGAACGTATTCCCGCCCTTTTTTGGTGCGCGACGGGCTGGCGGCGGCGGCCAGACCGGAAAAACTGACCGCGCGCTTGTCGTAGACAAACCCGATGCGCTCCCAGTTGCCGCCGTCATCCGGCAGAACATCGGAATATACGGCGCGCCAGTAAGGGCCGAGAATGGGCAGCACGCGGGCGAGATCCTCAAGGTTGTCGCGCAATTCGACAATGCTGATGATATCGAATTGCCCCAGTATCTCGGCAATATAATGAATGGCCGCTTCCGAACGCCGTTTCTTGCCGAATTCACGGATATTCCAGGTGGCAAGGTTGAGCGTTTCATCCAGTTTGGAGGAAGGAATGGCCGCCGCGTCAATACGGCTGCGCAACTCTTTAAGACCGGCCGCAATCTCGGGGGATACCTTGCCGTGAAACATCGCGTGCCCTCCGTTGTTGTACTCAACTCAATTGTCGTCTTGAACCGGTGCGGCCATTGCACCATAATCTCCACACGCCGTAAAGCATCCGCGTTTCCCGCTCCGTGCCGCGCGTGCGGCGGACGGCAGCGGGCCGCCGGATACAACCCGCCATTTTTTCAAAAAAATCCCCGGTAAGGGTTGACTCCCGGCCGTAATCTGAGTAGATACCTCTTCGCGTCGGGATGTAGCGCAGTCTGGGAGCGCACCTGAATGGGGTTCAGGGGGTCGAAGGTTCAAATCCTTTCATCCCGACCAGCTTAAAAGTGAGATACCCCAAGGGAATCTGAGGAATCAGGTTCCCTTTCTCGTTTTAGATACCTCAGCTAAAAGCATACTTTTCAGCACTTTTTGATACTTTTTGTATATTAGCTAGAAATATCAACAGCCTATTAATAGGCTAATTATCTCCTTTTCAGTAGCTCTTCAAGATAGAGCCTCCGGCGCGGAAAGCGTGGCGTTTCGCTCCTGTTGCCGGGGGGCCGGGGCGTTTTTGCCTTTGTCGGTTCCCAGCATGCTGGCGAGCGAGTCCGTCATGTGCAGCGACAACTGCGGGAAGGGAATATCGATGCCGTGCTCGGCAAAGGCCTTTTCCATGTCAAAGCGGATGGCGGACAGGGTGGAGATGCTGTTGTCGATGTCGTCTATGAACACGTTGAGGGTGAAGTCCAGGGAATTGGTGCCGAAGTTCGTAAAGAACACGGCGGGCGGCGGCGTTTTGCGCACGTGCGGCTGTTTGTTGGCGGCTTCGAGCAGAAGCCTGCTTACAAGCTCGGTGTCCGAGCCGTAGGCCACGCCGATGAGGACGCTGCGCCGCACCATGCGGCTGAGGCGCGTCCAGTTGGAAAAATGCCCGGACATGATGGACGAGTTGGGCACGTAGACCAGGGCGCGCTCGGGCGTTTCGATGGTGGTGGAGCGGATGTTGATGGCCTTGACCGTGCCGGAGATTCCGGCCACGTCCACGTAGTCTCCCACCAGTATGGTGCGCCCGAAGATAAGGATAAGCCCGCTGATCAGGTTGTTGAACAGGTTTTGCACGCCAAAGCCGATGCCCACGCTCAGGCCCCCGGCCACCACCGCCAGGCTGGTGAAGTTGACGCCCAGGCTGGCCAGGACGATCAGGCCGAATACAGACCACGACAGGTAGCGGACCATGGTGCGCAAGGGGGGAATGACCCCCCGCTCGATGTGGGGCATATGGTCGGGCAGATGGCTGAGGGACGTGGAGCACAGGCTGATGAAAGAGCGCACCAGAAAGAACAGCACCACAATAAGCATCAGGCGCGAGAAATCGAAACTGGCCTCTCCCAGCGTATAGTTGGCGGCCATGGCGCTACGCAGCAGGTAGCGCGCGCCGGGCACGGCCCACAGCCAAGGCAGGGTGCACAGCAGCGAAAGCAGCCAGGCCACGGGGATGGACAAGGCCTCGGTTATGGCGTTGCGGACCGGCCGCTTTTCCTTGTCAAACAGCTTGTCTCCCAGGTTCTGGAGCAGGGCCGTAAGGGCGTTGCCCAGCGTGCAGGTGTTTACCAGGGCGAACAAGGCCATGAACAGCAGAATGGCCAGGCGGGCGTAACCGGCAAAGGCCGTCAGCAGCGAGGCCAGCCCCACCCAGAAGGCGCAGCCGTACGAAAGCCGCTCCAGCAGCGGCAGGGGAACGCCGTCGCGCTTGCGGTTAAGAAAGTGTATCCAGCCCAGAAAGGCAAGCATGATCGCGCCCCACAGCAGGCTGAGAATGCGCGGGGGCAGGTCGGAAAAAAGCATGAACACGCCCATAAAGGCGGGGAGCATCAGCCGGTTCAAAGGAGAAGGCTTGTCCTGCAACATGGACTTGACGGCCATGCGCAAACGCCAGCTCAGGGCCGCCACCCCGGCGATGATGGCCAGCACTCCCACAAAGACGAAGCCGAGGTAAAATCCCCCGGAAGGGTTGGTGGAGGCCGCCAATATGGAAGCCCCGCCGCCCACCCAGACCCAGGAGCCTTTGAGTATGTCCATACAGGCCTTGTGCCAGCGCTTTGAAAGCACATGCGTGCCGCGCGCCGCCAAAAAGCCGAGAAGGCCCATGATGACGATGGTTATGGCGAAGCTTTTGCCCGCTTCCTGCCATTCCGCCGGGCTTTGCGGGTAGGCGAAGCGCTGGCGCGTGCCGATGGAGCCCTTCCACTCGGCCAGCAGGGCCGGGGCCGAGGTGTAGCCGGTCAGGTCGTAGCTTGAGGGCGTCAGGTAGTAATTTTTCCAGATTTCTATAAGGCTGCCTTCGGTGTTTTCAATGGACTGGTCCAGCCTTTTGCCGGCGGCCCTGGCCGGGGCAAGCAATTTTTCCAGCCGGATGTCGGCTCCGGCCAATTTTGACTTGGCGTCGGCCATGGTCCTGGTATAGTTTTTCAGTCCCGCCAGTTCCGTGGCGGTAACCGCCGCATCGCCCGCGTTTTCTCTGGACAGGTCATCCATGTCCTTTTGCAGGACGGCGATATCCTCCAGCCGCTGATTGATGATCGCGGCGATATCCTCCAGGGGCTTCATCAGGTTGTGCAGCCTTTCCCGCAGGCTGTACATCTGCCGCACCAGAGTAAGCTGCTCCATGGGATGCCCGCGTGAGGCCTGGAACAGGCTGGACAGCCTGGAGGCCTGGGTCCTGGCGTCCTGCAGGCCGGCGGACAGGGGGGCGGCCATGCTTTCGGCGCTGGCGCGCAAGGTGGAAGCTTCTTTGGCCAGAACCGCCAGATCCCCGGTGCGCGAAGTCCACATCTGCGCCAGGGAATCGTCCCTGGGCGGCGTCTCCGGCTTGGACTGGGCGTCGCCTTTGGCGGGAGCGTCACCTTTGGCGGGGGTATCGCCTTTGGCAGGGGTATCGCCTTTGGCCGGAGCGTCGCCTTTGGCGGGGGTATCGCCTTTGGCAAGGGTATCGCCTTTGGCCGGAGCGACTTCCTTGGCCGGAGCGTCCGCTTTGGAAGGCGCTTCGGATTTGGACGCGGCATCCGCGTCCGATGCGGGGTCGGCGGCAAGGACGCCCGGCGTTCCGGAGGCGAGCAGGGCGGACAGAGCCAGGGCGAAAAGCGTTTTGCGAACTATCGACATACACATGGTGGACATTCGTTTCTCCATACCCGGAATAAAAGGACTGACGGAATGACCCGAAAGTTCGCGGGGCCCCGCGCAAAAAAGCCCGGCGCAATATCAGGGCCGGCGGCGGGATACCCGCCGGGCCGCGCGTTGCGGCCCCTGCGAAAAGCCTTCCGGAGGCTTCCATATACCTGTATGGGATAACCGCGCAATACCCGGTGGGACGAATCGCAAAAGAAACCGCGAATCGCGCGCCCGCCGGAAGGGGATGCGGGCCGGCGTCCCCGGGGTGTACTTGGCGGCTTAAATAAGTTATTCTATAAAATGCGGCGACAGCAATCGAAAGCACGATGGCAGCAATCGGCGAAACAAGCGGGAAACGGCATGATTCTGGACAGGATTGCTTGTATTTACGATGGCGTGTGCGGATGGTGGCGGCGGCCCGTTTTGTCGCGCCGCCTGTATGGCCTTTTGATGCTTTTTTTCGTCTGTTCCGTCCCGCTTTTCTGGCTTAACAAGGCGGGCCTGCTGCCCGTCGGGCTTGCCGCCGTGCTGCCGTCCAATCAGTACTACGCCATCCAGCTGGCCTTTACTTTGATTCTGGCCATGGAAGTGGTGGAGCTTATCCTGGCGCTGGCGGAATCCGTCACCCTGGCCGTCAGCAAGCAACTGGAAATTATGTCCCTGATCATGCTGCGCGACGCGTTTACCGACATCAGCCTGCTGCATCATCCCATGCAGGCGGCGGAGGATACGCAGATTCTGCTTCAGATGGCCGCCGTGGCCATAAGCGGCCTGCTGCTTTTTATTTTCCGGGCGCTTTTCATGAAGGTGCGCTATCTTCAGCGGTACAGCCCGGCGCTTCCTTTTTACATACGGGCCAAAAAGTGCATCGCCCTGATGCTGCTTTCCATCATTGCCATTGTGGGCATGGCGGATCTGTGCGGCTTTCTTTTTTTGGATCGCGCGTCCATGTTTTTTGAAATATTCTATACTCTGCTGATTTTTACGGATATTTTGCTGCTGCTGGCCGGGCAGTATTACATGCCCTCGTTTCACGTCACCTTCCGCAACTCCGGGTATGCGGTCAGCACGCTGCTCATGCGCGTGGCCTTGAGCGCGCCGCAAATGGTGGGCGCCGGTCTGTGCGTCATGGCAGGGCTGTATGTGCTGGCTCTGGCCTGGGCCACCTCGCGCTTTGCCCCGCCGGACGCCAAAGGGGATTAACATCTTTCTTATAAGAAAAACCGCATGGCGTGATTTTTTCTGGCGCCGTTCGCGCAAGAAGCCGCGTCTGCCGTAACTTTTCCGTCGCATTCCGCAAGTTTTCAGCCGCCGGCGCAAATTTTTTGCCGCAAGGCGGCATTTTCTTTTTGAAAATATTTTTTAACCGTTTGGTTGACTTTTGTTATCATTTTAAATATTTCTTCTTTGCAGGAGACAAAGTTGGAGCAATCTCTTTCGTACTTGCCGCCGCGGCGCATGGCCAAGTCCAAAATCCGTCTGATCGAAGCGGGCGTCCGCCTGTTTACCGGCGAACCCGGCAAAAGTCCGACGACACGGGAACTTGCCTCGGCAGCCGGGGTGAATCACGCGTTGATCAGCTACCATTTCGGCGGAATGGCGGACTTGATGGAAGCGGTGATGGAGCGATGCATCCATGATCTGCGGGACATGCTGGTCCCGGAGCTGGAAGAGTTTGAATCGCGGGTGCGGGGGGCCGCGCCGCCGGCTCTTCCGCCGCTTGTGCATGAATATGCCGCAAGATTGCTGAGGATTCTTGCCGGGCCCCGGGGCGCGGCCCTGCTGCGGGCGCTTGCCAGCCCGGAATCCGCCGCGTTGCGCGGGGTGTACAGCCGTTTCAGCGATCAGGTGCTGGCGCCCCTGCATCACGCCTTTGCCGCCACGGCGGCAAAGGCGCGGGGAGTGCCGGAAGATTCGCTGGAAGCCGTGGTCCTTGCCCAATGCATGGCCGCCCAATGCATGGCCTTTTTCCGGGGCGCGCGGCCCGTGCTGCACCGGCTGGGTAAAAAGGCTTTTTCGGACGGCGAGATGCGGCGGATATGTCCCATTGTGGCGGATGCCCTGTGCCGCACCGCCGGCATTCCCATGTGACCGGAATTTTTTTTACGCCTTGATTGAAAATGATTTTCTTTATCTCAAAAAATGCGCGAGGTTTCCATGCCGCTCTCAATGCCTGCCAGACTGCTGCCGCCCGATGGGGCAAAGACCGCCGCCGCCGTTGCGGGGAAAAAAACTGATTTGAACATATTGCCCGAGGATATGCACATATCAAGAGCGGAGTATTTTGCCAAAATTACCGGCGATCCGCTGACGGGCGCTTTTGAGCGCAAAACAGCCGTCCACGCGGGCATGGGCGGCGAGCGCGTTGCGGAAGCGGACATCCCCGGCGCGCTGGACCGGCTGCGCGCGGCCCCCCGCAAGGGACCCGCCGCCGCCTACGTGCATTTGCCGTACTGCGAAAGCAAGTGCCTGTATTGCGGCTTTTTCGGCGGAAAATATACGGAAGAGGGCGGGGCGGCCTATGTGGATGCCCTCGTCAGGGAAATAGAGTCCGAACGGCGCTGCCCTTCCGTCGTTTCTTCCCCCATCAACGCTCTGTACCTTGGCGGGGGCACCCCCACCGCCCTGCGGGCGGCGGAACTGACGCGCCTGCTGCGTGTTTTGCGTTCGGCCCTTCCTCTTGCCAACGACTGCGAAATTACCGTCGAGGGGCGTATTCACAACTTTGGCCCGGAAAAAATGGAAGCCTGCCTGGAGGGAGGGGCGAACCGTTTTTCCCTTGGCGTGCAAAGCTTCAGCACGGAAATCCGCCGCCGTATCGGGCGCATCGCCGACAGGGACCAGGTCTGCCGCGGCCTGGAAACGCTGGCCTCGTACAACCACGCCGCCGTCATCATCGATCTGATCTACGGCCTGCCGGGCCAGACTGTGGAAAACTGGGAGGAGGACATCCGCGTCTTTCTGAATTTGCCCCTGGACGGGGTCGATCTGTATCAACTGAACATATTTCCGGGAAGCGCCCTGGCCAAAGGCATTGCCGCCGGGTCGCTGCCGGGCGTGGCCACACTGGCGGAACAGGGGAGTTTTTTTGAACGGGGGGTGTCCCTGATGCAGGACGCCCGCTGCCGCCGCCTTTCCATGAGCCATTGGGGCCGCACGGCGCGGGAAAGGAATCTTTACAACCCCATGGCCAAGGGCCGGGCCGACTGCCTCCATTACGGAGCCGGAGCGGGCGGGTCGCTGCACGGCTGGTTCATGTTCAACGACTCCAACGTGGAAGCCTACCTGCGGCGGTGTAACAGCGGGGAAAAGCCGGTCGCCATGGTGGCGGCTCCGCCGGAGGATCTGGAGGTTCTGCGCGTCATTCTGGGCCAGATGGAACATTGCCGCCTGAACCTGGACGAGGTCGGCGCTGCTCTTGCCCGGAATCCGGCGCGCAAAGGCGCGGACGCCCATACCTTGTACGCGCCTCTTCTGGACAATTGGAAGGAAGCGGGGCTTGTCACCCAGGATGGCCCCTGGGTGGAACTCACGCTGGCCGGACAATTCTGGCAGGTCAACCTCTCACAAGCGCTCATCGGCTGGCAACGCCGCGTGAGCAAGGAGTAAGCGCGAATGCATCTGCGACATGCATGCCCACTCAAGTCCTTTTCACTTGCATTTATCGCTGCGGCGCTGCTTGCCGCGGCGGGCGCCCCCGCCGGGGCGGAAGCGGCCGAGGACCCTTCCGCCCTGTCCGGCGGCGATGAGAACAAGCCCCGGAAACAGAATACCCCCGCCGGGGGCGGCGCGCAACCCGGCGCTTTTGCCGGGCCGTCCGGCAAAGATCCCGTGATGCTTCGGGACATCACTGTCACGGCGACGCGCACCGAGCGCGAGGTGTTCGACGTGCCTTCGTCGGCGGCGGTTGTAGGCAAGGAACAGGTGGAGCGCGAGCCCCATTCCACCATCGCCCGGCAGTTGCAGGACATTCCCGGCATCCAGGTCAGCGACGGAGGCATCGGCGGCGGGGCAAAGCGTATAAGCATACGCGGGGAAAGTCCGTCGCGGGTGCTGGTGCTTATCGACGGCATGAAAATTTCCGAGCAAAAGTCCATGGACGGCAGCATGATCATGATCGATCCGCTTAACGTGGAGCGGCTTGAGGTGATCAAGGGGCCCGCTTCCGTGCTTTACGGGTCAGAGGCCATCGGCGGCGTGGTGAACATCATCACCAAAAAGGGCGGGACGCGGCCCGTTCAGGGCACGCTGGCCTTTACCGGCAACACGTCCAATAAATCCGTCACTCCCTACGCGTCCTTGTACGGGTCGTATAACGGGTTCAACTACCGCGTGTCCGGCGACTACGTGGACGCCGGAGACAAGCGGGGCGGCTCGGGGCGCATTCCCGATACCGGCTACATGGAAGCGAACCTTTCCGCCTATCTTGATTACAGTTGGGACAAGGGCAAAGTCGGCGCGGGCTACGACCACTACTGGAGCTCCAACGAAATTCCGGGGGTCACGGACACTTCCACGGAATTTTCCGTAACCCGGGGAACCACAACCACCAGGTACACGGGCCAGGCGACGACCAGCATTGAACTGGATCTGCCCAAATGGACCAGGGACCGCTATTACGGTTTTGTGGAACTGAACAAAATTTCTGAAAACTTCCGCCGGGTGAATCTTACCGGTTACTACCAGAACACTGTCAAGGATTTCCTCAACAATATCCATGTGGTCGCCGACGGCATGCGGGTTCCTTCGCCTCCGGCCAGCAGGTGGCAGATGGACATGACCACCAGCCCCTTCACCCATAACGATCAGGACAGCTACGGCCTTAATTTGCAGACCGACTGGTCGTTCGGCGATCACTACGTCATCGCCGGCGTCGATTATCTGTACGACAACCTCGACGCTTACAGCAAAACCGCGACCAGGGGATGGGGCCGCCCGACGCCCCCGGGCATGACCGTGCCCATGAACAGCGACACCTATTATTCCTACGAGGGGCATCAATCCACCCTGGCCCTCTTTGTCCAGGACGAGTGGACATTTCTTCAGGACTGGACCCTGACCGCCGGTCTGCGCCAGACCTGGGTGCAGTCCGCCCTGGACGACACCAACGACGCGCGCCTGGACGAAACCACCAGCTCCGACAACCATCTGGTGGGAAGCCTGGGCCTGGTCTATTCCGGGCTGAAGGACTGGCGTTTCCGGGCTTTGTATTCGCAGGGCTACCGCTATCCCCTCCTGAACCAGCTCTATATCGGCACATCCCACGGCAGCAGCGGCTACGCCTACCCCGACCCGGACCTCAAGCCCGAGACCTCGCAAAACTTTGAAATCGGCGCGCGCTACGACGCCAACGGATTCGCGGCGGATCTCGCCCTGTTCTACAGCATGGCCGACGACTACATCACCAACCGCCGGATTCCCGGCACCAGCGACTCGCGGTTCCAGAACGTGGATTCCGCCGACACCTACGGCGCGGAGCTTACCCTGAGCTACACCTACGAGCCGTGGAGCCTTACGCCCTACGTGAGCGGCGCGTACCTGCACCGCACCCTGGACGATGACGGCGGGGCCATCGGCAAAACCTCCAATACCGGCGACCCCAGGTGGACCGGGCGCGCGGGGCTGCGCTGGGAACGCGACATCAACCCCCGCTTTAACGTGCATACGGACCTTTACGGCCGCTTTGCCGCGCGGGCCAAAGAAGATCTGACCGACGGCGCCACGGAAAATTATGCCGGCTGGGGCACGGCCAACTTTGCCGTGGGCGCGCGTTTCGGCGAAGAACGCAACTTGTTTGTGGACCTGAACCTCAACAACCTGCTCGACAAACGTTACACCCCGGCTTCAAGCTCGATCGAGGACCCCGGCTTCCACGCCGTGGTCCGGGTGGGCGTGGAGTTTTAACCCACGGAGCACGCGGGGGGAGGGATTCCTCCCCCCGTCCGCGCGCGGAGTTCGCTTATGCGAAATGACATCACCTTGCTCGAAAATCCGGAACGTATGCCGGAGCATCGCTCCTCCGTGGCGGAGCTGCGTAATGCCCCGGGCTGGGGCCCGGTAAGCGCGGACCGGACTATCGCCGGAACGGCCGCCCCGGACGCGTCCCCCGCCCGCAAGCCCCACTGGAACACGCGGGAACTGGTCACCATCGGCGTGTTCGCCACGGTCATCAAGGCTTCCACCATCATGGTGGCCTATATGGGCGGCGGCATGAACCCCGTCACCCTGGCGGCCAAAAACTGCCTGTACGCCACGCTGATGATCGTGCTGCTGCACAAGGTGCCGCGAACCTGGACCATGACCCTGGCCGTAAGCATGACGGCCCTGGTCTCCCTGCTGCTCATGGGACAGGGGATTTTGCACGGTCCGGCCACAGTGGCCGCCTGCCTGCTGGGCGAAGGGGCCATCCGGGCCCTTGGCGGATACGGCAGCACCCGTAACATCGTCATCGGCGTCCTGATCGCCGAACTGGCCTCCAAGGCGGCGAGTCTCGGCCTCTCCTGGCTGATCATGCGCGAACAGCCGGGAATGCTCATGACCGCCACTGTTTTTGTCATTATCGGAGCCGTCGGCACCTTTCTCGGCAGTTTCACCGGAGTGCGTTTTATGAAGGAGCTGCGCCATGCGGGCATCATTTCTCGATAGAGCGGACGATACCTTTGCCGCCGGGCTGGACGTGCGGGCCAAACTGCTGCTTTGCGTAGCGGGTTCTCTTGCCGCCATCGTCCTGTCCTCGCCGCTGAGTCTGGGACTTCTCGTAGTCCTGAGCACGGCCCTGGCCCTTGGCGCGGCGCGGCCCGTCACCATCCTTAAAGTGTATCTGTTCAGCACGCTTATGATGATTTTCGCCCTCGGCTGTTCCGCCCTGATCGGCCTTGCCGTACCCAATCTTATGCGCTGGAACGCCTTCAGCCTGTCCGTACCCTTTTTGCGCATGCTCATATCCATCAACCTGCTGCTGACCCTTTCCCTTTCCACCCCGGTGCGGGAGCTCTTCGCCCGGCTGCAACAGGCCCGTCTGCCGGGCTGGCTTCAGATTCCCCTGTCCGTGGCCATCCGGTTCATCCCGACATTTCTCGGCGATTGCGTCCAGATACGCGACGCCGCCCGCCTGCGGCCCGGCAGGGGCGTGGCCGGCCTGTGGCGGGGCATGGCCGTGCCCCTGATTTTCCGGATGCTGTATTCCGCCGACGACCTGGCCGTGGCCGCCGAGCTTAAGGGCATCAACGCCGCAAGCCGCGCGCGGCGTGAGGCTCTGCCCGCCATGAAGGCGCGCGACTGGCGGCTGCTTGGCCTGGCCCTTTTGTCCCTGTGCGCGGCCGCCGCCCTGCAATATTTCGGCCCCAACTTCCGGCCCCTGCCCATGTGAGCCCGCCATGCTGCGATTTACTTCCGTCACCTACACCTATCCCCATGCCGCGGAACCGGCGGTACAGGACGTCAGCTTCACCGTTGCGCCGGGCGAGGCCATGCTCTGCACGGGCCGCAGCGGCTGCGGCAAGTCCACCCTGACCCGGCTTGCCAACGGCCTTGCCCCGCACGTCCTGCACGGCGTCATGAGCGGCGAGGCGCGCCTTGCGGGAAAAAGCACCCTGGACGCCTCACCGGCGGAACTGGCCCGGCGGGTGGGCACCTTGTTTCAGGATCCGGAGCGCCAGTTCTTCGCCCTTACCGTGGGGGACGAACTGGCCCTGTCGCTGCAATGGCGCGGCTGGGACGCGGAGCGGATTGAACGGGCCGTTGCGGAAAGCGCCCGCCTGCTGGGCATAGGGGATTTGCTGGAGCACACCATCTTTGGCCTGTCCGAGGGGCAAAAGCAAAAGGTGGCCCTGGCCTCGCTGCTGGCGGCCCGGCCCGGCCTGCTGGTGCTGGACGAACCCACAGCCAATCTGGACCCGGAATCCACCGCCGATCTGGCCCGTACCCTTGCCGGGTTGAAAGATCAGGGCATCGCCCTGTTCGTTGTGGATCACCGCCTGCACTGGATGCGCGGGTTGGCCGACAAGGTTCTGGTGCTGGACGGCGGCAGGGTGGAGGCCGAAGGGACGTTTTCCCTGCTGGACGACGCCGCCCTGCGTGAGCGCCACGGCCTGCGCGCCGCCGACGTGCCGGACCCGCGCGAATCGCTGGAAGAAGCTCGCCCCTCCGGGGATTTTGCCTTTTTTGCGTGCAGGGGGCTCTCTTTCGCCTACCCCAAAGGCGCGCCGGTATTTGAAGATGTGGGGCTGTCCTTCACCCCCGGCCGCATCACCGCACTGGTGGGCGAAAACGGCGCGGGCAAAACCACCCTGGCCCGCCTGCTCACCGGGCTGGAACGCCCGCAAAGCGGATGCGTGATGGCCGGGGGCGAAGCGGTAAAACCCCGCAAGCTGGCAAGCCACGCCCAGGTGGTGCTGCAAAACGCCGGGCACCAACTGCGTATGCGCAGCGTCGCCGCGGAACTGGACGACGCCGCGCGCGGCGCCGTCGCGGAGCGGGAACGTCCGGCCGCCGTGCGCGCCTGCCTGGACGACTACGGCCTTGCGCATCTTGCGGAGCGGCACCCGCAGTCGCTTTCCGGCGGGGAAAAACAACGCCTTGCCGTGGCCTGCGCGGCAATCCGCCGTCCCCGGATGCTCATACTGGACGAACCAACCAGCGGCCTGGACGGCGAAAACATGCGGCGCATGGCAAAAAGTATGCGCCGCGCGGCCGCCGACGGCGCGTGTCTTTTGGTCATCACCCACGATCTTGAACTTATGGATTTGGTATGTATGGACAAAATAGTATTGCAGAAACACCCTGGAGGCATCCGCAAATGATTTCACTTACCGCGTATACCGATGAGGCCCTTTGCGCCCTGGTGGCGGACAAACTGGCCGCTGACCCCGACTTTATGCCGCAGACCCTGGCGGAAGAACTGGGCGTCCCGGTGCGCCGCATCATTGAAGCCCTGCCGCACGAGATGCGCTCCCGCGCGCCGGGCGATGCCTTTATCCCCATATGGGAAGCCATGACGGAATGGGAAAAGGTCACCTTTATGGCCAGTACGCCGGGCGCCATTCTGGAAATACCCTGCCGTCTGCCCAAGGGTAAAAGCGGGCACGGCATGTACAACCTGATGGACAAAGACAGCCCCCTGCGCGGGCATCTGCTCGCGGCCAAGGTGGATTCCGTCTGGTTCGTTTCCAAACAGGTATTCGGCCTGGAAAGCCATTCCGTGCAGTTTTATGACGCGGCGGGGGACCAGTGCTTCGGCGTCTATCTTGGGCGCGATGAAAAGCGGCGGATCATTCCCTCGGTAAAGGAAGGATTTTTGGCCCTTAAAGCGCAATATGCCGGAACCTGCTGCAAAAACGGCGGGCCGTGCGGCTGCAAGGGAGGCGCGGCATGAAATCGCTTGTCGTTTATTCCAGCCGTACCGGCAACACGCGCATGATTGCCGAGGCCGTCCACTCGGTCATGCCCGGAGGCACGGAAATCTTTCCGGTGGAAAACGCGCCCGATCCCTCGGAGTACGATTTCATCGCCCTTGGCTTCTGGGTGGACAAGGGCGCCCCCGATGCCGCCATGTCCCTGTATATGGAGCGGGTGCTGGGAAAGTTCGTGGGGCTGTTCGGCACCCTTGGAGCCTGGCCCGATTCCGACCATGCCCGCGAATCGATGCAAAAGGCCGTGGAGCGGGTGGACGGCAACCGGGTGCTCGGCACTTTTCTCTGCCAGGGCAAGGTCGATCCGAAGTTGCTGTCGGCCATGGCCAAAATGAAGGGGGACAACCCGCACCCCATGACCGAAGAACGCAGGGCCCGCATTGAAGAAGCGGCCAAGCACCCGGACGAGAAGGATTGCGAAGCCGTCCGCGGGGTATTTTCGGGAATCGTGCGGCAATGGGAGGCATTATGCGCGTCATGACCCGGCAAGAGATGGAAGACGTCATCCGCCGCTGCAACTGGGCCACCATCTGCACGGTGACGCCCGAAGGGTTCCCCTACGCCATCGAGGCGACGCCGTTTCACATGGACGGCTGCCACTGTTTTATGATCAACCCGCGGGGCGTCACCTGGAAAAATATGCTGGAGAACCACCACGTGCTGCTCAAGTATACCCTGGCCCATGCGGATCTGTCCGTGTGGGCGGGCGTTTCCTGCTTTGGCGCGGGCGAGTTTGTTTTTGAAGCGGCAACGGTGCGCGAAGGCTGGCGGCTTCTCGGCCGGGTGATGGGCGCGGACTATTCCCGCGCCGCCGGGACCTTTGCCGGGCTTAAGGACCGTTCCCCCCTCTTTCGCGTGCGGGTGGAAGAAATGACCGGCCGGTGCAGCGCGGCCAAGGAAGGGGCGCTGGATCTGGGAAGTTTCGGTAAGGGGTCCGGCGGGGATGGCACGGCGGGCGGGAGAGGACGCGGCGCAAGCGTTTCGGGAGAGGCTGTATGAATTCCATGATTCACGCCGTGCTGCAGGCTACGGTCATCTCCCAGTGCGTGCTGGTTTTTCTTGTCTTCATGTCCCTGGCAAGCTGGGCCTGCATGGCCGGCAAGTGGATGACCCTGCGCGTCGCGCAGCGGCTGACCGCCAGGGATATGGACATCTTTGAGGATCAGGAGGACTTTCACGCCGCGTTGAGGATGGTGGAGCGGGAAGCCGCCTCGCCTTTTTACTGCATCGCGCGCAAGGGCATCAAAGAATTCAACCGCACCCGCAAAGTCAACGACGCGGACCTGCGCAAGGAAACGGTGCAGCGTGCTTTGCGGCACGGTATAGCCGTGGAGGTGGGAAGGCTGTCCGCGTACCTGTCCCTGCTGGCAACAACGGCCACTACCGCGCCTTTCATCGGGCTGTTCGGCACGGTCTGGGGCATCATGAGCTCTTTCCAGGCCATAGCGCAGATGAAGAGCGTCTCGCTGGCCACCGTGGCCCCCGGCATAGCCGAGGCGCTCATCGCCACGGCGGTGGGGCTGTTCGTCGCCATTCCCGCTTCCATGGGCTACAACATGTTCAAAGCCCGGCTCAACACCATCCAGGGCCGCTGCCACAACTTCGCGGGCATGTTCCTGAACCGTTTGCAGTATGAAATGGCGGAGCATCCCGAAGGGCTGGTCTTCGCGACGTCGGATCAGTGCGGCTGCAAGGAGGACTGACATGGGACACACGTATGCGTCCGGCGACGACTTCGCCTCGGAAATCAACGTCACTCCCTTTGTGGACGTGATGCTCGTCCTTCTGATCATTTTCATGGTGGCGGCCCCCATGATGACCGAAGGACTCGGGGTGGAGCTTCCCAAGGTCAAGACCGCCGAAGTGCTGCCCACGGAAAACGATCATCTGATCCTGACCGTCAAAAGCGACGGCGGCCTGTACCTGGATGAAACCCGGGTGGAGGCCGCCGGGCTGGAAGAAGCTTTGAAAACCCTTGTTTCGGCTTCGCAAAAGCAGCTGTTCCTGAGGGCGGACAAGCAGGTGCCGCACGGCACGGTCATGGAGGTCATGGGGCATATCCGCGCGGCCGGGGTGGAAAAAGTGGGCATGGTGGCGGAATCCTCGGCCCCGGAGGCTCCCGGGGGCGAAACTCCGCGCGCGGCGTCCGGCCCGCGTGGCGAGGGGCTGTAGCCATGCCGTCTTCCCGGCGTCTTGTGCCGGCGCTGTTCACCCTGGGGCTGCACGCGGCGCTGGCCGGAGTTCTGCTGCTTGTCCCGCAGCGGGGGACTTCGGCGGCGGACGCCGTCTATCAGGTTTCGCTGGCAAATTTCGCCGCACCGGCCGTGGCGGCTTCGCGCACGCCGTCGCCCGGGGAGGCGGCCGCGCGGGCGCGGCCTTGTCCCGTCCCCCCCGCTCCCGTGGAGCAATCCGTCGCGCCGGCTGCCCAAGTTCCGGAAGAAAAAATCATCAGCGTTAAGAAGGCGGCGGAGTCCGAAAAAAAATCGCCCGCTCCGAAAACCGCCGCCCGTCCGCAACCGGCAAAGCCCCCGGCGCGGGAAAGCGCCGGGCCGGAGACGGAGTCCGCTCCGGCCCGGACGTTGTCCCCGGATGGGCAGGCCGGAAGCGGGGCCGGAACGGGCGGCGGCCCGCGGGATATAGACGGCTTTGCGGCCTACAGCGCGGATACGGTGGACCAGATCCCCGCCGTGGAGCGCAAAGTTATGCCCGACTATCCCCTGAAGGCCAGGCGTCTGGACTTGCAGGGAAGGGTGGTGGTGCGCCTGGTGGTGGACGCCTTGGGAGAACCCAGGGCCTGCGCGGTGCACGAGGCCAGCCCGCCGGGCTATTTTGAGGATGCCGCCCTTGACGCCGCGCGCAGAACTCGCTTTATCCCCGGCAAGCTGCGGGGGCGGGCCGTGAATACCGTGGTGCTGCTGCCTTTTACGTTCTCGCTGCGGTAGATGGGCCGCCCCTGCGCGCCGGGAACATTCTTTTCCGCCATGCCGGGGGATCCGCAAAAGCGATGCGGGCGCGCGCAGGCGCCATGATCCCATGCGGTGTGCGCGCACAAGAAGACTGCGGAAAGAAAATTTCCAGCGGTCTTTTTTTGCGCGCGGCGGAAGACAAAGGGCGGTGCATATGCGAAAGGCGGCGAGCGATTAAAAAATATGATAAACTTTATTTATATATCTATTAAACGGCGGGTTTTTGCGGACCCGGCTTTCACGGTTGTGGCGCTCTTCTGCCGCAATGATATTGATATGTGTTGGCATAGCTTGGCATTTGAGTATATAGGGTATCACTATGTGGCCTCAGAATATGTCAATTAGAAATTTCCGCAGCTTGTTATAAGATGATTTCCAAGGCCGGACCGGTGTCCGGCGCGTGCCGGAGGCGGCGCGAGAAGGCCGGATTGCCATGATGCGCACCATACTCATATTGCTTCTTTTCGCCGCCGCTTCGCTGTTTTCCGGCTGCGATACGGAAAAAAATGGGGATGCCGTCCGTTCCGGCATCGCGTCGTATGTGGACATACCCGGCATAACGGAAGCTGAAATAACGGCTGTAAAGGCGCTTCAGGGGCAGGACAGGGAATTTGTTTACGGGGCGTTGCTGTCGACAGAGTCTTTCATCAATGACGGCTGTGAATTTTCCGGCTATACGAAAAGGCTTTGCGACACGCTTTCGTCCTTGTTCGGGATACGCGTCGTGCCCAGGCTGTATGACTGGGACGCCATCCTGGCCGGTCTTGCGGACGGTTCCGTCGATTTTTCCGGCGACTTGATTCCCACCCCGGAAAGACGGCACAAGTACCACATGTCGGACGCCATAGCCGAACGTTCCATCAGCATATTTTCGAAAAAAGGAGCCGAGAGCATCCGGGAAATCGCGAAAAAACGCGTCCCGAAGCTGGCCTTTCTGACCGGCTCCGTGCATCTTAAGCCATTTAAAGAAGTGTACGAGGACCCCTTCGAGGTGGTCTACGTCGACAATTTCGAGACCGCCGCCATTCTGCTGCGGGACGAAACAGCCGACGCCTTTGTCAATGAAAGCGTCTCCGAGTGTTTTTTTTCCGAATACGGCTTTATCGTCTCGGAGCCTTTTTTCCCCCTTGTCTATTTTCCCGTTTCCCTTGCCGCGCAAAAAGAGGAACTGCGCCTTTTGATCAGCGCGGTCAACAAGTACCTTGGAAGCGGAGGGCAGGAACAGCTTGCGGTCTTGTACGCGGCGGGAGAATTCGACTACAAAAAGCACGTACTGGCAAGAACGTTCACGCCGGAGGAAAGGGGCTACATAGAGCATTCCGTGAC
Organism: Desulfovibrio sp.; assembly: GCA_031549405.1. Lineage (GTDB taxonomy): Bacteria > Desulfobacterota > Desulfovibrionia > Desulfovibrionales > Desulfovibrionaceae > Frigididesulfovibrio. Next base: position 26,926 of record JAVBPV010000001.1, read on the forward strand.
GTCGGGAGCGGAAATTCCCGTTGCGCTGGAAAGCGACAACTATCCCGTAAGCTTTTTCAATGACAAGACCGGCGAGTTTCAGGGCATAGTCCCCGACCTGCTCGCGGAAATATCCAGGCTTACGGGACTGCGCTTCAAGGTCATCAACCGGGGCGGCGCCAAATGGGAGGATTTGCTGGCAAGCCTGGTAAGCGGCGAAGCGGCCGTTATTTCGGAGCTTATGCATTCGGAGGCGAGAAAGGGCAAGTTTTTGTGGACGGACGAGCCTTTTTGCAAGACTTCGTATGCGTTTATTTCCAAGGCCTCTTTTCCCGATCTGGAAATATACCAGGTGATGAGCCAGAAGGTGGGCGTCATCAGGGGAACGGCCTACGAGGAAATGTACAACAAGTGGTTTCCCGACAACAAGCCCATCGACTATGATACGGGGGATCTGGCCTTTGAGGCCCTGGAGCGGGACGAAATAACGCTGATCATGGCCGCCGAGGCGCTGGTGCTTAGCCAGACCAATTTCCGGGAAAAGCCGGGGTACAAGGTCAATATCGCGCTGGACCACCAGATTGACGCCAAGTTCGGCTTCAACATCAACGAAAAGCTGCTGTGCTCCATCGTGGGCAAGGCCCAGTCCTTTGTAAAGACGGACATGCTTGCCAAACGGTGGTTCGGCAAGGTCTTCGACTACTCCTACGAGCTGTCTAAAACGCGCGTCTATCTTTTGCTGATATGCAGCGCGCTGCTGCTGGTCCTGCTTGCGTTCATCACCCTGTATCTTTTCCGCAACCGTCTGCTGCGAATGAAGCTGGAAGGACTGGTGGAGGAAAGAACCCGCGAACTGCAGTTGCAAATACGCGAGCGCGAGGCCGCCGAACTGGATGCGCGCGTCGCCTCCAATGCCAAAAGCTCTTTTCTGGCGCGCATGAGTCACGAGATCCGCACCCCTCTCAACGCCGTCATCGGCATGTCGGAAATCGCAAAAAAGTACGTGACCGGCAACGAAAAGGCCTTGGCGGCCATCAACCGCATCACGTCTTCTTCCCATCACCTGTTGGGCATCCTGAACGACATCCTGGACATGGCCAAGATAGAGTCGGGGAAAATGGAGCTTGCCAGCGAACCGTTCAACCTGGGCAAGGCGCTTGACGAGGTTTCGAACATCATCCTTACGCGTTGCTCCGACAAGAACATCCGGTTCACCGCCGACGCGGGGGAAGTCCGCGATCTGGTGGTGGCCGGGGACAAGCTGCGGCTGAACCAGGTGCTTATCAATCTGCTGGGCAACGCCGTAAAGTTCACGGACGCCGGGGGGGCCGTGGGTATTTCCATAAAGCCCGTCCGGGAAAAAGGCCGGGAACTGACGCTGGCGTTTTCCGTATGGGACAGGGGCATAGGAATGACGCGGGAGCAGGTGGCCAGGCTGTTTGTACCCTTTGAGCAGGCCGACGCCAGTATCGCCTCGCGTTTCGGGGGCACGGGGCTGGGCCTGTCCATAAGCAAAAACCTGGTAAGCGCCATGGGCGGGGACATTCGCGTGGACAGCGCGCCCGGCGAAGGCACGGCCTTCAGCTTTGATCTGACGCTGCGAAAGGGGCGGATGAGCATGGCCGAGACGGTTGAAAAAGCCGATCCCGTGGATCTTGGGGGCGCACGGATACTGCTTGTGGAGGATATAGAGGTCAACCGGATGATTATCGGCGAACTGCTGTCTGCCACGGGGGTCATAATCGACGAGGCCCTCAACGGCGCGGAAGCGGTGGAGAAGTTTTCCGCCTCGCCCGCAAACCACTACCGCCTGGTGTTCATGGATATCCAGATGCCCGTGATGGACGGCTACGAAGCCGCGAAAGCCATCCGCGCCCTGGATCATCCCGATGCGCGGCGCATCCCGATGATCGCCATGACCGCCAACGCCTACCGGGAAGACGTGGAACGCGCCACGGCCGCGGGCATGGACGGGCATCTTTCCAAGCCCGTCAATATCGACGCGTTGTTCGCCACGCTTTCGCGGTACATCCCCGCCACCTGAGCGGCCGGGCCGGTCCGGCGCCGGTTCCAGTGCCGGAATCAGCCCCGCCTTGACGGTTTTTACGGGGCGGCATAGACTTTATATTCGCGGGGATGCGGACCAGGCGCTTGTGCGCCGTTTTGCGCCCGGCCCTTTCCCATGACCATCAACCGACCGGGTTCCCATGACGCTTTCTTCCGTGGCGATCATCGGCGGCGGCCTTGCCGGGTGCGAATGCGCCCGCAAACTGGCCGAAGCCGGCGTCGCCGTCACCATCTTTGAGATGAAGCCGGGCGTGTTTTCCCCGGCCCACACCAATCCGGATCTGGCCGAACTGGTCTGCTCCAACTCCTTTCGCTCCGACGATCCCGACTCGGCCGTGGGGCTGCTCAAGGCCGAAATGCGCGCCCTGGACAGCCTGTGCATGGAAGTGGCCGCCCTGACCCGCGTCCCGGCGGGCAAGGCCCTGGCCGTGGACCGCGTTTTGTTCGCGCGCGAAATGACCCGGCGCGTCGAGAGCCTGCCGGGCGTCCGGGTGGAGCGGCGCGAGGTAGCCTTGTCCGATGCCGCTCTGGCCGGTTTTGACGCAGTGGTCGCGGCCGCCGGTCCCCTGGCGGGCGAGGGCCTGGCCGCTTCCCTCATGGCCCTGGCCGGGCAGGAACATCTTTATTTCTACGACGCCATCGCTCCGGTTGTGGACGGCGCTTCCGTGGACATGGACGTGGCTTTCTGGGGCGCGCGCTATAATCCCGAGGACCACGACTACCTGAACTGCCCCATGAGCCGCGAGGAATACTTCGCCTTTCACGCGGCCCTTTTGGAAGGCCAGAAGGTGGCGGCGCGCGGCTTTGAGCAGGAGCGCCATTTCGAAGGCTGCATGCCCGTGGAGGCCCTGGCCGCGCGCGGCGAGATGACCCTGGCCTTCGGCCCCCTGAAGCCCGTGGGCTTCGACGATCCGCGCACAGGAAGGCGTCCCTTCGCCCTGCTGCAATTGCGGGCGGAAAACGCCAACAAGACCATGTTCAACCTGGTGGGCTGCCAGACCAAACTGACCTTTGGCGAGCAGGCGCGCATCTTCCGCATGATTCCCGGCCTGGAGCGGGCGGAGTTCGTGCGTTTCGGCAGCATGCACCGCAACACCTTCGTCAACGCCCCCGAGGTGCTGGCCCCGGATCTTTCCCTGCGCGCCGACCCGCGCGTCTTTCTGGCCGGGCAGATCACCGGCGTGGAGGGCTATGTGGAATCCGCCGCCTGCGGCCTGTGGCTGGGCATGCTTCTGGCCGCCCGCGCCCGGGGCGGGGACCTTGTCCCGCCGCCGCCGGAAACCGCCCTGGGCGCCCTGCTTCTGCACCTGCGCACCCCGGCCAAGCGTTTTCAGCCAAGCAACGTGCAGTTCGGCCTTATGCCCGAACTGGGCCTTAAGGCCAAAAAAGCCAACCGTAAGGCCCTGTACCGCGAGCGCGCCGAAAAAGCCTTTGCGGGGTGGAGAAGGGAGGGGTAGGGGAGTATGGTATCGCCGCTATTTTCCGTCATCATACCGGTGTTCAACAAATGGGACTTGACGGCGAACTGTTTGCGGAGCTTGCGGGAGCATACCCCGGGCGATGACTTTGAGGTCATCGTCGCGGACAACGCTTCCACGGACGAAACGGCTGTGGGGCTTTTGCCGCTGGGGCGGGAATTGTTCGGGGAGCGTTTCACCCGCCTGCGTTTTGAGGCCAACCGAAACTTCGGCCCGGCCTGCAACGCGGGGGCGCGGGCGGCCGCCGCGCCGTTGCTGTTCTTTTTGAACAACGACACCGTGCTGACACAGGGCTGGGCGCCGCCGCTGCTGAAGGCCCTGGCGGAAGAGACCGCCCTGGGCGCGGTGGGGCCGTTGCTGCTGTATGGCGACGGCACGGTGCAACACCTGGGCGTGGCTGTCGGCTCCACCGGCGTGCTGCATCTGTACCGGCGTTTTCCCGCCGATCATCCGGTGGCGCAAAAGCGCCGTTACTGCCAGATGCTTACCGCCGCGGCCCTTATGTTGCCGCGCGGCCTTTTTTTTGACTGCGGCGGATTTTACGAAGGCTACATCAACGGATTCGAGGACATAGAGCTAAGCGTCCGCATCGGCCAGCGGGGAGCTCGGCTGCTCTGCGTGCCGGAATCCAGGGTGTTTCATCTGGAAAGCCAGACCCCCGGCCGTAAACACAGCGAAAGCCACAACAGCGATCTGCTGACGCGGCGCTGCGGCGATCTTTTGCACACCGACCTGCACCGGCACGGCCTGGCTGACGGCTTTGACGTTTTTGTGGATGACTTTTTCGAGGTAAGCCTGCGTCTGAGGCCGGAGGAAGAAGAAGCCCTTGTCCAGGCCGCCCGGGATCAGCCCGTGCCTTTCTGGCTGGAACTTGTCCGGAGGCATCCTTTTTGGATCAGGGGCCGCGAAATCCTGGCCGACGCCCTGGAAAAACAGGGACAGTTGGAGGGAGCCCTGCTTTTTCGCGCCAGCATCGCCGACGCGCTGTCTTCCGAAGACGCCTACCGCCGCCTTATGCGTATCGCCGCGCAGGCCCGCAACACGGTTATTTTCAATCAGGCCAAAAAATACTTTGACGTCATCGCCCGGCATAAACGCGACCGCCAAAGCGCGGAACGGGCCATGAACAAGGCCTTGCGCCGTCTGCCCGCAAGCGGCGAGGAAGAGCTGGAAGCCATGTTCCGCGCCAAGTTCGCGCCCATGCACCCGTAGGGAAGGGGAGGGGAGAAGATCCGGGCGGGGGAAGGGGCGAATTTTTGTGGGGAAGTTTTTTTAACAGGATAAGGATGATGCGTCAGAGCAGGTCGGCGCATTTTCGCGTCAAAAAGTATTGTTGCAAAAAGAGCAAAAATACCTTCAAGGTGACGCGGGAATAAGGGGGCGAAGTTTCGCGTCAGGCAAGGAAGGCGAACAAATACAAAGGGGGCTGGACTCTTCGGTCCTGCCCCCTTTATTTTTACGATGCCTGACGCCGCATGGCGCGAAAATCCGCCCGCCTACTCCTCGGCCCAGCGAATCAGGCCGAGGGAATGCGACATTGGCAGCAGCGGATGCACGGGCATGGCGCGCACGGTAAAGCCGTAGCGTCCGGTTTCCACGGCGTTGAGCACGCCCTTGTAAGTTTGCCAGCCGTCCGCGGGGGCGCCTTCGGGCGCCATTGCCTCAAGCTGGCGGTTGGCAAAGGTGTTGTCCTGCCCAAGCTGGCCCACGTATATTTCCAGGCGCACATGCTCGGCCGGGATGTCGGCCAGAAACACGCGGGCGGTAACCGCGCAGGACTGTCCCACGTACAGGGTGTCTTCCCTGACGGTCTGCACGTCACGCACCTTGAGCTGGCCCCACTTGGTCATGATGGTCATGCGCCATTCGGACAGTTCGCGCGCCGGGGCGAAGTTGTCGCGGTGCAGGTTGCGATGCGTCTGGCAGGCCGGAATATAGGAAAGATCCACGTATTCCTGCACCATGCGGTGCGAATGGAAGCGGGGGCCGAATTCCGCCAGGGCGTCCTTCATGCGGCGCACCCAGGTCACTGGCAGGTTGCCGCGCACCCGGTCGTAAAAATCGGGAATGATTTCCGATTCCAGCATCTTGTACAGGGTTTGCAGTTCCACGGTGTCCTGGTAGTCGGGGTCTTCGTACTCCTCGCCCTTGCCGATGGCCCAGCCCAGGCTGTTGTCGCTTTTCCAGGCCTCGTCCCACCAGCCGTCCAGGGTGCTGAATTGCAGAACGCCGTTGAACATGGCTTTCATGCCGCTGGTGCCGCACGCCTCAAGGGGACGGCGGGGGTTGTTCAACCAGACGTCGCAGCCGGAAATAAGGTGGGCCGCGACATCCATGTCGTAATCTTCAAGAAAGACCATGTTCATCCGGTATTCTTTGGTCCGGCAGAGCGCAATGAGCTCTTTCATCAACTGTTTTCCGGCCTGATCCTGGGGATGGGCCTTACCGGCGAAGATAAACTGCACCGGCTGGTCCTTGTTGCTGACGATGCGCAAAAGACTTTCTTTATCCTGGAGGAGAAGATTAGCGCGTTTATATGTCGCAAAGCGCCGGGCAAAGCCGATGGTCAAAGTTTCGGAATTCAGGGCTTCCT
>JAVBPV010000036.1:0-38237 GCA_031549405.1 Desulfovibrio sp.
GCCCCTGGTTTGCCGTGATACTTCGTCAGGCATCGTTTCCCCTCAGGGGGCAGGCCCGACGAGGCCTGCCCCCGTGGGTAAAACTCGCCTGCCTTGTCGGCCGGCACACGGGGGCGGCGGCCCTGCGGGCCGGGTCTTCGCTTCGCTCAGGCCCCTCGCGGGGCGTTAAGGAAGTTTTCTCGCGGCATACCGGCCCGCTGCGAAGCATCGCCAAATGGCGGCAAACTGAGACACCGCCGGGCATGGCCGGATGGCAGCGAACCGGAGCGCCGCCGGGACACGCGGACCTGTTGCCAAACCCCGCCCCCTTTTGCCCAAACCGAGGCTCTGCCAAGGAACAACCGTGGAATCTTCCGAATCTGTGGCTCCTTCCGAATCTTCCGCCGCTTCCGTTTCCGCCTCCATCGTCATGGGTACGGCCGGGCACATCGACCACGGCAAGACCTCGCTGGTCCGCGCCCTTACCGGCGTTGACTGCGACAGGCTAAGCGAGGAAAAACGCCGGGGCATCACCATCGAGCTGGGATTCACCCGCATGGACCTGCCCGGCGGGCGCTTTCTCAGCCTTATCGACGTGCCTGGGCACGAGCGCTTTGTGCATACCATGGCCGCCGGGGCATCGGGCATCGACTGCGCCCTGCTGGTCATCGCCGCCGACGAGGGCGTCATGCCCCAGACCGTCGAGCACCTGGACATCTGCACCCTGCTCGGCGTGCGCCGGGGTCTTGTGGCCCTGACCAAGGTCGATCTGGTGGACGAAGAGCTGCTTGAACTGGCCAGGGAAGACGTGGCCTCCTTCCTGGCCGGAACCTTTCTGGAACACGCCCCGGTCATTCCGGTTTCCACTCGTACCGGGCAAGGCGTTGATGCCCTGATCTCCGCCATTGCCGACATGGAACGGCAAATACGCGAAGGCGCGGGCGACGCTTCCGCGGGGGGGGGGCCTCAGGGCGTTCCCCCCAAACGCGGCGGGCTGCCGCGCCTGCCGGTGGACCGGGCGTTTGTGATGCGCGGCCACGGCACGGTGGTGACCGGCACGCTGGGGGGCGGCCCTTTAAGCGTGGGCGACGCGGTGGAGCTTTTTCCCTCGGGCCGGGCCGCGAAGATCCGCGCGCTGCAGATGCACGGGGAATCCTGTTCCCTGGCGGTGCCGGGCAACCGCGTCTCGGTGAATCTGGCCGGAGTGGACCTGAACGAGGTGGAGCGGGGCGACGTGCTTTCCCTGCCCGGCGCCCTGCATCCCTCGCGGCGCTGGGCTGTCCTGGCCCACTGTCTGGATTCCTCGCCCGGTCCTTTGCGGCACAGGGCCGAGATTCATCTGCACCACGGGGCGCGCACCCTGCTGGCCCGGCTGTATTTTACGGACCGCGACGAACTGCCGCCCGGCGAGGCCGCCCTGTGCGAGGCGCGCCTGGAAGCTCCGGCAGCGGCGGTTTTCGGCGACCGTTGCGTGCTGCGCGCTTTTTCCCCTTTGCGCACCGTGGGGGGCGGAGTGGTGCTGCATCCCCTGGGACTGGCCCCGCAATGGGCGCGCGGAGGGCGGGCGGAAGGCCGGATTCCGGCGGGTTCCGGCGGCGGGGCCGCAAGCGGCTTTGGGGCCAGGGCGGCCGTAAATGCCTTTCCGCCCTTCCGGCGGCGCGCCCTTGCGCCCCGGGCCGGGCTTATGCTCTCCCTGGCCGGGGCGGACAACGAGGAACGCCTGCGCCTTTTGCTGGACCTGGAAGGCATGCCGCTGAAAGAGGCCCCCGGGCGGGCCGCCGCGCGCCCGGCGCACGCCCCCCCGCCGCCCGTGCCGGGGCTTTCCTTCGCCCTTTTGCGCGTGCTTGCCAACCTTGACGCCGCCGCCCTGGAAAAATCCCTGGGCCTGCTGGGCGCCAAGGGCCAGGCCTTTTGCTTTGATCGCGAGGCGCGTCTGTACATAGGCAAAAGGGTTCTGGAAGACCTTTCTCCTTCGCTGGTCGCGGCCGTGGCCGCCTATCACGAGTCTTTCCCCGAGCGCCGGGGCGTGGGACGCGGCGAGCTTGCCACGGGCTGGGGCCGCAACCTGCCGCCCAAGCTGGCGCATTTTCTGCTGGAACGTCTGGTCAAGGCCGGATCCCTGGCCGCTGCGGGCGACACCCTTTCCCTGCCGGGGCACGAACCCACCCTGTCCGCCGAAAATCAGCCCGCGCGCGAAGGCATCCTGCGCGCCCTGCGCGAAAGCGGCATGGCCCCGCCCATTATGCGCGAACTGCTGGCCTCCCTGGGATTCAACCCCAAGCAGGCCGCCCCGGTGCTGACCCTGCTGCGCGAAAGCGGTCTTACCGTCCGCGTGGACGAAGACCACTGGTACGCCGCCGAACACCTGGCCAAGGCCGAAGAAATCCTGCGCGCCTGGTTCGCCCAAAACCCCACCATCGATCTTGGCCAGTTCAAAACCCTGACCGGGCTTTCCCGCAAATACCTGGTCCTGCTCCTTGAATACTTTGACGAGCGCAAGGTCACCATGCGCTCCGGCGACGCCCGCGTCTTAAGGAAGTAGGACCCCGCAAGGAACCTGCCTCCCCTGATCCCGCCGGAGGGCGGAGTCCCCGCGCGCTCTTGCATCGTAACAGCCGGAAGCTTATCATATTGCTGTCATGCAAAAACCCGATTTAGCGTTGTACCCTGAAAGTCCCGGCGTGTACCTGTACAAGGACGGCGGCGGGCGCATCCTGTATGTGGGCAAGGCCCGGCGTCTGCGGCGGCGCATCGCCTCGTACTTTCGGGACGGCCAGCCGCCCAAGACGCGCGCCCTGGTTGCGCACGCCGAAAGCATAGAGGTTCTGATCACGGGCACGGAGAAAGAGGCCCTGCTGCTGGAGGCGGGGCTGATCAAAAAGCACCGGCCCCGGTATAATATCGTTTTGCGCGATGATAAAGAGTATTTGCTGTTCCGCATCGGTTCGGAGCATCCGTATCCCCGGCTGGAAATCATCCGCCGCGAGCGGCCGGGCAGGCGGGAAAGCCGGGACAAGGGCGCGCGGATCTTCGGGCCGTTTTCTTCGGGCGGGGCGGCGCGCGAAACCTGGCGGCTGATCCACAGGCACTTCCCCCTGCGCCGCTGCAGGGACCGTGTCTTTGCCAACCGCACCCGGCCCTGCCTGTACCATTCCATGGGCCAGTGCCTGGGCCCCTGCGTGCTGCCCGTGCCGCAAGAAGAATACCGCGCCCTGCTGGACAAGGTGGCCCTGCTGTTGTCCGGGCGTTCACGCCTGCTGGCCAGGGAGATGAAAGCGGAAATGCTCCGTGCCTCCGACGCGTTGCAGTTCGAGAGGGCAGCCCGGCTGCGCGACCAGATCCGGGCCGTGGAGCAGACCGTGGAACGGCAGTCGGTGGTGCTGGCCGCCGGGGTGGACCTGGACGTGGTGGGCATTGCCCACGTTGGTGAAGGCGGCGCGGCGGGGGCCGTCCTGAAAGGCGGGTACGCGCCCGGCTGCGCGGATGCGGGACCGCCGCCGGGGAATTCCGGCGGAACCGGCGGCGAAGGCGGCGTTTGCTCCGGTGATGCGGGCGGGGATTTGCCCCCGGAGGATGCGGGGGGGCATGGCGATGCGGGGGCGACTTCCTTTGGGGCGGGGAGCGGGCATCCGTTTCCGGCTGAAGGAGATTGCGGAGAAGAATATTTTGCCTCTTTTGAAGGGCGGCGGGACGCTTCCGGCGGCCTGGCCCTGGGCGTGCTGTTCGTGCGCGACGGCCTTTTGCTGGACGGACGCAGTTTTTTCTGGCCCGGTCTGGGCGTGGAGGACGCCCCGGAGCTTATCGCCAGTTTCCTGGCGCAGTTTTACCTTGACCGGCGGGAATTGGGCGAAGCCATCCCCCCCCGCATCGTGGTGCCCTGGCTGCCCGCGGAACCGGGCGGGGATGAGCCTGACGGAAGAGGCGAGCGCGAAGGAGAAACTCCCGGCAATGAAGAAGCGTTCGCCAGCGGGGAAGCCTCCGGCAGTGGTAAAGAACTCCGGGGAAAATGCGCGGACATTCCGGATGCGCGGCCGGCCCTTGAGGCGATTCTGGGAGAATACAGAGGCGCCGTGGTCCGTATTCGCGCCCCCAGAGGGGCGGACGAGGACAACCTCATGTTGATGGCCGCCTCCACCGCGCGTGAAGCGGCAAAAACCTCGGCCCGGCCCGCTCTGGCCCAAATGCTGGCGGCGCGCCTGCGTCTTGCCGGGCCGGTGCGGCGCATCGAGGTGGTGGACATCTCCCATACCGGGGGCAGGCAGACCAGGGCGGGCATGGTGGTTTTTCAGGACGAGCGGCCCGTGCCCGACGCCTTCCGCGCTTATTCCCTGGACGAGCAGATGGCGGAAGCCGGGGCGGAGGCCGGGGACGATACGGCCGCCCTGGCTCTTTGGGCGGCGCGGCGCGCCCGCGCGGGCGCGCCCTGGCCCCAGTTGGTGCTTGTGGACGGCGGCAAGGGGCAGCTTGCGGCGGTATTGCGGGCGTTTACGGAAGCCGGCGTGGCCGGCGAATTCGCCTTGGCCTCCATAGCCAAGGCCAGAACGGAGGAAGGCCGGGCCGACCGCCGGGCGGGCAATGTGGGAGATCGGATTTTTTTGCCGGGCAGAAGCAACCCGGTGGCCCTGCCGCCGGGCGGGCCGGAGCTGCTGTTTTTGCAGCGCGCGCGGGACGCGGCCCATGATTTCGTTTTGGGCCGCCATCGGCGCGCCCGGGCCAAGGCCGTCATGGACGCCGAACTTACGCGCATTCCCGGCGTCGGGCCGCACACGGCCAGGGCGCTTTTCGAGCGGTTCGGCTCCCTGGCGGCCATGGTCCGGGCGGGTGAAACGGCCCTGGCGGAGACGCCCGGCGTGGGAAAAGGGCGGGCGAAAATGATTTATAATCGGCTTGCCATGTTGCTGGGAAAAGGTGCAGAAGAGAAACCGTAGCACTGCGAGGAAAAATCCGGACAAAAATCCTGGGATAATTTCAGGGGCGACGTATGGCGCATATTCTCATCATTGACGACGACCTGCTTTTTTGCGAGGCCCTGCGCTTCATCATGGAGGAAGAGGGGCACCACGTCAGTCTCGCCCATACGTTGACCACGGCGCGTGATTTGCTGAAAAAGAACATTTTCGCCGTGGCCGTCATCGACGTTTGCCTGCCCGACGGCAACGGCCTGGATCTGCTTGCCGGGCTGGCCCTGCTGCCTGAACCGCCCGAAGCCATCGTGGTCACGGCGATGGGCAACCCGCAGGGCGCGGAAATGGCCATTACCGCCGGGGCCTGGGATTACGTCCAAAAGCCCGCGGACATGGGCGAAATATCCCTGATGGTGCAACGCGCTTTGAAAAACCGCGAGCAGAAGCGGAAAAAGGTCCACCTGGCCCGCGCCTCGGGCATTGTGGGCGAAAGCCTGCCCATGCGCCTTACCTTGCTGCGGCTGTTCGAGGCCGCCCAAAGCGACACGCCGGTGCTGATCGTCGGCGAGACAGGCACGGGCAAGGAACTGGTGGCCCGCGCCATCCACAACAACAGCCGCCGCGCGGGGGGGCCTTTTGTGGTGGTGGATTGCGGGGCCATAGCTCCCACGCTGCTTGAAAGCGAACTGTTCGGCAACGTGCGCGGGGCCTTTACCGGCGCGGCACAGTCGCGGCCCGGCCTGGTGCGGCTGGCCGATCAGGGCACTCTGTTCCTGGACGAGGTGGGCGAACTTTCGCCCGAACACCAGAAAGTATTTTTGCGGGTTCTGCAAGAACGCACCTTTCGCCCCATCGGCGGCGCGGAAGAAATCCGCAGCGACTTCCGCGTGGTGGCCGCCACCAACCGCGATCTATCGGAAATGGCGGCGGGCGGGCGTTTCCGCCAGGATCTGCTGTTCCGGCTGCAGGGCTCCAGCATCGCCATGCCCGCGTTGCGCATGCGGGGGCAGGACATCCTGCTGCTGGCCCGCCACGCCCTGGAAAGAAGCCTTTCGCAGTACGGCATGAAGGACAAGGATTTTTCGGCCGAGGCGCTGGAGGCGTTTTCCCTTTACGAATGGCCAGGCAACGTGCGCGAACTGCTGTACACCATAGAGCGCGCCGTGCTGGCCGCCCACGACGACCCCCTGATTTTGCCGCAGCATCTGCCCCTGCACCTGCGCGCCCACGCGGCGCGCCTGCGCCTGGAAGAACGCGTCCCCTCCGCCCCGGCGGGGCAGGGGACGGGGGGCCGGGATACGGCGGCGCGGGCGGATATGGTGGAGGAACACGACCCGGCCGGAGCTTTCAGGGCGCGGGAGCGGGACGGGCGGGGCGGTTTTCCCGGGGCGCCGGGAATGGAACTGGAGCAAAGCGGCGCCGACGCTTCCCCCCTGGCGCGCGACGGCGGCAAACTGTACCCGCCGCCGGCAAAAGCGGAAGAACGGGACCGGGCGGCGGCTTTACCCCCCCAAAGCTGGCGGGAGTTTCAGGAAACGCATCTGCACGAGCACAAGCGCCGCTACCTGCTGTCCCTGCTGCAATGGGCGGACGGGAACATACCCAGGGCGGCGGAGCGGGCCGGGCTGTCGCGGCAGCGCCTGTACTCCCTGCTGCGCGATCACGGCATCACCCGGCAATGGGAAGAATGACGGACCCGGCAATGGGAGGAGCGACGGCGTAAAGGGCGGGAGGGCGGTCCTACAGCGACTGCAGTAAAACGGCCAGTTCCTCGCGGATGACCCTGGCGGCCGCGTCCGCGGCCAGTTTGTCCATATTGTCGCGCAGCGAATGCAATTCTTCCGTCAGATCGCGGACGGCGGCGTTTTGCGTTTCCAGTTCACCGCGCAAGGCTTCCAGTTCACCGCGGGTTGCGGCGTTTCGCGCATCCAGATCGCCGCGCAGGGCCTCCAGTTCGTTGCGGATGGCGGCGGCCGCCGCCTTTTCTTCCGCGTTATCAGGAGCGGGCCTGTCCAATTCGCCGCTCAGGGCGCGCAACGCATCGGCCGTCTCACGGACAAGGGCGTTTTGGGCGGCCAGATCTCCGCGCAGGGCGGCGACGGCGTCTTCCGTTTCCGGCGCTCTCTCGTCCAGCTTGCCGCGCAAGGCGCGCAGTTCTCCGGTCAATTCGCGGACAAGGATGCTTTGCGCGTCCAGTTCCGCCCGCAGGGCGTCCAGGCGCGCGTCTTTTTCCAGCAGGGCCTTTTCCATGGAAGTCAGGCGGGTGTCACCCAGGCCCGCCAACTCGCGGCGCAGGGCGGAGACATCTTCGGCCAGCGCGTGTATGGCTTCACGCGCCGGGGGTTCGCCGCCGCCGTTTCCGGCTCCGTTGTCCGCGGACCGCGCCGCCGATCCCGCCGGCCTGCGCGCGGATTCCTGATCAGAAAGGCCCGGAGCCGGCCCGGAAGCGGGCGCGGAAGCGAGCATGTCGTCCAGAAGGGCGTCCAGCTCGTTAAGATCCACCTCTTCGTAACGCGGGGAACCCTGCCCCGGTGTGGGGGCGGCTTCGGCCGCAGCGGGCCCGGCCTCAAGCCCGGCCGCAAGCCAGGCCGCGGGGTCGGCCGGCGTGGCCTGGGGCGTTGCGGCGGCGGGAAGCGGGCCGGTTTGTTCCGCGCCGCCGGATTGCCGCCCGGAGGGCGCAGCCGCCGGAGCGGCTTGTCCGGAGCCTTTTGCCGGGGATGAAATTTGAAAGGATATGGTCGGGACGGATTTCGCCGGAGCGGCGGCCCCGGTTTTTTCCGGAGCCAGGGGTTTGGTCTTTTCCGGAGCGGCGGGCGCTTTGACCGTCACGGAAGCCACGGGAGCCGCGGGCGTGGCGGATTTTACCGGAACGGCGGCCGTTGCGGCCCCGGCAGCCGCTCCAAAAGAGGCCGCCGCCTCCATGGGCCCGGAAGAACCGAGCAGGGCGGCCAGTTCGTCCGCGCCGGGGGCGTCGCCGGAAAGGCCCATGCCGGCGAAGGCGGCGTCTTTATCCCCAAAGGAATCGGGAATCCCGGCGTCTTTTTCTTCAAAGGGTCCTTCAAAGGGGCCAAGCAGGGCGGCCAGTTCGTCCGCGTCCGCCGTCTGGCCGGGGGGCGTCCTGGAATCGGGGGCGGGCGTTCCCTCAAAGGCGGCGGCAAGTTCCGCCTCCAGCGCGCCTCCGTCTTCGCCAGACAGGGAAACGTCCCCGAAAACGGCGGCGAGTTCGGCGTCCAGGTCCGGTATCCCGGAAGCGGCGGGTCCGGCGTTTTTCTCGGCTTGCGCGTCCTGTTCGGGCAGCAGGCCGGGCGTGGAATACAGCAGCGCCTCAAGCTCGTCGGGCGGGGAAGCGGCGGTCCCCCCGGAGGCCGCCGTTCCGGCGGCGGAGCCGCCCAGCGCGGCGTCCAGTTCCGCGTCCAGTTCGTCCTGAAAGGGGGCGGCGCCCGGGGCGGGGGAGTTCGCCACCGGCATGGCGTCAAGATCGGGCCCTGACTGGGGGGGCAGGTCGATGCCGGCAAGCAGATCGTCCTCGTCGGCCGCGCCTCCCGCCCCCGTTCCGGAGGCCGCGCCGAAGGATTCCAGCAGGTCGTTCAGGTCGTCCATGCCGGGCAGATCGAGAGTTTCGTTATGATCCACCCTGTGCGTCACAGGGGTGGGGTCGGGAAAGGGCTGTTCCCGGTCGTCCAGCGCCTGCTCCGCCTTGGAAAGGCTTTCCAGCATGGAATCAAGGTCCGCCCGGAAATCCGCCTCGTCTTCCGTAGCTTTTACCGGCCTGCCCGGTTTGACGACTTCAAGAAGATCCACAATCTCGTCATCATCGTCAAACGCGGCCGCGGAAAAGTCCCGGCCCGGCATGGTAGTGTTGTTCGGCATTGGCAAACCCGGAAAGAGGTTGGATTTTTCCTTTAAAGTCATTCACGGATGCAACAAGCGGGTCGCTCTTAAAGGATTTGTCCGTGAAATCTTGCGGCGGGATGCCCGCAAACGGGCTTTGCCCGCCGTTAAGCGGGCATATCAGGCGTGAACCGCTTTAAGGACGCACTTCTATACCATAACCATACCTTAGGCCAGATAGCAAGAGGCCCCCGCGGCCGGATGAACCTGCAGGGGCGCGGCGTGTTCCACGCCGGAAGGGCGGGCTTTTAAGGTCTTTCGCTGTGCGCGTCTGTAAAAAACTGCTTCGGCGCGTCAGCGCCGTGTCCGCCCGGCGGCGGGCGGCTGAAAAACGGGGCGCCGGCTTTTTAGCGGCGCAGTCCTTTCACCCGGCGGCCGAAAGATGTGCGAACCGGGCGCGCGGGGGGCTTGCTTTCCGTCTTGCCGTTGGAGGGGCGGGCTTTGCGCGTGTCCACGGCGCCGCTGTCTTCCGGGCAGATCTGGTCATTGTGAAGCAGATGGGCCAGGGTGATGGAGTCCAGTTCCGTTTCAAGGCTTTGCGAAACCTGCACCCAGGCCCGCCGGGTGAGGCAGCCGCCTTTGCGGGGGCAGTCGTTGGCCTTTTCGCCGCAGCAGACGGACAAAAGAATCCCGCCTTCCATAAGCCGAACGACTTCTCCAAGGGTAATTTCCTCGGCGGGGCGGGCCAGCTTGTGGCCTCCGGCGGCGCCACGGATGCTGCTGGTCAGCCCTTTTTGCTTGAGAGGTTTCAGAATTTGTTCCACAAATTGTACAGACACCCCTGTATGTTGCGACAGGGTCGCCGCCGACATGGGCAACACGCTTTTATGGCGCGCAAGCTCCAGAAGAATTCTGGCGGCATAGCGGGAGCGGGCGGAAAGCTTCATTGATCCTCCTTCCTGAAGAAGGCATAGAGTTACAGGGTCAGGGATCCGGGTTAAAATACGATATGCGATTGTTTAATTCCTTTTTTAGTACTCTACATTACCCATAACAAATGAATATGTCAACCTATCTATAGTTTTTATTTGTGGTTTCATCTGGGGTAATATGGAAAAGTTTATTGATGTGGAGAATACAACTATGCAATTTTACTTAATATGTGGTCATTTATAAATATATGGCTCAGGAGTTGCCGTTCAGGCCCGCGCGGCGGCAAGGCAAATAGCTCTTGCCGCATGGGCGCGAGAGGTGTAATTTCTACAAGCAGCCGGGGTATTTCCTCCCTGCCCGGACAAAAAGAGTTTCCGGGCGGTTTGTCCCCGAACGGATGGCCTTTCCGGCTGAAGGGGATCGGAAATCATAGTATACTAAATTTATCTCAATTGGCAATGGTCTTTTCGTAATCGTCGCGAAAGGCATAAGTTAAGGATGTTATATGAACGCCCGAAAAGACTGCCGGCTTTCGGAAATGGCGCTGGACGTGCGGGGCGCGCTGGAAAGAATAGGCGACATGGAGCTTTACCGCGAAATAGCCTTTTATTTCGCCGGGCATCTGGATGAATCCGTAAAGGATCTGCGTCAGGCCCTTGAACGGGGCGATCTGCCCCAGGCCATGCGCTACGCCCATTCCATGAAAGGCAATTGCGCCATGGTGGGCGCCGAACTGCCGCGCGCGGAAAGCTATACCCTTGAAAACCTGTGCCGGTCGGGGAACCTTGAGGAAGCCCGTTCCCAGCTTCTGCTGCTGCTCCCGCTGCTGGAGGGCATGAAGCGGCAGCTTCTGGACCTTTGACTTCTCCGCCTTTCTTTGCCGCATAAAGCGCTTCAGTCTTCCCATCCGCTCTTGCCAGGGAATATAAAAGGCCCTACACTAAAGCTGGGTTTTATCGCCGTTAAACCGGGCGGCGCTTTCGCAACGCGGTTTGTTCGCCATATTCGGGAAGTTTTCAGGGCGGGCCGGGCACCACGCCGGCACCGGCGCGCCGAAGCGTTTATACGCCGGCACGCCCCGGGCCGCCCGGGGTTTGTCGTGTCTTCAGAACCGCATAACGCCGCCATACAGAAGAGAGGTCCCCATGTCCCAGCCCATGCGTGTCGTCGTCATCGGCGCCGTTGCCCTTGGCCCCAAAGCGGCCTGTCGCTGCAAAAGACTGATGCCTTCGGCGGAAGTGACCCTTGTGGATCAGTCCACCCGCATTTCCTACGGGGGATGCGGCATCCCTTATTTTATCTCGGGCGAGGTAAACCGGGTGCAGGAGTTGCAGGCCACGCCCTACGGCACCCTGCGCGATCCCGAGTTTTTCAGAACCCACAAAGGCGTCACCGCTCTCACGGAAACGCGGGCCACCGCAATAGACCGCGCCGCCAGAACCGTGACGGTCGAACACCTGCCCACGGGCAAGGTTTCCTTGCTGCCCTATGACAAACTTGTGCTGGCCCTGGGCAGCAGCGCCAACCGTCCCCCCATCCCCGGCATCGAGCTGGCGGGCATCACCGCCGCCACCAACCTGGACGAGGCCGAGGCCATCAAAAACGCCGTGGCCGGCGGCAAAGTGGCGAGCGCCGTGGTGGTGGGCGGCGGGTTTATCGGCCTTGAAGTGGCCGTGGCCCTTGGCGACATGTGGGGCATTCCCGTTTCCGTCGTGGAAATAGCCGACCACATCCAGCCCGGCTTTCTTTCCCCCACCCTGGCCCGTATGGCCTCCAAGGACCTTACGGACAACGGCGTGTCCATCTATGCCGGGGAAAAGGTCGTGCGCTTTGAGGGCGAAAACGGCCGCGTGACGAAAGTGATCACCGACAAGCGCACCCTGGAGGCCGACCTGGTGGTCATGGCCGCCGGCATCCGTCCCAACACCGGCATCGCCCGCGAAGCGGGCCTTAACCTGACGGAACGCGGCCTTATCGCGGTGGACGATCATCTGCGCACCTCGGACCCGGATATCTATTCCGGGGGAGACTGCGCAAGCGTCGTCAATCTGGTCACGGGCAAACCCGGCTGGTATCCCCTGGGGTCCATGGCCAACCGCCAGGGCCGCGTCATCGGCACCAACCTGGCCGGGGGCGACGCCGTGTTCCCCGGCGCCGTCGGCGCGTGGGGCATCAAGCTCTTTTCCCAAAGCGCCGCCGGGGCGGGGCTGTCCATCGAAGGCGCCCTGCGCGAAGGCTATGACGCCATCAACGTGCATGTGGAGCAGATCGACCGCGCCCATTTTTATCCCGACAAGCAGTTGATGGCCCTGGAACTGGTCGTCGACCGGCCCACCCGCCGCGTTCTGGGCATCCAGGGCATGTGCGCCGCCGGGGACGCCCTGGCCGCGCGCATCAACGCCGTGGCCCCCCTGCTGACGCGGGGCTGCCACGTCTCCGACATCTCCAACCTTGAGGTCCTCTACTCGCCGCCCTTTGCCGCCGCCATGGACGTGATCAACGTGGTGGGCAACGTGGCCGAGAACATCCTGGAAGGCCGCTGCCGGCCCGTTTCACAGGAAGAATTCGAAACCCTGTGGGAAAACCGCGACGAAGACGAGGTCTGCTTCATCGACGCCCGCGTGGACCGCGACGCCGTTCCTTTCCTGGCCAGGCACCCGGAACACTGGCGCAGCATCCCGCAGGACGAGATCGCCTCGCGCCTTTCCGAAATCCCCAGGGACAAACCCATTATTCTGATCTGCAACACGGGACTGCGGTCCTACGAAGCCCAACTGGACCTTGCCGCCCACGGCATTGCCAACACCCGCAGCGTGCTGGGCGGCATGGCCGCGGCAAAACGCCTGGGTGTGGATATATGAGTTGATTGCGGGAGAGGTTTGCCGTTTTCAAAGCCGGCCGTCCCTGGAAAAGGGCGGCCGGCTTTGATTTTGGCGCCGCAAAAACCGCGCTTTGGCGCGTAACGTTGGAAACAGCCCCTAAACTTTGGCCCCATGCCGCCGATAAGAATCTTCGAAAACCCATGGAGCAAGGAGGCTCTTATGCAAAACCCCTTTACCGCCGGCGCCGAGTCCGCCGCAGTCAGCAAGGCGAAAATGGGCGCGGAAATCATCACCCAGACCCTGGATAACCTTAACAGCCCCACGTACGCCTCGGGCAAAAAAAAGAGCAAAAGCTGCCAGCAGTCCGCCATGAGCCAGACCTATGATCTCAGCAAGTCGGTGCTTTCGGCCGTCTACGAGGGCAAGGGCATCGGCATCGACAACAAGGGCTGATTGGTTTGTTGAGTATTTTAGAGCAAATTACCATTTGCAATGGTAATTTGCTCTATTCCTCTTGTTTCGCGCGCAGAATGGCCCCGATGTGCCGGAGCATGGAGGAAAGTTCCGAAGCGATGACCGGCTTGGCAAGGTAATAATCCATGCCGAGAGAAAGGAATTTTTCCCGGTCGCCGGTCATGGCGTGGGCGGTCAGGGCCACCACGGGCAAATCCGGGGGGATGTCGTGCAGGGGCTCAAGGAGGGCCGCCCCCAAAAGCTGCCCGACGAACTCTGTGGGCTCTATGCCGGAGGTGTCGCCCGATCGGATGCGGCTGACCATTTCCACTCCGTCCATGACCGGCATCTGGATATCGGTGACCAGGCAGTCGAAGGGATGCAGCATCAGGGCTTCCAGAGCCTGGCGGCCGTCGTTGACGCAGGAAACCCGGTGCCCCGCCCGGGCCAGTATCCTTCTGATGGTCAACTGGCTGATGGGGTCGTCTTCCGCCACAAGAATATCCAGCGGTCTGGCCGTTTCGCTGAAGGCCCCGGCCGCGGACGGCGGTTCGTCCGCGCCTTCTTCAAAGGGCAGGGAACAATGGATGCTGGTGCCTTTGCCCAGGGCGCTTTCCACGGAAAGCGCGCCGCCCATAAGCTGCACCAGACGCCGCACGATGCCCAGGCCCAGGCCGGTCCCGGCGTAGCGCCGCGTGCTTGATCCGTCCAGTTGGGTAAAGGCGCGGAAAATATCCTCCAGCTTTTCTTCGGGAATTCCTATACCGGTATCGTGCACGGCCAGGTAAATGCATTTTTTGCTTTTGGGGCAGTGGGGAAGCAGCGAGCACTCCACCGATATCTCCCCCCGCTCGGTGAACTTGAAGGCATTGCCCACCAGGTTGAAGATAATCTGGCGCACCCGCGCGTCGTCCCCGACAAGGGTGGCCGGGATGTCGTCGGCCATGCGCAGATTAAAGGCGATTTTTTTCTGCTCCGCCTGGTGGATGAACATGCCCAGAGTGGAGCGGACCGTGGCCGCGAAGTCGAAAATCTGCGGCGCCAGCTCAAAGCGGCCGGCCTCAATGCGGGAAAAGTCGAGAATATCGGAAATGATGCGCAGGAGGCTGCGCCCCGAATAGTTGGCGGTAATCACGTATTCCATCTGCTCGTTGGACAGGCTGGACTGCTGCAAAAGTTGCAGCATGCCCAGGATGCCGTTGAGCGGGGTGCGCAGTTCGTGGCTGACGTTGGCGAGGAACTCGTTTTTCGCCCGGTTCGCGGCCTCCGCCTCGTCCTTGGCCTTTTGCAGGGCCTGCACGGCCCAGCGCCGCCGCAACTGGAACCACATGCCGTTGATAAAGACCTCAAGCTGGCGCAGGTCCGAAGGTTCGTAGTCCTGCTCCTTGTTGGCCACGGCGGCTATGCACACCACCCGCCCGTCTTCCACCACCGGGGCGAGCATATAGCGGGTAATGGGGGAAAGGCCGCCGAAAACAAGGGCGGCCCCGCCGGGCGCGTTGGCCACTTCGGCCTTGCGCACGTCCATGCAGCGCGCGTCCGTTTCGCGCGGCCAGGGCAGGGGGCAGATGCGGGGCGGCTCGGGCGGGACGCATCTGCGGGCCAGCACTTCGCGCGACCAGTACAGGCTGCCGGTGTCGCCCTCGTGTCTGTGGGTCATGAACAGGTAGCCGAGTTCGCTCCCTGTAAGCTGTACCGCCTGGTCCAGGGAAAAGCGCACCACTTCGTCCTCCGGCGCGTCGTCCATGTGCGAAAGACGGTACAGGGCGGCGAAGCGCGCTTCGTTCAGGCGCACTTCCTGCTCCACGGTGTGCAGTTCGGTGACGTCCTTGACGATGCAGGCCACGCGGCGCGGTTCGGGCGAATAGGCGCTTATGTGGAACAGGGCGGACTTTTCCGCGCTGCGCAGGGAATACAGCGCGGGCTTTTCGTCCGTCAGCACCCTGCGCAGGCATGCGGCCCACTGAAAGGAATCCCTGCCCATCAGGTCCACCAGGCGGCGGCCTATGGACTTGACCGCGTCCAGTTCCAGCATGCGGCCAAGGGAGGGGTTCATGGCGATCAGGGCGAATTCCCTGGCCTCGTAGGACAGCACGTCCTTTTCCCAGCCGGGGATGTGCTCGAACAGGGCGAATCCGTCCACCATGCTGTTGAAAAGGGCCTTGTAGTTTTCCGCCATGCGGCGCGACGGGGTCATGTCGCGTACCTGGGTGGTGACCGAGACAACCTCGCCGTCAACGCCGAACTCCGGCCAAAAGCGGCAGTCGGCCACAAATTCGCCCGCCAGGGGAGAGACGAAGTGCGCCTCGGCCTGTATGGGCAGACCCATTTCAAAGACCTGGGCGAGGCTTTCCTCGAAAAAGGGCACGTCCCCCTGCATGGAAAAGGCGCTGAGGGGCTTGCCGATGACTTCGCCGGCGGCCACGGGCAGATAGCGGCTGATGCTGGGGCTGGCGTACAGGAACAGCCCCTGGCTGTCGAAACGCCCGATAAAGTCGGGCGAGTCCTCGGCCAGAGCCCGGAATTTTTCCTCGCTGGCAAGCAGGGCAAGCTCCGCCTCGCGCTGGGCGGTTATGTCGGCAAGGGCCACCGTAATGCGCAACGGTCCGTTGCCGTCATGCAGGCACACGGCCCGCAGCATGCCCCAGGCCCAGGACTCGGCCCCGCGCCTGATGCGTACCGCCTGGCGCAGCCGGGCCAGATTGCCGGAGATCAGCTCGCGCATCCGCCCGCGAAAGGTTTCGGCGTCGGCGGGATGCAGGCAGGACAGCACCATCTCCAGAGGATCGGACCCGGCCGCCCCGTCGCACTGCAAAATATCCTTCCAGCGGGTGGAGCAGTACACGTCGCCCGTTTCCAGGTTCCAGTCCCAGATGCCGTCGTTGATGGCCTGAAGGGCCATGAAGGCCCGCAGGTACAGTTCCTTCGGGTGTTCTTCCTCCGCGGGCATGCGCAGGGGGGGCGAGGCCTTTGCCGAAACCGTTTCGGCCGGGGCGGGCGGGGCCGCGTCCCGCGCCTTGGCGCCAACGGGAAGAAAGGGTTTTTTCCCCGCGAAGCGCAGGGGCAGGGAGGCCCCGTGCAGGGAGGCCACGACTTCGGCCAAAGCCGGGTCGGCGTTTTCTTCCGCCGGTCCGCCGGGAGTGAAGGAGATGGAATCGTCAGGGTGGGCGATGGCCAGCTGCCCCACCAGGGGGCTGACCTCGGGTTCGCGGTCCGGGCGGATGTGCGCCGGCGCGTCGGGTCCCAGGCGGGGGCGGCTTTCTTCGTGCCCCTCGCGGCCCAGGTAATTGCTGATGTCGTCCTTGTCCTCAGCCAGGCCCAGGTAGCGGGCCAGGACATCTTCCGCGCCTGAAGGCGGCGGCAGGCCCGCGCGCGCCGGGGGCTCCACCCCTCCGCCCTGCAAGGCCGCGTTCTGCGCAAGGGCCGCTTCAAGACGCTCCACGCGCTGTTTGGCTTCGTAAAGGGCTTCAAGCAGCTCTTCCTGAATGCGTGCACGGTCAGATGTGGGCATTCCCGTTCCCCCGGCCGGATTCCTGGATATGGTTCGCTACAGTCGTCCCGTACGGCTTCGCAATACCCGGGACCATGAGACACTGCCCGATTTTCTCCTATACAGCAAGGGTTGAAGGAAAATCTCCCGCCGGAGGAGCGCGCCCGGATACCTTTCACGCCCGTTATGTCACAGTGATAAACGTTTTTGAATAAACGACGCGGCAAAGCCTATTCTTTGCCGCCCAGGCGGCCGATTTGGCGGCAGATGCCCATAAGCATGTCGAACTCGTGCCGGCGCAGCCGGCTTTTGCGCAAAAAACGGCGCAGGGGCTGCATGAACCAGCCGGGATTGTTTTCCGGCAAGTGCCCGATGCGCACCAGGGTGCTTTCCAGGGCGGAAAACAGCAGGGCCTCTTCTTCCAGCGTGGCGCGGCGCGAATCCGCCCCGCGCGCCGGCCGCGTCCAGTCCCGCCCGGCCCCTTCGCCCCCCGGCGCGAAGGGCAGCGCCATGTCCGCTTTGGCGCATTCGTACAGCAGCACCAGCACCGCCTGCGCCAGGTTCAGGGAAGAACTGCCCGCCCGGGTGGGAATGTTCACCAGGTGGGTGCACAGTTCCACTTCCGCGTTGGTCAGGCCGCGATCTTCGGACCCGAAGACCAGGGCCGCCCGGCCGCCGCCGCGCGTCACGGCCCGCGCCGCCGCCGCCGCCCGCTCGGGCGTCAGCGTCTCGCGCCGCCAGCCGCCGGTGCGCGCCGTGGTCCCGAAAGAGGCGGTGAAAGGAGCCAGCGCCCGGCCCAGATCGTCCAGCACCGCCGCCGAAGCCAGCAGGGCCTCGCCCTGGCGCGTGGCCAGCGGCAGGGCCTTTTCCGGCTCCCAACGTTCCGGGCTGACCAGGATAAGCTCGCCCGCGCCCATGTTTGCCATGGCCCGCGCGGCCATGCCGATGTTTTCCGGAAAACGCGGCCGGACCAGGATGACGGAAAGATTGTGCAGCATAGGGCAAGTGGATGGGTTGACGCTTCCCTTACACGGGCCAGATGCGGGGGACGGAAAGCCAGATAATGCTGATGCCGATTCCCAGCTTGACCACGAATCCGCCGAAGCGTCCCAGGGTGGTGCCCCAGGCGGCCCTGGCCGCCTCTTTGCCCTTTTTGCCGCCCAAAGCTTCAACGGCGAAGCAGCCCGCGAAGGCCCCGGCCAAAGCCCCCGGCAGCGCGCCGAAGCCAAAGGCTATGGGCGCGCACAGGATGCCGCCGAGAATGGCCCCGATCATGCCGCCGATACTGCCCCTGTTGGAACCGCCGTATTTTTTGGCCCCGAAGTGTCCGGCCAGAAATTCCACAATCTCGCCCGCCACGGACAGGCCGACGATCAGGGCGAAAAACTGCCAGCCAAAGGCCGCGCCCCCGGCGAAAAAGGCCCACAGGCCCGCCAGGCCCACGATGGCCCAGGTGCCCGGCAGTCCCAGGAACAGCAGCATAAGGGAAAGGATCATCAGCGCGATGCACAGTACCGCGAACACATATGTCATACTTCACGCTCCTTAAGCCGTAAGTTTATCCTACGCCCGCCCGCCTGTCATCCCCCGGTGATGGCGGCGGTTCGTCGCCATCACCGCCCAGGCGCCACCACGGCTTCGGCAGCCTGACAGCCCGCGGCCTCCGCTGTCCGGACCGCGTGAACCGCGCCGCTCTCCAACCGCGGGGCTTGCCAAGAAAGCGGAATACATGCCACAATCAGCGCCCGCGCCGGTTTTTTTCCGGCGAAAAATCCGGCGCGCCGCCGCCGGGCGACAATCTCAAAGTGGAAATGCTCTAACCATACTGCTGAGGACCAATGCCCGCTTCCCGCTCCGCATACAGTTCGGAACTCGGTTTTTTCGGCGACGCCTCCCCGGCGGAACTTGTCCGCCGTTTCGGCAGCCCCCTGTATGTCTATAACGAACGCCTGCTGCGCCTCCGCTGCCGCGAGATGGCGGATTTGTGCCCCGTCCCCGGCTTTGTGGCCAGCTATTCCACCAAGGCCAACGGCAACCCGCACCTTTTGCGCATCATCCGCGACGAGGGACTGCACGCCGACGCCATGAGCCCCGGCGAACTGGCCGTGCTGCGCCGCGCGGGATTTGACCGGGCGCACGCGAGCTACGTGTGCAACAACGTCGCGGAAGAAGAGCTGTCCCTGGCAGCCCGCGGCGCCGCCCTGGTCAGCGTGGATTCCCTGGCCCAGCTTGACGCCTTCGGCCGGGTCAATCCCGGCTTTCCGGTCATGGTGCGCGTGAATCCCGGCATCGGCGCGGGCCACCACCATAAGGTGGTCACCGCCGGAAAGCACACCAAGTTCGGGGTCTCTCCCGAGGATTTCGACGCCATGCGCGCGGTCATCGCCCGGCACGGCCTGACCCTGGCCGGGCTGAACCAGCACGTGGGCTCGCTGTTCATGGATCCCTCCCCCTTTCTGGAGGCCGCCGCCTGGCTGCTGCAAACCGCCCGCGCCTTTCCCGGCCTTTCGGTCATCGACTTCGGCGGCGGGTTCGGCATTCCCTACAAAAAATACGAAGGCCAGAAGCGTCTTGACCTGGAGGACCTGGGCCGCCGCTTCACCACCCTGCTTACGGACTGGCGCGGGGAAACCGGTTACGCGGGCTCTTTCGTCATCGAGCCGGGCCGCTACGTGGTCGCGGAATCCTCCATCCTGCTGGGCACGGTCCACGCGGTAAAGAATAACGGCCCCGTGCGCTACGCGGGCACGGATATCGGTTTTTCAATCCTGGCCCGGCCCATGATGTACGACGCCTTCCACGACGTGGAGCTGTACCCCCAAACCCCCGGCCCGCGCGCGCCCATGCTTCAGACCATTGCGGGCAACATCTGCGAAACCGGCGACGTGCTGGCCAGGGACAGAACCCTGCCGGAAATTGCCGGGGACGACATTCTGGGAATACTCGACGCCGGAGCCTACGGCCATTCCATGAGCTCCAACTACAACATGCGCCTGCGCCCGGCCGAGGTCCTCATCGGCCTTGACGGCGCGCCCCGCCTTATCCGCCGCCGCGACACCGTCGAAGATCTGCTGGCGGTTTTTCCGGAGTAAGGCGAGGGGAGGGCCGGGGGAGGGCCGCGATTTCCGCCCTCTTCTCCCAAAAAATTCAACTTCTTCCTCTGGACGCGAAAAAAAACGGACTTACTATTGCTGGCAACACGAAATTACCGTCGCATCCAAATACTCCGGCCGCACCGCGCCATTTTCTTTTGAGGAGGAAGGAACTGTCATGGGCAAAATCATCGGCATTGACCTTGGGACCACCAACTCCTGTGTCTTCGTCATGGAAGGCAAGGACGCCAAATGCATCACCAACCCCGAAGGGGGGCGCACCACGCCGTCCATCGTGGGTTTTACCGACAAGGAACGGCTGGTGGGCGACATCGCCAAACGCCAGGCCGTCACCAACCCGGAGCGCACCGTCTTCGGCATCAAGCGCCTTATGGGCAGAAAGGCCGCCACGCCGGAGATCCAGGAATGGAAAAAACACAGCCCCTACCGCATCGTGGCCGACAAAAACGGCGACGCCGCTGTGGAGATTGAAGGCCGCACCTACACGGCCGCCGAAGTTTCGGCCATGATCCTGGGCAAGCTGAAAGCGGACGCCGAAGCCTACCTGGGCGAAACCGTCACCGAGGCCGTCATCACCGTGCCCGCGTACTTCAACGACTCGCAGCGCCAGGCCACGAAGGACGCCGGCCGCATCGCGGGTCTTGACGTCAAGCGCATCATCAACGAGCCCACGGCGGCTTCTTTGGCTTACGGCGCCGACCGCAAGGCCAACGAAAAGATCGCCGTCTTCGACCTTGGCGGCGGAACCTTTGACATTTCCGTGCTGGAAGTGGGCGACAACGTTGTGGAAGTGCGCGCCACCAACGGCGATACCTTTTTGGGCGGCGAAGATTTTGACCAGCGCGTCATCAACTGGCTGGTGGACGAGTTCAAAAAAGAGAACGGCGTGGACCTTTCCAAGGACCGCCTTGCTTTGCAGCGCCTGAAAGAAGCGGCTGAAAAGGCCAAAAAGGACCTTTCCACCTCCATGGAAACCGAGGTGAACCTGCCCTTCATTACCGCCGACCAGACCGGCCCCAAACACCTGATGATGAAGCTGTCGCGCGCAAAGCTCGAGTCTTTGGTGCAGGATCTGGTGCAGCGCACCATCGAACCCTGCAAAAAGGCCCTGAAGGACGCCGGGCTGACCGCCGCCGACATCAACGAAGTGGTGCTGGTGGGCGGCATGACCCGCATGCCCCTGGTGCAAAAGACCGTCACCGACTTTTTCGGCAAGGAAGTGAACCGCTCGGTTAACCCCGACGAAGTGGTGGCCATGGGCGCGGCCATTCAGGGCGGCATCCTGGCCGGCGACGTCAAGGACGTGCTGCTTTTGGACGTCACCCCCCTGTCCCTGGGCATCGAAACCCTGGGCGGCGTGATGACGCGTCTTATCGAGCGCAACACCACCATCCCCACGCGTAAAAGCCAGGTGTTCACCACGGCGGCCGACAACCAGCCCTCGGTTTCCATCCACGTGCTGCAGGGCGAACGCAACATGGCCGGCGACAACATGACCCTGGGCCGGTTCGAGCTTACGGGCATTCCCCCGGCGCCGCGCGGCCTGCCGCAGATCGAGGTGGCCTTCGATATCGACGCCAACGGCATCGTGAACGTTTCGGCCAAGGATCTGGGCACGGGCAAGGAACAGACCATCCGCATCACGGCTTCTTCCGGCCTTTCGGAAGCCGAAATCCAGCGTCTGATCAAGGAAGCGGAATCCCACGCCGACGAGGACAAAAAGAAGCTGGAACTTATCGAGGTGCGCAACCATGCCGACTCGCTCCTCTACGCCACGGAAAAGTCCCTGGCCGACCTTGGCGACAAGGTGGACGCGGCCCTGCGCAGCGACATCGAAGGCAAGGCGTCCGCCTTGCGGGAGGCCATGAAGGGCGAAGACGTGGAGGGCACCAAAACCGCCATGGATGTGCTTTCCAAGGCTTCGCACAAGCTGGCGGAACAGCTTTACGCCCAAAAGTCCCAGGAAGCGGGCGGCCATGAAGGGGCCGCGGCTTCCGGCGCGGCAGCGGGCAAAAAAGACGACGATGTGGTGGACGCCGACTTTACCGAAGTGAAGTAGCACGCGCCCCGGCACCGCGCGAAAAAGCGCGGCCGCCGGGGGCTTCGTCATCCTGAAAAACGCCGGGACCTTACAGGTCCGGCGTTTTTTAGTCTTTGTATTATTTTTTATGCTATAGTATGGTCCCATCACTTGCGCCGCATCCGCCCGCAATGCGAGAAGTCTATGAACGGCATACGCCTGGGCGTAAAGGTGTTTGGCGGTTTTCCGGCTGTATCGCCGGTTTTTCCGCTTGCGGACGGGCTCTTGGGGGGCTCGCCGCCAATCTGGCGCAAAACGCTCTGAATGATGCGGGGATGCGGAAATGCCGTCGTGGAAACTTTTCACGCCAAAATCGGGATTTGAACCGCCTGAGGGAAGACCCGCGCGGGGGCTGATGCCGCCCCGCCGGCAGGGCGGCTTTGGCCGCGGGTACACATTATGAAGAAAATGTTTTCCATCCCGTTCAGGCACAAAGTGATTATTGTACTTTTGCTGCTGATGAACGTGCCGTTTTTCCTGGCGGGATACATGGCCAAAGGCCTGACGGAAACCACGATCCTGCGGGAAAAGGAAGACAAGCTTCTGGCGTTGACCCGGGTGCTGGACGCGCGTCTCGGGCCGGGCGGCTTTGACGCCCTGCTGCGGCAGCGCGGGGCGGAAAACGACCCGCGCGAGGACAAGATCCGCATCCTCAACCAGGCCTTGCGCGAAGCCACGGAACAGGTAAGCACCGCCTCCGCGGGGCTTGGCGCCGGGTATTATTCCCGTGATCTGGACGCCATAGTCACTTACGGCCCGTCGGCGCAATTCCAGCACGCCGTGGGCCTGGCCATTCCCCAGGACCATCCCGGCCGCATCGTGATGCAAACGGGCAGGGAAATGGTGAAATCCGGCACCATGGTGCGCGGCGACATCATGAACGCCATGCGCCCCATCGAACGCGACGGCCAGGTCATAGGCTACATCTGGGCCAACGAACTGACCACGGACATTCTGACGCAGTTCGAAGCCATGGCCCGCAACCTTTTTTTGGCGATGTTCCTGTGCCTGGCGCTGACCTCGGGGCTGGTGCTTCTTCTGGCGCGGCGCACGGTGCGCGACATGGACAGCATCATGCAGGGCGTGCGCGCCATGCGGTCCGACTTGTCCCGGCGCATAGCGAACACCGGCGGGGAACTGGGCGAGGTGGCAGCCAGCATCAACGCCATGGCCGAGGATATCGGCAAGGCCAAGGAAGAAAGCGACAGAGCCGTTTCCGTGCTGCGCAACGTCCTGGCCAACCTGGACGCCATCGTCTACGTCTGCGACCCGCATACCAAGCGTCTGGTTTATGCCAACGAGTACCTGCGCAGGCTTCTGAAACGCGACGACCTGACGGGCCAGCTGTGCTACGAGGTGCTGCAGGGCCGGACCAAGCCCTGCCCCTTCTGTCCGCAAAGTCAGCTGTTCGACGCGGACGGCAACCCTTCGTTCACGCCGGTCCGCTGGGAAATACACAACGAGGTCATCAAGCGCGACTTTCTGGTCACGGACCGCCTGGTCACCTGGCACGACGGCAGGCTTCTGCACCTTGAAGCGGCCATTGACGTCACCGAGCGCAACGCCCTGGCCGTGGCGGAAGCCGCCAACCTTGCCCAGCGCGATTTTCTGGCGCGCATGAGCCACGAGATACGCACCCCCATGAACGGTGTGCTGGGCATGACCCATCTGGCCATGCAGGCCGATCCCCCGCCGGTGCAGATGGAATACCTGAAAAAAATCCAGTCATCGGCCGCTTTGTTGCTGGGCATCATCAACGATATTCTGGACTTTTCGCGCATTGAGGCCGGAAAGCTCACCATCGAGCAGCATCCCTTCAACCTGCGCGAGATGGTGGACAACATCAAGGAACTTATCCTGCCCCGCATCAGCGAAAACAATCTGCGGTTCTCGGTGTCCCTGGAGCCCGATCTGCCGGAATACGTCACGGGCGACGGGCTGCGGCTTTCCCAGGTCTTGCTGAATTTGCTGGGCAATGCGGCCAAGTTCACGCTGGAAGGGTCCATCTCCCTGGAAATGCGCGCCGAAACGCTGTCTTCCGGCCGGCTGCGCCTTTTCTGCGCCATCCGCGACACCGGCATCGGCATGACTCCGGAACAGCGCGAGTCCCTGTTCCAGCCTTTTTCCCAGGCCGACACCTCCACCTCGCGCAAATTCGGCGGCACGGGCCTGGGTCTTTCCATCAGCAAGGCTCTGGTGGAGCTTATGGGCGGCTCCATAACCGTGGAAAGCGCGCCCGGCAAGGGCAGCGTCTTTTCTTTCCATGTGGATCTGGCCCCCTTGGCGGGAAAGCCGGAGGCCGCGGAAGAAAAGGATCGCCCCTGGCTGACGGCCCGTTACGACGGTCATGTCTTCCTGCTGGTTGAGGACAACGCCATCAATCAGGAAATCGCCCTGGCCGTGCTTGCGGATCTGGGCGCCCGCGTGGATGTGGCCGATAACGGCGAGGAAGGGGTCAGGGCCTTTTTGAGTAACGACTACGCGTTGATCCTCATGGACGTGCGCATGCCCGTCATGGACGGGCTGGAGGCCACCCGGAGCATCCGGGCAAGCGGCAAACACGACGCCCTCAGCGTGCCGGTCATAGCCATGACCGCCAACGCCATGCGCGAAGACCGCCAGGCCAGCCGCGAAGCCGGCATGAACGGCCACATAGCCAAACCCATCGACGTGGAAGAGCTGCGGCACGCCGTCTACCGCGCGCTGAAAAAATAGCCCGCACGCCTCATGCCGTCATGGGAGCGCCGTATGAAAATCCCCCGGCAGCAGCGTTGCCGGGGGATTTTCATACGGCGCTCCTTCCGCGGGGCGAAAGGCTCTGACCGTTTTATAGTTTTACCGCTTTACAGTTCTACCGCGTCCGCGCCAGGGCGGGTTCGGCCCGGGTTATCGCCTCATCCTGCGGGATGTATTCTTCCTCTTCCTCCAACTCGGGCAACGGATCGCCGCGCATGGCCATCTTGAACCGTTCGCCGTCAATGGAGTTTTCCCAGCGGGAAACCACGACAGTGGCCACCCCGTTGCCTATAAGGTTGGTCAGGGCGCGCGCAAGGGACATAAGCCAGTCAACGCCCAGCAGAATGGCCAGACCGGCAACGGGCAGGGAGTGCAGGGAGGCGAAGGTTGCGGCCAGCGTGATGAAGCCGCCCCCGGTCACCGCCGCCGCGCCCTTGGAGGTCAGGAGCAGCACGGCCAGAATGGTGGCCTCTTCCCCGAAACTCAGGTGCACGTCATACGCCTGGGCTACGAAGATCGCCGCCATGGTCAGGTAAA
This sequence comes from Desulfovibrio sp., assembly GCA_031549405.1. Classification (GTDB taxonomy): domain Bacteria; phylum Desulfobacterota; class Desulfovibrionia; order Desulfovibrionales; family Desulfovibrionaceae; genus Frigididesulfovibrio. Next base: position 24,879 of record JAVBPV010000036.1, read on the forward strand.
TGCAGGTGCCGTCCAGGTTGAAGGTGTAGCCTGTGGGGATGACCAGGCCCACCACCGGGCGGGCGCAGCCGGCCTGTTCCATCTTGCTCATCATGCCGGGCAGGGCCGTTTCCGAGGAAGACGTGCCGAGCACAAGAAGGAATTCTTCCTTGATATAACGCAGGAACGTCCAGATGGGCGTGCGGCAGGTGTACCACAAAACGCCCCCCAGCACGAAGACGATAAAGAATATACAGGTGATGTACACGCTGGCCAGCAGCAGACCCAGGTTGGCCAGCGTCTTGATGCCGTAGCGGCTGATGGTGAAGCTCATGGCCCCGAAGGCCCCGAGCGGCGCGATCTTCATGATGATGCCGATAACCCCGAACATGCCGTGGGTCAGCGAATCGATGAAGTCAATGAATTTGCGGCCCCGCTCGCCCATCTTGGACAAGGCGAAACCAAGCAGGCACGAAAAAAGCAGCACCTGGAGAATATCCCCGTTGGTAAAGGCGCCCACCACTGTCTGGGGTATGATGTTCAGAATAAAGTCCACGGCGCTTATGTGGCTGGCCTGGGTGGCGTATTGAGAAACCGCCGCGGCGTCGGCTTCCTTCACCACCATATGCATGCCCTGGCCCGGCGCAAGAAAGTGCGAGACCGTAAGCCCGATGAGCAGCGCGACCGTGGTAAGCACCTCAAAGTAGACCAGGGCCTTTACGCCTACCCGGCCCACTTTTTTCATGTCGCCCATGCGGGCGATACCCACCACAATGGTGCCGAAAATGATGGGAGCGATGCCCATTCTGATCAGCTTGATAAAGGCGTCGCCAAAAGGCTTCATCTTTACGCCGATGTCCGGAGCGAAGTTGCCGAGCAAAACACCGAGCGCGATACCCGTAAGTACTTGTACATACAACGGGATTCCTTTTTTTAAAGCGCGCATGTCATCCTCCTGCGGAGCGCAAAATGCGGTTGCGGTCGCCCGCGATGGCTCAAAAAGCCGAAGCGGAGGCAAGATTCCCGTGCTTCGTCGCGCATATCATGGCGTCTTAGGCTGTCACTCTCACACAGTGAAGGGTGAAAATCGGTTATCCAATCGATCTGCGGGAACCGTGTCGACTTTATTATTTGCATATTTCGCAAATTGGCAACACTGATATAGGAAATGGAATCGCTTACATGAAGATTGTAACACAACGGTAACGTTCATATTTGCTATTTAAGATAGCCTATAAACGAATATTCCGGCATAATCAGCAAGATGCTTTATGCGCGCGCCGGAAAAACGCGATCAGCTATATATCTCTTAATTTATTGTCTTATGTAAATTTTACAAATAGTTCGGAGGGGCGGAAGATTTCTTGCCGAAACCCGGTCGCCCCGGTATCTTCCTTGCCGGCGCCATCCGCCGCTTTTGCCGCCAGGGCCGGAGCGGGCTTTCCAACGCCGGTTTTTCCCGCCGGAGCGGACTTTTTAACGCCAATTTTTCCCGCCGGAGCGACGGTGAACCATACGCACTACAACGTCAAAATGAGGGCGGAGAAAGACCGCCGTCATATCTCGGGCGCGGAGCGCATCGTTCCTTGCGGGGACGTCCAGGAGGCCGTGCGGGATCTTACCCGGCGGGCCATGTGCCACCCCAACGGCGAGCCTGATTCGCTATCCGTTACCGTACACCGGATTGCCCGGGATATCCTGATGATTCCCGCTCTGCCCGTTTCCGGGCCAAAAGGCGGCAATCCGGAAGAAGCGCGGAATATCCTGCAAAGAGAGCTGGCTCTGCTGGGGGTGGACCACCGGGGCATTTTGCGGGAATTTTATGCGTTGCGGGGCATGCGCGGGGCGGCGCTTTTGCACGAAAGAACCCTTGAACGGATGGAGCCGGACCCGCAACGCGGCATCCGAGCCACCAGCATGGATTATACCGGCAACCAGGGCGGGGCGAAAAACCATATGAAAGAAGCTTTGTGCCTTGCCAGCAAAGTCGCCGGCTGTCCGTACATCACGGCCGAGTTGTGCATGTCGGACGATCCCGACTACACAACGGGATACTTCGCCTCCAGGGAGCGCGGCTACATCCGCCTGGGCGGAATCAAGGAAAAGGGCGACCCGCGCGGCGGGAGGATCTTTTTGTTCAGAGGCTCCCGTGAAGACGTCGGGGAATGCATGCGCTACCTTGAAGACACACCCGTCATCGTCACGATGGAGTGAGGTTTCACATGGACTTTGCGGCCGCTCTCGCCGGGATAAAGAACGCCAACCTGTACAGAAGCCTGCGGACTCTTTCCGCCGCCCAGGGCAGAGAAACGATCATAGACGGCAGGAAGGTTCTGCTGTTTTCGTCCAACAGCTACCTGGGCCTGTCCGAAGAGCCGGACATCGTGCGGCGCGCCGTCCGGGCAATCGAGCAATACGGCACTGGCTCGGGGGGCTCGCGCCTGGTGACGGGCAACATGCCCCCCCATATGGAACTGGAAGCGTTGCTGGCCGCCTTCAAGGGCACGGAGACGAGCCTGGCCTTCACCAGCGGGTACACGGCCAACCTTGGGGCCATAACGGCCCTGGCCGGCAAGGACAGCGTCATCTTCAGCGACGCGCTGAACCACGCCAGCATCATCGACGGGTGCCGCCTGTCCGGGGCGAAAACGGTCATATACGAGCACAACGATCCGGCGGATCTTGTCGCCAGGATTCGCGCGGTCCGTCCCCAAAAAGGGCTTATCGTGACGGACGGCGTGTTCAGCATGGACGGCGACATCGCGCGGCTGCCCGAACTGGTGCGGATAAAAAAAGAGTACGGGCTGCTGCTGATGGTTGACGACGCCCACGCCACGGGCGTGCTGGGACGGACGGGCCGGGGCAGCGCCGAGCACTTCGGGCTGGACGGCCGGGACATCGACGCGCTGATGGGCACGCTGAGCAAGGCCATCCCCAGTGAAGGCGGATTTATCTGCGGTACCGGGGATCTGTGCGATTACCTGAAAAATACCGCCCGCTCTTTCATCTACACCACGGCGCCGTCTCCGGGAACCGCGGCCGCGGCCGCGGCCGGCGTGGAATACGTCCGCGACCACCCCGAGCGCGTGCGGCGCCTGCGGGAGAACGTCCGGTATTTTTCGGATCGCCTTGCCGGGCTTGGCGTTGCGTCCAGGGGCGACATCCCCATCCTTCCCGTCATCATCGGAGATGAGGACGCCGCCAGACGCGCGAGTGAAGCGCTGTTCGCCCTTGGCGTCTTCGTTCCCTGCATCCGCTACCCCACCGTGGCCAAAGGGCGGGCGCGCCTGCGGTTTACCCTGATGGCCACGCACACAACCCGGGACATGGATTACGCCGCCGACTGCCTGAAAACGGTGCTGGAGGGCGTGCCCTATTAGAAACTGCCTCTCAATGGCCGTCCGCCGCATTTGAAAAGAAGTCCGCAGGGCCGCAAAGGCCGCGTGTTTTGAATCGGGTGGGATAACCCGGCATCTCCGGCCCGGCCGCCCCGGGACAGTGGCCCCGCCCCCTTTTAGAGGGGGGCGGGGGTTGTTTTTTCCCGGCAGGCGCGGCCCGGCGTATCGCGTGGCGAGGCCAATGCGTATGCGACCGGCTTCGCGCCACAGGCGCCGCGTATCCCGAGGCGGACGGCCGTAACCTTGGCTGCCGGACGATCCGCTTTTTCGGGGACCGCGTTTTTTACGAGCGCAGAGTCCGAATTTCGTTGACAGTTCGCTCCGGTGAGGTAAGATAAAATCGCCCAATAGAGTAAATGAAGATTTTAGTAATTATTTCACTGGAGTAGAACATGAACCTGCAAACCAAGGTCCTCCTCCCCATTCTGTTGCTTATCGTGGCGCTGTGCGGTGCAAGTGGTTATGTGTCCTACCGGAAAGCGGCGGACGAGCTGTACGTCGCGCTGGTCGACAACCTGCGCGGCGAGGCTGAAGCTTTGTCCAGGGCCGCGGGCGTGCTGGCCAAAAGCGCCCACCTTGATGTGGAGCGTATTGTCCAGCGGGATGACGTTGAGGCGTTTTACCGCGGCGACCTTTCTGACCCAAAACACCTGGAGCACTTTGGCGCGGTGCTCAAAGAACTGGAAAAAAGCTACCCCGCTTTTGACCGCATCAGTCTGCTGAGCGACAAGGGCATTGTCATCGCATCTTCGGACCCCGGCACCATCGGTCAGAATTTTTCCGATCGCGACTACTTCCAGAATGCCATGCAGGGCCGGACCTTTCTGGCTCCCCCTGTGAAAAGCAGGGTGACCGGCAAGGGCGTTATGGTGGCCGCCGCCCCGGTCACATTGGACGGCAGGGTGGCGGGGGTGGTTTATTGCCCTATAAGCCTTGAATATATCTACGAAACATCCGTCAAGCCGGTCTTGATAGGCCAGAGAGGATACGCGTTTATTCTCGGCGCGAATGGCCTGGTGGCGGCGCATAAAGATCCGGCGCTGCTTTTTGACCCTTCAGCCAAAAACATTGCCCTGTATAAAGCAATGGCCGCCAGCCGCGCCGACGGCGTGATGGAGTATGTCAACGCCGACGGTGCCCGGATATTTTCGTACCATGCCAAAGACGCTTTTTCCCGATTTACCGCCGTCACGCAGGCGGAACACAATGATGTATTTTCCGGTCTTGTGGACATGCGCAACAGCTCCATACTTACAGCAATCGCGGGTATAACACTGTCAACAATCATCATTCTGCTTGTTCTGCGTCCGGTATTGCGGGATGTCAACGCCGGCATGGTTTTTGCCGGAAAAGTGGCGAACGGAGATCTTTCGGCCACGCTCGCCGTGCGCCGGAAAGACGAACTCGGCAAGCTGGCCGAGGCATTGCGGGCCATCCCCGCGTCTTTGAAGCAGGTGGTGGCGGAGTATCAGGCGCTGGAGGCGGCTATTGAAGCCGGCCGCCTGGGCGCCGAAGGCGATCATACGCGCTTTTCAGGAGAGTTCGCCAGCTTGATCAAGGGCACCAATTCCATTCTGAGACGTTTCCGCACTATTGTGGACGCCATTCCCTCGCCCGTGATCATGTTGGATAAACAGCTGGTCATCCGCTATATGAACACCGTGGCCATCAAAATCGGGGGCGAGAACTATCAGGGCAGAACCTGCGCGGATATCTTCAGGGGTGAAGACCACGGGAGTCCCTCTTGCGCGCTTGCCCGCGCGGTGGAGACAAACAGCCCCCAAAGCGCGGAAACCGTGGCCCATCCCGGGGGGAGCGGCGCCCTGAACATCAGCTACACCGCCATACCCATGCTGGACAGCGAGGGCAGGCTGGTTTCCGTGCTTCAGCTCATCATCGATCTTACGCACATCAAAAGCGTTCAGAACACCATCATGAAAGTCGCTTCCCAGGCGTTGGCCATAGCCGACCGTGTGGCCGGCGCGTCGGCGGAGCTTTCCGCCCGGGTGGGTGACGTCAGCAGGGGGGCGAATGTGCAGCGCGACCGGGTGGCTTCCACGGCCGCCGCAATGGAAGAGATGAACAGCACGGTCATGGACGTGGCCCGTAACGCCGGGGAAGCCAGCGAGCAGGCCGAGGCCACCCGCAAACAGGCCCGCGAAGGCGCGGAACTGGTGAACAAAGTTATCGGCGCGGTGCAACGGGTGCAGAACGTCGCCGAAGAACTTCAGGACAACATGCAAGACCTGGGCAAGCAGGCGGAGGCCATAGGCGGGGTGATGGACGTTATTTCGGACATAGCGGATCAAACCAATTTGCTGGCGCTTAATGCGGCCATTGAAGCCGCCCGCGCCGGGGAAGCGGGCCGCGGGTTCGCCGTGGTGGCCGACGAAGTGCGCAAGCTTGCGGAAAAAACCATGAATGCCACAACAGAAGTGGGAGCCAGCATTCAGGGAATCCAGGCGGCCACCGGCGCCAACATCCAGCGAGTGAGCGAAGCAAGCAAAAGCGTATCGGATGCCACCGCGCTGGCCGAAGTTTCCGGCTCCGCGCTGCGGGAAATTGTGGAGCTTGCGGGCACAAATTCCGCTTTGATCTCCAGCATAGCCGCGGCGGTGGAGGAGCAGTCCGCCACATCCGAGGAAATCAACCGGTCTGTGGACGCAATCAATAGTATTGCCGTGGAGACCGCTTTCGGCATGGACCAGTCGTCCTCCGCCGTGCGGGATCTCTCGGACATGGCTCAGGATCTGAAAAACCTGCTGGGGGACCTGAAGGCATAAAGAATGTTGCGTATGCCTGGGCGGTGCCGCGAACGTGAAAACGGATTGACGCGTGCAGCGCCAATCCGTTTTCACGGCGCGTTACGCCGGCCGCCCCGGCGGCGCGGCGGAATTGAGACAACGGAAGGAAATTTTAGCGCATGCAAAAAACGGCATAGCCCGTCAAGTAGATTTGGTTTTGGCGAACGGCGTCAAAAGCGCCCCGGCAACGGCCGGCCGCCGCCGCATAACCGCCACGACGGGTTGCGGCACAGGCGGGAGGCTTGACCAGGCTCTGGCGCGGGACTATGTATTTTTTGCCCGAAATAAAATTCCATGACGGTTTATCCTGGATTACAATATACGCATAAGCGCATGTTCAGGATTGGCGGCATCGGCAACGCTAAGGATATCATCATGCAGGCAACAGAAGCCATACCGGGGCCGGTCATTCCGGAGCGCCCCCAATTGAAGGTGCTGGGAGCCATCAGCCTCTCCCACTTTCTCAACGACACCACCCAGTCCCTGATTCTTTCCATCTATCCGTTGTTCAAAACCAATTTTTCCCTGAACTTTTTGCAGATTGGCCTGATTACCCTGACCTACCAGGCGACCGCCTCTCTGCTGCAGCCGTTTATCGGACTTTACACCGACAAGCATCCCAAGCCGTACTCGCTGCCCATAGGCATGGGGTTTACCCTGTGCGGCCTGCTGCTGATGTCCGTGGCCAATACCTATCATTTTCTGCTGCTGGCCGCGGCCATGGTGGGCACCGGCTCTTCCGTGTTCCACCCGGAGTCTTCGCGCGTTGCGCGCATGGCCTCCGGCGGCAGCTACGGTTTTGCCCAATCGCTGTTCCAGGTCGGGGGCAACATGGGATCCTCGGCCGGGCCGCTTCTGGGCATGGCCCTGGTCATGCCCTATGGGCAAGGCAGTCTGGCCTGGTTTGCCCTGGTGCCGCTGCTGGCCATCACGGTTTTGTTCCGCATAGGGACATGGTCCAAAATGCGCCTGCGCCGGCCGGCGGCCCGGGCGGGCGTTCAGGCTCCGGTTTCCGCCTTTCCCCGATCCGTGGTGACCCGCACCCTCGTGGTCCTGCTGCTGCTCATTTTTTCCAAATATTTCTATCTGGCCAGCATCAACAGCTATTTCATCTTTTACCTGCAGCACAAATTCGGGCTTTCCACCCAGTCGGGTCAGCTGCACCTGTTCCTGTTCCTCTTTGCCGTGGCCCTCGGCACCATTATCGGCGGGCCGGTGGGCGACCGCGTGGGCCGCAAACTGGTCATCTGGGTGTCCATTCTGGGGGTAAGCCCCTTCACTCTTCTTCTGCCGTACGTGAACCTTTTCTGGACCAGCGTGCTGATCTTCGTCATCGGCCTGATTCTGGCCTCGGCCTTTTCGGCCATAGTGGTCTTTGCCCAGGAACTGCTGCCCGGACGGGTGGGCACTGTCGCCGGCCTGTTTTTCGGGCTGTCCTTCGGGATGGGCGGCGTGGGCGCGGCCGTGCTGGGCAAGCTGGCCGACTCCTACGGCATCGACTTCGTCTACACCGTATGCTCGTTCCTGCCGCTGATCGGGCTGCTGACGGTTTTTCTGCCGGATCTGCGGCCGTTGGATAAAGCCCGGGCCCGATGACGGGGGCGGAAAAACTCTGTTTCAATCCCATGCGCCGAACAGACGGAGCACGGTTTTTGCGCGCGTCGTCTTTCGTCCTTCCGTTATGCGTATTTCCTGGAGAACCCCATGCTTCCCGCTTTCTATTCCGCTTTTTTGACCGCCCTGCGCGAGTTCGTACCAGCCTCGCGCATTTATACCGACCCGTTGCGCACTCTGGCCTACGGCACGGACGCCAGCGTCTACCGCCTCACCCCCAAAATAGTGGTGGACGCGGACAGCGAGGACGAAGTGGCCGGGCTGCTTCGCCTGGCCCGCCGGCACAAGATTCCCGTGACCTTTCGCGCCGCGGGCACCAGCTTGTCCGGTCAGGCCGTGACCGATTCCGTCCTGGTGCGTCTCGGCCGGGGGTGGCAGGACTGGAGCATCAACGAAGACGCCTCCCGCATCCGTTTGCAGCCCGGCATCATCGGGGCCAGGGCCAACCAGCTTCTGGCCGCCTTTGACAGGAAGATCGGGCCTGATCCGGCCTCCATCGACACCTGCAAGATTGGCGGCATCATGGCCAACAACGCCAGCGGCATGTGCTGCGGCACCTCGGACAACAGCTACAAAACGCTGATCTCGGCCCGCCTTATTCTGGCGGACGGCACCTTGCTGGATACCGCCGACGCCAAAAGCCGGGCCGCCTTTGCCGACACCCACGGCCAGGTGCTGGAGGGCCTTGCGGACCTGCATGCACGGATTCTGGCCGACGCCCCCCTGGCCGGGCGTATCCGGAACAAGTTCAAAATCAAGAATACCACCGGCTACAGCATCAACGCCCTGGTGGATTTTGACGACCCCTTTGATATTCTGCAACACCTTATGGTGGGCTCGGAAGGCACCCTGGGCTTCATCGCCGAGGTGACGTACCGCACAGTGCCCGAATACAGGCACAAGGCTTCGGCCCTGTTGCTCTTTCCTACCGTGCACGCCGCCTGCGAGGCCACGGTCACGCTGACCAGAAATCCCGTGGACGCGGTCGAACTGATGGACCGCGCCTCCCTGCGTTCGGTGGAAGGGCAGCCCGGCCTGCCTCCGGGCCTGGAGGCCCTGGGGCCGGAGGTCTGCTCCCTGCTGGTGGAAACCCGGGCGGCCACAGCCGCCGATCTTGCCCACAATATCGCCAAAATAACCAAGGCTCTGGAACAGCATACCACAGTGTGGCCTGTGGCCTTTACCAAAGAGCCCGGGGAGTTCGCCGCCCTCTGGCGCATCCGCAAGGGCATTTTGCCCTCTGTGGGGGCCGTGCGCCCGGCGGGCACCTCCCTGATCATCGAGGACGTGGCTTTTCCCCTGGAAAAGCTGGCCGACGCGGCCCTGGCCCTGCAAGAGCTGTTCGCCCGGCACGGCTATGAGGGCACGCCCATTTTCGGGCACGCCAGGGACGGCAACCTGCACTTCACCTTTGCCCAGGATTTCGGCACACCCGCCGAGGTGGCCCGTTACACCGTCTTTATGGACGAGCTCTGTCGCACGGTTACGGAAAAGTACGACGGTTCCCTCAAGGCCGAACACGGCACGGGCCGGAACATCGCGCCCTTTGTGGAGCTGGAGTGGGGCAGCCAGGCCTATGCCATCATGAAAGACGTCAAAGCCCTGCTGGACCCTGACGGCATCCTCAATCCCGGTGTGGTCCTGACCGGTGACCCGCTTGCCCACGTGCACCACCTCAAGCCCCTGCATTCGGCACATGAGCTTATCGATAAGTGCACTGAATGCGGATTCTGCGAGCCCACCTGTCCCTCGCGCGGCCTCAGCCTTACCCCCCGCCAGCGCATCACCACCTGGCGCGAGATTCAGCGCCTGGAGGACGGGCCGGCCAAGGATTCCCTGCTCAAGCAGCTGGAAAAATCTTACGCCTATATGGGCAAGGCCACCTGCGCGGCTGACGGTCTGTGCGCTTTGCGTTGCCCGGCCGGCATCAACACCGGAACCTTTATCAAACACCTGCGCAAGGAACAGGCCGGCAGGGCGGCCAGGAGCACGGCCGCCTTTGTCAACAGCCACTTTGCCGGGGTCTGCAAAGCCGCTTCCAAAACCTTGAATGTCGTGGATTCCCTGCACGGCATGTTCGGTTCCTCGCTTATGGCCAACGGCTCCCGCCTGCTCCGGGCCGTCACCTTCGGCAACAGCCCGGCCTGGAACCGTGCCATGCCCAAAGGAGGCTGTCCCCAGGCGGATTGGGGGCTTTTTCCGGCTGTTTCGGACAATCCCCGCAAGGTGGTCTACTTTCCCAGTTGCATCAGCCGGAACATGGGGCCGGGCAGGGAGCACGAGGATGCCCGTTCAGAACCCCAGGTGATGATAGCCCTGCTGCACAAAGCCGGGTATGACGTGATCCTGCCCAAGGGTCTGGACGGCCTGTGCTGCGGCATGGCCTTTGCCAGCAAGGGGTTTACGGAGGAGGCCAGAGCGCGCGAGCTCTCCCTGAACACGGCCCTGCTGGAGGCCAGCCGCGACGGGGAATACCCGGTGATTTCCGAAACCAGCCCCTGTCTTCTGCACATGAAGGAAACCCTGGACTCCCGTCTGACGCTCTACGAGCCCATCAGCTTTATTCTGGACGTGCTGCGCGGGTGCCTGAATTTCACCGTGCTGCCCAAAAGCGTGGCCGTGCACGCCACCTGTTCGGCCCGCAAGATGGGTCTGGCCGCCAGGCTGGCGGAACTGGCCGGCCTGTGCGCCTCCCGGGTGGTTGCGCCCGAGGGGGTGGACTGCTGCGGCTTTGCCGGGGACCGGGGCTTCAGCCACCCGGAACTCAACGCCTCGGCCCTGAGGGATCTGCGCCTTCAGGTCAACGGCTGTGACGCCGGGTATTCCACCAGCCGCACCTGCCAGATCGGCCTTTCTCTGCACAGCGGTATCCCTTACTACTCCATCCTTTATTTGGTGGACGAGGCCACCAATTCATAGCTCGTACCGCGTCCGCCTTCTTCACTTTGCTTGAGTTTCCAACGGTGTGCCGCTCTCCCATGTGCAAAAGCTGCTCACGCATAAAGACCCTACCTTGACGCAACGCTATGCCCACCTGGAAGATCAGGCGTTGAAAAATTCGGCGAATACTGTGGGGAATCTGCTGAATGCCGCCGACACTGAGGCCGGGAAGGAAAGCGAGAAAAAGTCCTGATCGGGGCTTAGTAAGAGTTTTCATTCTGCCGGGTATTGCTTTTGCGGTGAATAATCGCCATAATCGCCTCAAATATTGAAGCGATAAGAGGTGCCAAATGCCTCAATACCTCTGGCAATCCCCCACTTGGCCGAGTTTTAGCTGGGACTCAGAAAAATTGCTCCAGCCTTTGGCTGCTGTCCGTAAGCGCCAGGGGCGTTTTTTGCGAGCCATGGAAGAACTGGGCTTTGAAGATGGTTTACGGGCTTACGCCGTGGCTGTGGAAGAAGATGCCATCCAGACGGCGGCCATTGAAGGCGAAAGTCTGGATCGGGAAGGGGTACGTTCTTCCATAGCCATCCACCTCGGCTTGCCGACAGCTGGCCTTCGCCCGGCGGACAGGGCCGTGGACGGCTTGGTGGTGGTGTTGCTTGACGCTACACATCGCCACGCAGCACCTCTTACCAAAGATCGCCTCTGCGGCTGGCACGCGGCCCTTTTCCCCTCGGGACGCTCCGGCTTCCATCCCATCGTCACCGGCGCATGGCGCAATGCGCCCATGCAAGTTGTTTCCGGCCCATACGGCAGGCGAAAAATACATTGTGAAGCGCCGCCATCCGAGCATGTGGAGGCGGAAATGGCTGCTTTCTTTTCCTGGTGGGAAGCAAGCCGCGAAAAGCTGGACGGCATTCTCCGCGCCGCCTTGGCCCACCTGTATTTTGTCACTATCCATCCTTTCGATGACGGTAACGGGCGCTTGGCCCGGACCATAACCGACATGGCTCTGGCGCAGGATGAAGGCACAGGGCGGCGCTACTACAGCCTTTCCGCGCAGATCATGAAAGAGCGCGAGTCTTATTATGCCTTGCTGGAAAAAACACAGGCCGGGGCCGGTGAATGCACGGATTGGCTGCTGTGGTTCATAAGCTGTTTTGAGCGGACGCTGGTGGCGGCGGAGGCGACATTGGCCGCGATTTTGTTCAAGGCTGTTTTCTGGAAGCGCCACGCTGAAACTGCGGTGAACGAACGCCAGAGAAAGGTGCTCAATCGCCTGCTGGATGCCGGAAAAGACGGCTTTGAGGGCGGTTTGTCCACCCGCAAGTACATGGGCATGACCAAAACCTCCCGCGCTACCGCTTGGCGGGAGATTGAAGACCTGCTCCAAAAGGGAATGCTCAGAGCGTTACCCGGCGGGGGGCGCAGCACGGCGTATGAAATTGCGTGGGATACGGGAAAAAAGTGAAGTTTAACCGTGAGATACAATTGTCATCAATGCCCACTTGAAAATCCAATGAAGCGAGTACGCTATGCCTTTGGACGAAAAAAAGCTGCTGACAAACGTCGGGTCAACTCCAAGGAAGAACTGCGCCGCCTGTTCCAGATCAGCAACCAGTTTCATGCCGATGAGCTGCCCACCAAGGCTGGAATCGACAAGCTGGACAAACTGCGTTTCCGGGATTTTTTGGAAACATTCCATAAGCGGGAATATCCCGACGGGGCGTTAACTCACCGGGGCTGCCGGAAATTTCCGTGACTGTTTTTGAAGAACTTCTGGTCAATGCGCTCATTCACCGAGATTATCTGGTCAGTGCTCCTATCCGGCTTTTTATTTTCGATAGCCGGATTGAAATCGTCAGCCCCGGCCACTTGCCCAACAACCTGACTGTGGAAAAGATTAAAGAAGGGAGCTCAAATGCCCGGCTCTGAGTTTCCAGATCGAAATGCCTGTCAAAGACAATGAGGTTATCGAATATCTCAAACCGGACGAAGTGCAGCGGTTTCTGGCAGCCGTGCGGGATTGGCCGGTCAAGGACGTGGCCAACATGCTGCTGCTGGCCTTTTTCACCGGAATGCGGCGCGGGGAACTGTTCAAGCTGGAAACCCAGGATATAGACTTTCACATGAAGCTCATCCGCATCCGCGACCCCAAGGGCGGGAAATCCGTATCCATCGGCATGAGCGGCGTTGCCGAAGAGGTTATCAAGGACCAGTTCGCTTGGAGAGCGGAGAACTTCCCGCAGAGCGTCTATGTGTTTCCAGGCAAGTTCGGGGAACAGCGCAAGGATTGCAGCGCCGTGGACAAAATCAAGAAAGCGGCTGGCTTGCCGGTCAAATTCCGCCCGTTCCACGGCCTGCGCCATCACTTTGCCGTAACACTGGCCAACAGCGGCAAGTTCACCCTGGACATGATCGCGGAAATGCTCACGCACAAGAACGCGGAGTTCACCAAAAAGAAATACGGCCAGTTCCTGCCGGAATCTATGACGGCGGCGGGCAACGCGGCAGCGGCAATTCTCGCCAATGTGTCGGGAGAATGAACGTCTTGCGGCATAAAGCCGCGTGATTTAGAATCTGACACCATATCACTGTAAGCAACCGCCAATTTCGCCAACGGCGTTGGCGAAATTGAAGACCGGTTGGAGGAAAAACGGCCATGCCTCTGGATGAATCC
>JAVBPV010000039.1:0-33193 GCA_031549405.1 Desulfovibrio sp.
CATGCTTTCTCCACGTGGCATGCCGGGATTTTTTGCGTAGTGGGGGGGGGGGGGGGGGGGAGAAGTGGGCGCAGGGGGGTTTTTTGATGGGGGGGGGGCAAACGAGACCCCCCCCCCACCCACAATAGCCCGCCGCCCGCCCCCCCCCCCACCCCCCCCCCACTACGCGTGTTCTTCAAATTGACGGGTCTGCCGTTTTTTGCGGAATGTGACGACGGGAGGTTACTCCGTCCCGTATTCCCGCAGAAACGCCAGGATATTTTCCATCTCCCCGGCCATGTCGCCGGAAAAACCGTACCCCAGGGCCGCGCGCAGGCGCGAGGAGTCCACGCGCAACGCGGGCACGGGCGCGGGGGAGCGCTCCAGGCGCACGGGAACCTCTTTGCCCAGGATGCGCGAAGCCGCTTTGGCGGCCAGGGAGGCCACCTCGCCTATGGACAGGGTTTCTTCGCGCGCCAGGTTGAAGAGGCTTCCGGCCAAGTCCGGCCGCAGCAGCAGCTTTTGCACCACCGCGGCCACATCCCCCAGCCAGACGAAGTCGCGCCGCACCGAAGGGTTGGAACGCAGGGAAACCGCGCCTTCCGTCACGGCCTGGCGGCACAGGTCGTTGAGCAGCAGGTACCACTTGCCGAAGGGCCGGGTCAGGGGCGCGCCGTAGCCGTTGGTCAGGCGCAGGATGACAAAGGGCAGGCCGTGCAGGCGTCCCGCCATGCGGCAGTATTCTTCGCCGAACAGGTGGGTAAGGGCGTAGTCGTTTGCCGGGGCCGGGGGGGTGTCCTCGGTGATGTCGCCGCCGCTTGCGCCGTAAACGTGAAAGGTGCTGAAATAGATGAACAGGGGCAGGCCGCGCAGGACCAGGGCGTCCAGCAGGTTACGGGTGGCCCAGGCGTTGGCCTCCAGGGCCTTGCGGGCGTAACCGGGCGCCGCGCTTTCGTTGAAGCTGGCCGTGTGCACGCACCCGTCCAGGTTTTCGGGCAGCAGGGCGGCCAGTTCTTCCGCCGTCAGGCGGACAAGGTCGGCGGAGATATGCCGCGGGGCGATCCGGGCGGCCGGGGGCCGCGCAAAGGAGGCCGGCTCCCGGCCGCGCGAGAGGGTGAAGACCGCGTGCCCGGCTTCGGCCAGGCGGCGGACGATCCACGAACCGACGTAGCCGTGCCCTCCGGTGACCAGATAACGGCGGGGGGAAAGGGAAGGGTCAGACACAGCGCGTTACCGCCTTTTTCCTATTTGGCTTGAGATGACGCCGGAGCTCCACGGAGTTCTCATTTCTGCCACTGGTATGGAATTTCGGGCGCGTCCTTGGGCAGGCGCTCGGATTCGTCGGGGGCGTGGGGGATGTCGGCGCAGTTGGCGAGCACGGCCGGGGTTTCGCTCGCGGCGGTAAAGCCGTACCATAGTCCCGGCGGGATGCGCAGCAGGCGGTAATGGCCCGGCCGGCCCAGGCGAAAAGCCGCCACGGTCCCCCTGGTGGGGGAATCCTCGCGGGCGTCGTAGATCACGATGTCCATCAGCCCGCAGGGCACGGCGAAGTGCTGGGTTTGCAGGCGGTGGCGTTTCCAGGCCTTGACGGCTCCCGGCAGCACTTCGGAAAAGTAGACCTCCCCGAAACCGGCGAAAAGGGAACTGTCGGCGCGCAGCATGTGCAGCACGGGGCCGCCCTCGGTGGGTATTTCCCGCAGATCCTGCTCCAGCACGCCGTGGATGGCGGTTTCCCGCGTTTGGGGGGCAAAGGTCATGGCAAAGGCCTTGTCAGCGGGTCCACGGCAGGCCCTTTTCCGCCGCCCTGGCCGAGTATTCGGCGATTTGCCCGGCGGTGAAGGCGTACATGTCGCGCGGGGCGGGGTTTTGCCCGCCCGCAGGCAGCCCTTTGCCGGCGTAGAAGGCGCGGTACCATTCCGCGGTAAAGCGGACGGTTTCGTCAAAGGGCAGGGTGGCCTTCCAGCCCAGGTGGGCCAGGGCCTTGTCGCAGCAAAGCTTGAGCAGGGTGCATTCCTTGACGCCGGGCATGCCGTCCCTGTCCATGTCCACGGTAAAGCCGGGCCAGTGCCGGGCCAGCGCGTCGGCCACCTCGCCCACAGTGGCGTTGACGTCGGCGGCGGGGCCGAAGTTAAAGGCCTCGCCGTTCAGGGGCAGGGGACCGGGCTTGTTTTGCAGCAGCCGCGCGCCCAGCCACAAGTAGCCGGAAAGAGGCTCCAGCACGTGCTGCCAGGGACGCGTGGCCCAGGGACTGCGGATGGAAACGGCCCTGCCCGCGGCAAAAGCCTTGGCGCAGTCGGGCACCAGGCGGTCCAGGGCCCAGTCGCCCCCGCCGATGACGTTGCCCGCCCGCACCGTGGCCGCGCGCACCCCCCCCCCGGCCAGGAAGGACCGAAAGTACGAATGGGCGATGATTTCCGCGCAGGATTTGGAGGCGCTGTACGGGTCGTGCCCGCCCAGGGCGTCGGTCTCGCGGTAGCCCCAGACCCACTCGTCGTTGCGGTAGCATTTGTCGCTGGTGATGCAGACCAGGGCCTGCGTTTCCGGCGCGCGGCGCACGGCTTCCAGGACGTGCAGGGTGCCCATGGCGTTGGTGGAGAAAGTTTCCACCGGGTCTGCATACGAGACGCTTACCAGAGCCTGGGCCGCCATGTGGAAGACGATGTGCGGCTTTTGCTCCGCCGCCACCCGGGCCACAAGTCCGGCGTCGCGGATGTCCCCTTCGATGTGGGTGATGCGCTTTGCCAGGCCCAGTTCCGCAAAGGCCGAAGGCTCGGTGGGCAGGCCCAGGGAAAAGCCCGTTACCTCGGCCCCCAGCTCCAGCAGCCAGGAGGTGAGCCAGGTGCCCTTGAAGCCCGTGTGCCCGGTAATGAGCACGCGCTTGTTCCTATATTGATCAGCAAACATGGGATGTCCTTATTTTGTCCAGGGCGCGTCGCCCCTGTCCCAGATTTTATTCAAAAGCTGATAGTCGCGCAGGGTGTCCATGCATTGCCAGAAACCCTCGTGGCGGTACATGGCAAGCTGCCCTTCGCGGGCCAGGCGTTCCAGGGGGGCCTTTTCCAGATCGCAGCTTTCGTCTTCCGTCAGGTAGTCCAGAAATTCCGGCTCAAAGACAAAGAAACCGCAGTTGGTAAACTGGTTGAGCAGGGGTTTTTCCTGCCAGGACTTGATGTGGCCCGCCTCGTCCGTGTTCACCGTGCCGAAACGCGACGGCATGCGCACGCCCGTAAAGGTGCCCAGCTTGCCGTGCGACTTGTGAAAGGCCAGCAGGGCGTCGATGTTGATGTCGGCCACGCCGTCGCCGTAAGTCGCCATGAACGGCCCGTTGCCCAGGTGCCGGGCCACCCGCTTGATGCGCCCGCCCTTTTCCGTGTCCTCGCCCGTGTCGCAGAGCGTGACCTTCCAGTCCACACAGGCCGTGGAGCTGTGCACCGTGGTGTCGCCCGACTCCAGATCGATGGTGAAGTCCGAATGGCGCACCTTGTAGTCATGAAAATACTGCTTGATCACGTCGCCCCGGTAACCCAGCGGCAGAACGAATTCCTTGTGCCCGTATTTGGCGTAGCGCTGCATGATGTGCCACATGATGGGCAGGCCGCCCACTTCCACCATCGGCTTGGGTTTGAATTCCGTTTCCTCGCGCAGCCGCGTGCCCTTGCCGCCGCAGAATATGATGACTTTCATGGAGCAGTTCCGGGGGATGATGGTTGTGTGTTTCGGGGGAGGGTTCACGATGCAAAGCCTTGTACATCGCATTTATTCTGATGCCAATAAGACAGGCTAAACAAACTAAAAAGTTTTGAGGGATAGGGATGGGGGCTTGGGGGAAGGGAAAGGGAACTTTTTTAAAAGTTTCCTTTCCCTTCCCCCAAACACTCCATCAATATATCCATAAAAGTTCCCTGTACTTCGGCAGGGACCATTCGGCGTCGTCGACAAGCTGTTCAAGGGCGTCGCCTTCGGCGCGGCAGGCGGCCATGACGGGTACGAGGAGGTCCCGGCAGAACTGGGCTTTTTTGAGGGGCGACCCCTTGATGTCCATGCAGCGGGGCAGTTCCTCGTCCAGGCGGTCAAGGGCGATCATAAAGTCGCGCACATGGCGGTTGACGCGCTGCAACAGGATAACGTGGGTTTCGGCCGCCGGTTCCAGGCCGATGTCTTTAAGGGAGGCGATGGTGTCGGCGATTTTTTTCTGCCAGGCCAGGGCGGCGGGCAGGATGAGGGTGCGGCCCATTTCCAGGGCCACCTGGGCCTCGATGACCAGGGACTTGGCATATTCGCCCAGCAGGATGTCCTGGCGGGCCTTGACCTCGCGGGGGGTAAGCACCGCATAGCGCGAGAGCACGGCGATGTTTTCCTCGTCCGAAAAACGCTCGAGGGCGGCGACGCAGTCTTTGAGGTTGGGCAGTCCCCGGCGCTCGGCCTCTTTGGGCCAGGCGGCGCTGTAACTGTCGCCGCCGAACAGCACCGGGTAGTGGGCGGTGAACTCGGCGCGCAGCAGGGCGTTGACGGCGTCCATAAAGGGGGCGCCTTTGGCTGTTTCGGCTTCCAGGGCGCTGGCGTAGGCGTCCAGAGCCTCGGTAACGGCGACGTTGATCAGAAAGGCCGTGGGCGCGGGGCTTTGCGAGGCCCCGACGGCGCGGAATTCGAACTTGTTGCCGGTAAAGGCCACGGGCGAGGTGCGGTTGCGGTCCGTGGCGTCGCGGGGCAGAGCGGGCAGGGCGGTGACGCCGATGCGCATGAACTCGCGCTGGTGCCCTTTGGAATGAGTGCCGGCCTTGATGTCTTCCACCACTTCCATAAGCTCGTTGCCGAGAAAAATGGAAAGAATGGCGGGCGGGGCCTCGTGGGCGCCCAGGCGGTGATCGTTGCCGGCAGTGGCCGTGCCCACGCGAAGAAGGGGCGCATACGTGTGCACCGCGCGCATCACCGCGCAGAGAAAGACCAGGAACTGGGCGTTTTCGTGCGGGGTGTCGCCGGGTTCCAGCAGGTTGTTGCCCTCGGAATCGCACAGGGACCAGTTGTTGTGTTTGCCGCTGCCGTTGACGCCCCGGAAGGGCTTTTCGTGCAGCAGGCAGACCATGCCGTGGTCGCGGGCCGCGCCGCGCAGGCTTTCCATGATCAGCATGTTATGGTCGCTGGCGATGTTGGCTTCCTCGTACAGGGGGGCCAGCTCGAACTGGGCCGGGGCGACCTCGTTGTGGCGGGTCTTCAGGGGAACGCCCAGGCGGTACAGGCGCTTTTCCAGATCCATCATAAAGGCGAGCACCCTGCCCCGGATGCTGCCGTAGTAGTGGTCGCCCATTTCCTGCCCCTTGGGCGGGCGGGCGCCGTACAGGGTGCGGCCGGTGTTGACCAGGTCGGGCCGCTGCAAAAAGAACTGGCGGTCCACCAGAAAGTATTCCTGCTCGACCCCCAGCGAAACGTCCACATGGGTGGCGCGGGTGTTGCCGAACAGGCGCAGGATGCGCAGGGCGTGCTGCGAAATGGCCTGGGTGGAGCGCAGCAGCGGGGTTTTGCGGTCCAGGCATTCGCCGGTGTAGGAGCAAAAGGCCGTGGGAATGCACAGGGTGCGGCCGTTGAGGCTTTCTTTGATGAACACGGGCGAGCGCGGATCCCAGGCGGTGTAGCCGCGTGCCTCGAAGGTGGAGCGGATGCCCCCGGAGGGGAAGGAAGAAGCGTCGGATTCCCCCTTGATGAGCATGCGGCCGGAAAATTCGTTGATTACCCTGCCCCCGCCCGCCGGGGTAAGGAAGGCGTCGTGCTTTTCCGCCGTGTTGCCGGTCATGGGCTGGAACCAGTGGGTGTAGTGGGTGGCGCCGCGTTCCACGGCCCATTCCTTCATGGCGTTGGCCACGACCCCGGCTATGTCGGGTTCCAGGGGCAGGCCTTCGCGGATGGTGGCGTTCAGGCGCTTGAAGACGTTTTTGGGCAGCCTGTCGCGCATGGCGTTTTCGTCAAACACCAGGGAGCCGAAAATTTCCTGCAGCGGCTCTTTGGTATAGTCTATGCCCACGTCCAGGGGGCGGGTGCGGGCGATACGGCGTATGGCGTGCTGGCGGGCGCTGTTCCTGCTGCTCATGGGGCTTCCTTCATTGATGTCAAAAATGAGGCGGCAATGCAGAATGATAAAAAGGCGACAATCCGTAATGTCAAAAATGAGGCGGCGATCTGTGCGTGATAAATCTTTGCCGCACCTGCGTCAATGAGCCCGGCGGAAGGGCGACGCAGAGCGTTTGCCGCCCCGCCCCGCCCCGCCCCGCCTATCTTGATTTTTCAGGAAAAACGCCTATGCTGGCATCAGGCGTCCGTTTTTTTGCCGTTGCGGCGAATGAGGATTTTGCTGTGACGCCCGGTCAGGCGGCTGTCCATGAGCGTTGTTTTTCTGTTTGATATCGGCAACACCAATACCAAAATAGGGCTGGCCCGCGGGCGGGGGCCTTTCGTTTCGTACGTGCTGCCCACAGATCCCCGGCAGACGGCGGACCAGTTCGGCCTGACCCTGCTGGAACTTTTGCGCCACGCCCGCGCGGACGCGGACGGCGTGGAGGCCTGCATCGCCTCTTCCGTGGCCCCGGCAATGGGGGCCACAGTGCGCCGGGCCTGCGAGCGCTTTTTGGGGATCAGGCCCCTGTTTGTGCCGGAAGATATGGCCCTTCCTATGGAAAACCGCTACGCCCTGCCCCACGAGGTGGGGGCGGACCGGCTGGTGGGGGCTTTTGCCGCGCGGCGGCTGTTTCCGCAGGCGGAAACCATCGTCAGCGTCGACTTTGGCACGGCCACAACCTTTGACTGCGTGCAGGGCGACGCGTATCTGGGCGGGCTTATCTGCCCCGGCGTGTTTTCCTCGGCGTCGGCGCTCGCTTCGAACACGGCCAAGCTTCCCCGGATTCACCTTGAGGTGGAGGAGTCCTTCCCGGTTCCGGGCCGTTCCACAAGCACCAGTCTGAACCACGGGTTCGTGTTCGGTTTCGCGGCCATGGCCGAGGGGCTTGTCAAACGTCTGGCCGCTTCCCTTGCGCCGGGCAGGGAAGCAAACGTCATGGTCGTGGCCACGGGCGGCTTTGCTCCGGCCCTGGCCAAAGTGACGGACTGCTTTCACGCCGTGCGGCCCGATCTTTTGCTGGAAGGGCTGCACCTTCTCTATCAGGAACAGGCGGGCCGCGGAGCAACGCGGTCCCAGACCTCCAGGGGCGTTATATAACTAAGGAGTGTTTCGCATGAGCACTATCGTATCGGTCTGGGCACGGGAAATTCTGGATTCACGCGGCAACCCCACGGTGGAAGTGGAGGTGGGCCTTGATTCCGGGCACACGGGCCGCGCCGCCGTGCCCTCCGGGGCCTCCACCGGCAGCCGCGAGGCGCTGGAGTTGCGCGACGGGGACAAATCGCGCTACAGCGGCAAAGGCGTCATCAAGGCCGTGGACCACGTGAACGGCGAAATAGCCGAGGCCCTGGTTGGCCTGAACGCTTTGCGTCAGGTGCAGATTGACAACACCCTCATCGACCTTGACGGCACCGACAACAAAGACCGCCTGGGCGCCAACGCCCTGCTGGGCGCGTCCCTGGCCGCGGCGCGCGCGGCGGCCAACTTTCTGGCCCTGCCCCTGTACCAGTATCTGGGCGGGGTAAACGCCAAAGTGCTGCCCGTGCCCCTGATGAACATCATCAATGGCGGCGCGCACGCGCCCAACAATCTGGATATCCAGGAGTTCATGATCATGCCCATCGGCGCGCAGTCCTTTCAGGAAGCCCTGCGCATGGGCGCGGAAACCTTCCACACCCTGCGGGCGCTTTTGGCCGCCGACGGCCACGTGACCAGCGTGGGGGACGAGGGCGGCTTCGCCCCCAACCTGAAAGACCACGACGAGGCTTTCCGCTACATCATGCGCGCCATTGAAGAGTCGGGCTACAACCCCGGCACGGACATCGCCCTGGCCATTGACGCCGCCGCCACGGAATTTTTCGCCGATGGCAAATACAACCTGAAGGGCGAAGGCAAAATGCTTTCTTCTTCGGAAATGGTGGAATACCTGCAACGCTTCACGGAAAAATATCCGCTGATTTCCATTGAGGACGGCCTGGCCGAAGGCGACTGGCACGGCTGGCGCGAACTGACTGTGGCGCTCGGCGACCGGGTGCAGATTGTGGGCGACGATTTGTTCGTCACCAATCCGGAAATCCTGGCGGAAGGCATCGCCGAGGGCGTGGGCAACTCCATTTTGATAAAGCTCAACCAGATCGGCACCCTGACCGAAACCCTGGACACCATCGAAATGGCCAAGGAAAACGGCTACAGCACCATCGTCTCGCACCGCTCGGGCGAAACCGAGGACGCCTTTATCGCGGATCTCGCCGTGGGCACCAACGCGGGGCAGATCAAGACGGGCTCGCTGTGCCGCAGCGACCGCCTGGCCAAGTACAACCAGCTTCTGCGCATTGAAGAGGATCTGGAAGAATCCGCCCTGTACTACGGCCGCGCCCTCAGCGCGCAGTACGGCCCCCAGGAAAGGGAAGACGAGGAATAAGACGGGCCGTCGGCAAAGTCTTCTTTGTCGACACCCCGCCACCACGGCGTTTAACGGCGGCATTCATTGCCGCCTTTAAGCCCCGTGGTGGGCGCGCCTTTACGAACCCCGGGCTAACGGGGAATTGTCATTTAATGAAGGAGAACAGATGCTGACCCTGGACGGAAAAGCCACGGCCACCGCCCTGCGCGTGGAACTTGCCGCGGAGGTGGAAAGCCTGGCCCGCGGGTCGGGCCGCAAGCCCTGCCTGGCCGTGATCCTGGTGGGGGAGGATCCCGCCTCGCAGATTTACGTGCGCAACAAAGAGCGCGCCTGCGCCGAGGCGGGAGTCACTTCCCGCGCATGGCGGCTGCCCGACGACACGGAACAGGGCAGGCTGCTGTCCCTTATTGACGAACTGAACGCTCGCGAGGATGTGGACGGCATTTTGCTGCAACTGCCCCTGCCGCGCGGGCTGGACAGCCAGCGCTGCCTGGAGCGCATAGCTCCGCACAAGGACGTGGACGGGTTTCACCCCGTGAACATGGGCAAGCTGGCCCTGGGGCTGCCGGGCATGCGCCCCTGCACCCCGGCCGGGGTCATGGCGCTGTTGCAGCACTATAATCTGTCGCCCGCGGGCAAGCGGGCCGTGGTCATAGGGCGCAGCAACATCGTGGGCAAGCCCCTGGCCCTGATGCTGGCCGCCCCCGGCAAATACGCCAACGCCACGGTGACCATATGCCATTCCGGCACCAGGGATCTGGAGGACATCTGCCGCGAAGCGGACTTTCTGTTCGCCGCTCTGGGCCGGCCGAGGTTCATCCACGCGGGCATGGTCAAGGAAGGGGCGGTGATAGTGGACGTGGGCATCAACAGGGGACCGGACGGGCTTTGCGGCGACTGCGACTTTGGCGCGCTCAGGCACATGGTTTCGGCCATGACGCCGGTACCGGGGGGCGTGGGCCCCATGACCATCGCCATGCTGCTGCGCAATACCGTCCAGGCCTTCAAGGCGCACGTCAGCAGCAAAATTGAGGAATTGCGATAAGCGCTCTTGACCTTTTGCCCGGATGCGGATACATATCGCAACTGCCTCGCAGTAAGTAGGCGCGTAGCTCAGGGGTAGAGCACTTCCTTGACACGGAAGGGGTCAGCAGTTCAAAGCTGCTCGTGCCTACCAGAATACCAGATAAAGGGAGGTCCGCCTCCCTTTTTTCTATATGCGGGACGCGCGCGGGACCGGGAAAACGCCCGGCCCGCGCGGTCCCGTGCGGGAGCGTAAGGAGAACGTCGTGAATATCAGCATTGAGGGCAACAACGTCGAGGCGGCGGCCGGGATTTCCTGCGCCGAGGCTCTGGCCCGGGGGCTTTCGGGCAAACGTTTCAAGGCCTGCGTGGCGGCCCGCGCGGACGGGGTTCTGCTGGACCTTTCCGCCCCGTTGCCCGAAGGCGCGGCCGTGCTGGAAGGCGTGACCCTCGACAGTCCCGAGGGCCTGGACATCCTGCGCCACAGCACAGCCCACGTCATGGCCACCGCCGTGCAGCGCCTGTTTCCCAAGGCAAAGGTGACCATAGGCCCGGCCATCGACAACGGTTTTTACTACGACTTCGATCCGCCGCGCCCCTTTACCGTGGACGACTTCGCCGCCATCGAGGCGGAAATGCGCCACATCGCCAAGGACGCCGTTCCTTTTTCGCGCCGTGTGGTTTCCAAGGAAGAAGCCGTCCGCTTTTTTGAGGAAAAGGGCGAAACCTACAAGGTGGAAATCATCCGCGATATCGAGGCCGACACCGTGTCGCTGTACGATCTGGCGGAGTTCACCGACCTGTGCCGGGGGCCGCATCTGCCCCATGCGGGCTTCGTCAGGGCCGCCAAGCTGCTTTCCGTTGCAGGGGCTTACTGGCGCGGCGACGAAAAGAACAAGATGCTTTCGCGCATTTACGGCACTTCTTTTGTCGACGAGGCCGGCCTGGCCAAGTATCTGCATCATATCGAAGAGGCCAAGCGCCGCGACCACAGAAAGCTGGGGCGCGAACTGGACCTGTTCGACTTTCACGAGGACGTGGCCCCGGGCATGGTTTTCTGGCATCCCAAGGGGATGCTGGTGCGCACCATCCTTGAGGATTTTCTGCGCAAGGAACACCTGAAGCGCGGCTACGAACTGGTGCAGGGACCGCAGCTTCTGCGGCGCGAGCTGTGGGAAAAGTCGGGCCACTACGACAACTACCGCGAGAACATGTACTTCACGGAGATCGAGGGCGACGCCTACGGCGTCAAGCCCATGAACTGTCTGGCCCACATGCTTATTTACGGCAGCGCCCTGCGCAGCTACCGTGAACTGCCCGTCCGCTACGCGGAGTTGGGCGTGGTGCACCGCCATGAAAAAAGCGGCGTGCTGCACGGCCTTTTGCGGGTGCGCCAGTTCACCCAGGACGACGCGCACATCATTTGCAGCCCGGAACAACTGGAAGCGGAAATCATCGGGGTCATCACCCTGGTGCGCGACCTGTTCAACCTGTTCGGCTTCAGCTACAAAATCGGCGTGGCCACCAAGCCGGAAAAGTACATCGGCACGGACGAAGCCTGGGAACGCGCCACCAGCGCCCTTACCCAGGCTCTGGAAAAACTGGACATACCCTTTGTCATCAATGAGGGCGACGGGGCCTTTTACGGTCCGAAAATCGACTGCCGGGTCACCGACAGCCTGGACCGCGAATGGCAGTGCTCCACCATCCAGTGCGACTTCACCCTGCCGGAACGCTTCGACCTGGGGTATATCGGCCAGGACGGCGAAAAGCACCGTCCGGTCATGGTGCACCGGGCCATTCTGGGCTCGCTGGAGCGTTTCATCGGCATCCTGGTGGAACACTGCGCCGGGGCCTTCCCCACCTGGCTGGCTCCCTTGCAGGCGCGCGTGGTCACGGTGACGGAAAGCCACGACCGCTTTGCCCAGAAGGTGCGCGACACGCTGAAGGCCAAAGGCATCCGCGTGGACGCCGACCTTCGCAACGAAAAGCTCGGGTACAAGGTGCGCGCGGCGCAACTTGAAAAAATACCGTATGTTCTTGTGGTAGGCGACAAAGAGCTCGAAAGCGGGGGCGTGAACGTGCGCCTGCGCGGCGGCGACACCCTTGGGTTCAGAACCCTGGAAGAGGTGGAGGCCCAGATTCGGGTGGATTGTGACGAACCCTTTAAGAAAGGAGGCATGAATTATCGCTTCTCCTAACACTGTGCGCCCCCGGCGGAACGAACCGCAGGATACCGTGCGGCGCAACGATCAGATTCGCGTTCGCGAAGTGCGGCTCATCGGGGCTGAAGGCGAGCAACTGGGCATAGTCGAGCGGAACGAGGCCTTGCAGATGGCCCGTGAAGCCGGTCTTGATCTGGTGGAAGTGGCCGCCACGGCCGAGCCGCCGGTCTGCCGCATCATGGATTACGGCAAATTCAAGTATGAAGCCCAGAAAAAGAAACAGGAAGCCAAAAAGCGGCAGACGGTCATCCAGATCAAGGAGATTAAGCTCCGCCCGAAGACCGACGACCATGACTACCAGACCAAGGTGAACCACATCCGCCGGTTCATTGAGGACGGCGACCGCTGTAAGGTGACCATCTTTTTCCGGGGCAGGGAAATCGTCCACAAGGATCGCGGCCAGCTTATGCTGGACAAGGTCGTGGAAGACACCAAGGACATCGCCAAGGTGGATCAGGAGCCCCGGGCCGAAGGCCGCACCCTGCACATGATGCTGGCGCCCCTGCCGAAAAAGTAGGCCGCCCGGGAAGAACAAAAGCTGCGCTCTGCGCATGGTGCCGGCGGCGTTGCCGAAAAGCGGGCCGCTCCGGAAGCTTTTTCCGGGGCCGGCGGACGTTTTTGTAGGAAGCCTCCGGGCCTGCCGGCTGATTGAAGGCATGCGGGCCTTACCTGCCGCTGCCCGGTGAGCCGGACAGGGCGGTTTTTTGGCTTGCCTGAAAAAAATTTTTAGCGCATTATGCCTTTCCTCTTGCGGGGGGCATGTTGCGTCCGCGCCGTTCACGCGCGCTTTCGCCGTGCGTCCGCCGCGTTTCGCGCGGCCGTCGCGGTCCGCGCGTCATGGACGTTTCGCCGCATGCACGGCATTTTTACTTTGAGGCGCTCCGCCGGAGCAATTTCAAAGTGAAATTACTCCAACGACAAGACTACGCCATACCGGCACTTAAGGAGCAGACCATGCCCAAGATGAAGACCAAACGCTCGGCCGCCAAACGGTTTACCGTCACCGGCTCGGGCAAGTTCCGCCGCCGCAGACAGAACCTGCGCCACATCCTGACCAAAAAGAGCGCCGGGCGCAAAATGCGCCTGGGCCAGTCCGCCATTGTCGACAAGACCAACGAAAGGGCTGTCGCCCGCATGCTTCCCTACGCCTAGGAAGGCGCGTCTTTTTGCCGCTGGCCGCGTCAGGCGGCGCTTTTGCTCGGCGGGCAGGGCCGAAGAGCCCAGCCCGCCCTCGCAAAAGCTGGCCTTCCTTGCCGGCGACGAAAATCCGCGCCTTCCAGGCGCGGCGGATCACTTGCATATCCGGCGGAAATATCGGTCGGCTATGATGCGCGCCTTCCAGGCGCGGTGCGTTGGTTATTTACACCAAGCCGCGTCCCGGTCCGGTGTAAAGCGCGTTTTCTCAGCGAAAGCGCGCGGAATGTCCGTTCGAAAGAGTTTTCGCCTCGTCGATTTTGCAGCAGTTGGTGCGGCCGGCGATGCATGAAAACGGGGAAAGGCCCGCTTGGCCGCCCCGGTACGTAATCCGCTTCGCTGGCACACCCTACGCCTCGCGAAGCGCTGAACGCGGAGGATATCATGCGTGTAAAGAGAGGGATGACGGCGCACAGGCGCCACAAAAAGTATCTGGATCTCGCCAAAGGTTTCCGCGGCGGGCGCAGCAAGCTGTACCGCACCGCGCGCGAGGCCGTGGAACGGGCTTTGGCCTATTCTTTCCGCGACCGCAAGGTACGCAAGCGCGAGTTCCGCAAGCTGTGGATTTTGCGCATCAACGCGGGCGTGCGCGAGCACGGCCTTTCTTACAGCCGTTTTATCGACGGCCTGAAGAAAGCCGATATCGCCCTTGACCGCAAGGTGCTGGCCGATCTGGCCGTGCGCGCCAAGGACGATTTCGCCAAAGTCGTCGAGGCCGCCAAAGCCCACCTCGGTAAATAAGCGGATTTTTGCGCCGTACGGCGTCAGGCTTCATTTCCGTAAAGGGGGCAGGACCAAAGAGTCCAGCCCCCTTTACGGAAATTCGCCTTCCTTGTCTGGCGCAAAACTTCACTTCTTTCCCGGAAGTCCTGCCCGGTTCATTTCGGCCGGCAGGGCCGGTATCTTTTGCGGGAGCGGGATTTGCCTGTAAAATTTTGCGTAGCGGCCGCGTATTCTATCTATGAAGCGCTCCATTTTTGACAGGCTGCCCGAAAGTTGAAAAGCCGTCTAAGCGGCGCGCCGGACTATAACGCTTTTTTGCAAACGTAATCTCCAGAGCCCCTGACCGCCGGAGGCGTCATGAATCTCATCGCTGAACTGGAACGCCTGGCCCCCGCGCTGGAAAGCGCGCTGGTCCAGGCGTCTTCGCTGGCCGCCGTGGAAGAGGCGGACATCGCCTATCTTGGCCGCAAAGGGGCTTTGGCCCAGTTGATGAGCCGCCTGCCGGAACTTGCCCCGGCGGAGCGCCCGGCCTTTGGCAAGGCCGCCAACGCGGTCAAGGAGCGCCTTGCCGCCCTGGTGGCGGAGCGTTCCGCCGTCCTGGTCCGGGCGGAGGAAGAAGCCGCCCTGGCCCGCTTCGACCCGTCGCTGCCGGGCAGGGCTCCCTGGCAGGGCAGCCTGCATCCCGTCACCCTGGTGATGGAGGAAATTTGCGCGGTCTTTGAAAAGCTGGGCTACGACATCATTTCCGGCCCGGAGGTGGAAACGGATTTCCACAACTTCGAAGCCCTGAACCTGCCCAAAGATCACCCGGCCCGCGACATGCAGGACACCCTGTACGTTTCCGACGGCATCGTGCTGCGCACGCACACCTCGCCCATGCAGGTGCGCGCCATGCTGGAGCGCAAGGCGCCGCCCCTGGCTGTCATTGCCCCGGGCAAGGTCTACCGTCGCGATTCCGACATCACCCACACGCCCATGTTCCACCAGATCGAGGGCCTGCTGGTGGATAAAAACGTCACCCTCTCGCACCTGCGCGGCACCCTGACGGCCTTTGTGCGCCAGCTGTTCGGCAAGGACGTGAACGTGCGCTTCCGCCCCAGCTTCTTCCCCTTTACCGAACCCAGCGTGGAAGTGGACATTTCGTGCATCCTCTGCAACGGGCAGGGCCGCAAAAACGGCGAGCCCTGCCGGGTGTGCAAAAGCACGGGCTGGCTGGAGATTCTCGGCTCCGGCATGGTGGACCCCAACGTGTTCGCCGCCGTGGGCTTTGACGCCGAATGCACGGGCTTCGCCTTTGGCCTGGGCGTGGAACGCGTGGCCATGCTCAAGTATGGCATCGGCGATCTGCGCATGTTCTTTGAGAACGATTTGCGGTTCTTACGGCAATTTTGATTGAGAGGGCGCTGTTCAGCGCCTGGGGCCGCGACCCAGCGCCTGGGCCGCGCCTCCCTCACACTCCCCCGGCAGGGGATCGAGTCCCCTGCGCCCCATTTGCCGGTAAGCCGCGCGAAGCGCGGTTTACCGGAAATTGCGGGTCAAGGGGGCCACGCCCCCTTGCGGGGTCTGGGGCGGAGCCCCGGTCAAGCAGGAGTATTCTATGCTGCTCAATCTTTCCTGGCTGCGCGAGTTTGTCCCTTACGAAGGAACGGCCGAGGCTCTTGGCGCCAAGCTGACCATGGTGGGCCTGGAACTTGACGGTCTGTCCCGCCCCTTTGCCGCCCTGGCGCCTTTTGTGGTGGGCCACGTGGCGGAGTGCGGCAAACATCCGGAGGCGGAAAAGCTTTCCGTGTGCCGGGTGGACGTGGGGGACGAGGTGCTGGACATCGTGTGCGGCGCGCCCAACGTGGCCAAGGGACAGAAGGTGGCCGTGGTCAGGGTGGGCGACACCCTGCCGAACGGCCTGACCATCAAGGCGGCCAGGCTGCGGGGCGCTCCGTCCCACGGCATGATCTGCTCCGAAGCGGAGCTGGGCCTTTCCGACGACCACGACGGCATCCTGGTGCTGGACCCCGCCTCCCCTGTGGGCGCGCGGCTGGTGGACGTGCTGGGCCTTGACGACGAGGTGCTGGACATCTCCATCACCCCCAACCGGGGCGATTGTCTTTCCGTGCTGGGCCTGGCCCGCGAAACCGCCGCCGTGTTCGGGCTGCCCCTGACCCCGCCCCCCCTGGAACTTGCCGAGGCCGGTTTTGACGCCTCGCACGAGGTGGCTTTGGAGGCTTCGGACGCTTCTTTGTGCTCGCTGTACCACGGGCGGATCATTGAGGGCGCGGTCACGGCCAAAAGCCCGGCGTCCGTGCGCTACCGGCTGCAAAGCATCGGTGTGCGCGCCATTTCCAACCTGGTGGACGCCACCAACTACATTTTAATGGAACTGGGCCAGCCCCTGCACGCCTTTGACCTGGACACCGTGCGCGGCCGGCGCATTACTGTGCGGGCGGCGAAACCCGGCGAAACGCTGACCACCCTGGACGGGCAGGAACGCGCGCTGATTCCCGGCGACATCGTCATCGGCGACGCGGAACGCGCCATCGGCCTGGGCGGCGTCATGGGCGGGCTGAACTCGGAAATCACGGCCGCCAGCCGCCGGGTGTTTCTGGAATGCGCCGTCTTCAACCCCATCCTGATCCGCAAGACGGCCCGCCGCCTTTCCCTGCACAGCGAGGCCGCCTATCGTTTCGAGCGCGGGGTGGACCAGGTGGGCGCCACCTACGCCCTTAACCGCGCCGCCGCCATGATGGCCCGCCTGTCCGGCGGGTTCGTGCGGCCCGGCGTTCTTAAGACCGAACCCGCCCCCTGGAAGGCCCCCATCGTGTCCCTGCGCAAACAGCGGGCCGAGAAGCTGCTGGGCATTCCCCTGGATTCGGCCTTTTGCGTGAAGACGCTGGAGTCTTTGGGCTGCGCGGTGGCCGATACCTGCGCCACGGCGCGCACCGGCGAATGCGGCGGCCTGCGCAACGCGGAAAGCGCCGACGTCTGGAGCGTGTCCGCCCCCAGCCATCGGCCGGACCTGACGCGCGAGGCCGACCTTATTGAGGAAATCGTCCGCATTTACGGCGTGGACCGCATTCCGCCCTCGCTGCCGTCCATCGCGCGCCCCCTGGAAAGGGCGGGCATGCCCGAACCGGCCCATAGCTTCCGCTCGCGGGTCAAGCACTGGGCGCGCGGCCTGGGCCTGAACGAATCCGTGAATTACAGCTTTGTAAGCCACAAGGATCTGGACCTTCTGGGACTGCCGGCCGAAGGGCGGCTTGGCATCATGAATCCCCTTTCGGACGAGCAGAACGTTTTGCGCACCCGTCTTGCGCCCGGCCTGCTGCAATCTTTGCGCGTCAACCTTGCGCAAGGGGCCGCCGGGGCGCGTCTGTTCGAGGTGGCGGCCTCCTTTGAGGCGGATCCGGCGTCGGAAACCACGGCGCGCGAAGGGCAGCGCCTGGGCATCCTGCTTTGCGGCGGCCGCTTTGACGGCGGCTGGCCCCAGGCGCAGGCCGACCTGGACTACCAGGATCTCAAGGGCATGGTGGAGCACCTGCTGGCCTTTTTGCACCTGCCGGAAACCGAGTTCGCCGCCGATTCTTCCCTGCCGTATCTGGCCCCCGGCGTTGCCGTGCGCGCGGGCGGCGTCCGCCTGGGCATTATGGGCAAGGTGCGCCCGGCCCTCGCCGACGCCTTTCACGCCAAAAAAGCGGTCTGGCTGGCGGAACTGGATCTGGACGCCCTGTACGGCCTGGCCCTTGCCGCAAGGCCCCGTTTCGCGGCTTTGCCGGTATTTCCCCCGGTGCGGCGCGACATCACCTTTATTGCGGAGCCGTCCGTCAGCGTGGACGCCATTATCGCGGCGGTCAAGGCTCTGCGCCAGCCCCTGCTTGAAGACGTGCGCCTGATAGACTGCTTTGAGCCCGCCGGCAAGCCGGAACGGAACCTGACCTTCCGCCTGACCTTCCGCAGCCCCGACCGCACCCTGAAAGACGCGGAAGTGGACAAACAGCGCGAGGCCGTGGCGGCGGCGCTGCCCAAGGCGCTGGCCGTAAGGGTGTAAGGCCCGGCTCGGGGGGGCTGGGGAGCATGCTCCGGCCGGAATATTCCCCCGGACGCATTCTCCGAACGGCCTGTTTTTCGCAACCGACCTGGACCGGTCCGGTTCGCGCGAAGTCCCATTCGCGCAAGCCGGACCGGCGTTTCGTTTCTGGCGCGAAAGCTGTGGGCAGCCGCTTCGGCAAAGCCTTTCGCCAGTTGGGGCCGGGCCTTTCGTCAGGCCGATGCGGCAAAGCCGCTCGCCTGTTCATGCCGCCGTTGCCGGGCGGCGCGGACCGCCCCGGCGGAGTGATTCATATCTTACCGGTTGGATTTTTTTTACAATCGGGGTAGAATCAGTTTCGGTTCCTGGTAGGCGTAAAGACGGACTGCGGGAACCGCTTTTTTTCGCCGGCGGTGCTTGGACGGCCGGGGGTTTCTGAAGTGCCGCAACGGCCCCGAAAATACTGTGAAGGGGGCCGGGCGCGTCGCTCCTGGCGGGGATTCCCAAGGGATGAAGCTTCCCGGGCCGCCAAAGGCGCGCCCGCCACCGGAGGCGTGATGACGGAAGCGGAGTTGTATCTTGGCCTTGACGTTGGTTCTACCACGGTGAAGGCCATCGTGCTGGACAGCGAAGGAAAGATCCTGTTTTCCCGCTATGCCCGGCACCTTTCCGAAGTCCGCGCCGCTGTGGCCGGCATGCTGCGTGAAGCGGCGGCGGCTTTTCCCCGGGCGCGCTGGCTTATGGCGGCCAGCGGTTCCGGGGCCATAGCCCTGGCCGCTGAACTGAACCTGCCCTTTGTGCAGGAGGTTATCGCCTCCAGCCTGTGCATCCGCATGCGCATTCCCGACGCCGACGTGGCCATCGAACTGGGGGGAGAGGACGCCAAACTTACCTTTCTTACCGGCGGCCTTGACCAGCGCATGAACGAGACCTGCGCCGGGGGCACGGGGGCCTTCATCGACCAGATGGCCGCCTTTATCCAGACGGACGCGGCCGGGCTGGACGCCCTGGCCCTGAAACACGAAACCATCTATCCCATTGCCTCGCGCTGCGGGGTTTTCGCCAAAACCGACATACTGCCACTGCTCAACGAGGGCTGCCCGCGCGAGGATATCGCCGCCTCGGTGATGCAGGCAGTGGTCAACCAGACCATCAGCGGCCTGGCCAGGGGACGGAGCATCACCGGCAAGGTGGTGTTTTTGGGCGGCCCGCTGGCCTTTTTGCCCTCTTTGGGCCAGCGCTTTGTGGAGACATTGCGTCTGGACGCGGAACATGCCGTGTTTCCCGACTATGCGGAGTACTTTGTGGCTTTGGGCGCGGCCCTGCACGCCCGGGAACGGGGCGAAGGCCGCAACGGGACCGCGGGAGGGGGCGGCGCGCCCGCGGTCCCGGCGCTGCAAGCCGTGATCAACGCCCTGGAAGGCCCGAGATTCACCGAGGAAAACCGCCAACTGCCCCCCCTGTTCGCAAACGCGGAAGAGCGGCGCGCCTTCGCGGTCCGCCACGCCGGGGAACGGCTGGAGACCTTTCCCCTGGAAAAGTACGAAGGCGACGCCTGGCTGGGTCTTGACAGCGGCTCCACCACCATCAAGGCGGCCCTGATCGACGGGGCGGGCCGGCTTCTCTATTCTTTTTACGGCCCCAACCGGGGCGATCCCCTCAGTTCCGCTTTGGAGATTCTGCGCGAGATTTACGCCCGCCGCAGGCCGGGCCTGTTCATCAGGGCCTCGGCCGTCACCGGCTACGGCAGCGGGCTGCTTACCGCCGGGCTGCGCGCCGACATCGACGAAGTGGAAACCGTGGCCCACTATGCCGGGGCGCGCTTTTTTCTGCCGCAGGTCAGCTACGTGCTGGATATAGGCGGGCAGGACATCAAGTGCATGCGCATCCGGGGCGGGGCCATCGACCGCATCCAGCTTAACGAGGCCTGCTCGGCCGGGTGCGGGTCGTTTATCGAAACCTTTGCCAAATCCCTGAACATGCCCCTGGAGCAGTTCGTGGAGGCCGCCCTTTCCGCCCGCGCCCCGGTGGATCTGGGCACACGCTGCACCGTGTTCATGAACTCCAAGGTCAAGCAGGCCCAAAAGGACGGGGCCGATGTTGGCGACATCGCGGCCGGGCTTTCCTATTCCGTGGTGCGCAACGCCTGCTACAAGGTCATCAAGATTTCCGGCATAGAGGAGTTGGGAGAGCATGTGGTGGCCCAGGGCGGCTCTTTCGCCAACGACGCGCTGCTGCGCGCCCTGGAACTGCAACTGGGACGGCCCGTGGTGCGCCCGGACATCGCCGGGCTGATGGGGGCCTTTGGAGCGGCGCTCATAGCCAAAGAACGCGGCCCCAATGGAAACGGGGCCGGCAACGGGGCCAGGAGCGGCGTTGGGGCCAACGGAGGCAACGGGAAAAAGGGCCTGCTGGAGCCGGAGGAACTGGATTTTTTTTCGGCCTCGGCTAAAGCGGCGCGCTGCCGCCAGTGCGCCAACAGTTGTCTGCTGACGATCACCACTTTCGCCGACGGGCGGCGGTTCGTTTCCGGCAACCGCTGCGAGCGGGGCGCGGGCGACAAGCCCGGCGATCTGCCCAACCTGTACCGCTACAAGCACGAGCGCCTGTTCACCCACTATGTGCCCCTGCCGCGCGAAAAGGCCCGGCGCGGGGTCCTGGGTATCCCCCGCGCCCTGAATATCTACGAAAACTACCCTTTGTGGTTCACCCTGTTCACGGAACTGGGCTACCGGGTGGAACTTTCCTCCCCTTCCAGCAAGGAGCTGTTCTTTCAGGGGTACGGCACCATTCCCTCGCAGACGGTGTGCTACCCCGCCAAGCTGGCGCACGGGCACATTCTGGACCTTTTGTCCCGCAAGGTGAATATCATCTTTTTCCCCTGCCTGCCCTTTGAGGTGCACAATTTTTCCAGCTCCGGCGCGGGCAATTTCAACTGCCCGGTGGTCATCGGGTATCCGGAACTGCTGGCCAGGAACATCAGCGAACTGCACGCGGAGGGCGTGTCCTTCATCCACCAGTTTCTGCCCCTTTCCAAGGAATACCTGGCCAGGCGTCTGCGCGACATCCCCCAGTTTTCCGGCATCCCGGCGTCGGAGTTGCAGGACGCCGTGCGTCTGGGCTTTGCCGAAATGGAAAACTACAAGCAGGACATCGCCCGCGCCGGGGAAAAAGCCCTGGAAGAACTGCACGCCAAGGGCAAGTTCGGCATCGTCCTGGCCGGGCACCCGTACCACGTGGACCCCGGCGTGCACCACGGCATTCCGGATCTGATCGCCTCCTGCGGCATGGGCGTCCTGACCGAGGATTCCGTGGCCCATCTTATGCCCGATCCCGGCTCGCTGCGGGTGGTGGACCAGTGGACCTACCATTCGCGCCTGTACCGGGCCGGAGCCTACGCGGCGGGCGCGGACAACCTGGCCGTGCTTCAGCTTGTTTCCTTCGGCTGCGGGCTGGACGCCATCACCGCCGACCAGCTGGAGGAAATAGTTACCGTCAAGGGGCGGCTGTACGCCCAGATCAAGATTGACGAAGGGGCCAACCTGGGGCCCGCGCGCATCCGCATCCGCTCGCTGCTGGCCGCCATGCGCGAGCGGCGGGGCAAAAAAAACCCGCCCGCCGTGGTGCCCGTGTACAAGGGCTCGCCCCCCTATACCGAGGCCATGCGCGACACGCACACCATCCTGATCCCGCAGCTGTCGCCCATCCACTTTCAGTTTCTGGAAACCATCTTTTCCCTCGACGGGTACAAGGTGGCCCAGTTGCCCACCGTCTGCCGCCAGGCCGTGGAACTGGGGCTGCGCCACGTGAACAACGACGCCTGCTACCCGGCCATCGTCGTCGTGGGGCAACTGCTGCACGCCATACGCAGCGGAGCCTATGATCCGGACCGCATCGCCCTGATGATTTCCCAGACCGGCGGAGGCTGCCGGGCCACCAACTACATCGCTTTTCTGCGCAAGGCCCTGGTGGAATGCGGCTACGACCACATTCCCATAGTTTCCTTCAACATGGACGGCATGGACAAGAACCCCGGCTTCAAGCTTACCGGCAAGCTGCTGCGCCGGGTAATCATGGCGGGCTATTACGGCGACGCCCTGATGCGCGTGCTGCACCGGGTCAGTCCCTATGAGACCGAGCCGGGCGGCGCGGCCCGGCTGGCCGCCGAATGGGCCGAGCGCGGCAAAGAGGCCCTGGCCTCCGGCAGCATCCGCTATTACCACAAGACCATGATGGGCCTTGTGCGCGCCTTTGACGAGTTTCCCCTGACCACGGAAGAACGCAAACCCCGCGTGGGCCTGGTGGGCGAGATTCTCCTCAAGTACCATCCCGACGCCAACAACCGCGCGGCCGAGGTGGTGGAGCGGGAAGGCGGCGAGGCCGTGGTGCCGGATCTGATGGATTTTGTCCTGTATTCCTTTTACGACGACATCTTCAACTACCGTTACCTTTCCGGCACCTGGAAGGCCTACGCTTCGGGCATCACCAGCATAGCCTTTCTGGAATTCTGCCGCTGGTCCATGCGCCGCGCCCTGGCCGGAAGCCGCCGCTTTCACGCGCCCCTGCGCTTTCGCGAACTGCGGCGTAAGGCCAAGGGGCTGATTTCCCTGGGGCACCAGACCGGCGAAGGCTGGCTGCTGGCCGCCGAAATGGTGGAACTGCTGGAGTCGGGCGTGTCCAACATCCTGTGCATGCAGCCCTTTGGCTG
Source organism: Desulfovibrio sp. (assembly GCA_031549405.1). Lineage (GTDB taxonomy): Bacteria > Desulfobacterota > Desulfovibrionia > Desulfovibrionales > Desulfovibrionaceae > Frigididesulfovibrio. The sequence goes on from JAVBPV010000039.1 coordinate 22,381, forward strand.
CCTGCCCAACCACATCACGGGCAAGGGGCTGCTCAAGGAGCTGAAGCGCCGCTTTCCCGAAGCCAACATCGCGGCTGTGGACTACGACCCCGGCGCCAGCGAGGTGAACCAGATCAACCGCATAAAGCTTATGATGTCCGTGGCGAAGTAAGGGTAGGGGCTCAGTTTGCCGTGATACTGCGTCAGACTTCGTTTTTGCTCGGGGGGCAGGACCGAAGAGCTGACTCGCCACATCCTGTGGCTCGCCCTTCGGGCGCGGTCGCTTTGTTCCCGCGTACAATTCCGCTTCCTGCGGAATTGTCAGCCCGCCCTCGCAAAAACTCGTCTTCCTTGTCTGACGGCAAACTGAGCCCCTACCCCAAATAAGTGCCGTCTTGAGACCCGGCCAAAGGCGCCGGCTTGGGTCGAAAAAACCTTTGGAAGTGGATATCCCGCCGCTTCTTGACCGCGGCGGCCTGAAAAGCTACGGTGTTGCGGTATTTTTACAGGGTCACGCGCCGTGTTTTCGTCCTTAATGGAGCACGCCACGCTTGAGGCGTTTGCCCGGGCCCGCTCCGGAGGGCGCTGTTTCGCGGTCCGCGCCGTCATCTTTTACCTTCGAGATAACTGTGGTCCACAGTTCTTCCACACCCGCCGCCGGTTCCGCCGGAACCGGGAAAGCGGACGCCCCTTTTGCCCCCATGCCCCGCCATGTGGCCGTCATCATGGACGGCAACGGGCGCTGGGCGCGGCAGCGCGGCCTGCCCAGAAGCGAGGGCCACCGCGCCGGGACCGAGGCCGCCCGCGCCATTGTGGAAGAAAGTCTGGCGCTGGGCATAGGGCACCTGACCCTGTATACCTTCTCGCGTGAGAACTGGAGCCGCCCCGCCCAGGAAATCAAGTTCCTGTTCGACCTTCTGGTGGACTTCATCACCCGCGAGTTGCCGGACCTGGAAAGACGCGGGGTGTCTCTGCGCATTCTGGGCGAGGAGGAAGACCTGCCCTTTGCCGCCCGCAAAACCCTGGCCCACGCCCGCGCGCGCACGGCGCACGGCGAAAGGATGGTGCTGAACCTGGCCCTGAACTATTCCGGTCGCGACGAAATCGCGAGAGCCTGCCGTCTGTACATGGCTTCCAAAGCTTCCGCCGGGCAATGCACGCCCGAAGCTTTGGCCGCGTATATGTACACCGCCGGGCAGCCCGATCCGGACCTGGTCATCCGCACCAGCGGCGAGGTGCGCGTCAGCAATTTTCTGCTTTTTCAAAGCGCCTACAGCGAGTATCACTTTACCGGCACCCTGTGGCCCGATTTTACGCCCGGAGAATTCCGCGCCATTCTTGACGAGTTCCGCCGGCGCACGCGCCGTTTCGGCGCGGCCGAACCCAGCAACCCGGCGACGCCGGAAGCCCCCCCCCACTCCTCATGATGAACCTGTCCGCACAACACCTGCTGCGTCTTGTCACCGGTCTGATCCTTCTTGCCGTTCTGGGGCTTTTTATTTTCCTTGGAGGCTGGCCCCTGCGCGTTCTGGTGGCCGTGGCCGCCCTGGCGGGCCTGTACGAGCTTTTCTCCATGTTCTGGCCGGGGGTGTTTTTCCGCCTGTGGCGCAAACTTTTGGGTTTTGCCGCCGGGATTGCCGTGATTCTGTCCCAGGCCGCCGGTCCGCAATGGCAGATGCTGGCTCTTTGCCTGTTTTTCTGCGCGCTGGCGCTGACATTTTTGTTTTCGTACGGCACGGGGAACAAGGACGCGGATTTTCGCCTGTATTCGCCCCTTGCCTTCGGAGTGCTGTACGTGCCGTGCATTTTGCAACTGGCCCTGTACCTGAACCCCGCCGAGCAGCTTGTGGTGGTGGGCGCGGCCATTGCCGCCGACGCTGGCGGTTATTACGCGGGCAACGCTTTTGGCGGCAGGCGGGTTATGCCCTTTTTGGGGCCGAAGATTTGGCCTTCCGTCAGTCCCAAAAAGAGCTGGGCCGGTTCCCTGGGCGGTTTTTTGCTGACCGTGGCGCTGTTTCTGGCGGTAGGCTGGGGCGCGGCCGCGGCCAAGTGGCCCCTGCCGGTCCTGCCTTTGTGGGGCTGGGCCTGTCTTGGCGGGGGCTTGAACATTTGCGCGCAGTTGGGGGATTTTTTCGAGTCCGCCCTTAAACGCACCGCCGGGGTGAAGGATTCCAGCTGCCTGCTGCCGGGCCACGGGGGCATGCTGGACCGCATCGACAGCCTGTTGTTTGTGCTGCCGGCCTTTATGCTGGTGAAAATGCTGGCCGGGATGTAGCCGCGTATTTTCGCGTGGCGCGTCGTCAGGCTCCGTTGCAAAAAAGCCCCGGCCGCAAGCCGGAAACCACGATTATGCGCTATATATCCCGCCTTCCCGAATTCCTGAAAGGCCGGTGGCCCCGGCGTCTGTCCGTGCTGGGCAGCACCGGCTCCATCGGCGGTTCCGCCCTGGACGTGGCGCGCCGCCACAAAAATCTTTTCTCCGTCACGGCCCTGGCCGGGGCTCGCAATCTTGCGCTTTTGGCCGAACAGGCGGCGGAGTTCCGCCCCCCCTGGCTGGGCGTGCTGGAAGGGGCCTCCATCAAGGAACTGCGCCGTCTGCTGCCCGCCGGATACGCCCCGTGCATCGTGGCCGGGCCGGAAGGCTACGCCGAGCTGGCCGTGCTGGACGAGGCCGACGTGGTTCTTTCCGCCCAGGTGGGGGCGGCCGGGCTGCATGCCACGGCGGCGGCGGCGGCGGCGGGCAAGGTCATAGCCCTGGCCAACAAGGAATCCCTGGTGCTGGCCGGGCACATCATCCGGCGGCTGTGCGCGAAAAGCGGGGCCTGCATTCTGCCCGTGGATTCCGAGCATAACGCGCTGTTCCAGTGCCTTGCGGGCGGCGGGGCGCCGGGCGCTTTGCCGGAAGACGGCCCTTTGCCCGGGGAATCCGGCCCCGCGCGGGGGGATGCGCCATACGCCGCCGCCGGCGGGCGGTCCGGCGTGCGCCGCCTTATACTCACCGCTTCGGGCGGGCCGTTTCGGGGCAGGAAGACGGAGGAACTGGCCGGGATGCGGCCGGAAGACGCCCTGGCCCACCCCAACTGGAACATGGGCGCGAAGATTTCCATCGATTCGGCCACGCTGATGAACAAAGGGCTGGAGGTCATAGAGGCCTGCCACCTGTACGGCATGGCTCTCGACGACATCGAGGTGCTGGTGCACAGGGAATCCATCGTGCATTCCCTGGCGGAATTCGATGACGGATCCCAGCTTGCGCAGCTTGGCCCCCCGGACATGCGCATCGCCATCGCCTATTGCCTGGCCTGGCCCCGGCGCGTGGACCCCGGAGCGGGGCGGCTGGATCTGGCGGCCCTTGGGGAACTGCACTTTGAACGGCCCGACACGGCGGCCTTTCCCTGCCTGGACCTTGCGCGCGAGGCCCAGCGCCGGGGCAGGGGCTGTCCGGCGGCGCTGAACGCCGCCAACGAGGTGGCCGTGGCCGCCTTTCTGGAACGGCGCATCGGCTTTGCGGACATTTCGCGCCTGGTGGAAGACTCCCTTGCCGGACACGCGGCAAAGGCTTATTCTGATGAAGATGCGGGAAGCCTCGAGGGCATTCTTGCCATCGACGCGGCCGCGCGCGCCCGGGCCGAATCCCGCATCTGACGGCGGTTCGCGCTGTTGCGGGATCGCCCGCAACGGGTCCTTCGCCGGACGGGGCGCAACCGCGTCATTCTGGCGCAGGGTCGCGCCGTCCCGGCGCGAAACCCGGGGCGAAGCCGGCGAATGCCGCGCCATCACCCGTTTCACGGCGTATACGCCATAATCGGACGAAACCGTCCCGAGAAGATACATGCTGGGAATCATAGCGGTTATTCTGGTCTTTGGCGGCCTCATCTTTTTCCATGAACTGGGGCACTTTCTGGTGGCGCGTTCTTTTTCCATGGGCGTGCGCACCTTTTCCCTGGGCTTTGGCCCGGCTCTTTTTTCCCGCACTGTGGGCAAAACTCGCTACCAGGTGGCGGCCGTCCCCCTGGGCGGTTTCGTGGCCCTGGTGGGCGAAACTCCCGACGCGGAAATCCCCGCGCCTTTCACCGCGGCGGAAAGCTTTTCCCTGCGGCCCGCCTGGCAGCGCTTTCTGGTTATAGCGGCGGGTTCGGTCTTCAACCTGCTGCTGGCCTGGCTGATTTGCTGGGGGCTTATGTGGACGGGCGGGCGCAGCGTCATCCCGCCGGTCGTCGGCGAGATCATCGCAAACAGCGCTGCCGCCTCGTCCCCCCTGCGGCCGGGCGATACCGTGGTCTCCATCAACGGCGCGCACATAGAGACCTGGAACCAGATGCCCCCCCTGGTGCAGAAGAACGGCGAAAAGCCCATGGCCGTCACGGTAAAACGGCCCACGGGCGAGACCGTGACCTTCAGCCTGACCCCCACCCCGCTGACCGGCGGCAACGGGCGCGGGGGCGAAGCGCGCGCTCTGGGCATGGGCATACGGCCCAAGGAAGTGCTGAACCAGAGCTATTCCTTCCTGGAGTCGGCGCGTGAAGGCATGTACGACGCCGCCAACATGGTGCGCCTTACCTGGAAGGCCCTGGCCGGCCTGCTGACGCGCGAGATAGCGGCGGACAACGTGGGCGGCCCCATCATGATCGCGCAGACCATCTACGATCAGGCGGGCCACGGGCTGATGAACGTGCTGGTTATCGCCGCCCTGATCAGCGTGAACCTGGGCGTTCTCAACCTGCTGCCCATCCCCGTGCTGGACGGCGGGCACCTGTTCTTTTTGCTCACCGAGATGATCACCCGCCACGCCGTCCCCCCCAAGGTGCAGGAAAAAGCCATGATGGTCGGCATCGTGCTGCTGATTTCCCTGATGGTCTTTGCGACGTTTAACGACGTCATGCGTATCGTGCACGGTTTTATCGGCTCATGAGCGCGGAAGCCTCCCCCCTTCTGCTGGTGCTGAACTCGGCGGAGGGCGCGCTGCAACTGGCCCTTGCCCGTTTTACGCCCGCCCGCCCTTGCGGCGGCTCCGGCGGTCTCGACGTCCCGGAGGAACCTTCCGCGCCTCCGCTTTTGCTGACGGCCCAGACCTGGCACGCGCCTTCACAGGGCGCGGAACTGCTGGCTCCGGCCCTGTCTTTTGCCCTGTCCCGCCTGAACCTTGCCCCCAAAGACCTTACCCATATCGCCTGCGTGCGCGGCCCCGGCAGCTTTACCGGCCTGCGTCTGGCCCTGGCCACGGCCTCGGGTCTGGCCAGAACCACCGGAGCGCGACTTGCCGGCATGCCTTACCTGCGCCTGCTTGCCGCCACGGCGGCGGAGGCGGCGGGGGCTTTTTGGGGGGAGGGGGAGGTTTGTGATGCGGGGGAGGGAAGAGAAGGCTCCGGCAAGGACGGTGCAAGGGCCTTTGCCGGTGCGTATCCGCCGGGCGGGCGCTTCGCCGGTTCGGACTTTCCCCTGATCTGGGTGGCTACCCACGCCCGCCGGAACCTCGTGCACTTGCAGGGTTTTTCCCCGGAAGGATCGGGGGTGGCGGCGGTGACGGAGCTTCTGGTGCTTTCGCCCGGGGAAGGCGCGCGTCATATGGCGGCGCGGGGGCGGCCCGGACTGCTTTTGGGCAGCGGGCATACGCGGAACCGGGAGGCATGGGAGGCGGCGTGCGCCGAAGCGGGCGCGCGCGTGCGGGGGCTGTCCGCCCGGTTTGACGTTCCGTCGTGGGATACCATGCTGGCGGCGGCCGCGGCCCTGGAATACGGCAACGAGGATATCGCGCCCTTGTACGCCCGGCCCTGCGACGCCGAAGAAAACCTTGAAAGCATCGCCCGCTCTTTGGGGCTGGACCCGGCGGCGGCGCGCAACCGTCTGGACGAACTGACGTAGAGTGCTTCGCCGGCGAAAGCACCCGCGGTGCCGCGATGCTGTGGAGCGCTGGAGCGATTAACGCGCCAAATAGTCGCGGGCAAGCAAAGTCCGCCTGTGACTATTTGGCGCGTGCCTTCACAAAACCCGGCTTGCGGGGGTTGCCGTCAATCCGGGAAGCCGCTTCATAATGAATGATGAATGAAATGGCTTCCGCTATTTCATTTCTTCCACTTCCAGCCCTTCCCTGGCAAAGGCTTCACGCAGCAGGTTTTCGTCCACGCAGGTTCCGGGGGAATAGCTGATTTCCCCCGTGGCCATGTTGATATGCACGTCCTCAAATCCGTCGCTGGTCTGGACGCAGTGCTGGACGCGCGTTGCGCAGTCGGGGTTGTCCAGGCCTCTCAGGCGCAGTTTTTTCATGACGTTCTCCTTTTTTCACGGTATGGTTACGGTAAGGCCGTTGATGCGGGTCATAAACCAGCCGGGCCGGTTTATGAAAACAGCCTGTGAAAACAGCACAGCCGGCCCGGAAACGCCGTTTCGGGCCGTCCGCGCCGCCAGCGGCGGCGCGCCGGGTTGTACGCCGGTGTGGAAAAATGGCACGACGGATCATGCCATTAGTTCCGATCATGCCCCAAAAGCGTGTTCAGGGCAAGACGTCTTTATTCCGGCGGCGGCGCGGCGCTCTTGACACATACCCGCGCGGCCCTGTACAAAAGCGGCCCGTGGCGGCATCAGAATCTGTGTCCGCCGCCGGGCGGGCGTTTCAGGCGCGTGGCGCTTCGGCCTCCGTGGGGCCTATAGCTCAGTTGGCAGAGCCTCCGGCTCATAACCGGACTGTCCAAGGTTCGAATCCTTGTGGGCCCACCATAGTGCGAAAAAACAAGGCATCCGCGCGGACTTGCGGATGCCTTGTTTCCGTTCTTGGCGGGCCTTTCAGAGCACGGGGCCTTGCCGCCTGGGGCCTTGCGGATCAGAGCATGGGGTCTTCCGGATCGGCATATTCCTCCGCCGCACCCGGCGAAAGGGTGGAAATATCGCCCGGATTGCGCGCCAGCAGTTCCTCCGCCTTTACGGCGGACATGGGCCTGTGGAAAAAATAGCCCTGGGCCAGGGAGCAGCCGGCGGCGGACAGCACGTTTACCTGGGTTTTGCGCTCGATGCCTTCCACCACCACGGCAAGCCCCAGATCCTGCCCGAGGCACACCAGGTTACGCACGATGGCCACGGAATGGGCGTCGGTTTCGATGTCCGAGACAAAGCTTCTGTCCACCTTGATGCTGTCCAGGGGCAGATGGCGCAGGTAACTCAGCGAGGAAAAACCGGTGCCGAAGTCGTCCAGGCAGAAGCGGATGCCCAGTTCGCGGATTTGCTGGATGCCCTGGATGCAGGCCCCGCCGTTGTCCAGCAGGACGCTTTCGGTTATTTCGAAGCACAGGTGGCGCGGGTCGATGGCCGTGCGCTCGAGGATGCGCTGTACTTCTCTGGGAAAAGTGGGGTAGATGAGCTGGCGGCCGGATATGTTCACGTGCATGACAAAGGGGGCGGGGCCGCCTTCGGCGGTCCATGCGGCGATGCGGCGGCACACGCGTTCAATGATGTACAGTCCCAGCGGTTTGATCAGGCCCGTTTCTTCCGCCACGGGGATGAACTGGCCGGGCCCCATGACGGTGTCCTTGCGCTTCCAGCGGATAAGCGCCTCGTAACCGTGCAGCGCTCCTGTGTCCATGTGGACGATGGGCTGGTATTCCATGAAGAATTCGGCGTTTTTCACGCCCTGGCGCAGATCGGATTCCAGCGAGATGCTCTCCATGGTTTCTTCGCGCATCTTCTGGCTGAAGACCTTGAACTTGATATGGCGCTGGGCCTTGGCCCTGTACATGGCGGTGTCGGCGTCGCGCAGGATGTCCTCGGGCTGTTCGTAGCGTTCGGCCCGCAGCACGATGCCGACGCTGCCCCCGGTGGTCACTTCCTGGTCGTCGATGCAGAAGGGGCAGGACAAAGCGTCGATGATGCGCTTGGCCACCCGTATGGCCTGGGAGTTTTTCTGCGTGTCCTCGATAAGCACGGCGAACTCGTCGCCGCCGAAACGCGCCACGGTGTCCACCTCGCGCACGCAGGAAAGTATGCTGACGGCGGTGTGGCACAGCACATCGTCGCCCGCGTTGTGCCCAAAACTGTCGTTGACCATTTTAAAACGGTTCAGGTCCAGGTACAGCACGGCGAAACGGTATCCCGGCTGGCGGCCCGCGCGGCGAAGAGCCATGCGCAGGCGGTCGTGGAAAAGAGAACGGTTGGCCAGACCCGTGAGCGGATCGTGGAAGGCCTGATAAACCAGTTTTTCTTCAGTGCTTTTGCGGACGGTGATGTTTTCGATGAAGGCTTCGTAATAATTGGTGCGCCCGCCCGGACCCGCGACGCGCCGCGCGTTCATGCTGGCCCACACGGGGGCGCCGTCCTGGCGCACGGCCTGGAATTCGAAGTTGACGACGCTGCCCGTGTTTTCCAGGGCGGTTACCAACTCCTGGGCCACGTCCTGGTCCATGCAGAAGTGGAAAGGGGGATCGGACGCGCTGTGCAGCAGGTTATTCACCGTGCTGTACCCCAGGGTCCGGGCAAAGGACATGTTGGCGGAAATAATCCGCCAGTCGGGGGTCCACTGGAAAATGCCCTCGGTGGCGTTGTCGAAAATGTCGCGGTAGCGCGATTCGGCGCGGCGCAGGGCCTGGGCAACGGCGCTGCGTTCGGCGTTTTCCAGGCGCAGTTGGGCGTTGACTCGCATCAGTTCGCGGTTATGTTCAAGCACCGTCCGCTCCAGTTCTTCCCGGCCGCGTCTGACGGCGGCGTGGAACGAGAGCAGATCCGACACCTTTTTCATGCAGCAAAAGGTATAGACTCCGCCGGAAAGGTGATGGGAAACGGCAAGAAGCAGGTAGTCTTCCCGTTCCGCGCCCTTGCTCAGGGAAATTTCCGCGGAAACGGCGGGCGCGCCGGCCAGGATATGGGAGCAGAATTCCCGGGAATATACGGGGGGGGAGAGGGCTTCTTTTTCCGGAGTTTCGTCGCCGGAGCGTTTTTGGCCGAAGGCTTCGGCAAAGCTTTTGCCTAGCGGGGGAACCGGCAGATTGAATATGCGCGCAAGGGCCTTGTTGCAGATCAGGACGTTTTTGCGGGGATCCAGGACGAGAAAACCTTCCGGCATGGCGGCGGCGGCGGCGGCCAGCTCTTCCAGAACAGGGGCGGAACCGGATGCGGCCACGGCTGAACCGGCGGAGCGAAAGATGTCTGGAGGCTCGTAAGTCTTCAACATAGAGTAATGCCTATATCGCCCTTACTTGCACAGAGGTATTTTTGCAAGAACCAGGAAACAGGGATACACAGTAATTGTTTGTACCGCAATAGGCATATATTTATCAAGGATAACCTCTTTTATGGATTCGTTTAGCGCGTATTTCGTTGCCTCGGCGCCGGCAATGGGCTATATCCGGGGCATGAGTCCTTGTTTTTCCGGCAGGTTCCGTTGATGCCCCCGGTTGGCTTTTTCCCGGCCCGCGACTTTGCGCGGGCCGAGCCGGGTCTTATGGTCTGGATCGGCCCCGAGTTTTTTTCCGGCGCGCTGCCTTTGCACGGCTGGGAGGTGGTGCGCGCGGACCACGATCTGGAGCGCCTGCGCGGGTGGCCGGACGTGGTGGCCCTTGCCGGGGGCCGGGAACCCAGGGTCGTGGTCGCGGCCGATTGCAGCGCCCCGCCCCTGGTGACGGGAGTGGAGCGCTTTCCCTGCCTTACGGTGTTTTATGCCGTGGATTCCCACGTGCACAGTTGGCATCCTCTGTACGCTCAGGCCTTTGATCTGTGCCTGGTCAGCCTGAAGGATCACCTGTCCCTTTTTTCCCGGGGCAGGCTTGGGACGCGGGACGTGCTGTGGTCCCCGGCTTTTGCCCGCGACGACATCAGGCCCCCGGAACATCTCCCGGCCCGCGAGTTCGATTTGCTGTTCGTGGGAACGGCGGACCCCGGGCGCACCCCGGAGCGTTTCCGCTTTCTGGAGGAACTGAAAGCCGTCTACCCGGGCCTGCACGTGACGCGCGGCAACTTTCCTTCGCTGTTCCCCAGGGCGAAGCTGCTGCTGAACGAATGCGCGGCGGGGGATCTGAACTTTCGCGTCTTCGAAGCCCTTGGCTGCGGCGGGTGCCTGTTGACCCCGCGCATCGGGCACGGTCTTGACGAACTGTTCGCGGACAGACGCGAGCTGTTCCTGTACGAGCAGCACAACGTGGCCTCGCTGCTGCCCCTTCTGGAAGAACTTGGGGACAACGAGGCCCTGTGCCGGGAAGTGGCTGTCCGGGGGCTTGCCGCCGTGGATGCGGGGCACCGGGCCTCGCACCGTGCCGCGCGTTTCGCCGCCGCGCTGGGCGAACGCCTGGGCTCTGACGGCGCAAAGGCCCGCATCGCGGCCCGGCTGCGGCAGGCCCCGGCCATTCACCGGGAGTTTCTGCGCGCGCTGTACCTGCATCACGCCGAGGCGGCGGACGCGCAGGCCCTGCGGCTGGGGTATCTGCGGGCCGCCCGGCAAACCGCCTGCACCACCCGGCCAGCGTAAACAAATGCTGCCGGCGACAGAACTTTTACGCTTCGGCAATTTTTCAGAGCAAATGAATCCGGATCCCAGTTCGGGGGCCTTGCTCGAATTACGCTGTCAGGTAGCGGCCCGGCGTGCCGGCCGGCCGGGCAGACGCGTCTTTTTCCGGAGGGGGGTAGACTGGTTGGTCCATGACCCGCGGGCAAAACACCTCTGACGAACAATCACGGCCGTGCCGGACTCAGGGGCTGTTGCGCCGGGGAAAAACAGGAACGACAAAGCCATATCCACCATTCTGGAGCACGCGGCCGCGGGCGCGGAACTGCGCCGCGGTTTCTTCGCGGCCCAGGCCCAGCATATCGCGGGCGTCGCCCTGCGCATGGCCCTGACCCTGGCCAAGGGCAACAAGCT
>JAVBPV010000020.1:0-24104 GCA_031549405.1 Desulfovibrio sp.
TTGCGCAAGGAACTGAACATGGATCAGGCCGGCGACAAGCTGCTTGAAATGATGATCCGCACCTGCAACGGCCGCAACACCGCCGCCGAAGTGCTCGGGCACCGCGAATTCATCATGACCAGACTGTACGAAAGCGCGTAGGAAATGATTGGGGCCGCGCCCCAAACCGGGCCGGGGGAAGGCGACGCCCCCGGCCTTTGCTTTTCCGGCTTGCGGCCGGGGGGATTTTTCCGGCCCCGCGGGCCGGAGCTTTCCGGTCATTCCAAAGCGATTAACGCTTCAAGGGTGCAATTATCCTCCGGAGGAACACCCCGGCACGGCCGGGGCCTGCCTTTCCCCCAGCCAGCGGTACCGCGTCACCGGCCTGCCCACAGGCATGTACACCAAAGTGGAACGGATCGCCCCGGAAGCCTCCAGATATTCCAGATACTTTTTAAGGGAAACCCGCGAAAGCCCCGTCAGGGACACGATATCCTTGACGGAAAACTCTTCGCCATACCCGGCGACGGCCTCCCGCACCAGCTTCAGTGTGGCGGCGTCCACACCCTTGGGGAACGCCCGCGGCATGGCGGCCTTGGCAAAGATGCGCCTGTCCAGTTGTTCCTGGTCCAGTTCCTCCTCGGCGCGCAGCAGGCGCATACGCTCCTGGCAGGCGATCAGGGCCGCCTGAAAACGCTCCAGGGTAAAGGGCTTGACGATATAATCGATGACCCCCAGGCGCAGGGCGGCCTGGATGTCGGCGCTGGAGCGCGCGGCCGTGACCATGATCACGTCCACGGAAGGATGCTTTTCGCGCAGTTCCCTGAGCAGGGAAAGGCCGTCCATGCCCGGCATGAACACATCAAGCAGCAGCAGGGAAACCGGCGTCTTCCGTAGAAAATCCAGGGCCTCGGCTCCGTTGGAAACGACTCCCGCCGGGAAAAATCCTTCGGTCATCTCCAGGTAGGTTTTGTTGATCTGCGCCACCATGGGATCGTCTTCCACTATCAGCACGCTCAGCATGGCGAATCCTCCGGCCCGTCGTGGAGAAAAAACGCGGCGCGGGGCGAACCTTCCCCGCCGTCCCGCAGGGGCAGCGTCACGTGAAAAACCGTGCCCGCGCCGGGGCGCGAATCCACTTCAATGGAGCCGCCCAATACGTCCACGGTCTTTCGCACAAGCCACAGGCCCAGTCCGCGGTTTTCGCCCTTGGTGGACCAGCCCTTGGAAAAGATGCGGGAAAGGGTATCCTCGTCCATTCCCCTGCCCGTGTCGGCGATGGAAATGCGCAAGGTATCCGCGTCCACGGAAAATCCCACGTTCAACCGCTTTTCCCGGGAGTTTTCCAGGGCATCCAGCCCGTTGTCCACCAGATTGCCCAGCACGGTGACCAGACCGTTGCGCAGAGCGCCCCGCAGAAGGGGCAACACCCCCCGCATACCGAAAAAAATAGCCACGCCCCGCTCGCGGGCGCTGCTGTACTTGCTGGACAAAAAGCCGGCGATGACAGGATCCTTGACAGCGTCGTGGATGACCTTGTCTTCCCGGCTCCTGGCGTCGGCAAGCTGACCGATATAGGCGCGCAGTTCCTCCAGCTTGCCGCCGTTCAAAAGCCCCATGATCACGTGCAGCTTGTTCAGAAACTCGTGGGACTGCGAACGCAGGGCATCCGCGTAGCGGTTGATGTCGGTGATGCGCTCGGCCAGTTGCCGGACTTCGGACATGTCGCGGAAGGTGGCGATGGCCCCGGCCGGGCGGCTGTTGATGGCCAGGGGCATGTGGTTGGCCAGCACGGTGACGCCGTTGATGTTCCGTTCGCTGTCCGTTTCCGCCGCGCCGGACTCCGGAGCCGCGAAAAGCCCCCGCACGGGAGCGAAATCCGCCAGCGGATCGCCGGGACGCGGGCCGTCTATGCCCGCTTTTTGCAAAATCCGCCGCGCCTCGTCGTTCACCAGGGTGACGCGGCCGTCCAGGTTTACGGCCACAACACCTTCCCTGACCAGATGCAGCATGGCGTCGCGCTCCTGCAGCAGTGTGGCCATTTCCACAGGTTCCAGCCCGAACAAAATCTTTTTGATGCTCCGGGCCAAAAGGGCCACAAGCACCAGCCCGATAACCATGGAAATGGAGAGGGCATTGCGCAGGGGCAGGCTGAGCTTGGCGATGATGCCCTCGATGGCGTCGGACATGATGCCCACGGCCACGGCCCCTATCTGGCGGCCGCCGCTGTCCAGCACCGGCGCGAAAGCCCGCTGGGAAAATCCCAGAGTACCGACCGCGGAAGAGACGTAGCTTTCGCCTCGCAGGGCCCGGGCCTCGTCGCCGCCCGCAAAGGGCTGCCCGATCTTTTCGCGGTCCGGATGGTACAGGCGTTTGCCGTTCATGTTCATGGGCACTATGTAGCGCACCTGCGCCACTTCCCCAAGGGCATCCAGATAAGAACCGAGTTCCGCGAAGGACACGGAACCCGGATTCGCCAGCGCCGCGACAACCCGCGGCGACGAAGCCACGAAACGGGCCACGTTCATGGCCCGTTCGCCGTATGCCGCATAGTATTCGTCCGTCATGAACCGGCTGATATACACCCGGACGAATAAAAGCGGGACAATGAAAAGCACGCCGATAAGCAGCGTAAGCTTGGTCTGCAATTTCATCCTATTGAAAAAGCTGGATACCACCATCCGGAACGCTCCGTGCGAACGGCCGGGCCTTCGCTTACAAAAGTTTTTTAATGGAAAATTTACTTGCAAATTTGCATCCGGAGCCACATCGGTGTATGGAAATATTATTATAAAAGGCAGGCCCGCATGCCGGCCTGCCTTCGTTAAAGACCAGTAAGGCGGAAGACGACAATTGAGGCCGCCGGCAAAGGCGGCAGCCCTGCGCAAAGGTGCGGGCGGCATTCATTGCCGCCATTAAGCGCCGGAGCCGGCGTGCCTTCATACACCCCGGCCTTGCGGGTTTGCCGTCAATCTCAGACAGGTAGCACCTGTCTCCGGCATGTACAACCCCGCCCGCCGGGCTCTTAAGGCATTTTGGCTTTGCATCTCTCTTTACGGCGAAAGACCTGACCCGGCCGTCAACCGCCAGGCGCCCCCAAGGCGCGGTTTCCACAATCTTTTTACTGGAGATTCGTATGGAATTTGCCCTTCAATTAGCCATCATCCTTATCTGCCTGTTTTACGGCGCGCGTAAAGGCGGCGTCGCGCTGGGGCTGCTGGGCGGCATCGGCCTGGTAATCCTGGTGTTCGTCTTCAAGATGAAGCCCGGCACCCCGCCGGTGGACGTCATGCTGACCATTCTCGCGGTGGTGGCGGCTTCGGCCACGCTGCAAGCTTCCGGCGGACTGGACGTCATGCTGCAAATCGCCGAGCGCCTGCTGCGCCGCAACCCCAAGTACGTCTCCATCCTGGCGCCTTTCGTCACCAGCTTTCTGACCGTCCTGTGCGGCACGGGCCACGTGGTCTACACCATTCTGCCCATTATCTACGATGTGGCCATCAAAAACAACATCCGCCCCGAACGCCCCATGGCCGCCAGTTCCGTGGGCGCGCAGATGGGCATCATAGCAAGCCCCGTTTCCGTGGCCGTGGTTTCCCTGGTGGCCATGCTCGGCAAAGTGACCTTTGACGGCAAGCACCTGGAATTCATCAACCTGCTGTCCATCACCATTCCTTCCACCATGCTGGGGGTGCTGGGCATCGGCATCTTCAGCTGGTTCCGGGGCAAGGATCTGGACAAGGACGAAGAGTTCCAGAAGTTCATATCGGTTCCGGAAAACAAGCAGTACGTATACGGCGACACCGCGACGCTGCTGGACAAAAAGCTGCCCGCCAGCAACTGGGTCGCCATGTGGATCTTTCTTTCCGCCATTGCCGTGGTGGCCCTGCTTGGCATGTTCAAGGAACTGCGCCCCGTGTTTGACGGCAAGCCCCTGAACATGGTGCTGTGCATCCAGATGTTCATGCTGCTGGCCGGCGCGCTGATCATCATCTTCACCAAGACCAACGCGGCCGCCATCTCCAAGAACGAGGTGTTCCGCTCCGGCATGATCGCCCTGGTGGCCGTGTACGGCATCGCCTGGATGGCCGAAACCATGTTCGGCGCCCACGTGGCCGATCTTAAGGTCTGGCTGGGCGACATCGTCAAGCACTATCCCTGGGCCTACGCCATCGTGCTGCTGATTGTCTCCAAGTTCGTAAACTCCCAGGCCGCCGCCCTGGCCGCCGTGGTGCCCGTGGCCCTGTCCATCGGCGTGGACCCCGGCTATATCGTGGCTTCCGCCCCGGCCTGCTACGGATATTACATTCTGCCCACCTATCCCAGCGATCTGGCCGCCATCCAGTTCGACCGTTCGGGCACGACGCATATCGGCAAGTACGTCATCAACCACAGCTTCATCATCCCCGGCCTGATCGGGGTGATCGTCTCCTGCGTATTCGGCTGGATTTTCGCCGCCATGTACGGCTACATCTAGAGCGAATAACCATTGAAAATGTTTATTCGCTCTGGCGGCGGGAACCGCCGCCCGCCGCGCGGACCTGGGCGAAACCTGTTTCGCCGTTAAGCGCCGGAGCGGGCGTCTCAAGGTTATTCTGTCAGGATTGGACGCTTTTGGCATGGGGGGGGCGAAGCCTCCCCATGCCCCCGGCAGGGACCGTTCGGTCCCTGCGCCTTTTTTAGGGAGATGGCGGCGGGAGGGGCAACGCCCGACGGCGGGAGCGCCATGATGGAAATATTACATCTCAAACTCATTTCATAATGAAGTATGAAATGAGTTCCGCTGATAATCCGCCGGGTCCAGGCCGTGCTTTTTCAGCTTGTACTGAAGAGTGGACTTGGGCAGCCCCAGCATTTTGGCCGCGCCTTTGGGGCCGCCCACGACGCCTTTGCTCAGCGCCAGCACGCGCGAAAGGTGCCCGCGTTCCAGGGCGTCCAGTTCCACAGGCTTGTCCGCTTCGATCCTTTCGCCTTCCACGCCCAGCACGGCTTCGATTTCATGGCGGCTTACGGTATCTCCGGAATGGATGAGCAGCAGCCGGTTGACTATATTGCGCAGTTCACGCAGGTTGCCGGGCCAATGATGCGCCCGCAGGGCGTCCACGACACCCGGACCAAGAACGGGGGGCTCTTTGCGGTACGCCCGCGCCTGTACGGCAAGCATGTTTTCCACCAGCGATTCCAGGCCGTCCCGGCGATCGCGCAGGGGAGGCAGGTGAAATACCACGGTATTCAGACGGTAATAAAGGTCGGAACGGAACTGCTTGTTCCGGATGGCCGGCTCAAGGTCTATGTTGGTGGCGGCGATGATGCGGAAATTCACCTGTATGGGCCGGCTGTCGCCCACCCGTTCAAAACATTTGTCCTGCAGCACGTGCAACAGTTTGGCTTGCAGGGGCATGGGCAGCTCGCCTATTTCGTCCAGAAACACCGTGCCGCCCTCGGCCATGGCGAAACGACCCACGCTTGCGCTGTGCGCCCCGGTAAAGGCGCCCTTCACGTGGCCGAACAGCTCGCTTTCAAAAAGCCCCGGCGACAAGGCCGGGCAGTTGACCTTGACGAACAGGGCGTCGCGCCTGTGGCTCAGGGCGTGAATATAGCGTGCCAGATGGTCCTTGCCCGTTCCGGTTTCGCCGGTGATCAGCACGGGCTCGTCCGTATCCGCGATCAGGGGCACCTGGCCCATAATGCGGCGCATGGCGGTACAGTTGTGGAAGAAGGAAGCTTCGGTGGCCGGGGCGTAGGTTTCCAGCAGGTAGTCGTTGCGCCGCTTAAGGTCGGCGTTCATCTTCACCAGCTTGGTGTGCGAAAGCATGTTGTCCACGGCCAAAGCCACCTGGCTGGAAATTTCCCCCAGAAACTCGGCCAGCGTCTCGTGATCTTCGGGATTTTTCCGGAAGGATATGTTCAAAGACCCCACCACCCTGTCGCGGGTGATGAGCGGGAAGGCCATGGTGGCGGTAAGGCCCGCGTCCACCATCAATTTGATGGTGGGAAGATGGGTATGGAGTTTCATGTCCGGAATCAGCCAGGGCCGCCGGGTGGTGATGACCCGCTCGGCGATTGGGGCCACCTGCATGGAGCGGGGGCAAAGGTCCATCTGCCGCACGGTGATGCCGTCGGCCACGGCGAACCATTCCAGAGTGCGGTGTTCCGGATCGTAGATGCTGATGCTGAAGCGGTCGCAGGGAATGACGCGGCCCAGTTTCTGGGCCAGACAGCGAAAAAGCCCTTTCTGCGTGGTTTCCGCGATCATCGCGTTGCTGAGTTGCAGCAGGGCCTGGTAGCGGGAGGCGAAATCCAGCCGGGAAGGCCCTCTTCCCGGCTCCCGCGAAGACGGGGCCGGGGACAGGAAAGAGCCCGCGTCCGGAGCCGTCGGGGGCGCATCTGAACGGGATGAGTCAAAAGCCATTGCCGTTCCTTCCTTTTGGCTGGGATGAAAGCATCTCCCCTGAAAAGACCTGCAAAAAAGATGCCCGGTCAAAATACAGCGGCCGCTGTTCACCCGCCCGGACGGATGTTTTTTTGCCGTTGCGCCGCAGCACTTACGGCATGCCTCTTTTTTCCGTGCAACTCCACCCGTCCATACTGTGCCTGTCTCCGGACACTCTGTCCATATGCGGGCAGAACTGCCCGCCGGGGCGTCGCGACATTTCCTGGCGGAAGCAATCTTTTGGCGTTCATTTCATCAATCGCCCATTGGCCGGTTGATGAGGAGCCCTTCGCCGGAAAACGCGGTTTACGGTTCACTCACGCCGCCTTTGTCCAAGCCGTTTCATAAGGAATTATGAAATGGCTTCCAACCAAGCTCGGACAGTGAAACGGCGCCCAAGCCATCCGGATGCAGGCGATGCGACGGCGGAACCGCCGTGAGCGGTTATACGCGGAACGCGCAACGGCCTGTATGCCGCTCTTGTTTTCTTTCCACAATCGGCTATGTTCCGGAAATGCGCCGGCCATCCGCCGGCGGCGGCCTTTTGACCATCTTTTCCGCAACAGCAACCCCGCGCAGGATCTTCCATGCCCGCTTCCGATGCCATGCCCGCTCCCAAAATCACAGTCCTGCTTACCGTGTTCAACGGGATGCCTTATCTGCGGGAGACCGTGGCCAGCGTTCTGGCCCAGGACATGCGCGAGTTCGTTTTTCTTATCCTCAATAACGGCTCCGTGGACGGAACCCGCGCCTTTCTGGAAGAAGCCGCGGAACGCAAGGACGCCCGCCTGCGGATCCTGCATCTGCCGGAAAACATCGGCCGCACCGCGGCCCTGAACAAGGGGCTCTTCCTGGTGGAAACCCCCTTTACCGCCATCATTGACGCAGACGACCTGGCCGCCCCCTCGCGCCTGTCCGAACAGTGCGCCTTTCTGGAGGCGCATCCGGAGGTGGTGCTGGCGGGCAGCGATATCCTGACCATTGACCGAAACGGCGCAGTTACGGGCCAATTGCGCTTTCCTGAGGATCACGAGACCCTGCGGGACAGGTTCCCCCTGTACAACCAGTTCGCCCACGCGGCCTGCTGTTTCCGCACCCTGGCCGCGCGCGAGGCCGGGGGCTACCCCGACTCTTTGCCCTATGCCCAGGACTTCGGCCTGTGGATAGCCATGATGCGCCGGGGCGGCAGAATCGCCAGCATCCCCCGCCCCCTTGCCTCCATCCGGGTACATCCCGGCCAGGCCACGCGGGATCTGCGCCTGATGATGGTGCGCAACAAAGACAACCTGCTGCTTTCCCAAAGCATGCTGGAAATTCCCGACCTGGCCCCGTCCTCGCGCCAGGCGGCGCTGCTGCGCGCCGCTTACGCCCTGCTGCGCATGGGCCGCAGGGCGTCGGCCCTGCGCGCCCTGTGGCGGGCCGCGCGTGAAGCTCCCCTGCTGCTGCCCGTGAACCCCCTGCTTTGGCGGCGCGCCCTGCACGACGCCGTAAAAATATTGTCCCGGCTGCGCGAAAAACTGCCTTTCCGGTAGCGGAACGAACGGATTTGAAAGGACCGCACAAAAACGGCCCCGCCGTTTCGAAACCGCCCCGAAAATCCGGCCCGCCGTTTTTGACCCGCCCGGCGCGGATGGCCGGTCCTTGCATTTCCCCCGATTCCGCTTATAGTTGCCGCATGCGACTTTTCACGCGGACCGCGGAAAAGTCTTTCCGGAATCTTTTCGCCCCGGCCATACCGTAACACCGCACTGTCCGGCAAAACACGCCGCTTCTTAACACACCCCATCATACAGCCATGCCCTTCGGTTCTGATACCCTTGCCCCCCTTTACCTGCGCTTCGGCGTCAAGGTAGGCCTGGCCTGCGTCCTGGCCTACGCCGTCTCGTACTGGATAAGCTCGCCCTACCCCACCTGGGCCGTCATTTCCTCCATCATCGCCATGCAGCTCAACGTGGCGGAATCGCTCCACGCCGGATGGATGCGCCTCACCGGCACAATGCTGGGCGCGGCCGCCGGGGTGGCGCTTTTGCTGTTTATCCCTTCCACGCCCTTGTGGATCGGGGGGGCGGTCTTTGCCGTCACCACGCTGTGCGGCTTTTTCACCCGCTACAGCAACCGGTTCAACCCCGTTTCCATCGCCGCCGTGGTGGTGCTGATGGCCGGGGCGCTATACTCCAAGTCCGGATATGAGGAAGCCGTCACCTTCGGCCTGATGCGCGTCGCCGAAATCGCCATCGGCGTGGGCGCGGCCTTTTTCGTCTCGCTGGTGCTGTGGCCCGTGCGCCTCATGGACACCCTGCGCGCCGATCTGTCCATGCAATTTCTGGAATGTTCCCGGCTGCTCGATTCGCTTATCAACGCCTTTCTCAACCGGCAGCAGCAGTTGCCGTATTCCCTGCTGGATTCCATCGAGTCCAAGGTATGGGAAAACCACGAGCGCCTCTCCAAAACCCGCAAGCACGAGTCCCTCTTCCACCACGCCGAGCACCGGCTTATGGGCATCCAGGTCACCGCCCTGGACCGGGCCACGGAATCTTTGCGCGCCCTTATGGAAGCGCTGAACGATTACGACGAGGAAGGCCGCGACCCCCTGATGGGCGAAGAACTGCGCCTGCTTGCCGACGCCATT
This sequence comes from Desulfovibrio sp., assembly GCA_031549405.1. Lineage (GTDB taxonomy): Bacteria > Desulfobacterota > Desulfovibrionia > Desulfovibrionales > Desulfovibrionaceae > Frigididesulfovibrio. Next base: position 9,042 of record JAVBPV010000020.1, read on the forward strand.
ATGGCCACCATGCGCCACCTGGGGGGAGACAACCCCGCCGCTCCGGCCCCGGACCTGGTGCGCAGGCTGACCAGCGGGGTGGACCGTACCGAAGCCCGCCTGGCCGAGCTGCGCCGCGCGGGGGCCACGCGCGAATTCAACCTGCACAAAATCCTTCAGCTTTTCAGCTTTTACCAGACCCTGCGCGTGCTGGCCGAGTCCATGCTCATCGCTCTGGACAGGCTGCAAAACCACACGGCCCGCACTCGCAAAGAAGCGCGCGCATAGGGCCGCCTTTCAAGTCCCCCCGTTTTCCCATAAGGATTCCCAGACCATGATCACACAGCCCGGCAACAGCGTTTCCTATGCGCCCATTCCCATGGTTCCAGGCCCTGTCACCCTGCACCCGCGCGTGCTGGCCGCCCTGGCCAAAGATTACGGCTCCGGCCAGGTGGAGCGCGACTTTCTGCCCCTGTACGCCAGAACCGGCGGCCTTCTGGCCCGCCTGATGGGCACGCGCAACGAGGTGGCGCTGATGACCGGTGAAGGCATGCTGGCGCTGTGGGGCGCGCTGAAAAGCTGCCTTTCGCCCGGCGATGCCGTGGTCAGCGTGGGCACCGGGGTCTTTGGCGACGGCATAGGGGATATGGCCGCTTCCCTGGGCTGCCGTGTGGAAAAAATCTCTCTGCCATACAACTCCACCGTGGGCATGGAGGACAGCCTGGAGCGCGTCGAAGCCGCCGTCCGCCGTCTCAAGCCCGTCATGCTCACCGCCGTTCACTGCGAAACGCCTTCCGGCACGCTGAACCCCCTGGAGGGGCTGGCGGAACTCAAAAAACGCCTGGGCGTGCCCCTGTTTTACGTGGACGCCGTGGCCAGCCTGGGCGGCGCGCCCGTGGACGGCGACGCCCACGCCGTCGACCTTTTACTGGCCGGGTCGCAAAAGTGCCTTGCCGCCCCCCCGTCCATGAGCATCATCGCGGTCAGCGAAACGGCCTGGGAACACATGGCCCGCGTCAATTACCAGGGCTACGACGCCATTTTGCCCTTCCGCTCCGTGCAGGCCGACGGGCGCTGCCCCTATACCCCTTACTGGCACGGCGTGGCCTGCCTGGAGGCCGCCGCCTCCGCCCTGCTGGACGAGGGCATGGAAGCCGCCTTTGCCCGGCATGATGCCGTGGCCCGGCAGTGCCGCGAGGGTCTGGCCCGCCTTGGAGTCGCTCTTTTCCCCGCTCCGGGGGCCGTGTGCGCCCCCACCGTAACCGCCGCCATGATTCCGGACGGCATTTCCTGGCCGCAGTGGCAGGAGCGCCTGCGCCGGCGCGGCCTTATCGTTGCCGGAAGCTTTGGCCCCATGGCCGGAAAGGTCTTTCGCCTTGGGCACATGGGTACGCAGGCCGATCCGGTTCTGATGGATCGCGCCCTTGCCGCGGTGGAGGATGCGCTGCTCGGATAGCCGTTGCTCCGTGCGCCGCAACCCCCTGCCGGCACTCCTCTTATCTGTTGACTTTTATATATAAAACGTATACTGACCTGGCGGCAAACGTACATTCCCAGCGCCGGCCGCGCCGGAAAGAGGACGACGGTCCTCTTTCCGGCGCGCGGCGCGTTACACCTTCAACGGCAGGAGATGATCATGACTCGGAAACTTGGCGCGGAATTTATCGGCACCTTCTGGCTGGTTCTTGGCGGGTGCGGCTCCGCCGTGCTGGCGGGCAGCCATATCGGCTGGCTGGGCGTCTCTTTCGCCTTCGGTCTCAGCGTTCTTACCATGGCCTTCGCCATCGGGCATATTTCCGGCTGCCATCTGAATCCCGCCGTCACCTGCGGCCTGGCCGCCGCGGGCAGGTTCAGCAAGGCCGAAGTCGTCCCCTACGTCGTAGCCCAGTGCGTCGGGGCCGTGGCCGCCGCAGCCGTTCTGTACGTCATCGCCACCGGCGTCGCCGGAGCCGATATCGGCGGGTTCGCCGCCAACGGCTACGCCGAGCATTCCCCGGGCAAGTATTCCCTTGCCGCCGCCTTTACGGCGGAATTCGTGCTGACCTTTCTTTTCCTGGTAGTCATCCTCGGCTCCACCGACGCCAAGGCCCCGGCCGGTTTCGCCCCCATTGCCATCGGCTTGTGCCTTACCCTTATCCACCTGGTGGGCATTCCCGTCACCAACACCTCGGTCAACCCCGCCCGCAGCCTCAGCCAGGCCGTTTTCGTCGGCGGCTGGGCCTTGCAGCAGCTGTGGCTGTTCATCGTGGCCCCTGTGGCCGGCGCGGTGTGCGGAGCGGTCTTCTACAAGTTCATCAAGGAATAGCGGGACAACGCGGGCATATCGCGGCAAAAGGCCGCCGCGCGGAAAGCGCGGCGGCCTTTTGCGTTCCGGGGAGGCAAAGCCTCCCCGGTCAATTTACTACAGCCGGTTAGAGCAAATCACCATTGAAAATGTTTATTTGCTCTGGCGGCGGGACCCGCCGCCCGCCGCGCGGGCGTAAGCGAAACTTGTTTCGCCGTTAAGCGCCGGAGCGAGCGCCTTCAAGGTAATCCGCTCTAAAAGGTGCCGGCTTCCTTCTTCACTTCCAGGGCGATCTTCCAGAGCAGCGAGATAACCAGCGCGCCCACGGAATAGATGCCGAGGCCGATGGTCAGTTCCGCTATGCTCGGAGAATACACGGTGATGGTGTCAAAGGCGTTGGGGGTGAACCCGCCGATAAGCAGTCCCAGGCCCTTGTCGATCCAGGTGGCGATGACCAGGATGATCAGGGTGTAAGGCAGCAGCTTTTCGTTGTCGCGGGTGGAGGGAAAGGCCATAAGCAGCAGCGAAAGAATGCCCAGCACCGCCGCCGTCCACATCCAGGAATTCACCCAGAGGCTGTGCCCGTCATGTCCGGCGAACAGAGCGACCAGCGGGTGCTGGTGGCCGGGAACGCCGCTGTAAAAGGCCGTGAACACTTCCAGCAGGAAGAAGAACACGTTGATGCCCATGGCGTAGGCAATAATCTTGGTCAGGGTCTGCACGGCTTCCTTGCCGGCGTCGAAACCGGCCACGCGCTTGAGCACAAAGGCAAGCAGCAGCAGAATGGCGGGACCGGAACAGAAAGCGGAGGACAGGAAGCGCGCCGCCATGATGGCCGTCAGCCAGTAGTGCCGGCCGGGAATGCCCGCATACAGGAAAGCCGTGACCGTGTGGATGGAAAAAGCCCAGAACACGGACAGATAGATGACGGGCTTGATCCACTTGGGCGGGTCCACCTGGTGGCGCTCGGCCTCAAGGGTGACCCAGCCGATGATAACGTTCAGGACCAGATAGCCGCTCAGCACCATCATGTCCCAGAACATGACGGAGTTGGGCGTGGGGTGCAGCATGACGTTCAGCACGCGCTGCGGCTGCCCCATGTCCACCACGATGAAAAGCATGCACATGACGACCGAGCCTATGGCCATAAACTCGCCAAGGATGATCATCTTCTTGAATTTTTTGTAATGATGGAAGTAGGCGGGCAGCACCAGCATGACGGCCGAGGCGGCGACACCCACAAGATAGGTGAACTGGGCGATGTAGAATCCCCAGGAAACGTCGCGGGACAGGTTGGTAACCTTCAGACCCACGAAAAGCTGCAACAGATAGACCAGCGCGCCGAGGGTGATAAGGCCGCCAAGGAAAGCGAGCCATACATAGAACGACACACGGCCCTTAAGGACTTTTTCGATCATGGCCTGCCTCCCTACGAAATGATGTAGTGCACGCTGGGTTCGGTGCCCAGGGTGGGTTTACGGCGGATGGTGAAGTTTTCCCGCAGCAGCTTGTGGATGGCCGACTTCGGATCTTCCAGGTCGCCGAACACGATGGCCCCGTCAGAGGCCTCCACGCACAGGGGCATCTTCCCTTCCGCCAGACGCTCCGAGCAGAAGGTGCACTTTTCCACCACCCCGCGCATGCGCGTGGGGAAGGTGGGGTTAATGTCGGCGATGTACGGGCGCGGGTCCATAAAGTTGAAGCTGCGCGCGCCGAAAGGACAGGCGGCCATACAGTAGCGGCAGCCTATGCAGCGGTGATAGTCCATGACCACGATGCCGTCGGCGCGCCTGAAGGTGGCCTGGGTGGGGCACACCCGCACACAGGCCGGGTTTTTGCAGTGGTTGCACAGCATCAGGTACTTGCGATCAAGCACGGCCTGGGCCGGGTATTCATCGGCCTGATCCGTGAAGGTCTCGCGGTAGCCGTCGGTCCATATCCACTTGACTTCCTGTTTGGTGCCGATGTTGGGCACGTTGTGGTAAGAGTGGCAGGCGGCGATGACGGCCTGGAACTTGGCGGGCGAGTCGAACTTGCGGGTGTCGATGACCATGCCCCAGCGCTTGGCGTGCAGTTCTTTGTCCCCCGCCTTGAAGGACGGCTCACGCAACGGCGCGGGGGCCGTGGCGTTGGCCGCGGCCGCCTTTGCCAAAGAGGGCAACAGGCCGCTCCCCGTGAGGCCAAGGACGGAAAGGCTCGCTACTTTCAGGAATTGGCGTCTAGAGTTTTTCATCACTTACTTCCCCTTAGGAGCAACGTGGCAGTCCCAGCAATAGGGGTCTACGCTGTTGGTGGCATGGCACTTGTCGCAGAAATCCGCCTTGTTGGAGTGGCACTTCAAGCAGGTGTTCTGCAGGCTGATGGTCCACTCCTTGCCCGTGGAGGAAACATACACGCGCTTGTCGTCGCGCAGGGCGGAGTCGCGCCACTCGTTAAGAAGCTGCATATGGTTGGCGGCCATGAATTCACGCGACTCGACGCATTCTTTTTCCGCCACGGGCAGGGCCACTTCCGGCCGGGAATATTTAGGGGCGCCGATATTGTACCAGAAGGGGATGGTGAACAGCCCCAGGAAGATGACAATGCCCGCCCAGATATACTTGGCGTTATACATGGTTATTCGTCCTCCTCAACACCGGGAAGGTCTTCCTGGCGCATGTCCAGGGTCCGCTTGATTTCGCCTTTCATAACCAGCGCGTTGGCCACCAGTTCGTGGGTGCCGCTTACAGAAACGCCGGGCGCCCAATAGTTGGCCAGCGGCGGAAGGGTGGCGCGGTCGATGGCGCAGATGCAGGCCATGTGGTTGACGCCGTGTTTTTCCTGCACAAAACGCAGGGCGTTGCCCCGGGGCAGGCCGCCGCGCATGCGCAGTTCCATGATTTCCTCGGTGTTCAGGCCGCTGCCCCCGCCGCAGCAAAAAGTCTGCTCGCGGATGGTGTTTTCCGGCATTTCCACAAAGTTGTTGCACGCCGCTTTCAGCACGTAGCGCGGCTCTTCCAGCAGGCCCATGCCCCGCGCGGGGTTGCACGAGTCGTGGAAGGTCACCGTCAGATGGTCGTTGCGCGACGGGTCCAGGGTGATCTTGTTGTGCTTGATGAGGTCGGCCGTGAACTCGGTGATGTGCACCATTTTGGTGGCGGCGGCGTTATGGAACACCGTGCCGGTGATGGGGTTGCGCGGGGTTTCCATGCAGGCCGGGGTGGGGCCGTTCATGGTTTCCATATACTGGTGCACCACGCGCCACATGTGCCCGCACTCGCCGCCCAGGATCCATTTGGAGCCCAGACGTTCGGCCTCGGCGTACATTTTGGCGTTCAGCTTCTTCATCATGTTGGCCGAGGTGAAGGAACCGAAGTTGCCGCCTTCCGAGGCGTAGGTGGACAGCGTGTAGTCCAGGCCGATTTCGTGGAACAGCATCAGATACCCCATAAAGGTATAGATGCCGGGGTCCGCGAACACGTCGCCCGAAGGCGTGATGAAGAGTATTTCGTGCCCTTTTTCGTTAAAGGGCGGCTTGATCTTGATGCCGGTGATGGTCTCGATGTCGTCGCACAAAAATTCGACGATTTCCTTGAAGGCGTGGGGCTGGATGCCCAGGTGGTTGCCGGTGCGGTTACAGTTGGACACCGGGTCCATGATCCAGTGGATGCCAAGGCCCAGTTCGTGCAGCAGCTCGCGGGCGATCATGGTGATTTCCGCCGTGTCGATGCCATAGGGGCAGAACAGCGAGCAGCGGCGGCATTCCGTACACTGGTAGAAGTAGTAGAACCACTCCTTGATCACGTCCTTGTCCAGCTTGCGCCCGCCGCCGATTTTCCCCAGCAGCCTGCCGGCCGTGGTGAAATCTTTGCGGTAGACCGAACGCAGCAGTTCGGCGCGCAGCACGGGCATATTTTTGGGGTCGCCCGTGCCCAGAAAAAAGTGACATTTGTCCGCGCAGGCGCCGCAGCGCACGCAGATCTCCATGAACACCTTGAGGGAGCGGTATTTTTCCAGCCGGTCCTTCAGGGCGTTGTAGATGATCTCTTCCCAGTTCTCGGGCAGGTTCCAGTCTTCTTCAGCGGGATTCCAGGTGTGCGGGTTGGGCATGCCAAGGCCCCGCATGGTTTCCTCTTTGGCCGGGTAGCAGAAGGAGCCGGGCGTGAATTTGGGCTTCACGTCCATCCAGCCCGCCGTGGGAAAGACGTAGTCTATGCTTTTGGCCAGTGTTTTTGCATCAGGCAGCTTGGACATGGCTACTCCTTGGCGGCCGCGGCGGCTTGTTCGGGGGTGATTTCCAAAGGCAGGCCCGCCTCGTCCATAAGATCGCGGAAGTCATCCTCGTACTCCGCATAGGTGTGGAACTTCTTGGGCGGATTCCAGGGGTTTTCGTGGCGCACGGCCCGCGAGTTGTTGGGCAGGTTGCGCGTGGGGGAAAGGAATATGCCGCCCATGTGCATCAGCTTGCTGAAGGGGAAATACGCCAGAAGCGTGGAAAGGAAGAACAGATGCACGAACAGCAGCGCGGGCAGGCCCTGGGGAATAACCGGCGAAAGCGTCGCAAGCCCCATGGTGAAGACCTTTACCGTGGCGATGTCGGTCTTGCCGATGTAGCGCATACAGATGCCGCTGCCCACCAGGCCCAGCAGCAGGAACAGCGGGAAGTAGTCGTTGGCGAGGGAGATGTAGCGCAGCTTGTTGTCGAACAGGCGGCGGCACAGCAAAAACAGCAGGGCGGCCACGATCAGCGCGTCGGTGATGTAAAAACGGGGAACGCCCACCTGCATCAGGCCGTCAAAGGTTTCCAGCAGGGTAAGCCCAAAGGGCACCGGCTCCGTAAAAAAGCGGAAGTGCCGGATGAAAATCACCAGGAAACAGTAGTGGAAAAGCAGGGCGAAAAGCCACAGCCACTTGGAGGACCAGTACACCAGGCGCGGTCCGTCCTTCAGGTCCGCCTTGGTGTTGCGGAACAGCGAACGGAACAGGAGCACTTCCAGAATCATGCGCCCTACCGTGCCGGCCTTGGTGAAAGGAGAGTCCAGGCGGGCCGGTTTTATCCAGTCCAGGGACCGCTGCTGTCCGCCCGTAGTGGGAATACGGAAGGGAACAGGAGATTTGGCCCAGCCCATGATCCGCCAGACAAAGCCGGCAAGGAACACCGCGACCGCCGCCAGGGGCAGTACGACGCCGAAAAGGTACGGCGCGTTCGGCGCTACCAGCCAGGCTATGCCACCGAGTACGATGACCGCCAGAAGTGAAACGAACATTCCTTTACCTCGCTGCTTGGCTATCAGTTTTTGGTATCTGCCTCATCCAAATTCGCGCCCCGCTTCTCCGCAAGACGTAGAATCTGCGAATTGCGGCGCTTAAATTCATCCACCTTCATCATGTGCAGGGTTTCGCGGCAACGCGCGTACACCCCAAAGGCCAGCAACGCCACGGCGTCGATGCGCGACTCAAGGGCCAGCAGCGCCGTGAGGCATTCGGCCGCCTGGCCCGAGGCCATGACCCGTTCGCGCACGATGTCCTTCATGGCGTAGATGACGCCCACGGCCGCCTCGGGCGAGAAGTCCTGAATGGCGCGCACGCGGATGATCTCGTCCACCGCGCGGCCAAGGGCTTCCTCGTCCGGGCGTTCGGAAAAAATAACGTCCACCAGCGCGGCGGCCGCCTCGTCGGTGCGATAGCCCACGGGATTGGCGAAACGATCTTTGCTGGTACGCAAAAAACCTACTGTATCAAAGGGATAGGTGCCGTGGACGACCGCCGTCCAGCGGCTGGTGATGGCTTCTTTATGGGGCAGGAGAACCGCGTACAGGATTGTGGCGGACCTGACGGGATTGATGGTGTCGTGCGCGCTCATGAACCGCCTGTTCCGGGTGGGTTTTACGAATGAATGGCCCCGTCTCGCGGGGAAAACCGTGCCTTTCTCTTTCAGGGAGAAAGGCACGACGTACGAAGGCGACTTCCCCACCACTATGCTGAAAACCGGCAAAGGTCAAGGCGGGGTTATCCTTACCAGTACTGGGCTGATGGGACATTGTGCCAAAAAGAACACGGGGAAAAGGGCGCTTGCGGCGTGGGGATTTTTTTTCGGCCCGCCCGCCGAAAAGACTTTTGGGGCTCGCTTTCCGGCCGGCGGGCCGGCCGGCTACCCGGCCGCCGGGGCCGGAAAAAAGTCCGCCTCGCGCCGGGGCGTGATAAAATTGCCGCGCAGCCAGGCGCGGGCTTCCTGCATCCGGGGCTGATTCATGGCGCGCGCGCCCTCGGGACAGTATTTCACGCAGGCCTGGCAGGCGATGCACACATCCGCCAGGGTGGCGTTGGGACTTTCCGGAGAGATGGCGGCCGTGGGGCACACGCCGGCGCAAGTGCCGCAGGCGGTGCAGGCTTCGGAAACTTCCGGGCCCATAGGCAGGTTCATAGCCTGCTTACGAAAGGGGAAAACGCCGGGAACGCTGATGCGCAGGTCTTTTGCCCCGCCCGCATCAAGCAGGCGCGCCGTCGTGGCGCGGGCGAAAGCGGCAAGAGAGGCCGCGTCGGCGTCGTCGGGCCTGCCCGCCGCAAGTTCGGCGGCCATGGAATGCTCGGCAACGGCGGCCACCGCCGCCACGACGATAAAGCCCCGGTCTTCGGCCAGGCGCTGCATTTCCAGAAGAGCGTCCTCGTAGTCCCGGTTGCCGTAGACCGCCGCCAGCACGGCGGGAGTGCCGTCTCCCTCAAGGGCCTCGAACAGTTCTTCCGCCACGCCGCGCGGCAGGCGGCCGCCAAACACGGGAAAGGCGAACACCGCAAGGTGGCCGGCGGCCAGCCGGCGGGGACGCGTACGCTCCAAAGGCCGGGTGACGTCAACATCGGACACGGGCAGCCCGAAGCCCGGCGCCAGGGCGCCGGCCACCCGGCGCGTGCCGCCGCAGGGGCTGAAGCTGAAGACATGGACGTGGCTGATCCGCATGGGGCCTCCTTTTCCGGAAAAAAAATTTCAAATGACGCAAATGGAAACTTGCCGTAAAGCGTCCGATTGCGGCACTCGCTCAACAGCCCGGCATCCCGTAAAACACCTGAGCCGGAGGGCGCGGATTCCGTCCCGCCTCCGCCCTCTTCGCGGCTCGCCGCCCTTCCGTCTCCAGGCGGCTCCTCAGCCCAGAACCCAGGCCGGCACGTGCCGCCAGGCCCCGCGCATATCCCTGTCGCGGGCCAGGGCGTCGGGCTCGAGGGAAAAAAGCAGCTTCCAGAAACCTTCCCCGTGATTCATGTGCCGGGTGTGGCAGAGCTCGTGCAGAACTATGTGCCGGGCCAGCCGTTCGGGCAAAAAAATCAGGCAGGCGTTCAGATTGATGTTGCCGCGCCGGGGGCAGCTTCCCCAGCGGGTACGCTGAAAGCGCACGCTTACCTCACGCCGCTCAAAACCATACTGGTTCGCCAGGGACCAGAGCACGGCGGAAAGGCGGACCCGGGCCTCGCGGCGCACCCATTCCCGCAGCAGCACGCGCAAATCCGCCGCCCGTTCCGGCAAGGCGATCAGGGGTTCCGGCACGGGCAAAGGGCGGCACAAAACCGGCCCGCCAGGGGCCGGAGCAGGCAAAACGCAGGGAGCGCAAACCGTCTGAAGCGCCCTTACGGACCGCGCCGGAGCCGGAAAAAGGACCACGGAATCCGGAACGGCACGGGCAGAGGACGCGGGCGGAAAAGACACGGGGGAAAAAAACGCGGACGCGGAAAGACCGCTGCCGGCGGATTCCGGAGGGCAGCCCTCCGTTCCCTGAAAAGAGCCGGGGGCAAGGGCGCACAGGCCGGCGCAGGGATGCCCGCGCCCCGCCGGGCGCGGGACCACGCGTTCCCGCCCGCCCGCCAGGGTGAACTCGCGCGGGATTTCCTCCGTCGGGGCGGCGGCGCTCATGCGCAAAAGGGCCTTGTCTATCCAGCGGCGGTGGCGGCGCACAATTTCCGGCACGCAGGCAGGGTCGGCGTGGGGAGGCAGGACGATTTCGAGCCCCTGCCCGGGCAGCACCCGCAGGCCGATACGCCGCGCGCGGCGGCTGGTGCGCACGGAATATTCCGGAAGGAGTTCGGAAGAAGGCATGGGATTTACTGCATTCCTTGTTGCGGGTCTCTTTACCTTATGTGGTATCTGCAATAAAAGAAAGAGGCGGCCGCGCCGCCCGCGGGGCGCTTCTCAGGCGAAAAGCCCCGGCGGGCCAAGCGGCGCACGGCCCGGCTACCAGCGAGAGCAGGCCGGCTGTGCCCGCCGGCCATTGGAAGCCGGCCGGCGGATCGTTTCAGAACCCGAAAGCGTCAGGCCCGTTTGCCGTTTCGACACCACCGCTGCAAGGATTTTTTGTCATGAGCATGAACTCGCGTTCCGCTCCCATTCCTTGGGGGGCTTTCTTTTTCGCCTTGCTGGGTCTGATGTGGTGCGGCTACATCGCTTTTCCCACGGGAACGCCTTCCCCCTGCACCACTTCGGGCTGCGCCCTGTTCCGCGACAGCCGCATCGCCGGGATTTCCCTGTGGTGGGTGGGCGGAGCCTACTTTTTTCTGCTGGCCATCGTCTGTCTGCGGGCCAACCGCCGTCTGGCCCACCTGATGGCAAAAACGGCGCTGGCGCTTGACTGCCTGCTGCTGCTGCTCATGTTTGTGACCGCACCCTGCCGCGACTGCCTGATCGTGGCGGCCTTTTTTTGCCTGACCTTTTTCTGCCTGCGGCCTTCGGCCGGGGGATGGTTTTTGGAGGAGCCGCGCCTTTCCCTGCTGCTGCCCCTGTGGCTGGGGCTTTTTCTGGGCAACGTGGCCGTGGCCGCCGAGGAGCAGGTGCCCCTGTGGGCCATGGCTAATCCGGAACAATCCCAGGTGCGGATCTTTTTCGCCCCCTCCTGCCCGGCCTGCCGTGAGGCGCTTGTCGCTTACGGCGACACGGCGGCCCTGTACCCGGTGGAAGAGCGCCCCGGCGATCTTGAGGCCGTAATCCGGCTTAATTCGCTGCTGCGGGCCGGGGTTCCCATGCGCGCCGCCCTCAAACGCAGCCTTTCGCCGGAAGAGCCGCTGCCGTCCACCTCGGCGGTCGATCTCCTGCTGTTGAACGTGCACATGCTGCGCAACAAGGCGAGTGTGCTGCGCCAGGGATTCAGCGCCCTGCCGCTGATCCAGGTGAACGGCATGCCCGCCCCGGCGCGGGCCAATGAAGACCCGTCGGATTCCGGACGGAACCTTCCGGCGGAAACCGGGCCGGCTCCGGCCATTGCTCCGGAAACCGCTCCCGCATCCCCCGGCGCCGACGCCAATGCGACGGTTTCCGCCGCGCCTCAGGGCGCTTTTGCCGGGCACACCTCTCACAACGCCACTCAGCAGCCCGCCGCCGCCCAAACGCCGCGCGATGCCGCCGCGACGCCCCGTAACGCCGTCCAGACGCCGCGCGACGCCGCTACCACATCCGGCAACGCCGCCCATACCGGGCAAAACGCCCGCAACGCCACGGCCCCCGGCCGCCAGCCCCGCGCGGCGCAGAACGGGGCCGAGCCTCTGCCCTGGGACGTGAGCAATCTTTCCCAGTGCGGGCAGGGAACGCAAAAACCCTGCGATTAGGGGCTGTTTCTCAATAAACGCCGCCCGCGAAAAGTCGGGGACCCGGGCTCCGGGCTGATTAACGAGGGCTGAGCCTAGTCAAAATCCGTAAACAACGCGCCAATATGCAGCGGCCCGAGCATGCGCTTGGCGTTTTGCTCGCGCATGCGCCAGAAGGCCTGCTGGATGTGGTCGGAGGTGATGCCGTTGCGCATGGCGGTATACGCTTCGATGTAAGCGGCCAGAATGTCGCAGACCTTGACGGCCTCGCCGTCCTTGGGGTCAAGGGCATCCAGGTTGTGGAGGTTTTGCAGGGCCGCGAAGTCCACCTTGCGGGGTCTGCCGTTTTCGCGCACGGTTTCGTCGAATTCCGAACCGGTGGACAGGCCCAGGTAGTAGCCCAGGCGGTCCACTATGTTGCCGTAGCCGTCGGCGCGCAGGGGAAAAAGCACGCGGCGCTCCAGTTCGCTTTCCTCGTACTGGCGGATAAGGGCGCCAAGATCCTCGAAGGACTTTTTCACCGGCGAGATGATGTCCCGGGTAAGCAGTTCGGGCAGGTCGTGAAACAGGCCGCAAAAGAAGTTGTTCACCCGCCGGGCGCGGCAGGCGTTCAGGGCCATGCTCATAAAATAGGAGTAACAGGCCACGATGAACATGTGGCCCATGACGGAGGTTTCCGGCGTGCGCGGAGTTTGGGACCAGCGTTTTTGAAAGCGCAACTGCCCGCACAGGTTGGCGAAACGCGCCAAAGCGGTGACTCCTGTCGCGCCCGGAACCCCCGGCAGGGTCAGGGGCACCTCGCCTATCCGGGCGGGGCGGGCCGGGCCTTGGGGCAGGCTGCACTGAAGCATGGGCCGCTCCAGACCGCAGATCAGATCCGGCATGCCCGGCAGGTGCCTGCGGGCGTTCAACTGGTCCTTGAAACTGCGGTCGATGTCCGGCATTTCGTCGTCAAAGGCGTCGTTCAACGGGCGCAGCAGGCGGAACTCCCAGGCGCTGGCGTACAGGTGGGCCGCGCCCAGAATGTCGGCGGCCAGGCCTTGCGGCTTGGGCTGTTCCGCGTACCGGGAAAAACGCCCCCAGAAGTCGTCGCCCAGGGGGCGCAGGTGCGGTTCCACTTCGGCCGCGGCCCAGCGCGCCAGATGGCGGTAATGCTCCTCGTTTTCCTTGATGCGGTAGAGGACGGGCGGCTTGATGTCGGTGATGACAAGGCGGAACAGGTAGTCAAAGACGCCCCCCTCCACCACCTCTTCCTCCAGGGTCAGGCGGTCTTCCGGCGCCATGTTCTCTCCGGCAAGGCGGCAAAGCAGCCAGGCCACAATCATTTTATGGGCTTGCTTGTCGATCTCGATAAGCTCGGTGGGGCGAAGCTTGTCATTCCAGCGCTTCATGTACGAGCCTGAAAAGACGAACTGCAACAGACTTTTGCGGATATTGGCGGACATGGTGCTCCTTCGGGCGGCGCCTCCTGTTCTCGCGCGTCGCCACGGGGTTACGTTACAGTCAGGTACCCGCAACGGCAGGCCGGGTCAAGGCGGCGGCCAGGTTTGCCGCGGGACTTCGACCATTTTCCGCGTCCGGGGAAGGCATCGCGGATGCTGGATTTTCCGGCCGCTCCGCGCTATGGTGCTCCGCCGCCGCGTCGCTCCTTTTCGCGGAGGGCGTTTCAACAAGGTTCTGCCCTGATCCGAAAATTCTCTTGCGGCCCGGCGACGGGCCTAACGTTACATCATGCGGCGAGGTTGGCGTGGCCCGGTCCCTGTGCGAAAAAATTACTCCGTTTCTGGTCATGGAAGTCCTGGAAAAAGCGCAGGAACTGGAACGTTCCGGCAAGCGCGTCATCCATCTTGAGATAGGCCAGCCCGACTTCCCGGCCCCGGAATGCGTCAGCGAGGCCGCCGTCAAGGCCATACGCGACGGCAAAACCGCCTATACCCACAGCATGGGCATATGGCCCCTGCGCGAGGCCATCGCCGCCTACTATGCCGATGAATACGGCGTAAACGTGCCGCCCGGGCGGATCATGGTCACGGGCGGCACCTCTCCGGCCATGCTGCTGCTTTTTTCCGCGCTGTGCGAGGCGGGCGACCGGGTGATTATGCCCAGCCCCACCTATGCCTGCTACGACAGCTTTGTCCAGCATGCCGGGGCGCTGCCTCTGCGGGTTCCGGCGCGGGAAAAGGCGGGCTTTCAGCTTGAGCCCGCGGCGGTGAAAAACGCCCTGACCCCGGACACCCGCGCGCTGCTGGTCAATTCTCCTTCCAACCCGGCGGGGTCGCTGGTTTCGCGCGAGACCCTGGCCGCCCTGGCAAGCCTTGGCCCCATGCTGGTTTCCGACGAGATTTATCACGGCCTGGTTTACGAGGGAAAAGCGGTTTCCGCACTGGAAGTGACGGACGACTGCTGCGTGCTGGACGGCTTTTCCAAGCGCTACGCCATGACCGGCTGGCGTCTGGGCTGGCTGGTGGCCCCGGCGCGTCTCATTCCCACCTTGCAAATTTTGCAGCAGAACTTCTTTATCTCGGCGGGCAGCGTGGCCCAGTGGGCTGGCCTGGCCGCTCTGGCCGAAGCGAAACCCGATGTGGCACGCATGGCGGCGGAATACGACGCGCGGCGCAGACTGCTTATTGCGGGCCTGCGCGAACTCGGCTTCGGGGTAAACTCGTCCCCGGCCGGAGCCTTTTACGTGCTGGCCGACGCCCGGCACCTTTTACAGCCCGGCGAAAAACCCGACAGCCTGAAACTCGCCTTCGACATTCTGGAAAAAGCCCTGGTGGGGCTGGCGCCCGGCATTGACTTCGGCCAGGAGGCCGAAGGCTATCTGCGCTTCAGCTACGCGAGCTCGCGGGAAAATATCACGGAAGCTCTGGAACGTCTGCGCCGGTATCAGGAAAGACGATAATCCAGGGGCTATTAAAGACATCGCCCGCCCCCGCCCGCGCCGGAACGGCCCAAGATACGACTTGTCAGAACAGGGAAAGTAGCCTATTGATGCCAATTGTCCCGTGCGGCCGAACAGAACGGGACACCCCGCATCCCCTGCGGGATTATGGACGGAGAGGTAGCGAAGCTGGCCGTAACGCGCCCGACTCGAAATCGGGTTGTCCCAGAGATGGGGCACGTGGGTTCGAATCCCACCCTCTCCGCCAAGACTTTTTATCACTAAGGCTCTTAATGTCTCAAAGGCATTGAGAGCCTTAGCTTTTTCGCCTATCTGACGTCTCACATGGTCCATCAAAAACCTTGACAGCGCCAACATG
>JAVBPV010000058.1:0-35678 GCA_031549405.1 Desulfovibrio sp.
CTGCCCTTGTCATCCTCCCTCTCCCTCGCTTCTCTTCGGCGCGGTGCGGGGGGGGGGTGGGCCCGGCCCGGGCGCCCGCCCCCGCCGCCCCCCCCCCCCCCCCCCCCCCCCCCCCCCCCCCCCCCCCCCCCCCCCCCCCCCCAAATCCTACTCTTCCCCCAGCGTTTCAACCGTAAGCTTGTCGTTGGTGTAGACGCAGATTTCGCCGGCAATGCCCATGGCGGCGCGGGCGATCTGTTCGGCGTTCATGGAGTCGTTGTGCCGGGCCAGGGCGCGGGCGGCGGCAAGGGCGTAGGGGCCGCCGCTGCCGATGGCGGCTATGCCGTCGTCGGGCTCTATAACGTCGCCGGTGCCGGAAAGGATCAGGATGTTTTCCTTGTCGGCCACAAGCAGCATGGCTTCGAGACGGCGCAGGTACTTGTCCTTGCGCCAGTCCTTGGCAAGCTCCACGGCGGATCGCAGCAGGTTGCCGCCGTGCTCTTCAAGCTTCGCCTCAAACCGTTCGAACAGGGTGAAGGCGTCGGCGGTGGAGCCGGCGAACCCGGCGATGATGGCGCCTTTGTGCAGGCGGCGCACCTTCCTGGCGCTGTGCTTCATGATCACGGCCTGGCCCATGGTGACCTGGCCGTCCCCGGCCAGGGCCACGCCGCCGTCCCTTCGCACGGCGAGAATGGTGGTGCCTTTCAGTTCCATAGTAGAGTCCTTTTCCTACCAGAATTCCCTGCGTTCCTTGTAGTCCGCCTCGAAACGGTCCATCTGGGCTTTTTCGTCCGGCGTTCTGGCAAGGTCTTTGGCCTTGATGCGGAACTGCTCGGTGCGTTTTTTGTTGTTTTCGTACAGAGCCGAATAGGCCATGTACAGGTTGGCCCGGAACATCTGGCCCTTTTCGCCGTACAGGCGGGCCAGGATGCCGTACAATTCGCTGTCCTCGGGCACGGTGCGCTGCACCAGGGTGATGTACTCGATGGCCTTGTCGGTCATGCCGGCATCGGCCAGGGACAGACCGTAGTAATACAGGGCCATGGAATCGTTGCGGTCCATGGAAACGGCCTGCTGCAACAAGGCCACGCCCTTGTTGCGGTTGCCCTTGATGTAATGAAACCGGCCCGCCTCGCGCACGATAAGCTCGTCCTTGGGAGCACAGGCAAGGGCCTGGTCAAAAAAGCTTGTGGCGTCGTTGATCCGGTTCTGGCGCGCGGACAGGATGCCCTGTCCCATAAGGGCCATGCAGCGGGTGGGGCCGGTCATCTGCTTTTCAAATTCCCGGGCGGCCGGTTCCGGGTCGCCGTAGCGCGCGCGCACCAGGGCCTGCACGCGCAAAAAGCGCCGGTCGTCATCTTTTTTGTTGCGCATGGCCGCGGGCAGCCTGGCAAGGCGCACGGACATGTCGCTGATGCGATCGGTAATGCCGGGGTGGGTGGCAAGATAGGAGGGCACTGTGCCGCCCGTAAACCACTGCTTGTGGCTAAGGATTTCAAAGGCGCCCACCATGCCGTGGGGCGGATAGCCCGCCTTGGTCAGGTAGCTCATGCCCACCTGGTCGGCCTCGCTTTCGTTGGCCCGGCTGTAGCTGAGCATGGTGGCCTGCCCGGCGGCCATGGAGCCGGCCATGGCCGCGCCCCCGGCGTCGCCGCCCAAAAAGGCCCCGGCCAGCGCGCCCAGCAGGGAAAGAATGCCCACCCACTGGCTTTGCTCGATGCGCCTGGCGATGTGGCGCTGGGTGACGTGGCCCATTTCGTGGGCGATGACCCCGGCCACTTCCGATTCGTGCTGCATGGCCATGATAAGGCCCGTGTGCACGAAAATGTAGCCGCCGGGGCAGGCAAAGGCGTTGATGGCGTTGTGGCGTATGACGCTGGCGGTGAAGGGAAAAGGCTGGGGAGGCATGGCCTTGGAAAGACGATCAACGATGCTTTCCACGTACTGCACGATTTCCGGATCCTGCACCAGAGGCATGCGGGCGCGGATAAGCACGTTGAACTTTTTGCCCAGCTCTTTTTCGTCCTTTACGGTAAACTCGCCCCAGGCCAGGGCCGGGGCGGGAAGCAGCGCCAGCGGGGACAGGGCGGAGCCAAGCCCCACGGCGCATGCCAGCAGCAGGCAGAACCCCTTTTTCAGGGCGCCGGCAACCCAGCAAAACGGTTGCGCTTGTGTGTTCAGGCTATGTCCCATACGGCCCCATCGGGGGTATCGCGAACCACGACGCCCAGGTCCGAAAGCCTGCCGCGCAGGGCGTCGGCGGCGGCAAAATCTTTGGATGCGCGGGCGGCAAGGCGGTCCCGCATCAACTGTTCCACAAGAGCCGTATCAATGGAAGCGCGGCCAGCCCGGCAGGTCCGCAACTGTTCCAGAAACGCGGGAGGCGCCTGTTCCAGAATGCCGAGCACCCCGCCCCAGACGACGATTTTCGCGCGGACGCGCCGCAGCAGGGCGGCGGCCCCCGGGTTTTTACGCAGGGACTTGTCGTCAAGTACGCGGTTGACCATGTGGAACACGCCGTTCATGTGCCCCAGGGCGGCGGCGGTGTTCAGATCGTCGTCCATCGCCTCGGCCCAGGCGGCGGCAAAGGCGTTGAATTCCGCTTCCGGGGCCTGGACGGCGGCATCGGTCTTGGCCGGAGCGGAAGCCGGCGAAACTTCCAGGCGCGCGTCCAGAAGGGCCAGGGTCTCGTACAGGCGCTTCAGGTTCTTTTCCGCATCGTCCACGGCTTCGGCCGTGAAGTCGATGGGGCTGCGGTAATGCCGAGCCAGCAGGAAAAAGCGCAGAACTTCGGGCAGGCGGGTTTGCAGAATGTCGCGGATGGTCTTGAAGTTGCCCAGGGACTTGGACATCTTTTCCGCGTCAATCTGCACAAACCCGTTATGCACCCAGTAGCGGGCAAAGGGTTTGCCCGTGGCGGCCTCGGTCTGGGCCACTTCGTTCTCGTGGTGGGGAAAAATCAGATCCTGCCCGCCGCCGTGGATATCAAGAGGCAGCGGAAGATGCTTTTCGCTCATGGCCGAGCACTCGATGTGCCAGCCCGGCCTTCCCGGTCCCCAGGGGCTGGGCCAGAACGGCTCGCCCGGTTTTGCGCCCTTCCACAAAGCGAAATCCAGGGGGTCTTCCTTTTCCTCGCCGGGCAGCACCCTTGCCCCGGCGCGCATGTCGTCGACGCCGCGGCCCGAAAGTTTGCCGTACTCCGTAAAGGAACGCACCCGGAAATAGACGTCGCCGGAGGGGGTGGAATAAGCGTTGCCCTTGGCGATAAGATTCTCGCACAAAGCGATCATGTCGGCGATATGCTCCGTGGCCCTGGGTTCCACCGTGGCGCGCAAAACCCCCAGGCGGTCCATGTCCTCGTGAAAGGCGGCCATGTAGCGTTTGGCTATTTCCTCGCTGGGAACGCCGTCTTTGTTGGCCCTGGCGATAATTTTGTCGTCCACGTCGGTAAAGTTGCGCACAAAGGTGACCTCAAGGCCCAAATGGCGCAGATAGCGCACCAGAATGTCGAAAACAATGGCCGAGCGCGCGTGGCCGATATGGCACAGGTCATAGGCGGTGATGCCGCAGGCGTACAGGCCCACCTTTCCGGGAACAGCCGGGACAAAGGGTTCTTTGGTGCGGGTCAGGGTGTTGTACAACTGCATGCGGGCTCCGGCGTTAATAAAGAATGGGAAGACGGTCGCGTGATGAAAAAAGGCGGATCGTCAAGGGTGTTTTTCCGTCGCAAGGGCGTCACCGGGGATCGATAAGCCCCACGCGGCGCTGATGCCTGCCGCCTTCAAAGGGTGTGGACAGGAACACTTCCGCGATGGCGCAGGCAAGGCCGGGGGCCGTGACGCGTTCGCCCAGGCAAAGCACGTTGGCGTCGTTGTGGGCGCGGGTGGCTTTGGCCAGAAATTCGTGGGTGCACAGGGCGGCGCGGATGCCCGGATGGCGGTTGGCGGCCATGGACATGCCCGCTCCGGTGCCGCAGACAAGAATACCCGTTCCGCCCGTTTCCAGCACCTTGCGGCACAGTGTGTGGGCGTACTCCGGGTAGTCGCAGCTCTGTTCCGTGTGGGTTCCCATATCCTCGACCTTCAGGCCCATGCCCTGAAGATGCCCGGCAAGCGCGGCCTTCAGGCTGAAGCCGGCATGGTCGGAGGCGATGAAAATGGTCCGTTCCGCGCTCATGTGCGTTCCTTGGCTGTGCATGAAGGGTTATTCGTGCAGCGGACGGTGCTGGACGTCCGGGGGAAGTATAAGGCCGAGCTGGGAGTCCGTAAAGGGCGTGGAAAGACGGGTGTTTTCCCTGACCACGATAAGGGCGGAATATCCTTTGGGGTGCGAGATGCGCAGCTTTTGGGGCTGCAGGGGGTGGGCGTCGTCCGGATCAAAAGATATGCGCCAGCCGTTTTTGTCCGGCTCTCTCCAGGAAAGGGGGGCGCCGTTGCGGGAAATTTCCAGCACGCCCGGCAACGGGGCGTGCTGGATGGTGAAGGCGTATCCTTCGTCCGTGACGGAGTATTCCGTGGGCTTGAAGTCCATTTCCGGAAGAAAAAGCTCGCCGCAGCGGCCCGTGAGTATCAGGGTAAGATCGCTGAGCCCAAGCGGTATGGGCACGCCGAAGGAAACCAGGGTGCTTCTGCCCCGGCTGTGGGTAAAAGCGGTGTTGTCGCCGGGCGAGTAGGCCAGAAAGACACGTTCATCCTCGCGAATTTTCGCCACCACGTTGCCGACGCCGGCGATAAGGTCCAGACGCAGGGGATAGGGGGAGTCGGCGTGGCCGTTGCCCCAAAGCAGGGCGGAAACGCGCGTGCTGTCGTTGTTCTGGTCGGTGTAGCGCAACGAGGCCGCCACGCGGAACGGGCCGGTGTTCACTTCGGCCGCGCTGGCCCGGGCGGTGAAACGCTGCCAGGCCAGCATGGCCTCTTCGCCGCCGGGACCGGTCGCCGTGCGCCTGGGAGCGCAGGCTGCGCAAAGAACCGCGGCCAGCAGCAGCAAAACGCATCTGACGAAAAAAACGCGCGTTGTATTCATGAAGGGATATTTTTTCAGGTTAACGGTTTTTGTATGCAACGTTCATATCTTCGCGCTACTTCAACGCATCCAGTTTTTTTTGCAGCTCGGCGCTGTTTTTGGGACTGTAGCGCAGGGCATTGGTGTAGCCGGTGATGGCCTCTCCCTTTTTATCCAGGGACAGGGCGATTTCCGCGTAGTGCTCCCAGATGGACGGATCGTCGCCGCCCAGGGCGATGCAGCGCTGGATGGAGGTCCAGGCCTCCTTGTACCGCCCAAGGCGAAACTGCACCCAGGCCAGGGAATCGGTGATGTAGTCGGCGTCGGGCTTTTCTTCCAGCGCCCTGGAGATCAGGTCAAGCGCGCGGGGAAGCTCGCGGTTTTCGTCGGCCAGGGTGTAGCCCACGTAGTTCAGTGCGTTGGCATTCCGGGGGTTGGCCGCGATAATGGACTCCATGGTTTCCATGGCCTCTTTTCTCCGGCCCTGTTCTTCCAGCAATCCGCCAAGGGCGTACAGGATTTCCTCGTCGCCGGGATACTCGGCAAGGCCTTTGCGCAGCAGGGTTTCGGCTTCGCCGGCCTTGCCCGCCCCGGTCAGGACGGCGGCTTCCAGAGTCCACAGATCAGTGGCGTCGGGCTTGGCCTCGCGGGCGGCCTTGACCTGTTTGCGGGCCTCGTCCATGTCGCCCGCCTGCATGAGCAACTGCGCCTTGCGCTGGATCGCGGCGACGAACAGGGGGCTGGAGGGGCCTATGTCCTTGAGCGGTTCGGCGCTTTTGGCCGGATCCTTGGTGGCCGCGTAACGCACGATGGAAAGGTGCAGCGCCACTTCGTCGGCGCCCGCCCCGTTGGCGCGGGCCGTTTCAAGAAGCTGCTCCGCCTGGCTGTAGTGGCCGGCGTCGGCAAAGCGCAAAGCCGCCTGCATAAGCAGGGCGGGTGCCGGGGGGGCCAGAGAAAGGGTCCGCATGGCGTCTTCGGGCTTGCCCTGATCCAGTTGCAGGCTGACGGCGCGGAACCACAGTTCCGTGTTGTCCGGCGCAAGGTTGGCGGCCTTTTTATAGGCGTCCACGGCTTCGTCAGGCCTGCCGCTGCGTTCGGCCATAATGCCCAGGTCGATCCAGGCCTCGGCGTAGACGGGATTTTTCGCGACCAGGGAACGCAGCAGGGTTCTGGCTTCTTCAAGTTTTCCCGTGGAGGCCAGGGCTTTGGCCCTGAACAGGGAAGACGCGGGCGAAGCCGTCCGGGCGGGCAGGCGGGCCAGCAGGGCCGAAGCTTTTTCGCGCTCACCCATCTTGATATAGATGCGGATCAGTTCCTGGATGGCGTCGTTGTCCTTGGGGTGCTTCTTCAGACGCGTTTCCAGCAGGCTTACGGCTTCGGCCGAGTTGCCCATGCCGTTTTCCGCCCCGGCCAGCAGCAGCGTCAGCATGGAATCGTCGGGGAAGTGCTTCAGCCCTTCCTCGGCGGCTTTTTTGGCGGAGCGGGCGTCACCCTTGGCCAGCAGCACCGAGGCGCTGTCCTGGTACATGGGCAGGGAAGGCTCAAGCTTCAGCAGGCCTTGCAGGGCAAAGGCGATGAGATCCTGGTTGTTGGAGTTAAGGGCATCGGAAAACAGCAGGTAATAGTACAGGTGTTCGGCTTCGGGGGTAAGGCCGAGGGAGGAGGGATCGGCCTCGTTGCGCAGCTCCTCTGGCGTGGGTTCGGCGGCGCGCACCGGCACAGGCGGTTTGGCGCAGCCGGAAAGGACAAGGGCGGCCAGAAGCAGAAGCAGGGCGGCCTTGCGACGGCGGAGAACAGCGGAAAAAAACGCTGGGGACGACGCCGGAGCGATAGGGGGGGTATGCATGCTATTCAATCCAGTCTCTGGAAAAGTCTTTGATTTTGCTGAAAAGATGATCGCGCACTTTTTGCAACAGCCTTGCTTCGATCTGCCGGACCCGTTCACGGGTTATTTCAAAGGTATCACCTATTTCCCGCAAGGTCACGGGTTCGTCCGAAAGAAGGCGATGCTCAAGTATGTAGCGTTCTTTGTCATTAAGCTGGGGGACAAGGGTTTGCAGCCGCTCACGCACCATGGAGGAAATTTCGCTGTTGCCCAGCGTTTCTTCTATGCCGGGCCCCAGAGCGGGCAGGTAGTCCATACGGGTGGCGCCGCCGGCGTCCTCTTCGTTCATGGGCGCGTTCAGCGACATGTCCGAGGCGTCCAGGCGCTGCTCCATTTCGATAATCTGTTCCGGGGTAACGTTCAGGCGCTCGGCCAGGACCGAGGCGTCGGGGTCGTAGCCCTGGGAAATAAGCTGCTGGCGCTCCTTGTTCAGATTGTAAAACAGCTTGCGCTGGGTCTGGGTGGTGCCTATCTTGACCAGCCGCCAGTTGTCCATGATGAATTTCAGGATATAGGCCTTGATCCAGAAGGTGGCGTAGTAGGAAAATTTGATGCCCTTTTCCGGGTCAAACTTGCTGACCGCGCGCACCAGGCCTACATTGCCCTCCTGGACCAGATCCAGGACATTCTGCATCCAGCGGCGCTGAAAGTCCATAGCGATGCGCACCACCAGCCGCAGGTGCGAGGAAATAAGACGGAAGGCCGAATCCGGGTCGCCGGTTTCCTTGACCTTGCGGGCCAGTTCCAGTTCCTCTTCCGGGTGCAGCAGGGGAAAGCGGTTGATTTCGCGCAGATAAAGATGCAGGCTGTCGCGGGCCCGCTCGGGCGGATGGTGGGTAAACACCGCCAGCGCGCCGGGGGCCTCCGCGCCAAGGGCGGGATAACCGGCCCCGTCCTCCGGCATGTCGCCGGAAAGATCCAGGGGCGGCTCCGCGTCGGCCTCAAAAGTCTCCTCGTCTTCCCCGTTTTCTCCGTCCTGCCCGTCCATGAGCAGTTCGGCCTCGTGCGGCGGAGAAGAAGAGTCGGGCGCGGACTCCCCCTTATGGGGGGAAGGGGCGGCGGCTTTGGCCTTGCGGGCTTTGCTGGTCTTGGATAATGTGGCCATAATTTTCGCGCTTGAGTTATGTATTCAAAGTTGCAAAGTATAGAATGTTTATCCGGCATTGACAACATGGATCGCCGGGCGGCAAAGCCCGTTTGCCAAAATGCCGCGCCAGGCCCGGTTTTTTCGTTCTCCCCCTTCAACCCGCCGCTTCGCCAAAGGATTTGCCGTGTCCGACTTTCGCGCCCGTATCGCCTCCGGTGCCCGCATCATCTTTGACGGGGCCATGGGCACCGTTCTCCAGACCAGGGGGCTGCCCGCCGGGCAAAGCCCGGAGGAATTCTGCCTGGCCCGGCCCGACGTTCTTGAAGGAATACACAAAGATTACGCGCTGGCCGGGGCGGACGTGCTTACCACCAACACCTTTGGCGGTACGCGCTTCAAGCTTGCGCCGGAGCTTTCCGTGTTCGAGTTCAACCGGGCCATGGCAAGGGCGGCGCGCAACGCCGCCGATTCGGCGCATCGCAAGGTGTTTGTGGCCGGAAGCATCGGCCCCACGGGAAAATTTCTTAAACCGTTGGGTGAACTTTTTTTTGAAGAAATGGTTGAGGCATTCAGGGAGCAGATTCGCGGGCTTGTGGCCGGCGGCATCGATCTGGTTCTGGCCGAGACCCAGTTTGACATAGCCGAGGCTCGGGCCGCCGTGGTGGCCGCCCGCAGGGAATGCTTCCTGCCTGTGGCCGTTTCCATGACCTATGAGGAAGGCGCGACCCTGACCGGATCAAGCGTTGCCGTGTGCGCGGCCACCCTGGCCAACATGGGCGCGGACCTTGTCGGCATGAACTGCAGCGCCGGTCCCGTGGAAATGCGCGCGGCGGCGGAAGAACTGCTGCGCGAATCCCCCGTGCCGGTCCTTATCCAGCCCAACGCGGGCCTGCCCCGCCTTGAGGATGGAAAAACCGTGTTTCCCCTTGGCGCGGAGGACTTTGCCGGGCTTACCAGGGCCTTTGCCGCCGCCGGCGCCCAGGCCGTGGGCGGATGCTGCGGCACCAGCCCGGCGCATATCGCGGCCCTGAAAAAAGCCGTGGAATCCCTTGGCCCCGTGCCGCCGCGCCCCGTTTTTTCCGGCATTGCCCTGACCTCACGCTCGTCCCTGGTGCGCCTGGGCAGGGGATATCCATTGCGCGTCATAGGCGAGCGCATCAACCCCACGGGCAAAAAGCAGCTTACGGCCGAGCTTCAGGCCGGGGAATTCACCACGGCCCTGCGCTTTGCCGAGGAGCAGACCGCGGCCGGGGCGCTGGTGCTGGACGTGAACACGGGCGCGCCCATGGTTGACGAAAGCGTCCTGCTGCCGGAACTTGCGGCCCGTTTGTCCACCCTGCACGCCTGCCCCCTTTGCCTGGACAGCTCCAGCGCCGCGGCCGTGGCCGCCGCCCTGGCCGTGTACCCGGCCTCGCCCCTGGTAAACTCCATCAGCGGGGAAGAAGGCCGCATGGAGCGCCTGGGACCGCTTTGCCGCGATTTCGGAGCCCCCTTCATCCTGCTGCCCCTGCAAGGCAGGGAACTGCCGGAAAGCGCCGGGGCGCGCATCGCCATTCTTGAACGCCTGCTGGCGAAAATGGAGCAACTGAACATTCCCCGCCGCCTGGCCGTGGTGGACGTTCTGGCCCTTTCGGCCTCCTCCAGCCCGGCGGCGGCGCGCGAGTGCCTGGCCTTTATGCGGCACTGCGCCGAAAACCTGGATCTGCCCACCACCTGCGGTCTTTCCAATATCTCCTTCGGCCTTCCGGCCCGCGAGCTTCTCAACGCCACCTTTCTGTCCCTGGCGGCCGGGACCGGGCTCAACTCCTGCATCGCCAACCCGGCCAGCGTCCGCATCGCCGAGGCCGTGGACGCGGCCAATCTGCTGCTGGGCCACGACGCCGGGGCGGAATCCTTCATCGCCGGGTATGCCGGATGGAAGGGCGGCGCGCCGGGCGCGGCTTCCGGCGGGGCCGCTTCTTCCGCCCCCGCCGCGAAAGGGGCCCTGTTGGGTCCTTTGGCCGGGGGGCTGGAGCAGGCCGTCATCCAGGGGCGGCGCGACAGCATCTCCGCCCTGGTGCGCGAAGCCCTGGACGCGGGCGTCGATCCCTTTTCCCTGGTGGGCGACCGGCTTATCCCGGCCATCACCGAAGTGGGGAACAAGTACGAACGCAAGGAATATTTCCTGCCGCAGCTTATCCGTTCCGCCGAAACCATGCAGGCGGCCTTTGCCCTTCTGCGTCCGCTGCTGGAAAAAGACGCCCGCAAGGAACAGCGCCCCAAGGTGATCATGGCCACGGTGGAAGGGGACATCCACGACATCGGCAAAAACATCGTGGCCCTGCTTATGGGCAACCACGGCTTTGAAGTCGTGGATCTGGGCAAGGATGTCGCGGCCGAAGCCATTGTCGCGGCGGCCGTGGAGCACGGGGCTTCCCTGATCGGGCTTTCCGCCCTGATGACCACCACCATGGTGCGCATGAAAGACACGGTGGACCTTTTGCAGGAGCGGAGCCTGGATAAAAAGGTGCTGGTGGGCGGCGCCGTGGTTACCGACGCCTTTGCCCGCTCCATCGGCGCGTACTACGCGAAAGACGCGGTTGACGCCGTCCGCCTGGCTCAGAGTTTGTTACAGTAGTGGCCCATTTTGCCGTGATGCCGCGTCAGGCTGTCACTTCCTTAATCCCTTCCTTAACGCCCCCGCGAGGGGCCTGAGCGAAGCGAAGGTCCGGCCCGCAGGGCCGCCTGGAGCGCCAGGGCCGGGTTGTCCGGGCTTGCCCCGGACAACATGCGTACCGGCCGCCAGGCGCGGAAGCGGAAGCTTGACAAAGGGATGGCAGTGGAGCGAAAATATTTAGTTGAGCATAACCCGGTCCGCGAGGCAGCCGCATGAAAGCGCCTTTTGATATACTGATCATGAACGGCCCCAACCTGGGCCATCTTGGCGTGCGCCAGCCGGAAATTTACGGACACCGGGGTCTGGACGCCATCCCGGCGCTGGTGGCCGATGTGCTGGGCCCGCGTGGGGACGAGGTGCGCCTGAGTTTTTTCCAGACCAACAGCGAAGGCGGCCTTCTGGACCGGCTGGAAGCGGCCCGCGAAGAGGGCGCGCACGGCATCGTGCTGAACGCCGGAGCTTACACCCACACCAGCCTTGCCCTGGCCGACTGTCTGGCCTGGATCGGCCTGCCTGTGGTAGAGGTGCATATCAGCAACATCATGGCGCGGGCCGAGTCTATCCGCCACACAAGCCTGATCGCCCCTCAGACCCTGGGACTTGTCGCGGGTTTCGGCATTATGGGCTATGCTTTTGCCGTGCAGGCGCTGTACATGCATTTGCGCGGCGGCAATTGACTTTTATTCCGGATCAGGCGCGTGATGCGCGGCCAGTCCGGAATCTGAACAGGTATTTCTTTCATCCACTACTTTTGGAGGTTTCATGTATTCTACCACGGATTTCAGAAAGGGCCTGAAAATTGAAGTTGAGGGCACCCCTTACGAAATCGTCGAGTTCCAGCATTTCAAACCCGGAAAGGGCGGGGCCATGGTGCGCACAAAGCTGCGCAACTTCCTCACCGGCCGCATGCAGGACATCACCTTCCGTTCCGGCGAAAAGGTCGGCAGGCCCGACCTTGAAATGCGCGAAATGCAGTTTTTGTATCGCGAAGGCACGGACCTTATATTCATGGACCTGACCAGCTACGAACAGATGCAGATTCCCGAGGACGCCACCGCCGGTAAAGCCGGGTATCTTAAAGAAAGCCAGCTGGTGCAGATTCTTTTGTACCAGGGCCGCCCCCTGGATATCGAACTGCCCCCCTCTCTGGTGTTCACCATTACGGACACCGAGCCCGGCGCCAAGGGCGACACGGTTTCCAACGTCACCAAGGCGGCCACCCTGGAAACCGGCCTGGTCATCCAGGTGCCCATTTTTGTGAATACCGGCGACAAGGTGAAGGTGGACACCCGCTCCGCCAGCTATCTCGGGCGCGAATAGAAATACCGCGGGTCTTTTCATCTTGAAACCAGCCATTGACAACCTGGCCGGGGCTTCCCGGCATGCGGCGGCACTATGAAAGCCTCGGGCTCACGGGAAAGGCCGCTGGCGGACGGCGGCAAGCTGGGCAGGGAACTGTTCGGCCTGTTCGCCATATTCTGCGGCCTGCTGCTGATACTGAGCCTGGCCACCTTTGACAGCCGCGATCCCTGGCTGAACCACGTGGTCAGCGGCGTCAGCAGGGTGCATAACCGGGCCGGGCTGTTCGGGGCGTATCTCGGCGGCCTGCTCTTTGACGTTCTGGGCTTCGCGGCCTGGGCCGTGCCGGGATTTTTCTGCCTGGCCGGAGCCAGGCGGGTTCTGGGATCGCCCGGCTGGCCCTGGTGGCGTTGGACCGGCGTGCTGTTGCTGTCCCTGTGTCTGTCCCTGGCCGGGGCGGCCCGCGATCTGAACATGGCCGATTTTGTGCGGGGTTCCCTGCCCGGAGCGGGCAACATCTCCGCCCACGGCGGCGGCCTTGTGGGGCACGCCATGTACGTGGGCATGGTGGGATGGCTCAGCATCACGGGCACGACCCTGGTCTGGATTTTCGCCCTGATGCTGGCCATGCAGATGCTGTGCGGGTTTTCGTGGCTTGCCGTGCTGGCCGGGGCCGCCCGTTCCCTGTGGAATACCTGCGCGACCATGGCCGGGGACGTGGCGGAAGTAAAAAAGCCGGAAGAAGACAAAGACCTTTCCATCTATGACGATGCCGAAGGTCCGCCGGACCGGATCCGCCCCTTGAGCGGCAAAAACGCCGTTGCCCTGCCGCCGGAACAGGCCCCCCGTCCGGCCCAGGACGCGCTGGTGCACCCGGCCCTGTTCCCCTCCGCGCAACAATACGCCCCCGAGCCGCCCCTGGCGGCGGCCCCGCCCGTGCCTCCGTACTCCCTTTTGCCCGAGCCTTTGCCCGCTTTCCGGGACAGCCACGGCGGCGACGACCTGCCCCCGTGGGTGCGGGACTTTGAGGAAGACCGCCTGGGCGTGGGGGCCGTTCCCCCGGACCTGCCGGAGCCTGATCCCTCCGGTCCCGCAAAAGCGGCGCCCCTGGAATTGAGTTGGGATTTTCAGACGGACGGGCATCCCCGGACGGATGTGGAAGAAAGAGTTGAGGACGCCGTTGCCCGGGATGACGAAGAAGCGGCCCCGCCCGCTTCCCAAGCGTCCCTGACGGAGGGGAGAGCCTTGCCCGGTTCGTCCTTGCCGGAGGGGAGAGCCTTGCCCGGGACTTCCCTGCCGGAAAAAGCCGCCCCTGGAAAGAATTTCGATGGCGCGTCCGCCGGCGGTAAAAGCGCTTTTGCCGATGCGCTCCCGGATGGCGAAGAAGCCGCAGAAGCCTTTGCTGACGATGACAAAGCGCGGGACGAAGCCCTTGCGCCCGTCGCCGTGCGCGAGCGGCCCACAGTGGAGGAAGCGACCCGGCCCGGCCTTGTCCGTTCGACCGTAGCCCTTATCAAAAAACCGGCGAAGGTGCCCCTGCCGTCCCTGGAACTGCTGGAAGCGGCCCCGCCTTCCGGCGGCGGAACCCCGCGTCCGGTGCTGGAGGCCAAGGGCAGAAGCCTGATGACCTGCCTTAACGATTTTGGCGTGCAGGGCGAACTGGTGGGTATCACCCCCGGCCCCGTGGTGACCATGTTCGAGGTGCGCCCGGCTCCCGGGGTGCGCGTTTCGCGCATCGCCAACCTCAGCGACGATCTGGCCCTGGCGCTGAAGGCCGTTGCCGTGCGCATCCAGGCCCCGGTTCCCGGAACGGACACCGTGGGCATCGAAATCCCCAACGAAGCCCGGGAGACCGTCTGCCTCAAGGAATTGCTGGCCTCCAGGGTTTTTCAGGAATCCCGCTCGCTGCTCACATTGGCGCTGGGCAAGGATATCGCCGGAAATCCCGCCGTGGCCGATCTGGCCACCATGCCGCACCTGCTGGTGGCCGGGGCCACAGGCGCGGGCAAAAGCGTGGGCATCAACTCCATTATTCTTTCCCTTATTTACAAGGCCCGTCCCGACGAGGTGAAGCTGCTGCTGATCGACCCCAAAAGGGTGGAAATGGCCATCTATGCGGATTTGCCCCATCTGGTGCACCCGGTGGTTACGGAAATGCAACTGGCCAAAAACGCCCTGGAATGGGCGGTGGCGGAGATGGAACGCCGCTACAACGACATCGCCAAGGCCGGGGTGCGCAATATCGCGGACTACAACGCCAAAATCGCCTCTTTTGGAAACACCCCGCCCGAGAATATGTCGGATCTGGAGTTCATGCCCTATCTGGTGCTGATCATCGATGAGCTGGCCGACCTTATGATGGTGGCCGCCAAAGAGGTGGAAACCAGCATCGTGCGGCTGGCGCAACTGGCCCGCGCCGCGGGCATCCATCTTATTCTCGCCACGCAGCGGCCCAGCGTGGACGTGGTCACGGGCCTGATCAAGGCGAACTTTCCCTGCCGCATATCCTTCCAGGTGACCTCCAAGCACGATTCGCGCACCATCCTGGACACCGTGGGCGCGGAACACCTGCTGGGCAAGGGCGACATGCTTTTCAAGCCGGGCGGGGCCAAGTTCCGCCGCCTGCACGGGGCCTTTGTCAGCGACCGCAACGTGCTGGCCGCCACCGACTACTGGCGGTCCAGGCTCAAGCCCGAATACCGTGTGGACTTTTCCGAATGGGGCATGCCGGAATCTTCGGACGGCGGCTTCAACGGCGGGGGAGGGGATCTGTCCAACGATCCCATGTACCCCGAGGCCGTGGCCTTTGTGCGCCAGCAGGGCAAGGCCTCCATTTCCCTTATCCAGCGGCGGTTCCGCATAGGATTTAACAAGGCCGCCCGGCTGGTGGAACAGATGGAAGAGGACGGCATCATCGGCCCGGCCGACGGCAGCAAGCCCCGGCCTGTGCTGTAACGCCGTTTTTATATACAGCCGGACGGCGGGATGGCTTCTTGTGGCAGGGAAGCCCGCTCCCCGCCCCCATGCCCGTCCGGTCCGGGCTACGCCGGAACCGATCGGAATTAAGGGGGCTTGGGGCTGTGGCCCCAATGCGGCAAAACCCGCCATTAGGCAGTCCGGCTTTTCGGTTTGCCTTGGGCGACGAAGAAGCGTAACGGGATATATGCTTCCCGTTACGGCAATTTCAAGGAGATTCCATGCGTTTTATTCGACATATACTGTGTCTGGGGCTGTTGCTGTGCCTGCCCGGAACCGCCTTTGGCGCGTCCGTGGCCGCCGCCCTGCAAAAAAAATATGACGGCATCGACAGCATGCGGGCGGAATTCACCCAAATTCTGCGACACAAGGAAAGCGGTTCAAAGGAAAACAGGACCGGCGTGCTTCTGTTCAAAAAGCCCCTGCTGGTACGCTGGGAAACCAAGGCTCCCTCGCCCGAACTGCTTGTGGTGACCAAGTCGGAAATCTGGAACGCCTTTCCCGATGAGGATGTGGCCTACAAATACCCCCTGAGCCTGGTGGAAGACTCGCGCAGCATCATCCGCGTGATCACGGGGCAGGCCCGCCTGGACCAGGACTTCACCATTGAGGACGAGGGCAAGGAAGACGGCCTTACCAAACTGCACCTGTACCCCAAAGAACCGGTGCAGGGCCTGGTGGAAGCCATTTTCTGGGTGGACCCGGACAGCGGCCTGATCCGCCGCTTCCGCATTTACGACTTTTACGGCAACGAAAACGAAATCACCTTTACCAACCAGAAGATAGGCGCTTCCGTGCCTGATTCCTCCTTTACCTACACCCCGCCCAAGGGAACGCAGGTGGAGGACAGGACCAAGGGCGACGGCGTGGTGCAAAAGCCCCTTTTGCAATAGAGCGTTTTATGCCGTCTTCCCGCGCGCGTTGTTTTTTTACGGCGCGCGCGGGAAAACGGGTCCGGTTCAACTTTGGAGGACACATGGCCGCCCTGCATCTGCACTATCTGCTGGAACTGGAAGAGTACCTGCGCTCGGGGAACCTCGCGCAGGACTTTCATTATTCTCCGGAAGAGCGCCGCCATGAAATTCTGGAATTTTTGGAAAAATTGATGGACGTGGCCGAACTTGCCGACGAGACGGCCACAAAGATCATCTTCCGCAAGGCGGAATAAACCCGGCCTTATTCGGAAATTTGGACAACCACCCGCCGCAGAGCGGCATTTTTCCAACCGGGGACGGCGTGCCGCCGCCGGTTACATCAACCGCGATGCCGTTTCCCGCCCGCGCCGGGAAGCGGTTTTCGATTTTTCGCGCGGGTGCGGTTTTCAGCAGTCTTACAGCCCACGGTGCGGGTGTGGTTTTCAGCAACCTCACAGCCCCACGGCGCGGCGCAGGGCGGCTATTTCCGCCGGGCTCAGGGGACGGCAGGCTCCTTTGGGAAGATGGTCCAGGCTTACCGGTCCCATGCCCACACGGCGCAGGGTAAGTATGGTAAGGTTCAAATCCCGGCACATGCGGCGGATTTGCCGGTTGACCCCCTGGTGCAGCACCAGCGTAAGCCAATGGGGGTCGGCGGCAAAGGGCACGGCTTCCACCGGGGCCAGGCGCTCGCCTTCGGCCAGGGTCATGCCCAGGCGCATAAGCCGCAGCGCCTCCGGGGAAGGTCGTTCGCGCAGGCGCACCTCGTAGGTTCTGGGCAGGTGATAGCGGGGATGGGTCAGGCGGTGGGTCAGCTCGCCGTCGTCGGTGAGCAGAAGCAGCCCTTCGGAAAAATAGTCCAGGCGTCCCACCGGGTACAGGCGTTTTTGCCGCAGACTTTGCGGCAAAAGCTCCATGACCGTGGGCCTGCCCTCGGGGTCGGATACCGTGGAAACCACCTGCACCGGCTTGTGCAGGGCTACATAGGCATGTTCCACGCCCGCGCCCGTCAGGGGAATGCCCCGGCCGTCCAGGGTGACCCGGTCGCGCCCGGGAATGACGCTGACGCCGGGCGTAGCGACGGTCTCGCCGTTTATCGCCACCCGTCCCGCGCTGATAAGTTCGTCGGCCTTGCGGCGCGAACAGACCCCGGCGGCCGCCAGGGCCTTGTTCAGGCGTACCCCGGCTTCGCCGCTCATATGCGCAACACCGAATCGGCAAGCTGCATGGACGTGACCACGTCCAGCATGTTGGTGGTCTGGCCCACGGCCTTTTTCGCCAGCAGGCCGAAATGCTCAAGACAGGCCCCGCAGGCCAGAATTTCCACGCCGGAAGACTCCAGCGCCCGCAGTTGTTCCAGTACGGGGCTGCCCTCGGCCGCCAGGCTGACGCCCCCGTTAAGCAGGACGACCCGCCAGAGGCTTTCCCCCATTTCCGGCAGCGTGCTTACAAAGTTTTTCATCAGGCGCGCGCCCAGTTCGTCGTCGCCGCCGCCCATCACCGGGGCAAGGATAAGCACCATGATTTTTTTGCCGGAAACAGGGCAGGGCACATAGGTGACGGTTTCCGCCGGGGAAGGAGCTTTTTGCTCCGCTCCGGACGCCGCGCCTTTTATGCCGGCCCCTTCCGCCGCCCTGGTTCCGGTGATCCGGCGCAGGGTTCCTTCTTCCCGGCAGGTTACGGCATAGCCCTGGGAGGAAAGAAAGCGGGTGACGTTTTCCCTGGCGGCCTCGTTGTCCACGACAACCGTGAGACGTTCCGGGGAATCGTTCTCCAGCAGGCGTTTTACCTGTATAAGCGGCTCGGGGCACTGAAGGTTCTGGCAGTTCAAAAGGATTTCTGGCATAGTCGTGCCCCCGGGCGTTTTTGAGGCCGCCGGATAAGGTGAAAAGCGGCTTCGTGCCCCGGCACTATACGCACGAACTTTTGCCCTGTCACGGGCCTTTCCTCGGGGGCCGCCTCCGGTGCTCATTCATAAGGCGGCCCATGGCCGGCTTATAAGGAACGCTTCGCCCGGAAAGGTGCTTTCGGACCCGCTTACGCCGTCTTCGGCGACGCGCCGGGGCGAACCGGCGCCACATTACAAAATGGCTTTCAAATGACCGCATACGACAGAGGTTCCATGCCTAACGGAGAGATTCCCGCTTCCTCCCCGCCCGCGGGGCAGGGCGCGCCCGCGGGCTTTGCCCTGCTTAAGCGTTGCCTGCGCTACTTTTTGCCGTACAAACTGCGCATCATCATAGCCTTTGTAAGCATGGTGGCGGCTGGTTTGTGCGACGCCGGCATCGCCTGGCTGATCAAGCCCGCTCTGGACGACATTTTCATCAACAAAAAGCAGGACGCCCTGCTGCTGATTCCTTTGGCATTTCTGAGCATAACCGCAATCAAGGCCGGCACGCGCATTATGCAGAACTACCTGATGCAGTTCTGCGCCCTGCGGGTGCTGGAAACCCTGCGCGAACAGCTTTACACCAAAATAATCATGATGCCCCTGCGCTTTTATGAAGGCGCGCAGGTGGGCATGCTTATGTCGCGCATCATCGGCGACGTGGTGTCCATACGCACCAGCATGCCCGCCGTAATCATGATGGCGCGCCAGGTCATCACCATGGCCAGTCTTATCGTTGTGGTCTTTTACCAGAACGCCAAACTGGCGGTGTGGGCCGTCATTGTGCTGCCCCTGGCCTTTTTTCCCTTTTTGTATTTCGGCCGCCGGGTGCGCAAGCTCAGCAAAAAGAACCAGGCCAAGCTGGGCGACGTTTCCAGCCTGTTGCAGGAAATTCTCAGCGGCATCCGGGTGGTCAAGGCTTTTTCCACCGAACGCCAGGAACAGGCGCGCTTTGACAAGGAAAACCGCCGTCTGGTGACCATAGCCCTTAAACAGTGCCTGGCCGGGGAGTTTTCCTCCTCCACCATGGAAGTGGTCGGGGCGCTGGGCATCGGCGCGGTCATATGGGTGGGCGGCATGCAGGTCATCAACGGCACCACCACGGCGGGGACATTTTTCTCCTTTGTGGCGGCCCTGGTCATGCTGTACGAGCCCATCAAAAAGATGAGCACGGCCAACAACGACCTGCAAAAAGCCCTTGCCGGGGCGGACCGGGTTTTTGAAATCCTTGACGCCCCGGACATCGGGGTGGAAAAGGGCGGCGACGTGGTTTTTGAACCCCCGTTCCGGGAAGTGCGCTTTGATGACGTCACCTTTTCCTACAAGGACGGGACCAAGGCTCTGGACGGAATTTCCTTTACCGTGCGGGCCGGCGAGCGTATCGCCATTGTGGGTCCGTCGGGCGCCGGCAAAACCACTTTTGTGAACCTTATCCCACGGTTTTACGATCCCCAGCGGGGCGCCATCACCCTGAACGGCGTCCCTTTAAGCGAATACACCCTGCAATCCCTGCGGGGAGCGGTTTCTCTGGTTTCGCAGGACAGCTTTCTTTTTAACCTTTCCATCGCCCGCAACATCGCTTACGGCATGGACAACGTAAGTGAGGAACAGGTGGAGGCCGCGGCCAGGGCCGCCTACGCCCATGATTTTATCGTCGCCATGGAGGAAGGATACGCTTCCGTAATCGGCGAGCGCGGGGTAAAACTTTCGGGCGGGCAAAAGCAGCGCCTGACCATTGCCCGCGCCCTGGTCAAAAACGCCCCCCTGCTTATCCTGGACGAGGCCACCAGCGCGCTGGATTCGGAATCGGAGCGCATTGTGCAGCAGGCTTTGGAAAACCTGATGCGCGGCCGCACCAGCATCGTCATCGCCCACCGCCTGTCCACGATTATCGGCGCGGACCGCATCCTGGTGATGGAAAAGGGGCGCATCGCGGCGGAAGGCACACACGGCGAACTGCTGCTGACAAGCCCGCTGTACGCCAAACTGTACAACATGCAGTTCAGCGGCCAGG
Organism: Desulfovibrio sp.; assembly: GCA_031549405.1. GTDB lineage: Bacteria > Desulfobacterota > Desulfovibrionia > Desulfovibrionales > Desulfovibrionaceae > Frigididesulfovibrio. The sequence continues at coordinate 19,700 of JAVBPV010000058.1, forward strand.
CGGACTGAACACGCCGCCCCTTGCAACGGACCTTTGCCACCATAAAAAACGGACTTCCGCCACGGCAAAAAACGGATTGCCGGCACCCCAACCCTGAACGCCATGAAAGTTCCCCACTGGTTTCTCGCTCCCATCATTCACGCCGTTTACCGCCTGTGGTGCGGCACCCTGCGCATCACCGAAAGCGGCCGCAAGGCCCTGGACGATCTGGATCGCCAGGGCAAGCCCACGGTCGTCTCGCTGTGGCACAACGAATTTTTTCCCCTTATGGCGGTGCGGCGCGCCTTGCGCGTCGTCATCGTGGTCAGCCAAAGCAACGACGGAGAATATGCCGCCCGTCTGCTGGAAGCCCTGGGCCTGAAAACCGCGCGCGGTTCAAGCCGCCGGGGCGGGCTTGCGGCGCTGCTGCACGCGGCCAGGATGATGCGTTCTGAACACTATCACGGGTGCATCACACTGGACGGCCCCACCGGCCCGCGCCACCAGGTGAAGGAAGGGGCGGTCTTTCTGGCCGTGCGCACCCCCGCGCCCATCGTGCCGGCACGCATTTTCATGAAGCGGGCCATAGTGTTCAATTCCTGGGATCGCTACCAGCTGCCGCTGCCGTTCAGCCGGGTGCATATCGCCTTTGGCGAGCCCTACCTGCCGGAAGCGCGGGAGCTTACGGCCGAGGCCCTGCGGGACGAATGCGCCAGGTTGCGGCAAAAGCTGGACGCGCTTTGCCCGCCGGATTCCGACTGGCCAGACTACGGGTAGCCGGTCCGGGACGCATCTCATAATCACATGTTCAATCTGTGAGAGCGGCTTCCCATACCATAAGGATGATTTCAACGTGAGATACCGGATATACCGCCTGTTCGCCCGCCTGCTCAAGGCCTGCGGCCCCGTTGCGCTGCGCCGTATGGCGGAGGCTCTGGCCTTCTGCTGCTGGACGCTTTTGCCGGCGCGGCGAAAGGAGGCCACAGCCGCCGTGGGCAAACACCTGCGCCTTGGCCCGGAAGAGGCGCGGCGCATAGCCCGGCGCAGTTTCACGGAGAATTTCCGCTCGTTTTTCGAGATTTTCCACATGGATGCTTTCCATACGTCCACTGCGGTGGGTGAACTGCATTCGCCGGAAAGCCTCGCCGCTTTGCGGGAGGAAACCGCGCCCATTGTGGTGGCCACGGCCCACCTGGGATCGTGGGAGCTTATGCCCGGCCTGGCCTCGGCTCTTGTGCCGGGGCGCGAGGGCATGGTGGTGGTGCGCAGGCAGGGCGACCCGGACCTGACCCGGCTGATGGCGGAATTGCGCGGCGCGCGAGGCATGCGGGCCGTGGATCACCGCAGGGCGTCGGATGTGGTGCTGCCCAGCCTGCGGCGGGGCGGGGCGACGGCTTTTCTGGTGGATCACAACTGCAGCCGGAAGGAAGCGGTCTTTCTGCCCTTTATGGAAGACGAAGCCGCCGTCAACGCGGGACCGGCCATGCTGGCCCTGCGCGCCAAGGCCGCCGTGTACCCGGTGTTTTTGCTGCGGAGCGGGGACGGCAAGCACATCCTGCACATTCTTGATCCCCTGCGCACGGCCGACCTGCAAGGCACCATCGCGGAAAAGGTGGAACAGATCGCCCGCTTTTACACGGACGCGGTGGCGGAAATGGTCAGACGCTACCCGGAACAATGGTTCTGGATGCACAAGCGGTGGAAGACCAGGCGGAAGAAGGGATGAAAATAGGCTGAAGGCAAAGGCGGACCGCTTGCGTGACGCCCGGTTGCGTAAAAATGACTCGCGGAAATTTATTCTTTCTTTTTTCCGACCGGCCGCACCGTATATTCCCGCACGTGCTGCATGGGCACAAAAGTCTGGGTTCCGTCGGTTTCTTCGATGCGCAGAGTGCCCTGTTCCGTGGGCGCGCAAGAGGTGCAGGTAAAGGACAGCATGCCCCCGCCGGAAAAATGCACCGTGACCAGATTCGCCTCGTCGGGGGCCGCCTTGTGGCGCGCGATATCGGAAACGGCGGCTATTTCGGAACGCTGCCGCTCCTCCCATACCTTGCTGACGATCGCGCGGTTTTCCGGAGTGTCGTGCCCGGCGCACAGGGCCAGCTTCTGGCTGTCCGGGGCCGGAACAAACCCGGTGATCCACCCGGTGGAAGCGTCTGTGCCGCAGATATGGCAGGGAATCATGCCGCGTACCTCAACTGTCGCTTGAAGAATTTCTTGAGGCTTTCAACTGTGATTCCGGGTAAAGATTGCTTTTCGCAATTTTTATCCGGAACGGTATACGACATTCCCCCTGAAATCCCAAACTAAAAAATTTGGAGGAAAAGGGGAGGGGTGCTGGGGAGGGGAAAAGGACCTTTTTTAAAAGGTCCTTTTCCCCTCCCCAGCAAAATTCTTTATCCCTTCAAATACTTCACGGCGTTTTCAAAAATTACGGTGCCCAGGGGGGCTGTTTCGCCGCGCGTCCAGCCGGGGTGGTTGGTGGGGTGGGAGTAAGCTTCCGGGTGGGGCATCAGGCCGAAGATACGGCCCGTGGGGTCGCACAGCCCGGCAATGCCGTGGGGAGAGCCGTTGGGGTTGTACGGGTATTCTTCGGTGGGCAACCCTGTGGCCGGGTGGGCGTAGCGCACGGGCGCCAGATTTTCCGCCAGCAGGCGGTCCAGAACGGTGTTGTCCAGGGGCACCAGGTTGCCTTCGCCGTGGCGCACGGGGATGTACAGGCACTGAATGCCGCGCGTGAAAACGCAGGGGGATTCGGGGTTGACGGCAAGGCGGCACCAGCGGTCCTCGTAACGGGCCGAGGCGTTGTGGGCCAGGGAAACCTGGCGTTCCAGGTACTTGCCGTCAAGGGCCGGCAAGAGCCCCAGCTTGACCAGAAGCTGAAATCCGTTGCAGATGCCCAGAATCAGTCCGCCCTTGCCGATAAAGGCCATAAGCTGGTCAACCAGAGGCGCGCCCTTTTGCGGCACGGCATACTTCCAGCGTTGCGCGGCGGCCTGGGCCGCGCCCAGATCGTCGCCGTCCAGAAAACCGCCGGGAAAGATCAAAAAATTATAATCCCCAAGAGTAATGCGGCCCTGCACCAGATCGGCGAAATGACAGACGGTGACGCTGTCCGCCCCGGCCAGTCTGGCCGCGTGGGCGCATTCCACTTCGCAATTGGTGCCGTAGCCGGTGATGACGAGGGTGCTTGCGGGCATGGGGACTCCTGAGGCATTGGGGGTTGAAAGGCTTTGTTCCCTGTGCGGACGGCGGAAAAAACAGACACGGCCGCGCGTTTTTTGTCCGGGCGCGAAAGGCGCGAGACGGGAGTGGAAACAGTCCTATGCAGGGCGGGTGATTTGGTGTATACTTTCGCCGCCGTCGAGGGCGGTTTTGAGGGCTGCCTTGCACGTGTGCGGCTTACAGAGCAATAACGATTCAAATGCGTCCGACGGGGCGGGCAACGCTCGCCCGCGGCGGTTGCGGCAAGGATTTGAAGATAAACCCTTGCGGGCATTACAAGGGTGAAATTCCCTGATTCCGGATCGTTGCGGTCTCTTCAGCGGGGGAATGAATATATCCGCGCCTTCTGTCCCCGTCAACCGGTGACGGCGCGTGGAAAAAGGTGCATATACTTGCCCGTTGAAGCGTTTTACGGCCAAGAACAGAACTTCTGTTATACAACCAATCTCAGCGCGGCGCCGGATTATTGCCGAAGGAACGGAACCATGAAGGAAACCAAATTCATATTCATCACCGGGGGCGTGCTTTCCTCCCTGGGCAAAGGGCTGGCCGCGGCCTCTCTGGGCGCGCTGCTCAAAGCTCGCGGTCTCAGCGTGACCATCCAGAAGCTGGATCCATACATCAACGTGGATCCGGGCACCATGAACCCCACCCAGCACGGCGAAGTGTTCGTCACCGACGACGGAGCGGAGACCGACCTGGATTTGGGCCATTACGAGCGTTACCTCGGAACGCCCATGACCCAGAACAACAACTACACCTCGGGCAGCATTTACTACAGCGTCATCACCAAGGAACGCCGGGGCGACTACCTGGGAGGCACCGTACAGGTTATTCCCCACATCACCGACGAGATCAAACTGGCCATCTGCAGCCTGACCAAACAACAGCCCGATGTGGCCATCATTGAGATCGGCGGTACGGTGGGCGATATTGAAAGCTTGCCGTTTCTTGAGGCCATACGCCAGCTTCGGGGTGATCTTGGCAAGGACCGCTGCCTGTTCATCCACCTGACCCTGGTGCCTTACCTGCAGGCGGCCGGGGAGCACAAAACCAAGCCCACCCAGCACAGCGTCAAGGAACTGCGCAGCATCGGCATTCATCCCGACATCATCCTGTGCCGCTGCGAAAACGCCATTTCCAACGAGTTAAAGCGCAAAATAGCCCTGTTCTGCGACGTGGACGTGGACGCCGTGTTCTCCTCGGTGGACGTGGACCACGTGTACAAGGTGCCCCTGGAATTTTATGAGGAAGGCCTGGACCAGAAGGTGGCCATCATGCTGCGCCTGCCGGCCCGCAACCCGAATCTGGCTCCCTGGAAGAACCTGGTGCACGACCTGACCCACCCGGAAGGCGAAGTGACCATCGGCATCGTGGGCAAGTATGTGGAGCTGAAAGAAGCATACAAAAGCCTGCACGAGGCCCTGGTGCACGGCGGGGTGGCCAACCGCGTCAAGGTGACGCTCAAGTATGTGAATTCCGAGGAAGTGACGGAAGAAACGGCGGGGGCCATCCTTGCGGGCCTGGACGGCATACTGGTGCCCGGGGGGTTTGGCGAACGCGGGGTGGAAGGCAAAATCCGCACCGTACGCTACGCCCGGGAAAATAAGGTGCCTTTTTTCGGCATCTGCCTGGGCATGCAGTGCGCGGTCATCGAGTTTTCACGCAACGTCGCCGGGATTGCCGACGCCCATTCCGAGGAATTCGCCCCCAAAACGGCCGACAGGGTCATCTATCTGATGACGGAATGGTTCGACCACCGCAAAAACAGCAGGGTCAAGCGCACGGTGGACTCCGACAAGGGCGGCACCATGCGTCTTGGGGCGTATCCCTGCGTCCTCAAGGATGACACCCTGGCCCTTGCCGCTTACGGCGTGAAGAATATTTCCGAACGGCACCGCCATCGTTATGAATTCAACAACAGTTACATGAAAAGTCTGTCCAAGGCCGGTCTGGTCTTCAGCGGGCTTTCTCCCGACGGCGATCTGGTGGAGATTGTGGAACTGAAAGATCATCCCTGGTTCCTTGGCTGCCAGTTCCACCCGGAGTTCAAGTCCACGCCCATGAACCCGCATCCTTTGTTCCGCGACTTCATCAAGGCCGCCAAGAACCAGCGTAACGGAAAATAGCCATGCTGTCCCCCGATGAACTTTACGGCCAGCTGCTTTCCCGGCGGTTTGTCATCGCCGGCCCCTGCGTGCTGGAAAGTTTCGATCTGGCCCTGGAAACCGCCTTTGCGGTAAAAAAGGCGGCGGAAGAGGCCGGGCTGTTCGCCGTTTTCAAGTCTTCCTTCGCCAAAGCCAATCGCACTTCCGCCTTGGGCTACCGGGGGCCGGGAATAAAAGAGGGCCTTGCCTGGCTGGCCCGCATCGGCAAGGAAACCGGCCTGCCGGTAATTACGGACATCCACCTACCGGAAGACGCGGCCGTCGCGGCAAATGCCGTGGATATTCTGCAGATACCGGCTTTTTTGTGCCGCCAGACAGCCCTGCTGGAAGCGGCGGCGGAAACGGGCAGGGTGGTCAACGTCAAAAAAGGGCAGTTTCTGGCCCCCTGGGATATGCGGCACGTGGCGGAAAAACTGTTTCAGAAGGGAAACAGACGTGTTATGCTGACAGAGCGGGGCAGTTCCTTCGGGTACAATAACCTGGTGGTGGACATGCGCGCCTTTCCCATAATGGCGGAAACGGGGCTGCCGGTAGTCATGGACGCCACCCACGCGGTGCAGCTGCCGGGCGGGCAGGGCGCTTCTTCCGGGGGCGACAGACGCATGGTGCCGTATCTGGCCAAAGCCGCCGCCGCGGCAGGGGCCCACGGGGTGTTTCTGGAATGCCACCCCCGGCCGGACGAAGCCTTGTGCGACGGTCCAAACAGTCTGGTTCTGGCTGATCTGCCCGCGCTTTTGCGGCAACTGGCGGCTATCTGGAGTCTTGTGTGATGATGAACGATTTGGGCGCGTTGTTTTTTCCGGTGCAGGCGGCGGCCGATATCCGCCTGCTGGTTCTGGACGTGGACGGAGTGCTTACCGACGGCGGGCTGTACTATGACCTGCAAAACCAGGTGATGAAGCGGTTTGACGTGCAGGACGGGCTGGGCATAAAAATCGCCCAGGCCGCGGGCATCGCCATCGCCGTCATCACCGGCCTTGATTCCCCGGCGGTAGCCTGCCGCATGCGCGATCTGGGCATAGTGGACTACTTCGCCGGGTTCCACGACAAGCGCGATTGCCTGGAAACCATCCGGCAGCGCCACAGTCTGGACTGGCGGCAGATAGCCTATCTTGGCGACGACTGGGTGGACCTGTCCGTTATGGATATGGTGGGGTTGCCGCTGGCCGTGTCCAACGCCCAGCCCGAGGTCAAGGCCGTGGCCGAATACGTGACCACCGCCAAGGGCGGACAGGGCGCGGTACGTGAAATCATCCGCCATCTGCTCATGGCCCAGGGCAAATATGAGGCTGTCCTGGCTGCCTGGAGCCACCCGTGCTGAAACGCATCGCCATTGCCGCGGTTTCCGTGCTTTGCATGGCCGCGGCATGGTTTTTGTGGCTGGACCGGCAATTTTGGGATTCCGCCCCTCCGCAGCCGGAAAGCCCGGAAGCGCCCGCCAACGCCACCCAGTCCATGTCTTCCGTGCTGGATGACACCTCCGGCCTGAGCCTGAGCCTGAAGTCCATCCTTCTTTCCCAGGGCGAAGGAGGCATTGAAGTCTGGCGGTTGAAAGCCCAGTGGGCCAGCGCGCAGAAGGACGGCGACACCATTCTTGCGGCCAGGCCCCGCCTGGTATATAAAATGCCCCCGGACAACCGGGAACTGCTGGTCACGGCCGACAAGGGCGATATCCGGCAAAAAGAGCAGATTCTGCGGTTTATCGGCAGCGTTTTTGCCACCCAGGGCAACAGCACCGTACGCGGCCCGCTGCTGGTCTATAACGGCACGGCAAAAACCATGGCCTTTCCCGACGGCGGCGAATTCGACGGGGAAGGGGTTGCGGGCAGCGCTCCGCGCATAGTCTGGAACATGAAAAACGGCACCATTGAGGCTTCCGGCGGAATAGCCGTGGACTTTACGCAAAGTCCTTCGCTGTCCGACTTGCAGGGCAAAAAGCCTGTCAGCGGCGAATTACGGGATACAGCTCCTTCACCGGTTCCTTAAAGCGGCACCTTCACTTTAAGGTATACGCGACGCGCCTTCAGCTTGAAAGGGCGCCAGGTAAAAGAAAAAGGCTCCCCGTATTAGAAGGGAATATGCTCCAAAAGGACAGCGACAACTTCCTGTAAAGGAATACGTTATGAAATACACGGCATTCGCGGCGCTTTTTCTGGCCCTGTTCCTTGGCTGCGGCGCCGCCCAGGGAGCCCAGGCCAAGGACGGCAAGGTGCCTACCAGCATCCGGGCCGACGGCATGGAGTACAATGCCGGGGCGCAGACGGTGATATTTAAAGGAAAGGTTCATGTCAGCAGGACAGACCTGGAGCTTTGGGCCGACGCCATAACCGTGTACATGAAGAAATCGGCGGAAAAAGCGCAGCATGCTTCGGCCGCGGGCGACATGGCCGCCGGGGATATCGATCGCATCGTGGCTACCGGCGATGTGCGCATGAAAAGCGACAACAAGACCGGCCAGTGCCAAAAGGCCACATACTACGCCAAGACCGGCAAGTTTGTCATGGAGGGATCGCCCGTCCTGCGGGAGGGCGAAAACAGCATCCGTGGGGCGACCATTGTGCATTACATGACGGAAAACCGTACAGAAGTGCAGCAGGGCGTTCAGGCGGAATTTCTCGCGCCGGACCGGACGGACAAGCTGACGCCCGGCAAGAACGGCAAGGGAAAGTCTTTTGACAGGACCAACAGTACGGATAGAACCGGCAGCAAGGAAAAGGCGGAAGAATGAGCGATACCGCGACCGCCGCGGGCATTCCCGCTGAGGAAAAAGGCCTGATTGAAGCCAGGAACCTGCGCAAACGCTACGGCGACAGGGAAGTGGTGCGCGGAGTTTCCCTTAAGGTACGGCAGGGCGAGATCGTCGGCTTGCTGGGGCCCAACGGAGCGGGAAAAACGACCTCCTTTTACATGATCATCGGCATTCAAAAGCCCACGGCCGGTGAAGTGCTGCTGGACGGCTTCGACATAGCCTCCTGGCCCTTGCACGAGCGGGCCAGACACGGACTTTCCTATCTGCCGCAGGAAAGTTCGGTCTTCAAGAAGCTGACTGTCTACGACAATCTGCGCATGATCCTGGAGCACACCGGCCTTTCCAGGGAGCGGCAGCGGCAAAAAGCGGAACAACTGCTTGAGGAATTCCGCATACCCCATCTGCGGGCTTCCCTGGCCTCGCATCTGTCCGGGGGCGAGCGGCGGCGGCTGGAGATAGCGCGCGCCCTTATCCGCGATCCGCAATTCGTGTTGCTGGACGAGCCCTTTGCCGGCATCGACCCCCTGGCCGTGGACGATATCCAGGCGCTGATAGCTTCTTTGAAGACCCAGGGCATAGGCGTGCTCATTTCCGACCATAACGTCCGGGAAACGTTGCGGATCTGTGACCGGGCCTACATCATGCATGAAGGCGAGGTCATTGTAAGCGGCGCACCCGACGACCTGATTAACGACCCCAAGGCGCGGCGCGTGTACCTTGGGGAATCCTTCCGCATGTAATCCGCGCGGGCGGACCACAAGCTTTTGCGCCGGACGGCTTTTCCCGTCCGGCGTTTTTTTGAGTCCGGCCTGAGGCTTTCCACATATTAAAGTTAACATAATTTACATTATGGGACAATTTGGCAATTTTATACTACTCGGTTTTTATGCCTCGCGGCCCGGCGGACCTGCAAAACAGAACGCCTGTCAGGCGGAAATTTTCAGACCCGCCTGAAGACTTCAGCCCTGCACCTGATTGCGGCCGCTGTTCTTGGCCTTGTAAAGATTTTCGTCCGCCCCGCGCAGGTAGGTTTCAATATTGTCAAAGGGGCTTCCGCTGCACAGGCCGATACTGATGGTAAGATTGATGGAGGTTTTGTCCTCCATCACGTAAGCGGCGTGTTCCATGGCTTCCCGCAGCCTTTCGGCTATCTTGCGGGCTTCCCAAAGAGGCGTTTCCGGCATCAGAATGACAAACTCTTCTCCCCCCCAGCGAAAAAGCCTGTCTCCGCCCCGCAAGTGCTTGGACAGGACCGCCGTGAGATGACAAAGAACATGGTCGCCCACCTCGTGACCGTGGTTGTCGTTAACCGTCTTGAAAAAGTCTATGTCCACAAGGGCGACGGAAAATTCCCGGTTTAAGCGCGCGGCCTGGGCCTGGTTGGCTTGAAAGTAGTTCTGGAAATCCCGCCTGTTGCCCAGACCCGTCAGCGGATCGGTCAGGGCGTGATGTTCAAGCAGGCTCGCCGCCTGCCTGAGGGCCTTATACGTATTGTAGCGCATCAACTCCGCCAGCAAAGCGAAAATATAGCTTCCCGCCATGGACGCAAGGCAGCGCAACCGCAAAGAGATGGGAAAGTCATGGACCAGGTAACGGTCCAACGGAGTACAGAAAAACAGTCCGAGTAAGAATAAAAAGCATACAAACAATATGCTTCCAAGGCGCAGACCGACGCAGAACATAAACATGGGCGGCAAAAGCAAAAACCAAAGCAGGCTGCTGCCGTCGGGCATGCTGCGTACAAGGATAAGGTAAAGCCCAAGTCCCATGAGCAACAGGCTGGTGTTGAGCAAGGGAAAAAAACCGCTTTTGGTGATAACCAATAAAAAAAAGTTGGGGATCATCAAAAGGCACATGGCAAAAAGCGGCCACGACAGTCCCTGGCTGTTCTGCTCGAAGAGATTGATAGACAATGCCACGCACAGCATGCCGGAGACAACCAGGCATAGTATTTGCGCTTTGGCATATTGGAGGCTGTTCTCGTCAAGAAATGCGGACAACTTTTCGGCGCTGGGATTGGGGGCAAGATAATGCGAAATGAATCTATGAGGTTGCATCATCGTAAGTTCCACCTTGAACAAATGTAAATCGCATTATTTGTATTTTGTATCAATACTTTTCTTACAGCAATTTTATAAGTGCGACACTAAGTATACAAATAGTAAAAATAATATACGCTCTGTTGATCCGTAAGGCCATAAGCGCGCCCAGGGAAGCAATACCGTATAACAAGGACCAGTCGGCATTTAAAACGGTTTTTGTCCACGAAAATGGAAGAGCAAGGCCAACCACAGCAACACCTTGCACAAGAACAAATGCGGCCAGACCAACGCAAAACTGCCGCAGCACCGCGGCGGCCATCAGACTTCCCGGCAACCTGCCCAGAGGCGCGGGGCGTCTGGCCCGCCCCATAAGACGCATGTACGCGCCGGTTTGCAGGATGCGCAGGTAACCCTCAATATGAGGTTGCACATACGCCAAAGGAAGAGAAAGAGCCAGAGGAAACGCCAGATGCCCCGGCGTGCTCCAGTCCATGGTACGGGCAAAGGCCATGAGCATAAGGTAGGGAAAGGCGGCCATAGGTGGCAGATAGCTGCCGATGGCGAAAAGATCGAGCCAGAACAGCTCGAAAAATACAGCCAGGGGAAGAGACAGGCTGTAATCCCCGGTGCACAGCCCCCAAAAAAAACCGAGCACAATGGGCCGCTCTACAAAGCCCAGGTTGCAGAGGTTTCTGCCGGCGAGCGCCAGGGCAAAAAGAGCCGCCGCCAGCGGAAAGTCCGGGATTGCGAACGGCGGCATCACCATTCCTCCGCCATAGGAGCATCGCCGGGAACACAACGGAAATCCAAAGTTGTCCCCATGCCGCGCAACAGGCGGAAGCATTCCACATCTTCTTCGGATACGGCCACATGGGCGCATAACTGGCGTTTGCCGCGGCTGTAGTGCATGTTGCCGACATTGAGAATGGGAACGGGAACGCCCTGCTCCACTATTTTCCGGACATCGGCGCAGCCGGACAAAAGAAACAGGGCGGAAACACCCGCGCTTCGCAGACGGGCGTATTCGGCGGCGCAGGACGCCACGGGAATGAAGCTGACCTTTATCCGGCCGGGAACCGCCAACTGTATAATCTGTTGCTGCAGGTCGTCGGCCGCGATGGCGTCATTGACCACCAGCAGGCTGCCGACCTGCAGATACGGCAGCCAGGCTTCTATGACTTGTCCGTGCACCAGCCGGTTATCAATGCGAAACCAGAACATGGCGCCTCCCCGTTCATCCGCGTCCGGTCATCCTTTTTACCCGCGTTGGGTCATCCCTGCTCTTTTTTGTTTTCCTGCTTGCCGCGCAGCACCCCGCCCGCCGCGATGATGCCTTCGCAGCCCGCAGCGCGGGCAAGTTCGGCCAAATCGGCCACCGGTATGTTTCTGTTAGCGAAAACCTTCAGCAGCATAGGCAGGTTTACACCCGTAAGAACCTCTACATCATTCCGTTTGCCAAGGAGAGAAAGGCTCAGGTTGGTGGGCGTTCCGCCGAACATGTCCGTAAGCACCAGAACCCCGAACCCCCGGTTAAGCAGATCCACCGCGTCTTTCAGGCGGGTGACGGTTTCCTCCACTTCAAGGGAAGAATCGATTTGTATGGAAGTGCAGTCCTGTATGGGTCCAAGAATGAACTCGGCCGCCCGCAGCAGCGCGCTGCCGTAGTCCACATGGGTTACAACAATAATTCCCACCTGAGGGGTGGCTTGCTCTGAAGGCATGTTGCGCGCTCCTTTCTAGTGTGACGTCCGCGAAATACGTCTTCATTTCATTCCGCCGTATTTCGCGGAAGATCGCTACGCCGAAAAACGCGGTTTTCGGCTTGCTCCGCCGCCTTCGGCGGCGCGGCGGACAGTTGTCCGCCGGCTAGTGTCGCTATCGATGAATTTTGAGGACGCGACACTAGATGACGCTACGCTACGCGATTGCCGCGCGTCCCGCCGCGGCTTTTACGATGGCGCTGGGTTCCCCTCATCCTGGGGCTCCCGCTCGCTGTCCCGTTCGCTCTACCCCAACGCCATGTGCCGGTGCTCCAGCGAAAGGTCGAAGCCGGCCTGCTGTAATCGTTCATTCAGCTTTTCCGCCACCGCCACGGAGCGGTGCCTGCCACCCGTGCAACCTATGGCTATGGTCAGGCGAAAACGCCCTTCCACCTCGTACAGGTCGATGACATACTCCAAAAATTCCGCCAGACGCCCGAAAAACGTCTTGCCCGGCTCTGATTGCAGCACATACTCGGCCACAGGAGCATCCAGGCCGGACAAGGGCCGTAGAGCTTCCTTAAAATACGGATTTGGCAGAAAACGCAGGTCAAACACCATGTCGGCTTCCGTCGGGGTGCCGTATTTGAAGCCGAAGGTGATAAGATGCACCCGCAGGCCGCGCCGCATCTGGTGCAAAGCCTTCCACTTGCCCTGAAGAACGCGCCGCAGATCGTGGATGGAATGATCGGAGGTGTCAAGCACAAGATCCGCCTTTTTGCGCAGGCGCTTCAGGCGGGAGCATTCCATCCCCAAAGCCTGTTCCAGGCCCAGGCCTTCCTTTTCCAGCGGATGCGGACGGCGTGTGGCCAGGTAGCGCTTCATGAGCACTTCGGGCCTGGCCTCGAAAAAGATAATCCGGGGCGAATGGCCGTTGCCGCGCAGTTCGGCAAGGGCCGAATCCAGATCCGCGACAAAACTGCTTTGGCGCAAATCCATGCCAAGGGCGATTCCCTTGTGCTGGAAAACAGAGGCCTTGGTAAGCTTTTCCACCATCTGGGGGGCCAGTTCGGCGGGCAGGCCGTCAACGGTGAAATAGCCCATGTCCTCAAAAACATCCAAAGCGGTGCTTTTCCCGGATCCGGACAATCCCGTGATGATAACAACCGGATAATGCTGAGAATTGTCGGACTGCATCTTCTGCTGAGAATCGTCGGACTGCATCTTTCGTCCTTTTACGGCGCCATCACCGCTTGCCACAGGGCCGATCTGCCGGGGGCCAGAAGCGCCTGGGAGCGGAACAGGGGGTCTTTGGCCCTGCGCGCAAGCTGGGCCAGCAGGCGCAAATGCTGCCCCGCGCCGTCCTCCGGGGTAAGGACAAGAAAAAACAAAGCACAGGGCACTTTGTCCGGAGAACCAAAATCAACGCCCCCGACGCTTCTGCCGACGGACAGGGCCGGAACTCGCAAGACGGCCACCTTGCCGTGGGGAATGGCCACGCCATCCCCCACGGCGGTGGAACCTAAAGCTTCCCGTGCGTACAGAATCCGCAGAACATCCTCGCCGTCAAGCTCGGGGTGCAGGGCCAGCAACGGGGCCGCAAGTTCAGCCAGCACCCCTTTTTTGGTAGTCGCCGCAAGATGCGGCAGGACCGCCTCTTCAAGCAGAACGTCCGCCAGATTCATGGCCGCGGGCTACACTTGCGGATCAATAAGGCCGAATCCGCCGTTTTTGCGCCTGTACAGCACGTTGATGCGATCCGTATCCTCGTTCATAAAAACAAGCACCTCGTCGTCGCGCTGGTCAAGCTGCATGAGGGCTTCTTCAACAAAAAACGATTTGACCTTGAGCTTCTCTTCAGAAACCGCCGGACGGCCGCCCTGCGCCTGCCCTTCAGGCGGAAGCGCAAAGCCCATGTCCTTGACCCCGGCACGGCGTTTCTCCTTCATGCGTTCGGCATGCTTTTTGAGTTGGGCCTCAAGTTTGTCCAGCACCATGTCCACGGTGGCGTACATGTCGCTGGACTGTTCCACAGCGGAAATATTTACGGCGTCGCCGGAAAATTGCACGTCTGCCTTGTGGCGGAACTTGTCCACCGTCAGCACCACTGTCATGGCGACGTTTTCGGCTTTATTGACGAAGCGCCCCAGCTTTTCAAAGCGTCGGGTGGCGTAAGCGCGCAAATGATCGGAAGGTTCGAAGTTCTTGAACGTAAGGGCGATGTTCATGCGATCCTCCTGGGTTCATGGTTCGGGCTTTTACGGCGCGGACTTCGCCGCTGGCCCGGGACTCTCACTGTAGCGCGGGACAAAAAGTTTTGCCTTAAAAAAATGTCCTGCGCTTGGAAGACGAGGGAATGTTCAATGCTGTCCGGTACTTGGCCACGGTTCTACGGGCTATGTTCACTTTAAGCACTTCCTTGAGCATTTCCCCGATGCGTTCGTCGCTGAGCGGTTCTTTGGGATCCTCTTCGGCTATGTATCTTTTGATAAGGGCCTTGACGCTTTCAGAGCCCACTTCGCTGCCGTCATCCAGAGACAGAGCGCTGTTAAAGAAGAACTTCAGCTCGAAAATGCCGTGCGGGGTAGCCGCGTACTTGTTGGAGGTAATACGGCTTACCGTTGATTCGTGCATACTGATGTCGTCAGCGATATCCTTGAGAATCAGCGGCTTCAGATGCGACACCCCGTACAGGAAAAATTCCTTCTGGTAACGGACTATGCTTTCCATCACTTTATACAGGGTCCGCTGGCGTTGGTACAGGCTTTTGATAAGCCAGGCCGCCGAACGCATCTTGTCCTGAAAATACTCCTTGTCCGCGTCCTTGGCGGCCTGCAGGCTGTCCTCGTAAAAAGAGGAAAGCTGCAGTTGGGGCAATCCGTCGTCGTTAAGGGCAATGATGAAGTCGTTGTCCATATGGTAGACGAAAACATCGGGAGATACGTAGGTGGGCTCACCCCCGCCGAAACTGGCCCCGGGGAGCGGGTCCAGGCTCTGGATGATATCCAGGTATTCCTTCAGATCTTCCGGAGTCAGCTTGAATTTGCGCAGGATGGGCTTGTAGCGCTTGTTTTCCAGGTCTTCAAGGTGCTCGGAAACAAGGGACACCAGAATAGGATCGCGATCGTAATTCAGCACGGAAAGCTGAACCAGCAGGCATTCCTGGGGGGTGCGCGCCGCAACGCCCACCGGATCGAACCGCTGCACCTTGACAAGCACCTCTTCCACTTCCGCGGATGTGGCTTCGGCAAGCGTGGCTATCTCCGCCAGGTCCGCTTCCAGGTAGCCGGAAGAATTAAGGTTTCCGATAATAATCTCGCCGATCTCTTTTTGCCGTTCCGTAAGGCGCGAAAGACGCAACTGCCAGTGCAGGTGCCCCTCAAGAGAAGGCTTTGTGGCGTAGCGGGCCTCGAAAGCCGCTCCTTCCTCAATGTTTTCAAATTCTTTGGGCGCCGCCTGGCGGGTGGTGCTGGAAAACTCGCCCAGGTAGTCCTCCCAGTCGGCGTTGCGTGCGGCCTCCGCCGCGTAGCTGTCGGGCTCTTCGGAGCTGGAGCGCTTTTCTTCGGTGTGAACCGGGGCTTCCTCGTAGCTTTCTTCCAAAAAAGGATTATCCAGCAGCTCCTGTTGCACTGTTTCCAGCAGTTCGACGCGCGAAAGCTGCAACAGACGGATAGCCTGCTGCAATTGCGGCGTCATAACAAGCTGTTGTGATAATTTGAGTTGCTGTCTAAGCTCTAAAGCCATGAGAAATTTCCTCGCGGTGTAGGCGTTTCTGATGGCATTTTGCCACAACGGATGCCGTAATGCAAGCTTTGTGCCTTTTTGAAAATGGTAATTTTCGCAGGGAATTACTATAGATAATAATATAATGATGATTCAGGGGCAGGCAACCCCGCGCTGTGCCGCTCTCCCTTAATCGGAAAAGAAGATATTTATATGACGCAGTCCGGATAACCCGGCGGAAAATACTCTACTGATATCCGCATTAATAATTAAACATATTCTACTCTCTTGAAGCACCCGGCGATTACCTGCTTTCGCGAGCGGAGAGTCCGAATTGCCCTTTTCAGTTCGCGTTTCAGGTGGGCCAGGTCCGTACAGCAGATATTTTTCAAG
>JAVBPV010000060.1:0-4069 GCA_031549405.1 Desulfovibrio sp.
GGCGGCAGTGACCAGGCGGGTTCGGAAAAGCGAAAAGATAAACCCTTATGGAAACAAATCAGAGATAGCGCTCTCCCTCTCTATTTTTTGGAGGGTGATGAACTTTCTGAATGGAAGGAGGGCTTTAACGGAGTGATGGCAAAAAAGGTAGGTGAAACAGCAGGCGGAATACTGGATATCATACACGGGTATACCAAGCTCCCCCCCGCGCCTGGCCCGTCAGAGGATCATTGGGATAAAGTGAACGAGCAATTCAGAGAGAGGAAAGAGAAAGAAGGATCAGAGAGACGCTCAAAGTGAGACTGGTGTAACCAGTAAGGCCAGTTGTGCTACTGTGCAGAGCGGTTCAGGGTAAAAACTGAACTGCTCTGCAATTATTCACGGAACAAAGAGTTTTTACGCGAGTGAGATCAGGCATAGGCGCTGTGCAGTTTTTGCAGTTAAGCGAGAATATCAGAACAAAATTCTATAATGGACATGAATTGAAGTGTATGAGAGGATATGGCTTCTGTTGCAGTGCATAATGGAGGCGTATAATGAAAATACGGGTATACAAAAAGCTTGCTATAGCGATTCTCTGCATTTTGTTTCTCTATCCTTGCGCTTTCGCAAAGGCGGCGCAACCGGCCGCCTCTCCCTTTGCCGCAACCGGCCTGCTCGCCCGGCCGGACGAAAGCGCCGAGGAGATTCTTTTGCGGGCGCACCAGCTTGACGCCCGGGCGATCGCTTTGGCCGTCGTCGGGTACGCCCGGGGCATGGGCGGCTTTCCCAGGGATCCTGCTCTGGCGTCCGGGTGGAACGCGCAACTGGCTGCCGTTAACGATGCCGCGTTAACGGGCCTGTTGAGTCTCATGATTTTTGAGCAGGCAGACTTCTCCGATGACCTTCTCAGCTCGATACTGGCTGCGTGTACACTTGCGCAGGGCAGCGATTTGGCGCCGATTTTCAGGGAAAAGGGGCTGTTCGATGCCAGGCCGTTCTGCGAGAGCCTGAAAAAAAAGAAAAGTTCCGTGCCGGATTGGGAGAAAAAATATAATAAGCTTATCGAGTTCAACAAAATATATGAAAAAGACCTGCAAGAAGCAATAAAGGCCGTACGCGCGTTCCGGGACGAACCTTGCTCACCGCAGTTGCAGCAGGATCTGAATACCGCGCAAGAAACGGCGATACCGGAAACCGTGGTATTTTACGCGGCGACAACGCATAACCCGGCCAAGGACGCGCCGGATTGGAGTGCGGAACGCCTGCTGCTGTTTATTGATAAACTCGACAGTTGCGAACGGTATGAAAACAAAAATCCCGCACCCGGAACCGTAAGCGCCGCACAACGAATCAAAGTGCTTGCCCGTACGGCTAAAGAAGCCATCAGGGAAATCGTGTCCCTGGACAGGGAAAAGGCCCTGTCCGTTATTCGTTCCGCCCACGGCCTGGGTTATGGAAAGGAGCACACGGACGCCGTCCGCTCCATGGCGGTTCATTACCGCGACGGCAGTCTGGGTTTTCCGGGACGCGGTCTGCTTTCCCTATTGTGGCTGCAACATGCGGCGTTTGAATTCGACAATGAAAGCAGGTTACTGCTTGCGATGGAATGGTTTTCGAAAAAACAGTACGCCGAGGCCTGGGCCTGGGCCGATGTCATTGGCAAGGACAAGGACGCGGATGAGAAAACGAAAAAGCTCGCGGCCATGCTCGTTGCAATGATTGAGAACCAGGCCGGAAAGGATGTCAGGCAGGATGGGGGGAGGCTTCAAGCCTTGTATTTTCAAGCCACCAAGGCGTTGACCGACTGGCTGGTACAGCAAGACGAGCGGGAACAATAGAAAAAGGCAAGCACCGGGGGGGGCACAGCATCCAGCGGCGCTTCATGTTTATCTCAATAGAAATTGGCGCTTTCTCCAAGGGAGCGCTGGCGGTTTCCCGGTGACAATGGCAATGCGAATTATGGTCTCAATCGCTAACATGAGTTCGAGTCTGCATGACCCTATCTCGTAATGTACCCCAAGAATAAGGTAGTCTTCCTCGAAAATATTCTGGAAACTCCCTTCACGGGAATTGGCAAGCCTGAGCCGTTGCTCTTTGACTTGCAAGGCTGTTGGCCGCGCCGGATAGGCCGGGAACATCGGCTTGTTTACAAGGCAACGGCAGATGCCCTTGTTATCGTGTCGTGCCGTTTCCATTATGAAAAAAGGCAAACCGGGTGTAAGCCTCCCGCAAAATAATGCGCTCGAACCGGATATTTCCGCTATCCGCAACCGTTTTTTGAGTCATCGTAATCCCGCCGGGCGCCTTTGCGCCGCACGGCGGCGTCTTGCGTCGAATGGCAACCGTCTTGCGGCACGAGAGAGATTTTTTGAAGGAAACCCAATGACGCATGCCCCTTGGGCGCCTGTGTGCCTTGCCAGCGCCTGCCTGTGCGGCGCCGCCTGCCGCTACGACGGCAGCGCCGCCGTTGTGGAGCGTCTGGCGGCGCTGCACGCGCAAGGCCTTGTCCTGGCCGTCTGCCCGGAGGTCGAAGGGGGTCTGCCGGTTCCGCGTCCGCCCTGCGAATTGCGCGTCCCCGCCCCCGCAGAGAGCCCTCTGGCCCGGGAACCGCACGTTCCGGCCCGTAACGTGAGCGCCCAGTCCCGCGCCCAGGCCCGTGTTCTGACCCTTGAAGGCACGGACCTGACGGAACAGTTCGAGGCCGGGGCCGCCCGCGCCTTGCGCCTGGCGCGGGAATACGGCCTGCGGCTGGCCGTGTTCAAGGAGCGCAGCCCTTCCTGCGGGGTAAGCATGGTGTATGACGGAACCTTCAGCGGCAGGCGCGTGCCCGGGCAGGGCATCGCCACGGCCCTGCTGCGGCGGCACGGCATCCGCGTGGTCAGCGAGGCGGATTTTCACGAAGCGCTGGAGGAATTGCTGCGGCGTTAGAGCAAATTACCATTGGAAATGTGTATTCGCTCTGGCGGCGGGAACCTCCGCCCGTAGCGCGCGCAGGCGAAACGTGTTTAGCCGTTAAGCGCCGGGGCGGGCGCGGGAAGGGCGGGCGCTTCGGATTCGCCGCTCATGCTTTATCCCGGGGAGTAAAGCTCCAGCCCTCGTCGCCGTGATAGATCATCCGCCGGGTCATGCCGCCGTCCACCACAAAGTTCTGCCCGGTGATAAAGCCCGTTTCGGGACCGCACAAGAACAGGACCATGGCGGCGATGTCCTCCGGCCCGCCCACACGCCCGGCAGGATGCTGGAGCCGGTCCGCCGCGGAATGCTCCGGCGCGGGGTGCGGAGAGTTTGCGGGAAGCGGCACCCCCGCGGGGGCCGCGCCGCTTGCGGAAGCCGGGAGGCTCGCGGGGTGCGGGGTGTTTGCGGGATTCGGAACGCTTGCGGAAAGCGGGGGCTTCTGAAATTCCGCCGTTTCGATCCAGCCGGGGCTGACGGCGTTAACCCGCACCCGGCCGGCCAGGCTGATGGCCAGGGCGTGGGTAAGGGCGCAGATGCCGCCCTTGGCGGCCGAATAGCTTTCCGTATCCGCCTGCGACATGAAGGCGCGGGTGGAGGCGATGTTGACCACGGCGGCGTCCGCCGCGAAATGTTCCAGAAACAGACGGGTCAGCATGTAGGGGGCTGTCACGCCCAGGGCCAGCACGTAGCTGAAGCCGGCGTGGCCGCAGCCGGACAGAATTCCCTTTCTGCTCACGCAGGCGTTGTTCACCAGGCAGTGCACCCTGCCGAAGCGCTCCACCACCCGAGCCGCAAAAGCGCGCTGGGTTTCTTCCAGGGCGACGTCGCCTTCCACGAACAGGGTTGTGGGGCCAAGACGCTTTGCCAGTTCCCGGCCCGCCGCCTTGTCCGGGTCCACAAAGGCCACGTCCGCCCCGGCGGCGGCGAAACGCTCCACGATGCGGCGGCCGATGCCCCTGGCCCCGCCCGTCACCACGCATACCTTGTCCGTAAATTCCATACTCCCTCCCGCCAACGGCGCGCTGCTTCGGGGGGGGGGGGGGGGGGGGTTTACCGCCGCCCTACCACTTTTACATTCAAATGAAATAGAGTGGGATAAAGCATTTAGGAAGGAAGTTAAAAATACCAGACG
>JAVBPV010000017.1:0-9622 GCA_031549405.1 Desulfovibrio sp.
TCAGGCGGCCCTTGGCGTCAAACTCGTATTCCCAGCGCACCGGCCCCACCGGCGTGACTTCGTCCTTGCGCGGCACCTTGCCCTGCGGGGTTACGTGGCAATGCACGGAAAACCCGCGCTGGCCCGTAAGCGGCTCCGCAAGAGCGCGGTCAGGGAGGGGTCAGGGAGGGGTCGGGGAGGGGCGCGAGAGGGGTCAGGGTATGGTGGACGGGGTTTGGAGAAAAGAGGCGGCCAAGCAATGGAGGCAATGGGCGGGCTTTCGCACCCGGACGGTACAGCAGCGCCCGGCGGGTTTCCGGGCGCGTTTGGGGCGGCGAAGCTTTTCGGATTTTCCGGCGGGAACGGCTCGAACCCGCTGTTACCCCTGGTCCCGCGGCGAGAGAACGATATGCGGCACCGTTACCGCCACGCCCACTGCCCCAGCAACGGCACGGGGTCTTCCTCCCTGCGGGCCAGATCCGCCACTTCCACCACGGCGGCGGCCGTGCGCTCCAGGGCGTCCAGCAGCGACACCGTGTGCTTGCCGTCCACGGGCTGCCAGTACAGGGGCAGGTCGGCCCGCTCCTGCACGCCCAGGTACTCGCCTTCCACATACCAGTGCACGGGGTAGGTCACGCCCTCGGCCCGCAGGGGCAGGGGCTGCGCGCGCGCGCCGGGGGTAATCATGTATCTGGACCCGGCCAGGGGCGAAGTGATCAGCGCCTGGCGGCTCAGATCATCTTCCGCAAAACGCTTGCGGTGGTAGTCCTCCAACTCGGGGGTCCAGACCAGCAGCACCTTGCCGTCGCGCAGAACATGCATGGGGCAGGCCACCGTGCGCCACGCGGAAGGGATGTACCGCGCGTCGCGCGTCGAAGGGCACCACGGCGACGGCGCCATGCCCGAAAGCCCGCACACCCGCGTCCACCCCACCGAGGCGGGCGCGCCGTACCAGCCTTCTTCCACCGTAACGCCCGGCGCTCCGCCGCCCGATCCATGCGATCCGCCCGCCGCCCGCAGCACTTTCAGCGCCGCCGGGGCCGCCATGCCGATGCCGGTCAGCCCGGCGTCCGCCCCGCCGCCCGCCTTGCCAAACCACACGGCCACCGTAAATGCCGGGTTGTAGGCCACGGTCCAGGCGTCACGCAGTCCGTAGGACGTCCCGGTCTTGAAGGCCAGGGGGGCGCTTTCCCGCGCCTGCGTCACCTGCGCAATAAAGGGCAGCCGCGTGGTGTCGCGCAGAATTTCCGCCGTCAGAAAGGCCGCCGCCCCGGAGTGCAACTGCCGCGCCGCCTGCGGCGCGCCCTCCCAACCGTGGGCCAGTTGTTCCGCCACAGGCGCCAGCCCCGGCGGCATAGCCTGGGCGAAGGGGAAATCTATTTGGGGATGCCGCCCCAAACCCCGACTGTGGGGAATGATTCCCCCCAGCCCCCCTCGTTCCCCGGTAATCCGCGCTTCGCGCGGATTACCGGGAATCGGGGGTGCAGGGGAGTCACTACCCTGCCTGGGGGCTTGGGGGACAGAGTCCCCCAATGCATTTTCTTTCCTGGCGGGGCCGGACAGCAGCAAAGGCCGGTCAAGCCCCAGCGACGCCAGGGCTGTATAGGCACGGGCAAGCTCAAGCAGGGTGACCTCTCCCGCGCCAAGCACCAGAGAATCGCCATATTCCGCGTCGTCGCGGTCAAGGTGGGAAAAGCCGGCGGCGCGCAGGCGGGCAAGGGAGGAACGCACGCCGATCATGCGCTGCACGCGCACGGCCGGAGCGTTGAGGGAATCGGCCAGGGCCGTGGCCGCCGGAACCGGCCCCCGGTAGCGGCGGTCAAAATTGCGCGGCGCCTGCCCGCCCAGGTTCAGGGGCGTATCGGCCAGCAGGGTGGCGGGAATGATCTGCCCCTGCTCCATGGCGGCAAGGTACACAAAAGGCTTCAGGGTCGATCCGGGGGACCGGGCGGCCAGGGCGCAGTCCACCCACTCCCGCCCTTCCAGGGGGTCAAAACGGGCATTGCCCACGTAAGCGGCTATGGAGGCGGTCCGGTTATCCACCACAATGCCCGCGGCCGTAACGTCGGCCGGGGCGTCGCGCAGGCGGTCGTCCAGAACGCGCTCCAGCAGGCTTTGCAGACGCGGGTCAAGGGAGGAGCGGACGACGCCTCCCTCGGGCGGCAGGGTTTTGAAGGCCAGGTCCGCGAAATGCCGCGCCCTGCCCGGCATTACCGGACGAAAGGCCGGCAAAGGCTCTTGCAGGGCAAGGGCGGTAAGGTCGCGGGCAAAGCCCGTGCGCTCCGCCACGCGGGCGATGATCTGCTGCCGCCGCGCCAGGGCGGCCTTAGGGTTTTTATCCGGACGGTAGGCCGTCGGGCCTTTGAGCAGACCCACCAAAAGGGCCGCCTCGCCCAAAGAAAGCTCCCTGGCCCGCTTGCCGAAGTACAGCCGGGCCGCCGCCTCCGCGCCCCTGATGGGACCGCCGAAGGGCGCGCGGTTCAGGTAATATTCCAGAATCTCGTCCTTGCCGAGACTTCGCTCAAGCTTAAGGGCGCCCACAAATTCCAGAATCTTGGCGCCGAAAGTGCGTTCGCGCGGGGTGCTCAACCGCACCAGCTGGCTGGTGATGGTGGACGCGCCGGAAACCACCCGCCGCGCCGCGGCGTTCTGAACCACGGCGCGGGCCAGGGCCAGACAGTCCACGCCGGAATGCCCGTAAAAGCGCTTGTCCTCCACAGCCACCAGCACTTGCGGCAGCCAGCGCCCCATGTCCTCCAGGGGCACGGGCAGGCACCATTCTCCGTCGGCGGAAAGGCGGGCGTTGATCATGTCGCCGTTTTTGTCCAACAGCACCGGGGAAACCGGCCAGAAAAGCACCCTGGACAAAGGATCGGGCACGGCCAGCCACAGAACGGCGCACAGAATGAACGGCAGAGGCAGAACCGTTGCCGCTACCCGGCCGCGTAAGGTTTTGGGAAGAAATTTCTTTATGATACGCATGGATGCGCGCAAGGCTTCGCCCGTAAGGGCCGGAAAGGTTGAACCGCCCGCGCGCCCGCGACAGGCGAGCGGGAACCGCCGCAAAGCGGGGTGGGGATGTTCTCCATAAAGCGCTTGTCCCCCCGCGTCAAGGATCGGCCCAGCCTCGGCGCGCGGTGGACAGGCCCGGCAATCGTGCCTATTTATGCTCAGCGATTTTTTCGGATACGCCGTTTTCCCATTATTACCGGCAGAAAGGGTACCGCATGCCTACCACCATGACCCCCCGCGAAATAGTTCAGGCGCTGGACAAATATATCGTCGGCCAGACCGAGGCCAAACGCATGGTGGCCATTGCCGTGCGCAACCGCTGGCGCAGACAGCGGCTTGATCCTTCCCTGCGCGACGAAGTGTCGCCCAAAAACATCATCATGATGGGCCCCACCGGCGTCGGCAAGACAGAAATCGCCCGCCGCCTGGCCAGGCTTTGCGGCTCGCCCTTCATCAAGGTGGAAGCCACCAAGTACACCGAAGTGGGCTACGTGGGCCGCGACGTGGAATCCATGGTCCGGGACCTCATGGAAATAGGCATCTCCCTGGTGCGCGAGGAAGAACGCGAACGCGTCCGCGTCAAGGCCGAAAGCGCCGCCGAAGAACGCCTTCTCGACATGCTGCTGCCTTCCGGCGCCTCCCAGGCCGACTACATCGCCTACCCCGACGGGCCGGCCCAGCTTTCCTCCTCGTCCGGCAACACCCGCGAAAAACTGCGCGCCATGTGGCGCGGCGGCCGCCTGGACGACCGTGAAGTGGAAATGGAAGTGGAGCAGTCCTCCGGCCCGCAGGTGGAAATGGTGGGCATGCCCGGCATGGAGCAGATGGGTTCGCAAATCAAGGACGCCTTCACCCGCATGTTCCCGGCCAAAAAGAAGCGCCGCCGCTTCAAGGTGAAAGAGGCCCACGAAATTCTTGTGCAGGAAGAAGCCGAACGCCTCATCGACCACGACGCCGTCAGCGATCTGGCCCGCGAGCGGGTGGAACAGACCGGCATCATCTTCATCGACGAAATCGACAAGGTGGCCATCCCCGCCCAGGGCGGGCGCGGCGGGGTGGACGTCTCGCGCGAGGGCGTGCAGCGCGATCTTCTGCCCATCGTGGAAGGCAGCGTGGTCACCACCAAGTACGGCATGGTGCGCACCGACCATATCCTGTTCATAGCCGCCGGGGCCTTTCACGTCAGCAAGCCCGCCGACCTCATCCCCGAGTTGCAGGGGCGCTTCCCCCTGCGGGTGGAGCTTTCCGCCCTGGGCAAAGAGGAGTTTCTGCGCATTCTCAAAGAGCCGCACAACGCCCTTACCCTGCAATACTCCGCCCTTATGGGCACCGAAGGCGTCACCATCAACTTTGCCGAGGACGCCCTGGAAGAAGTCGCCGCATTCGCCGAAGAAACCAACCGCCAGACCGAAAATATCGGCGCCCGCCGCCTGTACACCATCATGGAGAAAATCCTGGCCGATCTCTCCTTTGACGCGCCGGAACGCACCGGCGACACCGTGGATATCGACAGCGCCTGGGTGCGGGAAAAACTTGCCGACGTGCGCGAAAACGCCGATTTGACCCGGTTCATTTTGTAGGGAAAAGGGAGTTCCGGATTGCGGGAGAAGGGGAGGGACTTTTAAAAAAGCCCCTCCCCTTCTCCCGCGCCCCCATCCCCTTCCCCAAACTTTTTAGTTTGGGGATATTGCGTTTGGGGATTTCGGGATGCTGTTCTTTCAATAAAAAACATCCTGCCCGGATTATTGTAATTAGCGGCAACTTGCCATAAACTGTCGGGGCTCCGCAGGGGTGCTCAAACTCGACTTTCAGCCCCAACGGGGCTTTTCTATTGCGTAAACAAAGGCCGATTTTACGGCCGGGAGAAAATCATGCAACGCCAAGCCATGCACGCCCAGATGCTTATTGAATGCCTGCCTTATATGCGTCAGTTTCGCGGCGAGGTGGTAGTCATAAAGTACGGCGGACACGCCATGAAAGACGAGGCGCTCAAGCGTTCCTTCGCCCTTAACGTGGCCCTGCTCAAATATGTGGGTGTGCGTCCCGTCATCGTGCACGGCGGCGGGCCGCAGATAGGCGACATGCTGAACAAGCTGCATATCGAGTCCACCTTCCGCGAAGGGCTGCGCGTCACCGACGACGCCACAATGGATGTTGTGGAAATGGTTCTGGTAGGCAAGGTGAACAAAGAAATCGTCAGCCAGATCAACCTGGCCGGCGCGCGCGCCGTGGGCCTTTCCGGCAAGGACGGCAACCTGATCCGCGCCCGCAAGATGGAAATGGTCGTCACCTCCGAAAGCCGCCCGCCCGAAATTATCGACCTTGGCCGCGTGGGCGAGGTCATGGGCGTGGACACCAACCTGATCAACCTCATCTCACGCGAGGACTTCATCCCCGTCATAGCGCCCACCGGCATCGACGAAGCCAACGAAACTTACAACATCAACGCCGATTCCGTGGCCGGCGCCGTGGCTGCGGCCCTTAAAGCCAAACGCCTGCTCCTGCTTACCGACGTGCCCGGCATCATGACCAAGGACAAGGAGCTTATCTCCTCGCTGTCCATGGACGAAACCTGGCAGCTTTTCGCCGACGGCACCTTGCAGGGCGGCATGATCCCCAAGGTCAAATGCTGCCTGGAAGCCCTGCAGGAAGGCGTGGAAAAAGCCATGATCATCGACGGCCGCGTCGAAAACTGCATCCTGCTCGAACTTTTCACCAACGCCGGCGTCGGCACCGAAATTATCGGACGCAGAGCCCCCCGCAGAGCCCAGGGCTCACAGATGCCGCCCGAGGCCGAATACAAAGGAAGATAACCGCCCGGAAGGCTCCGCCCTGCCGGAGGTGTCCGGGGAGGCGGAGCCACCCCGGCTGCTTCAGAGGGACGGAAACCTTCCCGGCGGTCCATACGCGGCCTAAGCGGGCTGCCTGCGCGCTTCTCCGTGCGCGGGGATAAAGCGGACCAGCGCCAGGGAGACGACGGCAAAGCCCACGCCCAGCCAGAAGGGTATGCGGTAATCTTTCATCCAGAGTATGCCCCCGATCAGGGGGACCACCACGGCGGCGACATGGTTGATGGTGACCCCCACGGCCATGCTGGGGGCTATGTCTTCCGGGTCCACGATTTTCTGGAAAAAGGTCCGGATGGACATGGTGAAGTTGAACAGCACCTGGTCCGCTATGTACAGCGCCCCGGCCATCCAGGCGCTGGTGCAGTGGGCGTACGACAGGCAGATGACGATGATGGCCAGGTACTTGCAGGTCAGCAGGGTGCGCTCGCCCACCTGGTTGATGGCCTTGCCGATATAGGGGTTAAGCACCCAGTTCACCATGTTGTTGAATAAAAAAAGCATGCTCATTTCCACCAGGGTGAAATTGAACATCTTGACCAGAAAAAACACGGAAAACACGGTGAAAATCTGCCGCCGCGCGCCGGAAAGGCACGTTAGCGAGTAAAACAGCCAATACCGTTTTTTAAGCACCATGCCGGAGCGCTGCTTGGGCAGGTCAGCCACTTCCGGCCGCTGGGCAAAGCCCCAAAGGCCGGCGGCAAGGGCCACGCTGCCGGCGATGCCGAACAGCCAGCGGTAATCCAGGGTGGTGGACAGCAGCAGGATAAGCCCGCCCATGCCGAAGCTGGCCGCCGCCGTCATGGAACGCAGCCTTCCCATGACCAGGGGGGCCTCGGTCCGGGAAAAGTATTGCAGAATCAGCGACTGGTTGGTGGCTTCAAAATAGTGAAAGCCGAAAGAGAGCAACAAGGTCCAGAACAGTTGCCCCTCAAAAGTGGGAAACCAGCCGGTGCAGATGACCCCCGCCCCGCACAGCGCGATGCTGAAAGAGGTCAGGGTCACTTCGCGCATCAGACACAGCAGCAGGATGACCCCCACGGAAAGCAGGCCGGGCACTTCGCGCACCGACTGCACAATGCCGTTCTGCTCGCCGGTGAAGTGGGCCATTTCCACGGCAAAGTTGGTGTACAGCGCGTTCCAGCCCTGAAAAGCCGCCGCCTGGGCAAAGGTCAGCACCGTGAGGTACAAAAGCATGGGACGCGCGGGGGGAGCGCACAGTATCTTCATGGGGAATGCCGCGCCGATGGAAAAAATTGTTATAGAGCAACTGAAGAAACAGGAAACGCCGGAGTAATCTGTACTCCGGCGTTCCTATACTGTAAAGCGGAAAACGTTAGATTGCCGCACAGCCCGGAAATCGGCCGTCAATACGCCGCACAAGGGCGCATACATTCTTTCCCGCCGCGTTCAAAGCATGCCCTTTTCAGAATATGCCGGGTTCAAGCGGTTCAGGCTTTTTCAAAAGCGGACTGTTCTATAATCCTTTTTCCGCCATCAGATGAATCAGATCGGTGACGCGGCAGGAATAGCCCCACTCGTTGTCATACCACGATACCACCTTGGCCACGGCGGGATCGGACATGGACGTGTATTCCGCCTCCACGATGGAGGAATGCGAGTCGCCCTTGAAGTCCGAAGACACAAGCGGCAGCTCGCTGTACGCAAGAATGCCCTTCAGCGGACCTTCCGAGGCGTCCTTCAGGACCTTGCGCAGGGTTTCCGTATCCGTGGGTTTTTCCAGTATGGCGGTAAAGTCCACCACGGAAACCGTGGGTGTGGGCACACGCAGGGAATAGCCGCTGAACTTGCCCTTAAGGGCGGGGATGACCTTGGCCACGGCCTGGGCCGCCCCGGTGGAGGTGGGGATAATGTTGCAGGCGGCGGCCCTGGCCCGCCGCAGGTCCTTATGGGGGAGATCAAGGATGCGCTGGTCGTTGGTGTAGGCGTGAACAGTGGTCATTACCCCGGTTTTGATGCCGAAGGCGTTGTGCATGACCAGGGCCACAGGGGCCAGGCAGTTGGTGGTGCACGAGGCGTTGGAGACGATGTGGTGCTTTTCGGGGTCGTACTGGTCCTGGTTCACGCCCAGCACCACGGTAAGGTCCTCTTCCTTGGTGGGCGCGGTGATGATAACCTTCTTGGCCCCATTGTCACGGTGCACCCCGGCCTGGGGGCCGGTACGGAAAATGCCGGTGGATTCCACGACGACATCCACGCCCAACTCGCCCCAGGGCAGCAGTTTGGGGTCACGCTCGGCAAGGCTTTTCACCTTCCAGCCGTCCACGTGAACGGTGTCGCCTTCCACCACAGGGGTAAAGGCCGCCCGTCCGTAGTTGGTGTCGTATTCCAGCAGTTGAAAGTTGGTGGCGGCGTCGAACAGGTCGTTGACCGCCACAATTTCAACGCTGTCCCTGTATCGCTGGTGTAATGCCCGGAAAACCTGCCTGCCGATGCGGCCGAAGCCGTTGATGGCCACGCGTGTCTTTTTCATAGTACGATCCTGTATTCGGTTGGATGACCCGGATTCAAGGACGGACGGGATGCGCGGCTTTTGCGCTTTGCCCGCCCGCGCCGGCGGATATGCGGCCAGCGTTGCAAGGCTAGTCCTCGAATATCTGGTAATTATACTTGGTCAGCAGTTCATAGTCGGAACGCAGAGCCTCGTGCAGCCGGGCGTTTTCGATGGCGATGGCCGCCACGTGGGACACAGCCATGAGAAAGTCCCGCTCGTCGGCGTCAAACACGCGCTCTTTGTCCGTGTATATGCGCAGCACGCCCACTGGCTTGCTGTCCACCAGCAGCGGGGCCACCAGGATGGAAGCTATGCCTTCGGCCTTGGCGGCTTCGGGATACTGGAAGCGTTCGTCCGAAGCGGCGTTCTGGATATACGTGATCTTGCCGGAGGCCAGCACATCGGAATCGATGCGGCTTTTCAGCAGCTCAATGCGCCCCTTGCGCAGATAGCCCTTGCTCAACCCGCAGCTGGCGCTGGCCAGCAGGCTGGTACCCGTCCGATCCAGAAGACGCAGGGTGCAGGCCTTGCAGGAGAGGGTCTGAGCCACCTGCTCCACCACCTTTTGCAACACCACCTGGGGGTTCAGGCTGGAGTTGATGACCGTGGCCACCTCGTATAACGGCTTGAAATAACATTTTGCCTGAGATTGCATGAAGCTCCTCCTTTTTTAAAAACATTGCGGATAATACGCCATCGGTCCCGGCAAGGCAATCAAAGACACCCAATCCGCGGGCGATTACCCAGGCCGCGCCGCCGGCCTTCCCCGCTTTGCGCGACCCTTCCCCGAAAGGAATCTTTTCCTGAAAACTACCCTTCGACAAAAAAAATTCCCCTTCGAGAAAAAAAGTGTTGACGCCACCCCCCCCCTCATGTAAACACCCTTCTCGCGGCAACGAACAACGCCGCATCGGCAAGCGTCCCCTTCGTCTAGCCGGCCCAGGACAACGGCCTTTCACGCCGTCGACAGGGGTTCAAATCCCCTAGGGGACGCCAAATTTGGGTATCAAGAAGAGCGGCAAGGTGTAAAAAGCCTTGCCGCTCTTGCATTTCCAAAGCAATTCAAATCCCCAAGTCCGGCCAAATCCAAGGTCATCCAAAAGATCCGTAGGTATTTTTGTAGGTATCTAACTGTGTTATCGCGGCACGATACCTACAAGTTAACATGGCTGAATAGCTGATGTTTTTTGTTCATGTAGGTATTTTACAGTCCAACCATGAACAAGGAGTACCTACATGCCTCTCACCGATACCTACATCCGCAGTCTGA
>JAVBPV010000063.1:0-28350 GCA_031549405.1 Desulfovibrio sp.
GCAGGGGGGATTGGCTTAATTTGCCTTCCTGCGCTGCAGAAGGGCAAAGGCCCATACTACCTAAGCGGGAATAGTTCAACGGTAGAGCGCGAGCTTCCCAAGCTCGAAGTTGCGGGTTCAAATCCCGTTTCCCGCTCCAGATTTCAATTTAGCCGAGTCCGGCACAGTCTAATAATCCTTCTCTGGCAAGGGGATATGGAAAACGGATTGTCCGGGCTCGGCTCAAAAAATCCATAGACAGCCCACTCCTTTGGGGGTACTTCTGGGGGTATATAACCCCTTGCCAGGAGTCTATACCCCCATGTCCCTCACAGATACCGCAGTGCGTGGCGCAAAGCCCGCAAGCAAGCCGCAAAAGCTCTTTGACGGCAACGGCCTCTTTTTGTATGTCGCGCCAAGGGGCACTAAAAGCTGGCGCTTGAAGTACCGATTTCAAGGCCGCGAAAAACTTCTTACCCTCGGCACATACCCCCAACTATCCCTGAAAGAAGCGCGAGAAGCCTGTGCCGCCGCCAAGAAACAGCTTGGCGGGGGTATCGACCCGTCCTTGCAGAAAAAGGTCATTGCCCGAGCTTGGGAAAACACCTTTGAAGCCATAGCGCGTGAATGGCACGAGAACAAAAAATCCGCATGGTCGGAACGCTATGCGGAAGACGTGCTTGAACGCATCGCCAGCAATATCTTCCCCTATCTCGGCAACCGCCCTATCAATGAGATTACCCCGCCGGAGCTTTTGAGCGTGCTGCGAAAAATCGAGGCGCGTGGAGCCTTTTACCAAGCCAACCGCTTGCGTGAATCCTGCTCTCTGGTCTTCCGCTACGCCATAGCCACAGGCAGAGCCGAGCGTGACACCGCCGCCGATCTGCGCGGAGCGCTCAAAAGCCACATTACCACCTCACGGGCCGCCATTACCGAACCGGAGGAAGTAGGCGGCCTGTTACGGGCCATAGACGGCTATACAGGCCACTTCGTCACCAAGTGCGGGTTGCAGCTTCTGGCGCTGACTTTCCTGCGCCCTGGGGAAGTGCGTTTAGGCGAATGGTCGGAAATCGACCTTGATGAAAAGCTCTGGCGCATCCCGGCGAAGCGTATGAAAATGCGTCTCGACCATCTTGTGCCGTTGAGCACCCAAGCTTGCGCCATTCTGGAAGAGCTGCGCGAACTCACAGGGCGCGGGCGTCTGATGTTTCCAGGTTTGCGAACCAAGGAGCAGCCCATCAGTGACGCGACCTTTATCGCCGCGTTACGGCGCATGGGCTTTGAAAAGGATGAAATGTGCGCTCATGGCTTCCGCTCAATGGCAAGCACCATCCTGAAAGGCTATCCCGCAGACGCCATTGAAAAGCAGCTTGCCCACAATCCGCGCAACAAAATACGCGGTATATACAATCGCGCCGAGTATTTGCCGGAGCGCCGGAAGATGATGCAGGATTGGGCCGACTTTTTGACCGCTCTGCGAGCGAATAAATCTTGACTTTGTAACGCCTCTGGTTACACTAAGGACAGTCATGATAAAGAGCTTTGACCACAAGGGCCTGGAAGACTTCTTTTATGACGGCACCACCAAGGGCATACAGCCTAAACACGCCGCTAAGCTGCGCCTGAGGCTCGACCGGCTGGAAAACGCCGTCACAGTGCAAGATATGGACGCCCCCGGCTACGACCTGCATCCGCTCAAGGGCGACCTGAAAGGACTTTGGGCGGTCAAAGTTTCGGGCAACTGGCGTTTGACCTTCCGTTTTGAAAACGGCAACGCCTACGTTGTGAATTATCAGGATTATCACTAGGAGTTCGTCATGAGTCGTAAAATGACCCGCAAGCCGACCCATCCCGGCGAAATCATAAAAGTGGAATATATGGAAGCGTTGCGCCTCACCGTGACCGCCCTGGCCGACCGCCTGGGGGTATCACGTAAGACGCTCTCCACCATCATCAACGAGCGTGCCGCCGTCACTCCTGACATGGCCCTGCGCTTGTCTCGCGCTTTCAAGACCAGCCCGGAACTCTGGCTGAATATGCAAAAGAGCTACGACCTCTGGACGGCGGAACACGAGGATACCGGCTGGGCGGAAGTTATGCCGATACCGGGCCTGAACGCCGCCGCCGGGGAGCAGGCGCACGGGTAATCAATAGTCCTCTGGTTGTGCTGCGAACCCTCGGAGAACGGTGGGACATAAGGCACCTCACGGGGTTTTACGTTGGCGTTGCCTTACGACGAGCAACGCCGGGTGTTCGTAACCGCCCGTGAGCGGCTTGTGGCTTTTAGCCTTAAGGCCTGGACATAACCACAACACCCGGCAATAGATAGCCAGTAGCGCCAACCAAAGGGCGCAAAAAAGCCATACTGTCGGGATGGTAACCGTCACGGGAAGGTGTTACGACACACCTAAAATTTTTTTTACTTATAAAAGTGTGGACAGTCAAGTTTTGATACTACGCCACCTTAGAAAAGTTGTAGCGCTTGGTATAGCCCTCTATGAACCATAATTGGCTCGTTAAAATTGAACTGAGCTCCTTTATCAGTATAATGAAATATATTTCTATTAGCTTGCTTAGGTTGATTACCGATTACACTAAACAGGAACAAAACTTTCAAAACAAATTCAACACCATAATCTTTCATTCCAAGTTCTTTGACTTTCTGATCATAAATAATCCTAAAGTCTTGCATATGGAATGTTTGTTTCCTTAGTGTTGAGATTGTATCAAAAATGCTCCTAATATTAGGTAGGAAACCTTGTATTTCTCCTATAAGTTCAGCTTTTAAATAATTTGAAAATATTTTGTCAGCCTTTCTAACTGTATCTGCATTAATTTTACAATATGATGAACTTTCATCTACACTCGACACTATATACTTTATATAATCTCTTGGCCTTAACTGGGTACTTCTAGTCATATATTGAAAAATATGTACATAGTTTCTACCGACCTCAAGCTTTTCTTGTGTAAATAACTTTAGCCATGAATATGGAAATGAGTATCTATTAGCATTAGCATCAATTGCACGTTCAATCCTAAAAGATAAAAGACGTTTTATTTTCTCAATGTCCCACTCCAGTTCTATTTTATAGTCGTCCCATTTGGCTTTGTCTGGATCGTCAATCAAATCATAGATGTCGTTTCTCAGAAAAATAACAGGATATATGCAATACCTGCTGTCCTTGAATGTGGACTTTACACTTTGTACTGCTTTAAAAAGACCAGTCAAAAGCGGTAGGTAGCTATCTCGGTTTTCCGCATCGAGTATGTCTTTGTAATCTTCATCGAGCTCGTCTATCGATAAATAATAAGTTGAATCATCAATATATCTCGCAATAATTTCTTCCAAAGTCTCAACTTTTTCAATCCAAGACATCCTATCAGTATTGTATGAACCTTTAACCCCACCACCAACATCAAAAATATTTACTGAAAACTCCTCAGCAGTCCATTTTTTAATTTCTCTATCTAATCTTTTGAGGGGGTCAGGCTCAAAAAGCTGTCTAAGTTTACTAGAAACTTCGCTATCTATATTTTCATTTTCAGCCATCATTTGGCATATTTTACTGTATATTATATACTTCCATAGAGTTATGTACTGATTTGGAAACCTAAACTTACTATCTGAATGTGTGTATAATTCATTAAATGGAAAATTTTTGAAAGAAAGCTTATCACAAAAAATATCATGTTGCTTCAAATTAATAATTTTTTCTGAAATAGCAGTCTTCCCAGTGCCTTTTCTACCGATTACGTGGCATCTACTACCATTAGTGATACGAGCTACTTCATCAGTATTATAAAAATACCTATTGGAATCTTCTGCCTTAGCTTCTAGTTTCCAATGGGAGGAAATTTCTTGAAATAGATTTTCCATAGTGACTCCATGTAGTTATTTGACATATAGGGGGGATATGCCGATTAATCTATAACACATAAACAGAGAATTACAAATTCGGGGTATATTAGGGGGTATTAAATATTTTTTGTAAAAAATTATTTAATAATAAATGAATGATAATTATATAATTTAAATCCCGTTTCCGCTCCAGAATTTGCAAAGGCGAAAAGCCTAAAAGATAAAAGGACTTACGGGCAAATCCGTAAGTCCTTTTTCATAATTTTTTGAGCTAATTTTGAATTTTTAGAGGTTAAAGGTACAAAATTGGCACGAAAGTCTGTCGGAAAATTGCGCGTGGATCAGAGTTATCCTTGCGGCCGGTGTGACGCTGCCCGAGCCAGTGCCCAGAGGCAAGAGGAAAACAAAAAGCGGCTGAGTGCCGCTTTTGTAAGGAAAAGACTTTGAAACACCCTTTACCAGTGGTGTTCAAAGCTCACTTTTTTTATGCTCCGCGCCTTCAAGCAGTCGGAGCATTTCTTTTTGCGTTTCTATCTCACAGCGGTAGATAAACGCAAAAAACTCCGCATCATCCTTATCCACTGTCCTGAGGCTGTCGATGTATTCCGAGCGAAGCACCGGAGGAATGATTGTGGGTAAGAAGCCTTTCTGAATAAGAACCGCATTCATGGTAAGCCGGGTCATCCGACCGTTGCCGTCGGCAAAGGGGTGGATAAGAATGAGCTTTTTGTGGAGAATCGCCCCAAACTCCTTCGCTTCCTCCCCGGCGCTGCCGCGCCTTGGGAAGGGTTTGCCTGGGTGGGGCATTTTTGCAAGCTGATTGCCCCTTGAAGTGGGTCACTTTTGCAGGCTGTTGCACACTCAATTACTGAAAGTGCGAAAAATTCTGGGCACTACCCTTCGTCCTTTGTGGCTCGATATTTGTTACAATTATGTTACAATAAATATAGTCTTTGTTAAGATATTGTTACAAAGAATGTGTAAATGATTGCATAAAGTTGAAAATACTTGCACAGCATCTTCCGTCTGCTATGTAGATTGTAATTGTGAGGTGTTATTCGCGGCACATCAACCTTTATCCTTATTGAAGTATGACGGAGCGCAGTTATGGATGTGAAAGAGCAAAGAAATCTTAAGGCGAAAAAGAAAAAAATGGGCAGTCTTTATGTGCAGGTGCTTGTTGGCATCACGCTGGGGATTTTGCTTGGGCACTTCTATCCGGATATCGGGGTTATGATGAAGCCGCTTGGCGACGGATTCATCAAGCTTATCAAGATGACCATCGCGCCAATTATCTTTGGCACAGTCGTTGTCGGCATCGCCCGCATGGGCGATATGCAGAAGGTCGGCCGCGTTGGATTGAAGGCACTTATCTACTTTGAGGTGATGACCACCATAGCGCTGATCATCGGGCTTATCGTATCGCGCGAGCTCGGTCCCGGCGTCGGCATGCACATGAAGGTCACAGAGGCCGACATAGCCGCTGTTTCCAGATACGCCACCCAGGCCAAAACCATGAGCACCATCGACTTTGTGATGAACATCATCCCCAAGACGGTGGTGGACGCCTTTGCCTCCGGCGAGATTTTGCAGGTGCTGCTGTTCTCGTGCATGATGGGCGTCGCCCTGGCCAAAATGGGCCAGCACGGCCGCAATTTCATCGGCTTTATCGATGAAATGACGCACGGCATGTTCGGCGTCATCAACATGATCATGCGCCTTGCCCCCCTGGGCGCCTTCGGCGCCATGGGCTTCACCATCGGCAAGTACGGTCTGGGCACCCTGATGAACCTGGCCATGCTTATGGCCGGCGTGTACATTACCTGTATCGTGTTCATTTTCATCGTGCTGGGCGGTACGCTGCGCTGGTACTGCGGGGTCAGCATCTGGAAGTTCATCAAGTACATCAAGGAAGAGTTCTTTATCGTGCTGGGCACGTCTTCGTCGGAATCGGCCCTGCCGCGCATGATGACCAAGCTGGAGCAGGCGGGCTGCGCCAAGCCTGTGGTGGGTCTGGTCATTCCCACCGGGTATACCTTCAACCTGGACGGCACCTGCATCTACCTGACCATGGCCGCGATTTTCGTCGCCCAGGCCTATGACGTCGACCTGTCCATCGGGCAGGAACTGACCATCCTGGGCGTGCTGCTGCTGACTTCCAAGGGCGCGGCGGCGGTCACCGGCGGCGGGTTCATCACCCTGGCGGCGACGTTCTCCACCATCAACACTCTGCCCATAGCCGGTCTTGCGGTGCTGTTGGGCGTTGACCGCTTCATGTCCGAGGCCCGCGCCCTGACCAACCTTATCGGCAACGGCGTGGCCACGCTGATCGTCGCCAAGTGGGAAAACTCCCTTGATGAGAACCGGCTGTTCCGGGCATTGAACGGAGAACCGGCGAACCTGGAAGAGGCGGAGGCGGAAGACGCCGGAAAACGGCCCGCTGTGGCGAAAGAGGCGGAAACCAGCCCGGCGTAGTTCCGCTCCCCCGGAACAACGTCTTGCGAACGCGGCTCTTGCCTTCAGGAAAGGGCCGCGTTGTCGTCAGATAAGCCAGGGGCCGCGCTGCCGGACAAAGGCCCTTGATCAAAAGAAGCCCCGCGCCACCGTTACCGGTGGGCGGGGCTGTTTTCGGCCGCCGTGGGGACGTTCGTGTTACTTCAGGGTGCCGATGTAGTCGGCCACGGCCTTCATGTCCTCGGGGGACTGTTTCTTGGCGATGTTTTCCATGATTTTTTTGCCCTTGCCGCCGTAAGAGCCGTCAGCATATCCCTGCAGTTTTTTGAGCACGGCGTCGGCGCTCTGGCCCTTCAGCGGCGTGGATTCGCCAGTGACTTTCCCGCCGTCGGCCCCGTGGCAGCCTGAACAGGATTTATACAGGCTGGCTCCGTCGGCGGCGAAAGCCATGCCCGCAGCGAAAAGAAACGCCGAGAGAGAAAGCAGGGAAAGAATTTTTTTCATGGGAGACTCCTTTTTAGTATGTTGCAAAAAAAATTCACCCGGAGAGAGAAATCGGGAAAACCGCGCTCCGGCCGCCGCTTTTTGCGGTCGTCCGGACATGCCGGGCACGGCCGGATTGGGGAATTTCAACTCCAGAATACCCCGAAAAGCGGGAATGTTCCACTCCTGGTTCCCTTATAGCTTTTTTTATATTAAAGGCAAGCCTCCAACTATTTTTATATGGCCCCGACTGCCCTTTTTTGTCCCTTGACCCGCCAAGCCTTGCGGGGGTATGCTTCCACGCCCTCGTACGTTTTTCAACCCATACCCTCGTTTTGCAGGAATAAGGAACCCTCATGTCTCAGTCCGTCATTTCCACTTCCAAGGCGCCGGCCGCCATTGGTCCGTATTCCCAGGGCATTGATGCCGGTTCTCTGGTTTTTTCCTCGGGCCAGCTGCCCATAGATCCCGCGACGGGGCAGATGCCCGACGGCCCCGCCGCCCAGGCGAAACAATCCATGGAAAACGTCAAGGCGGTGCTTGAAGCGGCCGGGACAAGCCTGGGAAAAGCGGTGAAGGTTACTATTTTTCTTAAAGATCTCGAACACTTCGGTGCTGTCAACGAAGTGTATGCCGGGTATTTTTCCGGCGCGTTTCCCGCCCGCTCGTGCGTGCAGGTGGCCCGTCTGCCCAAAGACGCGCTGGTGGAAATAGAAGCCATTGCGGTAAAGTAGCCCGTAAGGCCAGAGCAAATTACCATTGAAAATGTTTATTTGCTCTGGCGGCGGGAACCGCCGCCCGCCGCGCAGGCGCAGGCGAAACTTGTTTCGCCGTTAAGCGCCGGAGCGGGCGTCTCAAAGTTAATCTGCTCTAAGCCGCTCCCCAGAGCGGATGAACAGTGAAAAAGTTCATCCGCTCCGCAAGGATTTGCGAGCAAGTCCCTGCCACGAGCTTGTCGCGGGCGGGCCTTGCCCGCCGCGGGCGACAAACCTCAGAGTGAATACGCTTTGGGGGGCGGCTTTGCCGCGTATGCGGAAAAGAGGCTTGCCATGACTGTTCCTTCCTTCTCCTTCGGCCTTTCTCCCTGTCCCAACGACACCTATATTTTCGACGCGCTGCTGCACGGGCGGATTCCCGTTCCGTTCACGCCGGCGCCGCATATATCGGATGTGGAGGAGCTGAACGCCCTGGCCCGCTCGGGCGCGCTGGCGATTTCCAAAATTTCGGCGGCCGCGGCGGCGCAAGTTCTGGAAAAGTATATCCTGCTGAACTCCGGCGGAGCCTTGGGCAGGGGCTGTGGCCCGCTTTTGGTGTCGCGCAAAGCCTTTGCGCCGGAAGATCTGGCCGGGGCCTCTGTGGCCGTTCCCGGCCGTCTTACCACGGCCAACCTGCTGCTTTCTCTGCACGGGGGATTTAAAGGGCCGCGCGCGGAGATGCTTTTTGACCGGGTCATGCCCTCGGTGCTGGAAGGCAAGGCCGATCTGGGGCTGATTATTCACGAGGGGCGCTTTACCTATGCCGAACGGGGCCTGCGCCTTGTTCTTGACCTGGGCGCATGGTGGGAGGAGCACACCGGCCTGCCCATACCGCTGGGGGTCATCGCCGTGCGCCGCGACCTGGGGACGCGGATGGCCCTTTTTGTCGAAGACGCGATCCGGCGCAGCCTTCTGCACGCCCGTGCCCACCCCGAAGCCTGCCGCGAGTTTGTCTCCGCTAACGCCCAGGAAATGGAACCTTCGGTCATGACGCGGCACATAGATACCTTTGTCAATGATTTCAGCCTGGATCTGGGAGCGGAAGGCCGGGAGGCGGTGCTGCGGCTTTTGCGCGCGGCGGCCCGGGAAACGGGCCTTGGCCTGCCGGATCTTCCGGTGTTTGCGGAGCGGGACGCGGAAGTCGCTTCGTGATGCATGATGCCGTGCTTTCCGGAGCCGGGCGGTATGGCCCCGCTCCGGGCGCGGCATGGCCGGGATAAGGTCCGGCGCGGCGCAATGTTTCGGACTCCCTGACGGATACGCCGCCGGTTCCGCTTTTGCGGGACCGGCGGCATTACGTTCTATGGTGCAGGCCATTTTATATCAAATATTCTGGAGGCGGAGTTTTCCCCCTTTTTATCGCCCGGCTGATAGAACGCAAACAGGGGGATCCCGTAGAAGGGAACCATGGCGCCGGATTTCCCGGCGCGGCATCCGCACCGGAGGTTCCCATGAGCACGACGACGGTTTCCCAGGCGCCCCCCGCTCCCGGCGAAGCGTGTGCCCGGCGGCTTGGCGTTTTGTCCCTTGCCGGGTACATGCTGAACAATTTGCGCTGCTGCGGGAAAAAACCCGCCCGCGCCCTCGGCGGTTTTGTCCTGGCCTGGTTTTTCTTCTTTCTTTTCTGGCAGGTCATTACTCCCTTTCCCGGCCTGAGCCGTGAAGGCATGTCGGTTCTGGGCATAGTGATCTGGGCCAGCGTCATGTGGGTCAGCGAGGCCATGCCCGTGGGCATTACGGGCATTTCCATCCCCACCCTGCTGCTGGTGACCAGGGGGCTGCCCTGGGCCAACGGCAAGCCGCCCATGGGCAAGGTTTTTGCCGGGTTCACCGACCACGTCATCTGGCTGTGCCTGTTCGCCTTCATCCTGGGCGCGGTGATGCAGCTTGTGAAGCTGGACCGCCGCATCGCCCTGGGTATTCTTTCCCGCTTCAAGGCTTCCAGCGTGGGGCGGATCATCTGGGGCATGTTCGCGGTAAATATCGTCCTGGGCTTTCTTATCCCGGCGGCCAACGCCCGCGCCGCCGCCCTTATGCCGGTGGTGCAGGGCATCACCAACCTTATGGGCGACACCCCGGAAGAGCGCGAGGCCAAAAAGGCCATCGTGATCCAGTCCCTGGTTTACGGGGCCATGATCTGCGGCGTATTCATCATGACCGCGCACCTGCCCAACATGGTTATGGTGGGCATTTTCGACAAGGGCGGTTTTTCCAACCTCAATTACCTTAACTGGGCCGCGCTTCAGGCCCCGTACCTGGGCATGTTTGTGCTGACCCAGTGCTGGGTGCGCTGGCACTTCAAAACCAAAAGCGTCTCCATTGCCGGGGGCTCCGCCGTCATCGAGGAAAAGTACAAGGAACTTGGTCCCATGACCGCGCCGGAAAAGCTGCTGCTGGGCCTGTTCGGGTTCATGGCCGTGCTGTTCATGACGGGCAAGGGCAGCTTTTTGTACGAACTGCACTCTTTCCAGCTGGGCGTCATAGGCCTGCTGGGCCTGCTTGTCCTGTTCATCCCCGGCCTTTTGCCCTGCAACTGGAAGTCCGTGCAGGAGCGCACCATCTGGGGCACCTTTCTGCTGCTGGGCGGGGCCATGACCATGACCACGGCCATGACCGATTCCGGCCTTGCGGGCTGGCTGTCGGACCACATCCACGCCTGGGTGGTGGGCATGAACTGGTGGCAGGCCGTCCTGGCCCTGATGGTGGGCACCCACGTCATCCGGCTGGGTATGCTTTCCAACGTGGCGGCCGTGTCCATGCTGGCCCCCGTGGTCTTCAGCATGGCCCCCAAGCTGGGGCTGCATCCCGTCGCCTTCACCTTGCTGGTATGTGATACGGACACCTTCGCCTACATCCTGCCCACGCAGATCACCGCCGCCGTCATCGCTTACGGCACGGGCACCTTCAGCACCGCCGACTACGCCAGGGCGGGGTGGGTGTGCGTATGCATCGCCATCGTCTACGGCCTTGTGATAATGGCCCCCTGGTACGCCATGCTCGGACTGCCCGTGTGGGATCCCGCGGCGCCCTGGCCCTTCTGACCAAAGGCCGCGTGAGCGAGCCGGAAACCGCGTTTGCCGGCGAAGCGATCCTTAATAACACATTGTTCTGACAGGATAGGATTATGAAAACACAGGACTATTGCATGCCTACGGCACGGGCGGAGGAAAACCCGCCCCAAAGCCTGGACCAGGTGCGGGTCGAGGAAGTTTCCTGCGATCTGCTGATTATCGGCGGCGGCAACGCGGGCTGTTTTGTGGCTGTGGAGGCCAAACGCCTGCGGCCGGACCTGGACGTGGTCATTATGGAAAAGGCGCACATCATGCGTTCCGGCGCGTGCGCCGCCGGCATGGACGCCATCAACACCTACATTCCCGAAGGCAAGACGCCCGAGGATCTGGTGCGCTGGAGCCGCGCCCAGGTGGGCGGCGGCCCCTTGCGGGAAGATCTGGCACTTTCCAACGCCAGGCTGCTCAACGAGTGCGTGGAAGACCTGGAACGCTGGGGCCTGCCCATTTTGCGCGACGAGCGGGGCAGGGCGCGCTACCGGGGCAAATGGGACATTTCCATCCACGGCGAGCAGCTCAAGCCCATCATGGCGGAAAAAGCCCTGGAATCCGGCGCGCGCGTCTACAACCGCGTGGCGGGCACCAGCCTGCTGATGTCCGGGGAGCGCTGCGCCGGGGCTACGGGACTGGGCGTGCGCGACGGCGTTTTATACGTCTTTCGCGCCAGGGCCACGGTGGTCAGCACCGGCGGGGCGGGCACCCTGTACAAATCGTATACCGCCGACAGCACGGACAGCGGCGCGCAGATCTGGATGTGCCCCTACTGTGTGGGCTCGGGTTACGCCATGGGCCTGCGGCGGGGAGCGGAACTGACCAGCCTGGAACAGCGCTGGGTGGCGACGCGCACCAAGGACTTTTGCGGGCCTGTGGACACCATTTCCGTGGGCTACAAGGCCCCCATCGTGAACTGCAAGGGCGAAAAGGTCATGTCGCGCTACGCCCATTTGGGGGGCGACGCGGCCCCGCGCTACATCCGGGCCAACGCGCCCATGGAGGAATGGCTGGCCGGGCGCGGTCCCTGCTATTGCGACACCACGAAAATGTCCCCGGAAACCGTGAAGGCCATGATGGAGGACTACCTGAACGAGCGGCCTTCCTTTGTGCTTTTTCTTGCCAGCCGGGGCCAGGATGTGACGAAGGAACCCATCGAGATTTACGGTTCCGACCCCTACATCGTGGGCGGGCACACCGGCAGCGGCTACTGGGTGGACGGCGCGCGCATGACCACGGTGCCGGGCCTGTTCGCCGCCGGCGAAACGGCGGGCGGCAATCCCAACAAATTTGTGGGCGGCTGCTGCGCCGAGGGCAAACTGGCCGCCAGGGGCGCGCTGGGCTACATGGAAGGACTGGAACTGCCCGTCCCGGATTCCGGGCAGGTGGAACGCGAAAAAGAGCGCGTGTTCGCGCCCCTTTTGCGCGGGCGCGAAGGGCGGGGCATACGCCCGGTGGAGATGAAGGAGCGCCTGCAACGGCTTATGGATGAATACGCGGGCGGCACCTCGCAGTTTTACCGCACCAACGAGGAGCGCCTGGACTACGCTTTGCGGCACATCAAAATGCTGCAAGAGCAGTTCCGCCATCTTGCGGCCCTTGATCTGCACGAACTGATGCAGGCCAGCGAAACCATGGACCGCGTGGACGTGGCCGAGGCCGTTGTCCATCACCTGAAAGCCCGCAAGGAAACCCGCTGGGCCGGGTGGCAGACCCGTTCGGACTATCCGGAGCGCGACGAAGCCTTCGACTGCTTTATCGAGTCGCGCAAAGACAGAGAGAGCGGGCAAATAGTCACCTTTACCCGTCCCTATGAGCAGTTGATTCCCGGCGATCGTTACAAAGCATAAGGAGAATGCCATGCCCCCTGTTACCGATACAGCCAGATGCACGGGATGCGGCTCCCGGCCCGAGTCGTTCTGCGAGGAAATCTGCCCCGGCGACCTGATGGCCGTCAGCCGCGAAACGGGCAAATCCTTTTGCCGCAACCCCAGAGACTGCTGGGACTGCATGTCCTGCATCAAGGTCTGCCCGTCAGGCGCCCTGGAAACGAAAATGCCCTACCAGCTGGGCTACCACAAGGCCACGTTGCGCCCGGTCATGGGCAAGGACAGGATCACCTGGGTATGCCGTGACATTCACGGAAAGGAACATATGTATACGTACAGGAACCGTATTCCTGTCAAAGGGTAGCGGCTCATTTTGCCGTGATACTGCGTCAGGCTTCGTTTTTGCCACGGGGGCAGGGCCAAAGAGCCCAGCCCCCCATCGCAAAAACTCGCCTTCCTTGTCTGACGGCAAACTGAACTGCTACCAGACGGAGGGGAAGCCGTTTATTGTGGTTGGTTTCGTCCCGGGCGTCATGTGGAGCGGCTCGCCCTCGTGGGCCGGGGAGGAACCTCAAAAAGAACAGTCGGTGAACGCCATGCAGACACAATGGCACCTCAGGAACAAGGATTTCTTTCAGGGCATGGGGGAGGCGCGGGAGCATTTTTTCCGCGCCGCCTCGCGCGTCGCCCTGGACAAGAACAGCATCATCTTTTTCGAGGGCGACCCCGGCGGCGCCTGTTATTACGTCGCTTCGGGCATTGTGCGCATCTTCACCCTGACGGGATCGGGCAAAGAGCCCATTTTCTTTTTGCGGCGGCGGGGGGAATTCTTCGGCCTTTCGGAAGTGCTGGACGACGTCCCCCGCAAGGCCAACGCCCAGACCATGACTCCGGCGGTGCTGTACCGCATGGAAAGCGCGGTTTTCCGCGTCTTTCTGGCGGAAAACACGGAAGCCTCTTACCGCGTCATCAGCCTGCTGGGCGGCCGCATCCGGTATCTGGGCGACCGCATCAGCCTGCTGATGACCTGCGGCGTCATGGAGCGCCTGATCAAGCTGCTGGTTTCCATCGTTTACGACAGCCTTCCCGACGCCCAGGCCTGGGAACGGCCCGTGACCCTGCCCGTGCGTCTTTCACAGGAGCAGATCGCCTCCATGACCGGCTCCACGCAGCCCACGGTCAGCGAATGCCTGCGCCTGCTGCAGAACGAGGGACTTATCGCCGTATCGCGCAAAAAGATCGAGATCCTCAACCCCCTGGCCCTGCTTGCGCGGGTGGAGCATACCGCGTCCTGACAACGCGCGTTTGCGGCGCGCGCCGGCTTTTATCCGCGCGTCCCCGCGCTGCCGAAGGCCGCGCCGCAACCTCGGCGGATTGGTTATTATGTCATCGAAAAGAGCGTTTTTTTTACTTCCGGCTCTTTACCTTCCTCTTGGCAAAGCATATGTAGCGTGATGCCGGGACATGGTTCCCGGCTCTGAACGCACGCCATCCGCGCGGGCTCCGCGCCAAAGCCGCCCGCGTTCCGCCCGGCCTTTCTGCCGGGCGGCCAACCATACGCCGATCCGGCCCCGCCGGCCCCGGCAAAGGAGCCATTCATGGCCGTTACCCGTAATACTAAAAATGTGTTGTATTACCTGCTGGGGGCCGGGGCCTTTTCCCAGCTTGGCGACCTTACCGACGCCCGCCGCGAACATGGCGGCCCGGTCATGTTCTATGTGGACCATTATTTTCAGGATAAGGATCTGTCCAAGCGCCTGCCCGCCAAGTCCGGCGACAAGGTGATCTTTGTGGACACCTCCTCCGAGCCCACGGTGGAGTATATGGACCAGCTGGCCGACGGGGCCAGGGCAATGCTGGGCGGGGCGCTGCCCTGCTGCGTGGTGGGCATCGGCGGCGGCGCGGTGCTGGACACGGCCAAGGCCGTGGCCAACCTGCTGACCAACCCCGGCAAGGCCGAAGAATACC
This sequence comes from Desulfovibrio sp., assembly GCA_031549405.1. Taxonomy (GTDB): domain Bacteria; phylum Desulfobacterota; class Desulfovibrionia; order Desulfovibrionales; family Desulfovibrionaceae; genus Frigididesulfovibrio. Next base: position 14,390 of record JAVBPV010000063.1, read on the forward strand.
AGGGCTGGGAACTGGTCAAAAATCCCGCTCCCTACAAGATCGGCGTGCCCACCCTTTCCGGCACCGGGGCGGAATGTTCGCGCACCTGCGTGCTTACCAACATGCGCCGCAAACTTAAACTGGGCATGAACAGCGACTTTACGGTCTACGACCAGCTGGTGCTGGACCCGGACCTTACCCGCACAGTGCCGCGCGACCAGTATTTTTACACGGGCATGGACACCTTCATGCATTGTTTCGAATCCATCCGGGGCAGCTACCGCAACGTGGTGGTGGACACGCTGGCCTCTGACGCCATCGACATGAGCCGCGAGATTTTCATGGGCGACAAGGACATGATGGACGAGGAAAACCTGGAAAAGATGATGATCGCCTCGTACCTGGGAGGCATGGCCGCCGGCAACGTGGGCGTGGTGCATCCCATTTCCGCCGGGCTGTCCATCGTTTTGCACATTCCGCACGGCCGGGCCAACTGCCACGCCCTTTCCGTGCTGGGCGAAATCTATCCGGAAGAATACCGCCAGTTCAACGAAATGATGCGGCAGCAAAAAGTGACCCTGCCCAGGGGCATTTGCAAAAACCTTACCGACGACCAGTACCAGGCCCTGTACGAGGGCAGCATCATCCACGAAAAGCCCCTGATCAACGCTCTGGGCCCGGATTTCAAAAAAATCCTCACCCGCGAAAAGGTCATCGATCTGTTCAAACGGATGTAACGGGAAGTCGGGATATTGCGGGACGCCGTCCCCCAAAGCTCACAGCGGATCAGCAACAGCGCGGAAACCGCGCGGGAAGCATATATTCATGGACATCAAAGTCAATTTCAGCGGCAGGGCGCTTGACTACACGGAAGAAGAAATCGCCGTCGTCGTCGAAGCCCTGAAAACCGCCGACCCCCTTACCCAGGGGCGCTACCAGACGGCCTTTCAGGAAAAGTTTTGCGCATTCAACGGCGCGCCGCACGCCTTTGCCCTGTTCAACGGCACCTGCGCCCTGGAGCTTGCCGCGCAGCTTTGCCGCTTCAAGCCGGGCGACGAGGTGGTCATTCCTTCGCACACCTTTACCTCTTCGGCCTATCCCTTTGCCAAAAAGGGCGCCTCCATCGTCTGGGCCGACGTGGACCCCGTGACCCGCGTTGTTTCGGCTGAAACCCTGGAGCGCGTCATAACCCCGCGCACCAGGGCCATTGTGGCCGTGCACCTGTACGGCTACGTGGCCGACATGCCGCAAATCATGGATCTGGCCCGCGGCAGGGGCATCCTGGTGGTGGAAGACGCCTGCCAGGCCATCGGCGCGGACATCGGCGGGGTGCGGGCCGGGAACTTTTCGGACTTCGGCGTCTTTTCCTTTCATTCGCACAAAAACCTTACCACGCTGGGCGAGGGCGGCATGCTTACCGTGCAAAGCCCCGACTACGCCGCCGTCATCCCCATGCTGCGCCACAACGGGCACTGCGCCTTCCCCGGCGACCGGCCCGACTACTGGGTGCCGGCCATGGGCAACGTGGACTTTCCCGAACTGGACGGCGAGCGCCTGTGGCCCAACAACTATTGCCTGGGCGAGGTGGAATGCGCCCTGGGCGCCAAGCAGCTTGAGCGCGTGGACGCCATCAACGCGGAAAAACGCGCCCGGGCCATCGCCTTCATCGACGCTTTGGCCGGGTATCCGGAACTTGTCTTCCACCGCGTGAACACCACCCGCCACAACTACCATCTGCTGGTGGCGCAAATGGACGCCCCGGTGTCCCGCCGCGACGACTTTATCCGCCGCATGTTCCACGAGCACGGGGTCAAGTGCGTGGTGCAGTACTACCCCCTGAACCGCTACCCCCTGTACCGGAAGCTGGGGTTCGGCAAGGCCGACTGCCCGAACGGCGACGCCTTTTTCGACCATATGGTATCCTTTCCCTTCCAGCACAACCTTACGGAAGGCGAGTTCAGCCACATGCTTGATGCCGCCAAATCGGTGCTGGACGGCCAGCGCGGAAAAATCTGGAAAGACTGATGGGGAACGGCGCTTGGGGCGGAGCCCCTCGGCCTCCGGAGGCATATCCGCACATGACAGAACCCGCCGCATCCAAGCGTCCCCGCTGCATAGTCATTCCGGCCGTCAAAAAAAGCGCCGTGATTCCCGATCAGCTTGTCAAAAAGCTGGCCGGGAAAACGCTTATCGACCGCGCGCTGGAAACGGCCAAAAAGACGGCGTCGGGCGACGATATCGTGGTCATCACCGACAGCGACGAGATACGCCTGATCTGCATGCGCGCCGGGGTGCGTTACGACTACAACCCGGCCCACGCCATCCGGTCCCTGGACATTGTGGCCTCCCTGCGCGAGGCGCTGGAACGCCTGGCGGACCAGTACGACCGCATCGTCATCTACCGGGCCAGTTCGCCCCTGATCACGGCGGAGGATATCGAGGACGCCTGGGGGCGCTTTCTGAAGGCCGGCAGCGACTGCCTGGTTACGGTCAAAAGCGTGCGGCACCGGCTGTGGGAAGAGCGGGGCGGCACCATCGACGCTTTGCTTTTCAACGACGAGGAACAGACGGCCTATGTGGAAACCAAGGCCCTGTTCATGCTGCAATCTTCCGTATTCAACGGAAGGACGCACCGCGCCCTGCGCACCGTGCCGTATTTTCTCCACGATCGCGGCATCGAAATCAACAGCTACCAGGACTGGTGGCTGTGCGAAAAGATCCTGCAAAGCCGGCATATTGTCTTTGTTGTGGCGGGGTATCCGGCCATCGGCTTCGGGCACGTTTACCGCTGCCTGATGCTGGCCAACGAGATAGCCGACCACCGCGTCACCTTTTTGTGCACGCAAGACAGCGAAGCAGGGGCCACCCAGGTCGCGGCCCGCGACTACCACACCCGCATACAGCAGACCGGCGACCTGGCCGCCGACGTTCTGCGCCTGCGCCCGGACCTTGTGGTCAACGATATTCTGAATACCGAGGCCCCCTACATCGCCGCCCTGAAAGAGCGGGGAGTGCCTGTGGCCAATTTTGAGGACGAAGGCCCCGGCGCGGCCCTGGCCGACCTTGTGGTCAACGCCCTGTACGAGGAAGGCAAAACGGCCGACCCGCGCTTTTTATACGGCTATAAACATTTTTGCCTGCGCGACGAGTTTCTTAACGCCCGGCAAAATATTTTCCGGCCCAAAGCCCGGCGCATGCTCGTCACCTTTGGCGGCACGGATCATTCCGACTACACCGGCAAAACGCTGGAGGCGCTGTTTCCTTCCTGCGCCGAACGGGGGGTGGAAATCGCCGTGGTCACCGGCCCCGGCTACGCCCACAAAGAACGTCTGACCGCGCAGGTGGCGGCGTGCAACGCTTTGCTTTCCGCTCCTCTGGTGACCTTTACCCACGCCACCAACGTCATGTCGCGCATGATGGAGGACGTGGATTTCGCCGTCTGTTCCGCCGGGCGCACGGTGTACGAACTGGCCCACATGCGCATCCCCGCCATTGTGCTTTCGCACCACGCGCGCGAGGACATGCACACCTTTGCCCGGCCGCGCAACGGATTCGGCTATCTGGGCGTGCAAAGCGACTATCATGCGCAGGACGTGCGCGCCGCCTTTTTCCGCATGCTTGACCCGGACTACCGGCACGAGATGTTCCAGCGCATGAGCCGCTTTGATTTCCGCAAAAACAAGGCCCAGGTGGTCAGGCGCATTCTGGCGCTTTTGGATGAAGGACAAAAAGAGATGCCGCCCAGAGAAGACGGCCGGGCGGAATCCGCCTGAAGGGCAGGCAGCCGTCGCGGCCGCACCGGCGCGGCATTCCGGACTTTTTCCGAACATATCCAAGGACGTGACATGACTGAAGCGCAAATACCTTCCGGCGCCAACACCGTTGCCCTGATCCAGGCCCGCATGGGATCCACCCGGCTGCCCTGCAAAATGATGCTTTGCCTGCACGGACTGCCGCTTATCGACTGGGTGGTGCGCCGCACCGCCCGGTCCGCGCTGCTGAGCGGCATTGTCGTCGCCACCTCCGGCAATCCCAACAACGACGTTCTGGTCAAGCACATGGAGGATCAGGGCGTTGCCGTGTTCCGGGGGCCGGAAGACGATGTGCTGGAGCGGTTCCGCCTTGCCGGGGCCGAGGCCGGGGCCACCCACGTGGTGCGCATCTGCGCCGACAACCCCCTGATTTGGGGCGGGGAAATCGACGCCCTTATCCGCCATTACTTCAGCCTTGGGAACGAAGACATCACCTACGCTTACAACCACATTCCGCGCGGCAACAAGTATCCCGACGGCCTGGGGGCGGAAATGCTCTCGTACCCCCTGCTGCGCCGCCTGGCCGGGGAAGCGACCCTGCCCGCTCATCGTGAGCATTGCCTTTCCTATATCTGGGACAACAGGGAACGGTTCCGCGTCAGCACCTTCGACCCCGCCGATCCCCGCCTGCGCCACCCGGAAATGAAGCTGGACGTGGATACCCCCGAAGATTACCGCAAGCTCGCCCTTATGCCCATCCACGCCGACATGCCCCCGGCCGAGGTGCTGATGCGCTACCCGAGAGGGGGGGCATAAAGTCATTGCGGGGGAAGGGTTGGGTGGAAAATTGCAATCGACGCCAAACTTCAGCCGTTACTTGAAATACAGCAAAAAAGTTGTGCCCAGCGCACAAAGGAGCGCATATGCGTACTCTCGATCTTTTCCGCGATTGTGAAGCCGCCTCCGGTCAGGTGGTCACGGACAAGGGCCTTGCCATACCCCTGGTCATAGCCGAGGCCGGCGTCAACCACGAAGGCAGCATGGATCTGGCCAAACGCCTGATTGACGAAGCCTGCGAAGGCGGCGCCCACGCCATCAAATTCCAGACTTACAAGGCCGCCACCCTGGCCTCCAAGGATTCCCCCGCCTACTGGGACACCTCCAAAGAACCCACCACCAGCCAGTACGAGCTGTTCACGCGCCACGACAAGTTCTGGAAAGGGGAGTTTGAAGCCCTGAAGCGTCATTGCGACGCCGCCGGCATCGAGTTTCTTTCCACCCCCTTTGACGTGGAGTCCGCCGGGTTTCTTAACGACCTCATGGACGTCTTTAAAATTTCTTCGTCCGACATCACCAACAAGCCTTTCATCAGGCACTTGTGCGGCTTCGGCAAGCCCATAATCCTTTCCACCGGAGCCTCGTACCCCCATGAAATCATGGAAGCCGTGAGCTGGATCGAAGAAACGGGCTCGCCGCTGGCCCTGCTGCACTGCGTGCTCAACTATCCCACAGCGGACGAAAACGCGGGCCTGGGCATGATTCCCATCCTTAAAAGCCTGTTTCCCCGCCACATCATCGGCTATTCCGACCATACCCTGCCGGGCGACATGAAGGTGCTGGAAGTGGCCACGCTGCTGGGCGCGCGCATCCTTGAAAAGCACTTCACCCACGACAAAAGCCTGCCCGGCAATGACCACTACCATGCCATGGACAAGGGCGACCTGCGCCGCTTTATGGATTCCGTAAAGCGCATGCAATCCATCGTGGGGCAGGGAGCCCTGACCTCGCTGCCCTCGGAGGAACCGGCCCGTAAAAACGCCCGCCGCAGCCTTGTGGCCGCCCGGAACATTCCGGCCGGGACTGTTGTCGGCCGCGAGGACCTGACCTGGAAACGCCCGGCCCACGGCATCAGCCCCCGCAATTACGACGAAGTTGTCGGCATGCGCGCCCGCCGCGACATCGCTGAAGATACCGTCCTGCAATGGGGCATGCTGGAGTAAGGGCTTTTTCAGCCGGCTCTTTTGTCCAACAGCATCGTCACCCGGCCCTTTTTGCTGCAATCAAATACCATTTTCCGGATAGATTTTAATGAGAAGCTTGATTTTCGGCGCCATGCCCGCGGGGGCCACCCCGGCCACGCACATCGCTTCCGGCCCCTGGTGCTTTGCCGGGCAGGAGGCTTCCTTTCCCGGCTGGGACGAGTCCGGAGGCTTTCCCATGCCCCCGGACCCTTTTGCCGACGCGGCGGACATGGAACGCACGGCCCGTGCCGCCAATGGGCAGGCGGCGCGCCTGATCCGCATTTTCGGCGGCGGGACGGACAACGGCGAGCCGCACGGGGGAACACAGGCGGAAGCGGCGGGCTTTTCGAAAGGGTCTGAAGGAACTTCAGGGCCTTCCGGGCAGGATTCAGGGCCTTCCGGACAGACGGGGGAGCGTTCCGGTAAAGCTTCCGGATTTGTTCCCGCTTTTTCCAATCCCCTGGCCCGGGATATTCTTTTCGGGCCGTTTCTGCTGCTGTGCGCGCACATGCTGGCCGAACGGCAGAAGCGCGTGCGGGATCTGGTGGACCTGTACGGCGGCGAAGCCCTGCGGGTGGAGCTTTTGCCCGGGGACTGCGCTTTCGCTTTTGCCGATTCGCTGGACTTTATGGTGCACGGGGTGCAGGACAGGGACTTCAACCACTATGTGTTTTCCCGCATCGTGGAAGCCGCCCCCCCGGCCGCGTGGGAATTGACCTACCTTTCCGCCCGTCCGCTGCATGCCCCGGCAAAGCGCCCGTCGCCGGGGTTCTCCGCCCGCTGCAGGGACGCGGCGCGGCAATGGCTGCGCAAAATGCCCTTTCCGCGCGCCAGGGGATTTTCTTTGCCGCAAAGTCTGCTGCTTTCCCTGGCCGTGCTGCTCAACCGCCGGCGGGTTCCGGACCGGACCATTCCCTTTGCCGCCTATGCGGGCGAGCCCCTGTCCTGGGATTTTCCGGCGGAACCCCTTATCGCCGCCTGTCTGCCGCAACCTTTGCGCGGCGTTGCTTCTCCTTTGGCCCTGGCGGAGCTTTCCGGGTCCGTTCTTCCGTCATCTCCCCGACACAAAAGATTTGGGGGGACGGGCAAAAAAGGGGGGGGCTCCTTCTTTTTCCCCGGACCTCTGCGTCCCATGCTGCCGTTGTTCAGCCAAAGCGAACCGTACCGGCTGGAGCTTGCGCGGCGTGTGGAAGCGGGCGCGCGGCTGTTCAGCATCCAGCACGGGGCCAATTACGGCAACCTGCGCTGCCCCGGCGTCATTCCTTTTGAATACAGCCGCCACGCCTTTTTCTCCTGGGGCTTCGAGCGCCACGGAGATCTGCCTCTGAACGCGCGGCCCCTGCCGCATCCTTCCCTGGCCTCCATAGCCGGGCGGCACCAGGAAAAAGCGGAGGAGCTCATCCTGGTGGGCACGGAAATGAGCCCCTACGCCTACCGGCTGAAGTCGCGGCCTCTGGCCGGGGCCATGTTGGAGTACCGCAAGGCCAAGGTGGACTTTTTCCGCGCGCTGGGGGCGGAAGTGGGGAGCAGGGCGTTTTACCGGCCCTATTTCCACGTGGCCGGGGGGCTGGACGACGCCGCGTACGTGCGGCGCAAACTGCCCGGCACGGCGCTGTGCGAGGGCGATCTGACGGAACGCATGCTGGGATGCCGCCTGCTGGTCCTGGATCATTACGGCACCACTCTGCACATGGCCCTGGCCGCCGACGTGCCCACCCTGGCCTTTTGGGACCGGCGGGGCTGGGGCATGACTGTGGAAACGGAAGAACTTCTGGAGGAACTGCGGCGGGCGGGCATATTTTTCGACTATGCGGCCGAGGCCGCGGAACAGGCCGCTCGGGTATGGAACAACGTGCCGGGCTGGTGGCGTTCCGCCCCTGTGCGCGCGGCGCGGGCCTTGTGGCTGGACCGCTACGCCCGCTGCCTGGACGCGGAAGGCAGGCCGCTGAGCGCCCGGGCAGTGACCCGGCAATGGTTCGCGGCGCTCAGGGATTGCTGAACAAGACACCGCCATGACAAAACCAACCGACTCTTTGGGCAGGCGTTACGCTTTCAAGCTGCTTTCCAACGCGGCCACCATTCCCCTGTACTTTGTCATGGAGGCGCTGCTGCCGCGCGCGCTGGGGCCGTCCGCTTACGGCAGCTTCAGTTTTTCCACGGCCTTGTTCCAGAACTTCACCACCTTTCTGGACATGGGCACCTCCACCTGTCTGCACACCTCCCTGGCCAAGCGGCCGGAAGAGTTCGGCCTTGTGTCCTTTTACGCCCGCGCGGCCCTGGTCATTCTGCTGCTGTGCGTTTTAGCCGCGCTGGCTCTGTATGTTCCCGGCGCGGGCGAGGCGCTTATGCCCGGCGTGCCCTTGTGGCTGGCCCTGCCCGCCGCGCTTTGGGCCTATCTGACCTGGGCGGGCCGGGTGCTGCGCGGGGTGGGCGACGATCTTGGCATCACCGCGCGCACGGAGGTCATCCGCATTGCCAACAACATGGCCTCCGCCGTGGCGCTGGCCGTGCTTTTCGCTCTGGGCCTGCTGACCCTGCCCATGCTGTTCATCCACCAGTACGTCTTTTTGGGAGGCCTGGCCGCGGGCATGGCCTGGACCCTGCGCGGAGCCTGGGGGGCAAGCCCTTCGTGGAAGCTTGGCCGGGAAGCCTTGCGCGGATACCTGAAGGAGTTTTGGCGCTACAGCGGCCCCTTGTTCGTTATTGCCCTGTGTTCCGCCGTGGCCCTTTCGGGCGAACGCTGGATCCTGCAATTTTTTGAAGGCAGCGTGCAGCAGGGATATTTTTCCCTGTCCCAAAAGGTGGGCATGGCCTGCTTTTTGTTTGTCACGGCCATGACCCCGCTGCTTATGCGCGAATTCGCCGTGGCCCACGGCAACAATGACCCGCGTGAAATGGCCCGGCTGCTGGACCGCTACGCGCCCATGCTGTACGCCGTCACGGCCTGGTTTTGCTGCTTTACCCTGGTGGAAGCCGGGGCCGTGGTGCGCATCTTCGGCGGCGCGGCCTTTGCTGACGCCCTTCTGCCCGTGCGCATCATGGCGCTGTATCCCATGCACCAGGCCTACGGGCAGGTGGTGAACTCCGTTTATTACGCGGCGGGCGAGACAAAGGCCCTGCGCAACATCACCCTGTGGACACTGCTCGGCGGCCTGGCGGCGGCCTGGGTGCTGCTGGCCCCCGCCCGCCTGGGCGGACTGCACCTGGGGGCCGCCGGCCTTGCCTGGAAAATGGTGGGCGTGCAGTTTTTGGCCGTGAACCTTATGTTCTTCGCCTGCCGCAAGATGATTCCCTTCAACTTCCGCCGCAACCTGTTCCACCAGCTTTTCTGCCCGGCGGTCCTCGCGGGCCTGGCCGCTCTGGTCCATTACGGCACTATGGCCCTGGGCCTGGGCGGCCCGGACAGCATCCCGCGCTTTTTTCTTGCGGGCGTTTTGTACTGCCTGCTGACTCTGGCCGTGCTGTGGCTTGCGCCCTTTGTCCTGGGCCTGCGCCGGGGCGAATTCGCCGCCCAGCTGGCCCGCCTGCGCCGGCGGGGGTAAATGTCCATCCGCTCACAGCGGAGCCGCTTTAACGCCGTTGCCCGGCCTGTGATTGCCCGGCCTGCTGCGGCTTTTTCTTTTCCGGCTTGTGTTCCAGCGCCAGCCGGATCATCTCCGGCAGGTACTTGTTCAAATCCGGCTCGTCCGCGCGCCGCTGCACCACGGCACGCCAGATAATCCCGGGCGTTCCTCCGCCCTCACGGGCGGCAAGGTCGTAGCATTCCATTTCCAGGGCCGCGCCCAGCACGCCGGAACCGGATACGGGCCTGCCCGCCAGGGGGGGGAAAAGATCCACGCCGTCCGGGGCGCCGCCGCTTCGCGCCGAGGGGGAACCGGCGGGGGGCGCGGCGAATTGCGGCGGCTCTCCATAGCGCTGCATATAGTCGCGGGACAGGATGTCGCTGTCGCGGTTCCAGAAGTCCCGGTCATTGGGGCTGGTTCCGCCGTATCCCCTGGCGTAGTCCCTGTCGGAACCTCCGTAGACGGGCTGGGGCGGTGCGGCCGGGGCCGAAGATCCGAATCCGGAACGCCCTATCCCCTGCACGCTTCCCGCGGCGGCCACAAGGGTTCCCCCACTTATGCCCGCCTGGAGAGGCGGTCCGCCTGGATTGGATTGGAGGGGCAACCCGTCCAGGCCCGCCTGGAGAGGCGGTCCGCCCAGGTCCGATTGGGACGAAGGCCTGGGCCGCACCAGGGTAAAGCGCAGCACCAGGGTATAGTCCGCCAGTTTCGGGTCCGTGCTTGTCAGTTCCGGCGGGATGCGGCCGGGAATGGCCCCGCCCCGGCGCATCAGGGGCTGGCCCTGCTTTTGCGAAAGCGCGAATATAGGCACGTACGGGTCGCGGGGCCGTACCGCCATGACCGAGGGCGGCAGGGCGGAGTCCTTGTCGGGCGCGGAGTATTTTTGCAGTTTCAGTGGGGGCAGTTTGCCCTGCTGGGCCAGCTCCTGGGCTTTGGCCTCGGCGGCGGCGATGTCGCCCGCCTGCGGGGCGGGTTTGGGCCGGGCGCCCAGTTCGGCGGGCGGCGGTCCGCTTTTGTCAAAGGGCGTGCTGGGCATGGGTTCCAGAGTGGAAGGCGGAACGTCCACCACGATCAGGTTCCGCTCGGCCAGCAGGGGGACAAGCGCGGCGCGGGCCGTTTGGAACAGGGGGCTTGTCTCGTTCATCCAGGCAAGGCCGCAGCGCAGGGCCACTTTTCCGGAAGGCGGCAACCCGCCGCTTTGCCGCACGATGGCGGGCGCGGGTTTGGCCTTGGCGGCGGCGCGGGCCGCCATCGGCGCAAGCAGAACCAGGGCCGCGCACAGGGCGGGCAGGATTTTCACGAAGCAAAGCCGGGCGTTGCTTTTGCCCGGTAAGGTTTTCGCGCGGGCATTCATGGGGGCCTCCTGGGAAAAAGGAATGCCTGGAAAAAGAGATGCCTGGGAAAAAGGTGATGTCTGGAAAAAAGCCTTTCCTTTCTTTTGACAGAATGAACGGCCCGTGTCATCCCTTCAGCATAATTCCGTCTCGTTTCCGTTATGTTTCGCGTCAAGCGGATCGGCAACGCCGCAACCTGCCGTCAGGCAAGCAACGGTAATCGCCGCCAAGCCGTTATCGCCTCTTGCTTAAGCGGCGTCGCCGGCATATATTCCGCAGGGTTTTCCACAGTATTCCGGCAGCTGCCGCCGTATCCCGCAACCGCAAAGGACTCTCTCCATGCTTACGAGCAAAGACATACGTTCCATGATCCGCCAGGGCAAACCCACCATAGGCACCTGGCTGCAACTGCCCAGCCCCGATATTGCGGAAATCGTCGGACGCATGGGCTATGACTGGGCCGCCGTTGATCTGGAGCACGGCTCTTTTACCCGCGCTCAGCTTCCCGACGTGTTCCGCGCCCTGGAACGCTGGGGAACGCTGCCCTTTGCCAGGGTGGCGCAGCCCGCCATGCGCGACATCAAGGCCGCCCTTGATTCGGGCGCGCGCGGGGTGATTTTTCCCATGATCGAAACCCGCGCCCAGCTTGACGACGCCATTGCCTGGTCTCTGTATCCCGGCGGGCTCGAATTTTCCGCCGGCAGGCGCGGGGTGGGCTTTTCGCGCGCCAACGCCTTTGGCATGGATTTTCCCGCCCACGTGGACACGCAGGACGGCCTTGGCCACAGCGTGATGCTGGTGGCGCAGATCGAGCACGTCAACGCTCTGGCCAACCTGGACGCCATTTTTTCCCATCCCCGCCTGGACGCCTATATGGTGGGGCCGTACGATCTTTCCGCTTCCATGGGGCTTACGGCGCAGTTCGGGCATCCCGATTTTCTGGCCGCCCTGGCCTCCATTGAGAAAAAAGCGGCGGAACACAAGGTGCCCAAAGGCTACCACGTGGTGGAGCCCGACGAGGATACCCTGCGCGGCAAAATAGCCGGCGGCTATACGTTTATCGCGTACGGCATAGATTCGCTGTTTCTTCAGCGCAGCGGCAGGCGCCCGCTGGTTTAGGGCAAAGTAGGGGGCGGACCTCCCGGCCGCCATAGACGTCACGCAACCATTTTACTTTCATCTTTTTCGGGTGAAACTATGAAAATAACCGTTTTCGGCGGGGCCGGGTTTCTTGGCTCCCATGTGTGCGACAAGCTTTCCGACGCGGGGCACGCGGTAACCATTTTTGACCGCACCCCCTCGCGCTGGCTGCGGCCCGACCAAAACATGGTCACCGGCGACATTCTGGACGAAAAGGCCGTGGAAAAGGCCGTGGACGGCTCGGACGCCGTCTACAATTTTGCGGGCATCGCGGACATAGGCGAAGCCGGCACCCGTCCGGTGGATACCGCCAAGTATAATATCCTGGGCAACGTCATCACGCTGGAAGCCGCCCGTAAAGCCGGGGCAAAACGCTTTGTCTTCGCCAGTTCCCTGTATGTGTACAGCAAGGAAGGCGGCTTTTACCGGTGCAGCAAGCAGGCCAGCGAGCTGTACATCGACAACTACCGCCAGGTGTACGGCCTGGACTATACCATTTTGCGTTACGGCTCTTTGTACGGACCGCGCTCGGACAACCGCAACGCCATTTACCGCTTTGTGCGCGAAGCGCTCGAAAAGGGCCGCATTCAGTATTACGGGCTGCCGACGGCCGTTCGCGAATACGTCCATGTGGAAGACGCCGCCCTGTGCAGCGTTGAAGTGCTGGAACCGCAATACGCCAACACCAACATCGTGCTTTCGGGCACCCAGCCCATGCATGTGGGCGAGCTGCTGAAAATGATCCGCGAGATGCTGGGCAGGGACATTGAATTCGAGTTTCTGGGCGACGGAAAAAGCGGGCATTACGAGATCACCCCCTATTCCTTCAACCCCCATATCGGCAAAAAGATGGCCCCGCGCCTGGTCACGGACCTTGGCCAGGGCATCTTGCACATGATCGAGCAGGTTCACCGCGAACTGAATCCCAATCTGACCACGGCCCTTGGCTACCTGGTTGAAAAATAGCCGTCCGCGGCCCTTGCCGCCTGGCCGGGAAACAACCGCGACATGGTTGGCCGCCCGGTCAAACAATGACCATGCCCGGCCCTTGGCCGGTCGGACAATAACCGCGCTTTGCGAATACTTTCGGGCAAACAGCCCGGAAAGGAGCATTCATGAACATCATAGCCGTCATTCCCGCCCGCATGGGTTCCTCGCGCTATCCCGGCAAGCCCATGGCCGACATCCACGGCGTGCCCATGGTGGGGCATGTGACCCTGCGCACCGCCATGTGCGAACGCCTCACCGCCACCTACATCGCCACCTGCGACCAGGTGATCATGGATTATGCCGCCTCCAGGGGGCTTAAAGCCGTCATGACCTCCGACACGCACACCCGCTGCACCGACCGGACGGCCGAGGCCATGCTGAAGATCGAAAAGGAACTGGGCATCACCGCCGACATAGTGGTCATGGTGCAGGGCGACGAGCCCATGGTTACTCCGGCCATGATCGACGCGGCCATCGAGCCCATGCTGAAGGACCCGTCCCTGCAAGTGGTCAACCTGATGGCGGATTTGGCGAATACGGAGGAGTTCGAGGATCCCAGCGAAGTCAAGGTGGTGACGGACCTTAAGGGCAACGCCCTGTATTTTTCGCGCGAGCCCATCCCCTCGCGCAAAAAGGGCGTGACAGACGTGCCCATGAAAAAGCAGGTCTGCATCATTCCCTTCCGGCGCGACTATCTGCTGAAGTTCAACAGCCTGCCGGAAACGCCCCTGGAAATCATCGAGTCAGTGGACATGATGCGCATTCTGGAAAACGGCGATACCGTGCGCATGGTGCAAATCCATGACCGCACCCTCAGCGTGGATACCCCCGAGGATCACCGCCGGGTCGCCGCCCTGATGGAAACGGATCAACTGCGCAAGCGGTATAGCTAGGCTCAGTCCTTACCCATCCGCCTGCTGCGACGTGGCCTTGCTCCGCCCGGCGTGGGGAGTGAAATAAAAAATAAAAATTACAAAAAAAACAAAAACAGACCCCCCCCAAAAGGGTGTAGAAGGGGTGTTTTTTTACAGGTGGCCCGGGGCAAGAACACCCCCAGTTTAGATAGTTTTGGCGGCGGGTTTTTTTTGCTCTGATTTTAATATTTTTTTTTCATTTTTGCCCCCACGCCGGGCGGAGCAAGGCCACGTCGCAGCAGGCGGATGGGTAAGGACTGAGCCTAGC
>JAVBPV010000015.1:0-12477 GCA_031549405.1 Desulfovibrio sp.
CCGGAAGTTAAGCGCCTCATCGCCGATGATACTGCATACTTTAATGTGTGGGAACGTAGGCCGGAGCCAACATTAACGCAACATAAGCGCCCCTGGATATCATCCAGGGGCGCTTCGCGCGTTGAGGGACCGGCACTGCCAAAATTCTGGACACTACCTGCGAAAAATTCCTAGACCAACCGACCCAGGGGATCGGAAAAGACGGTGAGACGTTTTTCCGCCGGGCGGCAAAAGCCGACCAGGGCAACTCCCGCCTTGGGGGCTTCGCGCAGCGCCACCCGCGTGACGGCGGCCCGGCTGACCATGAAGGTGATGCCCAGTCTGTGCGCCTTGGCATACAGGCTTGCGGTAAGGCGGGCCGTGGTAAGCAGGGCGTGTTCACCGGGGACAAGACCGCTCAGGGCGGCGTGCCCGGCCAGGCGGTCCAGGCAGTTGTGGCGGCCTATATCTTCCACAAGCAGCGCAATCCGGGCCTGAACGCCGTCCGGATCCAGGCGCAGCAGGGCGGCCCGGTGCGAACACCCGGTGCCCGCCCACAGCCCCGGCCCTTCCAGAAATCCGTGCATATGCTCAAGCAGGGCGGACGCCCGCACCGAGCCGGGATCCGCCGGCGCCGCGCGCTTTTGGCGCGTACCGGTGAAACTTACCCGCACCAGGGGATGCCCCTCCCGGCTCTGCCCCTCTTCAAGCACGATATGCTCCGGCGCGGGGACAGGCGCGGGGCCGTGCGGGGACGAGCCCCATTCCAGCAGCACGTTGCCAAGAGCCAGCTCCTTCAGTTCCTGGGGTCTGGACCAAAGTGCCCGTCTTTCTCCCTTGTGCTCGACAATCAGCCGTATTTCATGGGCGACGGAGTCTTCGGCGGTGAGCCATGCGCCGTTGTGCCACTGCCGGATGCTGGCCGGTTCGCAGGAATCCATGCCGCGCATCAGAATCCCCAAACCGAGGCGGTGGGACGCTGAAAGCCTTCCTTTGCCGCCAGCATGTCCAGCGGCAGCGAAAGCAGGTCGTCCAGCGCGGGTACAAAGGCGGCGGCGCTTTTTTGGCGGGAGTCCGCCAGCTTGATGTAGCGGTTGCAGGAGCGGCAGACATGGGCCTGGTAGCCGGGCTCGGTGTCCGCGGTGAAAAAGGCGAGCTTGTCCGGGTTTTCCTCAAGGCAGAAGGGGCATTGCAGGCGCTTGGCCCGGTAAACCAGCAGGCAGAAGGAGCAGACGTGCATCCGCATGCCCTCGGTCCCGCGCAGTTCGCCGATGACCGGCTGCGAGCCGCAATGCGGGCAGTGCCCGTAGGTCCAGATCGAAGCCGGATCGTGCCCGCCGTTTCTGGCGATATCCCGCGTGCGGGCATGCGCAAAAGGACTTACCGAGCTTTGGGCCAGAAAGCGCGGCAGGCCGGGAACCCGGACGAATTCCCGTTCCTGGTCCGCAAACCAATCCGCGTCCTCGTTCACATGGGCACGGAACAGTTCCCCGGCGCGGAGGCGGCCTTTTGACTTCAGCGCGCCGAAGCGTTGCGAGGCCTCTCTGAACGGGCCGCCCAGCCGGCTGAGTATTCCCTGAAGGTTGCGCAGCAGGATTTGCGCCTGGCCCACATCAAAAGAAAAGTGCGCGCGGGGGAGCAGGGGATCGCCCCGGCGGTGCCGCTCGCCCGTGGCCCTGGGGGGGCAGGGCGGTAAAACGGCAAAAGGCCCGCCGGCCTCAAAAGGGGCCGCCGCGCGTCCTTGGGCGGCGTGCACGCGCTTTGCCAGAACCGTCAGTTCCGGCGGCAGCCAGGCGGCCTGTTTGAGGGCGTCGAGCTTTGCGGCGGGCGAGACGAACGGGGTGTCGGACATGGCTTTTCCCTCCCGGGAGTAACGGTATAAGGCGGGATAATATTGTTTGCGATATATACGGGAGCGAAAAAAATAAGTACAGGAAAATAATTATCGTTGACTATATATTCATATTGGTCGTATACTACATACAGCAGGATCTCATTTAGCGCCTAGCGCCTCAGCGCCTGCCTTCCCAACATCCCGAGCATGGAATCCCTCAGGAGGCATCATCTCATGAGCATCACCAGACGAACTCTGCTCAAAACCGGCGCGGGCGCCGCGCTGGCGGCGGCCTTTTCCGGCCTGCCTTTCAACTTCAGCGCCGTGGCCGCCAGAGCGGACATAGCCCGGCTGAAATGGACGAAGCAGACCCCCTCCGTATGTTGCTACTGCGCCGTGGGCTGCGGCATTATGGTCAACGCCGGCGACAAGGCGGCGGGCAACAGCACCGACCGGGTCATCAACCTTGAAGGCGACCCGGATCATCCCGTCAACGAAGGCTCGCTGTGCGCCAAGGGTGCGGGCTTCTGGCAGATTGTGGAAAACCGGGCCAGGCCCGACAAGCCCATGTACCGCGCCCCCAGGTCCAAAGAATGGAAGGAAGTGGAATGGGACTGGGCCATGGATCGCATAGCGGCCAACATCAAGGACACCCGCGACGCCACCTTTGCCGAAAAGAACGCCAGGGGCGAAAAGGTCAACCGCACCCTGGGCATCGCCTCTTTCGGCACGTCGTCCATGGACAACGAAGAGTCCTGGGCCATCCAGGCGCTGATGCGCGCCCTTGGCCTTATCTACATCGAGCATCAGGCCCGTCTCTGACACAGCTCCACTGTACCGGCTCTGGCAGAGTCGTTCGGACGCGGCGCGATGACCAACCACTGGCAGGACATCGCCAACAGTGACTGTGTGCTCGTCATGGGATCCAACCCCGCGGAAAACCACCCTATTTCCTTCAAATGGGTGCTGAAGGCGGTGGAACGCGGCGCAACCCTCATCCATGTGGACCCCCGTTTCACCCGTACCTCGGCCAAGGCGCATTTTCATGTGCCGTTGCGCTCGGGCACCGACATCGCCTTTTTGGGCGGCATGATCAAATACATTCTCGACAATGAGCTGTATTTCGCCGAATACCTGCACAACTACACCAACGCCTCCTTCATCGTGGGGAGCAAGTACGGCTTCAAGGACGGACTTTTTTCCGGCTACGACCCCAAGGAGCAGCGGTACGACAGAAGCTTCTGGGCCTTCGAGATGGACGAAAACGGCGTGCCCAGGCGCGATCCCGGCTTCAAGGATCCGCGTTGCGTGCTGAACCTGCTGAAAGCGCACTTCGGGCGGTACACGTTGAAGGCGTCCGCGGAGGCGACGGGCTGTTCCGAGGCCGACATCGAAAGAGTATACCGGGCCTTTGCCGCCACCGGCAAGCGGGACAAGGCCGGCACCGTCATGTATGCGCTGGGCTGGACGCAGCATACCGTGGGCGTGCAGAACATCCGGACCATGGCCATCATCCAGCTTTTGCTGGGCAACATAGGCATAGCCGGCGGCGGGGTGAACGCCCTGCGCGGCGAATCCAACGTGCAGGGCGCCACGGACCAGGGCGTGCTTACCGAAAGCTGGCCCGGCTATTTGCCTGTGCCGCACAGCGGCCTTGCGGATCTGGCCGCCTACAACAAGGCCATGACGCCGGTTTCCAAAGATCCTATGAGCGTCAACTGGTGGCAGAACCGCCCCAAGTACGTGGCAAGCTTTTTGAAATCCATGTACCCGGACCTGACGCCCGAAGAAGCCTACGAGCTTATGCCCAAGGTGGATGACGGCAAAAAGCTGACGGACTATTTCTGGCTGGCGGTCTTTGACCATATGCTGGCCGGGGAGATCAAAGGGCTTTTTGCCTGGGGCCAGAACCCGGCCTGCGGCGGGGCCAACGCGGGCAAAAACCGCAAGGCGCTTGCTAAACTCAAGTGGATGGTAAGCGTAAACCTGTTCGACAACGAAACAGCCTCGTTCTGGCGCGGCCCCGGCGTGAAGCCCGAGACCGTGGATACCGAGGTGTTTCTCCTGCCCTGCGCGACGGACGTGGAAAAGGACGGCTCCATCACCAACTCGGGCCGCTGGATCCAGTGGCGTTCCCAGGCCGCGCCCGCACGCGGCGGGGCGTGGACCGACGGCGAGATGCTGCTTGCCATCAGCGAGCGTCTGCGGGTTATGTATGCCGAAAAGGGCGGGGCCTTCCCCGAGCCGATCAAGAACTTCGGCTTCGATTTGTGGAAGGACGGCAAAGCGTTCTCGCCGGCCAATGTGGCCAGGCTGTTGAACGGCACCTTTATGCGTGACGTGACCGTTGACGGCAAACCCTATTCGGCCGGGCAGCAGGTGCCGGGCTTTGCCCAGTTGCAGGCCGACGGCTCCACCGCCTGCGGGAACTGGCTGCACGGCGGCTCGTGGACGGAGCAGGGCAACATGATGGCCAGACGCGACCCCAGGCGCACCCCGGAGCAGGAACGCATAGGCATTTCCGCCAACTGGAGCTACGCCTGGCCGGCCAACCGGCGCATCATGTACAACAGGGCCTCGGTGGACAAGGAGGGCAGACCCTGGAACCCGGAAAAGGCCGTCATTCAGTGGAAGGACGGCGCCTGGACGGGCGATGTGGTGGACGGCGGCGGCAATCCCGGCGCCCGGCATCCTTTTATTATGCAGGTGCACGGCTTGGGCGCGCTTTACGGCCCCGGCCTGGTGGACGGGCCTTTCCCCGAGTTTTACGAGCCGGTGGAATCGCCCTTCAAGGCGCACGGGTTCTCGAAACAGCGCATCAACCCCACGGCCTTCATCGCCAAGGACGAAAAGTTCGCGGTGGCGGATCCGCGCTTCCCCTACGTTTGCACCACTTACCGCTGCACCGAACAGTGGCAGACGGGCACCATGACGCGGCAAAGCTCCTGGCTGCTTGAGGCCGAGCCGCAGGTGTACACGGAAATCGACCCGGAACTGGCAAAGGCCAAAGGCCTTAAAAACGGGGACATGGTGCGCATCTCAAGCCCGCGCGGCGGCATGACGGCCGTGGCCATGGTGACGGAGCGCATCCGGCCCTTTATGAGCAACGGCAAAAAGATACACATGGTGGGGCTGTCCTGGCAGTACGGCTGGCTTACCCCCAAGGACGGGGGCGATTCCGCCAACCTGCTGTCCATAGCCGTGGGCGACCCCAACGTGGGCATACCCGAGACCAAGGCCTTTATGGTCAACATAGAGAAGGCATAGGAGGCTGTCATGGGAAAGGCGTTTTTTATTGACCTGACCTTGTGCACGGCCTGCCGCGGCTGCCAGGTCGCCTGCAAGCAGTGGAAAAAACTTCCGGCGGAAAAAACCCGTAACACGGGTTCGCACACCAACCCGCCGGATTTGAGCTACAACACGTATAAAACCGTTCACTTCGTGGAGAAAGGCGCGAAAAATGACCTGCGCTGGCTGTTCTTTCCCGAGCAGTGCAGGCACTGCCTCAACCCCGGTTGCAAGGCATCGGCCGATGCGGACAAAGAAGGGGCCATCATTCAGGATCCGAATACCGGGGCCGTGATCTATACGGAATTGACCCGCCAGGTGGACGGCGCGTCGGCCCGCGAGTCCTGTCCCTATGACATCCCGCGCATAGACCCGGCCACAAAGCAGATGGCCAAGTGCGACATGTGCCCGGACCGCATCGCGGAGGGGCTGCTGCCCGCCTGCGTGCTGACCTGCAATACGGGCTGCATGAGCTTCGGGGACGAGGACGAGATGAGGGAAAAAGCGAAAAAACACCTGGAAGAGGCGAAAAAGCGCTGGCCCAACGCCGTGCTTGGCGACATCGACTACGTGCGCACCATTTACCTGTATCAGGAAGATCCGCTGGTATACCACAAACACGCCGTCATGGCGGATGCGGGCAGCCCCGCGCCGCTGCCCCGGCGCAGCCTGCTGGCCGGGCTTTTGAAGGGACGGAAGGGGTAGATGTAACGTGTCAACGCGTTATTCACCCACCGAGTAATTGCGAAGCCGGAGGTCTTTCGCCAAAAGTATCCTGCGGACGCTGAACATTATGGTGTTGCGTCCAAACAAACAGGTAAGCTGTCTTGTTTCATGAGTGGGTGTACGTTTGCGCGTATGCCCACTCGCTTGTTGGCGTAAAAAATCCCAATTATAGATAATTGACTCTCGAGATGAACATATTCCAGCGGCGTAGCGCTCCCTTCATGCCAAATGCTATAGTGTCATTGGGGATACAGAATAATGGGTATATCATATTAGCTATACGAAACCATAATGAAAATTTGTGCTTACGCAAAAGGTACATGCGGCCGCAGGCGTACCGCATATCTTTCTCTGAGAGATTGGCATCATTCAGATTAACCGCAGGGTGTTGCACAATAACCGAGGGCACGCGAAGAAGAGAAAAACCGGCTTGCAGAACCCGTAGCGCGTAATCGGTGTCCTCTCCTGACCCATATGGAAGGCCGGTGCCAGGCCCCAGCATTTCGTCAAAATAGCCAACCGTGTCCACACAGAATTTACGGTAAAATTGTAAGAAAGTCTCACTGCACCCGCATACGGTGTATTTGTCTACAGGGGTTGCCTTACCCAAAGCTTTTTGAATAGTTGAAGCAGTAGTATCGGTTCTCGTGGCAAGTATGCCTCCTGCCTCGGGGTGATCCGCAAACTCCTTAAGGACGTTGGCCAAGGTGTCAGGCAAATATTGGCAATCATCATCGGGAAAGGCAATCAATTCCCCTCTCAAAAGAGGTATGCCCGCATTACGCCCCTTGGATACGCCGCATGAGGGAACAGGTACGGCGCGTATCTCCATGAGATCGGCAAAGGGCTCGAGCAAGGCGCGTACATCTTCCGCAACTGTTTCATCATGCACAAAGACCACATCAAAGTCCTTATGTGTTTGTGCAGCAAGGCTGTGCAGGAGTTGCGGGATCTCGATAAGGCGCTTTGTGGCCGCTACCAGCAGGGAAAAATGCATGATCGATCCGAGTGCCTTAAGGGAAGGGGAAACGCGCGTTTTCTATCAGACTGCGGAGAATATGTCCCGTAAGCGCGCGCCCTTCTTGAGTTCTGGGGAGAGAATATACGCTGTTACGCGCGGTCTCCTTCACGGTATGACGCCTCATAGCGGGGCAGAATTTCCGAGGGTGAGCCCTGCGCCACAAGATGTCCCCTGTCAAACCAGAAAAGCAGATCGCAATGCTGCACCGTGCTCAAGCGATGGGCGATGATGACACAGGTGATATTGCCTCGTAACTTTTCAATTGACGAAACGATAATGGTTTCGTTTCCGGCATCAAGGGCGCTTGTCGCCTCGTCAAATATGACGACAGAAGGTTCGGCATACAATGCCCGGGCAATGGACAGGCGTTGCGCCTGGCCTCCGGAAAGCCCGGCGCCGTTCTCCCCAATAGGGAGTAGAATACCCTGGCGATCCACGCTGATAAAGTCAATGGCCGCCAGTTCGCAGGCGCGCAGCACCCGTTGCTCGTCCCAGGGCTGGCCCCATTGGCTGAAAGCTACGTTCTCCGCAAGGGTGCCGGCCATAAGAAACGGCGACTGAGGCACAAACCCCACCTGTTTTCTGAAGGCCGCCATGTCGGCTGGCGGAAGTTCGCGATCATCCACCAGAAAACGCCCGACAGTGGGTGCGCACAGCCCGCAAAGGATATTGCTGAGCGTGCTTTTTCCCGCTCCCGAAGCGCCTATCAACCCAATAAAAGCACCTTTGGGAATGGTCAGATTGATATTGTGGAGGCTCTCAACCGAACAGTCCGGATAGGTGAAGCCGACGTTCTCAAGGCGGATTTCCTTGGAAAAACGAAAGTCCGGATTGGGCTCGGGGGGCAGTTCCATGCGATTTTCCCGTAACGATTGCAAAAAGTTGAGCACAGGCAAGGCCATGGGACGTACCCCTCTGATGGCGACCATTTGCCCGACTCCCCGGTTAAGGTAGGGCAAAACGCGCCATGCGGTCAGCATAAGCAGCATGACCGCGGAAACGACTTCTTCCTGGGTGGCGTTAAAAGCGTTAACCAGCATGGCTATGGTCGCCGGGATCATGGCAAAGCCGACTACCTCCAGGGACAGGCTGGGAAGGGTATTGGCAATGGAGAGGAAAATCCTTGAGGGAACGCCCTTCATTATGGCCGTTGACAGCGAATTCAGAAAGGCGGGCTGTTGCCTGTAGATAAGGACATCTCTGATACCGCGTGTGGACGCCATAATGGAGCGGCTTTCTTCGGCGCCGGCCTGGGCCGATATAGTAGCCGTTTTATCTATACGGCGCCTGAGGGCAATATAAATAAACGCGCCTATGGAAGTGCTGGTCAGCATGATTGTGCATGTTAAAGCGGGCTGTTGAAACATCATCCCGCCAAAGAGCACGAAACATGTAAGAAATCCAGCGATTGCGGACAATTGAGATACTAGCAGGGAGGATATGGAGCTTCGCCACATCATCATTTGGAGAGCTGTCCCGCTGGCTTTTGAAATATGCCACCTGTAATCACTATACAGATAGCGTTCCATCATTTCGCTACCGATGGTATAGGAAATTTTTTCGCTAATCTGCGCCGTATAGCTCATCGTTATCGCTGTAACGATATTTTTTATTATAGTAGATAAGACTATAAGTAAAGATACAAAAAAAAGAGCGTTTGTCTTTCTTTGATGAATCCAGGCAAGCAATTCCGGGAATGACGGAAAGAGTATATTATAGGGAAATTCCTGTTGAAGCTGAGTGGGATTGCCCATTGCCAGACCAAGCTGGGTCATGACAAGGATAGTCATCAGCTCCATTGTCGCTTGTAAAGACATGAAAAGGAAAAGGACAAGGATGCCTATGCGCAGTTTGAAGGGCAACAGGCGATAAATATCTTTAATGTCCCGGATTAGTAAGTTATACGGTTTTTTCAACCACGAAAGTAATGTGTGCATGAGCTACCGCATATAAAAAATGACACTGCTGCCCCCGGACTCAAATTTGACCGGGACGACCCGTAGTTCGGGCAGGGCATGGATGATGGCTTCATGGCGTTCTTTTGGGGCGTAGAACATCAAAAAGCCCCCCGCGCCGGCTCCCAGGATTTTACCGCCAAGTGCCCCTGCCGCGCGACCTTTGGCGTACCAGCCGTCAATGTGCTGATCGCTGATGCCTTCTGTCAGGCTTTTTTTCAACAGCCAGGCTTCGTGCAAAATTTCGCCCACAGCGTCGCAATCGCCCCGCTGCATAGCTTGCGTAAAATCCATGGTTTGCGCAACCATCTTATGCATGGTTTCTTGCGTCTTCTGCGAATTCGCGCATTTTTTGGATTGTTCCGACAGAATCCCATTTGCGCTGCGGGTGCGGCCCGTGTACAGCATCAGAATATTGTCCTGAAGGGTTCGCGCCGCGGCGGGCGGGCAGATGATGGGTTTAACCTCCACGCTTCCGCCCCGATGAAACTTAATCAGATTGAAACCGCCGTAAGCGGCGGCGTATTGGTCCTGCTTGCCGATGGGCGCGCCGCAAATGTCGATCTCTATACGGCAGCTCTCCTGGCCAAGCTGCTCCGCTCCGACATAGCGGCCCTCGTAGGCGTGCAGCGCGTGCAAAAGGCCCACAGTGAAGGAGCTGGAAGAGCCAAGGCCGGTCCCGGAGGCGGGAATGTCGGCAATGGTGGTGATCTCTATGCCGCCGTCAATGCCGGTCATATTCAAGGCCGCCCGGACAATGCTGTGTTCGATTTCACCGACGCTCTGCACGTTTTCCGTTTTGGAATAGCTGAGGCGGATGGCGTCGTCGAACTTCTTATTGACGGTGACAAAAACATATTTGTCAATACTCGTGCTGACAACCGCTCCGCCGAATTTTTCATAATAGGAGGGAAGATCGCTGCCGCCGCCGACAAAGCTCATGCGGAGTGGAGTGCGGGTGATGATCATGAGGGGTACCTTCCTCCGTCGTTATGCATCACAAACAAGGATGTATAGTAAATTTTCCGCATTCTGTATGCCAATCTTAAGAATAGATTTAGCCATTAAACAAGTAATTTCAAAAATTTTATTCGCGACATAACAAGACAAATACAATATGCCACAAAAAAATACAAAGCAGCGCCCAATACCATACTCGTGCTTGAGCCCTTATTCGATGTCATTGATATAAAAAATATGCGAACGTCACCAACAAGCCAGATTACCATCATATGAATATAATAAATCCCCATAGATACTTTTGATATAGAAAATATTGCATTTCGTAAAAAAATATGAATTTTTTCAATGGGCTGGCGTATAGCGACAAAAAAGGAAAATATTGAAACAGTATATACAAAAACAGGCAATAAAGTAGCATAAAAAAAGTTTTTGATGGCACTCCTTTTACGTGAGACTGAAAATATGACAATGTAAATATAGATAGATAGCCAACAATGATCATAATAAAAAAGAGTAGTTTCTTATTTTCGAGATAATGTGCCCAGCGCCGTGTCAAGAAATATCCAAGGAAAAAATAAGTGAATTCACAAAATCCCCAGAAAAACTTTGAAGGCGGGGCCCATTTCCAGACAAGGTCAAGAGCGGAAAGCACAATGGGCAAAAAGACGAGAAAAAATAGGGTGTAATTGAATACCTCAGATGAAGCATGCGCTATAATCACACGAACAATCGGCGTGATCAGATAGAGGCCTATCAGCGGATACATGAACCATAAATGATCATATTGGGGTTCGTGATATATATCAGAGATCCCTCTGAATATATTAATATTTTGTCCTAAAGCAAATTTTTTAAAAAAAACATAGGCAATGCTCCAAACCAAAAAGGGCACAAGAACGCGACCCAATTTTTTTCTGAAAAAATCTGATAATCCTTCATCCTTCTGCAAAATGAAAGCTCCGGAAAGCATGAAAAAACAGGGGACAGCGAAAGTCGGCAGAGCATTGACCGCCAGCCTTGAAGCCCAGTCCGGAGAAAAAACAGAATATGCCCCCGCTGTCGTGTGGATCAGTATCACCATAAACACGCAGAGGCAACGTAAGGCGTCAGCGTATACCGCTCTTGTCGGGGGATTTGGTGAACACATTTTCAAAGGCCTCGATGCATGTCGCTACCTGTTCAGCCCCATATCGAGCTAATAAGGTGTAGTAGTTCAGACTTGATCTGACAGCGTTCTCCGTTTTGACGGATTTTCCTGTCCGATCAGTTGAGCTGTCCGACCTTTTCTATCCAGAGAGATTTTCCATCAAGGAGCGTCTGCATAGGCGTTCTGCCGCAGCACATTTTCCCTTGGTGCGTTCTGTCCATATTGTAACCGTCTATCCAGGCGTCCAGGTCGATCTGCAACTCCTCCAAAGAATGATACAGCTTACGCCGGAAGGCAACCCGATAAAATTCGTTCAGGATCGTTTTGTGAAAACGCTCGCAGATGCCGTTCGTCTGCGGATGCCGCGCCTTGGTCTTGGTATGCTCAATCCCGTTCACGCCAAGATACAGTTCGTAATCGTGCTGTTCGAGCTTCCCGCAATATTCCGTACCCCTGTCCGTCAGGATACGGATGAGGCCCATTTCCTGTGAGGAAAAGAAAGGCAAAAACCCGGTCGTTCAAAAGGTCAGCGCCGGTGATGGGCGTCTTGGTGGTGTAGAGCTTGGCTGCCGCCCACTTCGAGTAAGTATCCACGAATGTTTGCTGATAAATACGCCCGACGCCCTTGATGGTGCCGACATAAAAAGTGTCCTGGCTGCCGAGATAGCCGGGATGGTGGGTTTCGATTTCGCCGCAGGCTTCGTCATCCTGTTTTTTGCGCTCCAGGGCCTGTACCTGGGCTTCCGTGAGCATGATGCCTTCTTCTGCGGATTTCTTTTCCAGAGCGGCCAGGCGTTGCTTCATGGACTCAAGGCCGTGCCGCATCCAGATGGAGCGTACGCCGGACGGTGAAACAAACACACCCTGTTTGCGCAATTCGTTGCTGGCCCGCACTTGGCCGTGAGCGGGAAAGTCGATGGCAAAGGCGGTTACGGCGGATTCCGTGGCCTCTTCAACTCGGTTTTTCAGGTTCGGTTTACGTCGGCTCACTTCAAACAGCGCTTCAACGCCTCCGGCGTCCCGCGCTGTTTGATACCGATAAAAAGTATCTCTGGAAAAGCCCATCACGCGGCAGGCCTTGGAGATATTGCCGAGTTCGGCGGCGAGATTTAAAAGTCCGGTCTTGTGTTTTTGATGACGTTTTGATTGAAGCTTTCCATGGGGATTCTCCGTGGGCGCTGTGCCCGGTTGATGGTTCGTTTGCACTTCCATCAAAACGGAGATCCCCCTTTCTTTCAAGGGCTACTGTCAGATCAAATCGAAACTACCCCATATTATACACTTTTCAATTTTCTTATTAAGCGCTTTTTGCGGGAATATTCTCCCCTAATAACGCTTTTTTCGCGTCTCATTTCTCCGGCCTGAAAAAGCTCATTCGTGTTTGTCGGAAATGATGAAAAAGACCGAGCCCACAATGGCGCAGCAGGCCACGAGCACCATGTAATCCACCTGCTCGCCGATGAACAGCCAGCCCAGGGTCACGCCGATGACCGGGTTGACGTATTCGAAGGAGATGGCCACGGCGGTGCGGACGTTGAGCAACAGCCAGAAATAGGTGGTATAA
>JAVBPV010000055.1:0-46851 GCA_031549405.1 Desulfovibrio sp.
TGATCCGGCCCGGCTTGCCCACGGCCCGCAAGGCGACAGCATCCGTCTGCTGGTGTTCACGGATCAGGTGGAATCCGTCCGCCTTCTTGCCAGAGAGGACGGAAATACGGTATCGTACATTGAATACGACAGCTTCGGCAACGTTACGCGCAATACTCTGCCGGAATTGTGGTTTCCGCTTGGCTTCGCCTGCGGGCTGAACGATCCGTTCACCGGCTTTGTTCGCTTTGGCTTCCGGGACTATGACCCGGAGGTGGGAAGGTTTACGGCCAAAGATCCTCTGGGTGATACCGGCGGCGACCACGATTTGTGGGATTATTGCGTCGATGACCCGGTGAGTATGGTGGACCCGTTGGGGTTAATGGGAGGAGGGATCGGCGTCAGAGCAAGAAGAAACTTTTTCACGGACATGATCTTTCCTGACAAGCTTAATGAGCCTGAAGAGATCATAGACGTACGGGCTGAGCTTGAAACACTGCGAAAAAAGCTTCTTCCGTCCGACTCCGGTACAATTGACGCGACAAAGCAAGATTACAAAAGGTTTGAAGAACTTCTGGAAAGGGAGAAGGAACTGCAAAAAAAATTTGAAAAACACTACCAAGTTCACCCCTACAGGTAACATAATTCATAAGAAGGCCATATGATAGATATGCTTATGGCGATTGTTGGAGAATTTTTTCTTACTGGATTTTTAGCACTCTCTCCAACACGGATATGGCGCAAGGCAAGATACGGTATACCGCTAAACACTCCTCCTGAAGGCAAATGGGCCGCTATAGGTTGGGGGTGTGTGGACACGGTGCTGCTGATGGCCTTTTTGCTTGGCATATACACCCTCTTCAACCTGTAACGTATTCCATGTAAGAAGATGGCTTGTCCGTTCGGTGAAAGATTTTTGCCGAGCGGACAAGTTTGCTGTGTTATTGCGTATTGGATTCAAACCTACTTTTTATCTCCGACTCAACGCCCGGCAATCTGCCCCTGCACCGCGCGCCTTCCGCCGTGACCCTGCGCGGCCCGCTGGTCAAGCGGCTGTCCGGCGCGCCCGTTCCCGGCACGCGGCACGGGGACTTTGATCCGGCCCGGCTTGCCCACGGCCCGCAAGGCGACAGCATCCGTCTGCTGGTGTTCACGGATCAGGTGGAATCCGTCCGCCTCCTTGCCAGAGAGGACGGAAATGCGGTATCGTACATTGAATACGACAGCTTCGGCAACGTTACGCGCAATACTCTGCCGGAATTGTGGTTTCCGCTTGGCTTCGCCTGCGGGCTGAACGACCCCTTCACCGGCTTTGTTAGGTTTGGGTTTAGAGACTACGACCCGGAGGTGGGAAGGTTTACGGCCAAAGATCCGGCCCATGACATGCGCGGTGACGGGGATCTGTACGACTATTGCGTGGATGGCCCGGCACGTCGTATCGCTCCCTTAAACAAACCAGGGAGGAACGCCCGGTCTTGAGCGTTCCTCCCTGGTTGCGTTTGTTGCTTTTTCTTATTCCCTGCCCAGCCTGCGGGCGATTTCCTTGGCCGCCGCGCGGCCCGCGCCCATGGCCAGGATGACCGTGGCCGCGCCGGAAACGATGTCCCCGCCCGCGAACACGTTGGGGATGCTGGTTTCTCCGTGTTCGTCGGCTTCGATGTAGCCCCACTTGTTCAGCTTCAGGCCGGGCGTGGCCTCAAGCAGCACGGGGTTGGCGTTGGTGCCCACGGCAATGACGGCCAGATCGGTTTGCAGAGTGTAGTAGGCCCCTTCCACCGGTTTGGGGCGGCGGCGGCCGGATGCGTCGGGCTCGCCCAGTTCCATGCGCTGCAACTCGACGGCGGTCAGCCTGCCTTCGGCGTTGCCCATAAAGCGCACGGGCGCGCACAGCAGTTCCAGATGCACGCCTTCTTCCTCGGCGTGTTCCAGTTCCTCAAGACGGGCGGGCATCTCGTCGCGGGTGCGGCGGTAGACGATGTGCACGCTTTCCGCGCCCAGGCGCAGGGCCGTGCGCGCGGCGTCCATGGCCACGTTGCCGCCGCCGAACACCGTGACGTTGCGGCCGGGAAAGGTCGGCGTGTCGTGGTTGGGGAAGTCGTAGGCCCGGCCCAGGTTCACGCGGGTCAGGTACTCGTTGGCGGAAAAAACGCCGATGAGGTTTTCGCCCGGCACGTTCAGGAACTTGGGCAGGCCCGCGCCCACGCCGATGAACACGGCCTTGTAGCCCTGGTCGAACAGTTCCTGGATCTGGAAGGTCTTGCCGCCCACGTAGTTGGTGACGAATTCCACGCCAAGCTGCTTGAGCACGGACACTTCCGCGCCCACGATTTCCTTTTTGGGCAGGCGGAATTCCGGGATGCCGTAGATGAGCACCCCGCCCACCTCGTGCAGGGCCTCGAACACGGTGACGGAAATACCGCGCGAGGCCAGATAGCCCGCCGTGGTGACCGAAGCCGGGCCGGAGCCGATGCAGGCCACCTTCAGGGAAGGATCGGGCAGCACGCACTCATCCTTGCCAAGCAGCGCCTGGCAGGCGCTGGAGGCCAGATAGGTGTCGGCCACAAAACGTTCCAGGCGGCCGATGGCGATGGGCTGGCCCTTGGCGTTGAGCACGCATTTGCCTTCGCACTGCACTTCCTGCGGGCACACGCGGCCGCACACGGCGGGCAGGCTGTTGGTGCGCTTGATGATCTCGTACGCCTTGGCGATTTCGCCGTCGGCCACCGCCTTGACAAAGTCCTTGATTTCCACTTCCACCGGGCAGCCTTCGATGCACAGGGGCTTTTTGCACTGCAGGCAGCGGCGGGCTTCTTCCAGGGCCTGGCCGGGCGAATAGCCCAGCGCCACCTCGCGGAAGTTTCTGATGCGCTCGTGCGGCGGCTGGCAGGGCATGGCCACGCGCAGGGGCACTTTTTTGGCGGCTTTTTTCTTTTTGCCCTTTTCTTCGCCCATGCACTTACAGTGCTCGTCGTGGGAATGGCGCTCCTGATCGCGGAAGGTGGCAAGACGCTGGCGCAGTTCCACAAAGTCCACCAGATGCCCGTCAAATTCCGGGCCGTCCACGCAGGTGAACTTGGTTTCGCCGCCCACGCTTACCCGGCAGGCCCCGCACATGCCGATGCCGTCCACCATGATGGAGTTGAGGCTGACCACCGTGGGCACGTTGAAGGGCTTGGTGGCGTTTGCCACGGCCTGCATCATGGGCACGGGGCCGATGGCGACGACTTCCTTGACGGATTTGTCCTTTTGCAGCCGCTCGACCAGCAGGTCCGTGACCAGACCCTTGTGGCCGAAGCTGCCGTCGTCGGTAGAGACCAGCACTTCGGGGCAGAATGCCGACAGTTCGTCATGGTACAGCAGCAGGCTTTTGCTGCGGGCGCCGATGATGGCCACCACGTGGTTGCCGGCAGCGTGATGCCCCTTGGCTATATGGTGCATGGCCGCGATGCCGGTGCCGCCGCCCACGCAGATGACTGTGCCCACTTTTTCAATATGGGTGGGCTTGCCCAGGGGGCCGCACAGGTCGGCGATATTGTCGCCTTCCTTCAGCGTTTCAAGCACCGCCGTGGTTTTGCCGAGCACAAGATATACTATGGTGATGGTTCCGGCCTTTTTGTCGGTATCGGCTATGGTCAGGGGGATGCGTTCGCCGTTTTCGCTGACGCGCAGGATGATGAAGCTGCCGGGCTTCGCCGCTTTGGCGATGTGCGGCGCGTGTATGATCAGCCTGCTGGTCTGGCCGGGAATCAGCGATTCTTTTTTGACGATGGGTGAAGGCATGGGCACTTGCTCCTGTTGAAGTGTAAGGCTTGGCGCAGGACGTCCCGCGCGCGGCGCGGGACGGGCGGGTGGACGGCCGCTTTCTGCGGAGCTTTGGGGGTAGGCCACAGGCCCGGAGGCGGGGCGCTCCCCCAAATTTTATGTAAAGTAATTCCCGGCCGGAGCAAATAACGTTTTCAATGTTTATTTGCGCCGGCGGCGGGAACCGCCGCCCGCCGCGCAGGCGAAACGTGTTTCGCCGTTAAGCGCGGAGCGGGCGTCTCAAAGTTGATCCGCTCTAAAGCCAAGCTCGGCCCCCAGGGCGGGCAGATGTTTGACGCCAAGCTCCCACACCTTGTTCTGCACGGGCCACCAGTCCATGTCGGGAAGCATGCGGCGCGCCCGCCGCACCCAGGAGACAAGGCGGGCCTCGTTCACCTGCGGCCCGGCCAGTTGCTCCAGAAAGGCGTCGCGGACAAGCCCGGCGGTCAAAGAGGCGGCATGCGGCGAAAGATGCAGGGCGATCATCGCGTCCATCTGGCCGCGCACTTCGTCCGGCAAAACGTCGTCGCGCATGCTTTCCAGCGCAAGATACGGGGCGAATTCCACCCACATTTCGGGACAGGGCTCCTCGCGCTGGGCCTCCACCCAGGGTTCGGCCAGGGAAAGGGTATGGGCGGCCAAAGCCCGCAGGCGCGGGGTGTGGCGGGCCTCGGCCCTGTCCAGCAGGCGCGGCAGCAGGTAGTCGCGCATGGGGCGGGAAAGATCGCGCACCCGGCAACGGTATTCCGGACCGGTTTCACCGTTGTCTTGCAGCCGGTGCACGACGATGGCGCTGTCGGCAAGGGAGACGAACGGCTTGCCCGGGTTTTTGTGGCGCGAGGGAAGCACCCAGCGCCAGACGTAGCGCGTGCCTTCTTTTTCCAGGCTGGTGCGGATGACGGCGGTGCCGTACTCTTCCGGGGCGGCCACGGGTACGGAGAAGGGCGCGGGGATCAGAAAGGAGGATGCCGGGGAGGAAGGAGAGGACAGATCCGTCCCGTCCGAGGGACGCAACGGGGGCCGGGCATCCCCTTCGGAAGTGATTTCCACGCTGACCCGGGGAAAACGGTATTCGTCGGAATAGCCGGGAGGCGGCAGGCGCATTTCGGAATCAAGCAGCAGCAGCGCCAGCAGGCACAAGGTGGCTGGAGTATCGCGTCTGGGCAGGACCTCGCTTTCAAAAACCCGTCTGCCGGTGCCGCATTCGGGACGGTTGGAACTGGCCTTTTCCAGAATGTCCATGACCCCGCGGGTCAGGTCCGGCCCGCCGGTTTCCACGGCAAGCTCCATGGCGCGCAGGGCAAAAGTAAGGGCGTTTTCGGGTTCTATGCGGGTGACGTCGTCGAAAAACCAGGCACAGCTGGCAAAGGCGGCCAGGGACTGCTCGCGCATGGCCAGCAGCTTCCAGGCCGTGTCATGGCTTTGTCCGTTGCCGGTAAACCATTTGCGGGCAAATTCCCCGCCCCTGGCCGGATCGGCCAGCACCTCGCCGTAAGCCGCCAGAGCGGCGGCGGGGTCGCTGAAGCAGGTCTTGCCCGTTTCGGTAAAATGGCGCGCGACGCCGGCGCGCATGTGCTCCAGGGCCTCGCGCAGGGGGCCGCGCCAGCGCTGGTTCCAGCCGGGATGCCCGCCGTCGGAACAGCCGCAGTCGTTCTTCCATCGTTCCACGCCGTGGGCGCAACTCCACGAGGAAGGCTCGTCCAGCAGCACCTGCCTTGTCGGGGGGTGGCTTTCGATATAGGCGGCGAAATTGGTCAGGCCAAGCCCGTCGCGCCGGGAATATCCCTGGGCCAGCACGTGGGCCAGGGCCATCTCGCCGAAGGTGAAATGATGCCCGTACGTTTCGCCGTCAGTGGCCAGGGCAAGCAGGGCATCGCCGCCGCTTTGGGCGGCCAGAAGGCGGGATTCCTCGACGATGCGCCGCCAGAATGTTTCGCCGTCGCCCAGCAGCCCGTTGAAGGCGATACTCTGAGACAGGACGCCGTTGTAAAATACCGCCGTCATGGGCCTGCCGGAGGGCAGGGCCACCGCGTAGGGCTCGCCGGTGTGCAGGTTTTCTTCGGAAACGGGCTCGACCCTGCTGTCCACCCTTATGGCCCTGGCCTGGCGCGGGGCCAGAATGACAAAACGGATGCCTTCCGCGGCAAGGCTTTCCAGGCTGGGGATATCCACGGCGCATTCGGGCAGCCACATACCTTCCGGAGCGCGGCCGAAATGGCGGCGAAAGTCGTCCACGGCCCAGCGGACCTCAAGGGCGCGATCTTCAGGCGCGGTCAGGGGCAGGATGGTGTGGTGGTAGGATTGGGCAAGGGCGTTGCCTTTGCCCCAGCGGCGCGCGCTGTTGGCGTCGCCTTCGGCCATGCGGGCGAGGACCTCGGGGGCGAACCCGCGCAGCCAGCCCAGCAGAGTGGGACCGGCGTTGAAGCTGATCCATTCGTAGCAGTTGAGCACGTCGGCTATGCGTCCCCCGGAGTCAAGGCGTCTGGCCCAGGCCAGGGGGGCGTAGCTTTCCCGCAGGATGCGCTCGTTCCAGTGGCACATGGGCGCGGCGCTGCCTTCGCCCAGAATGATCCCCAGCCAGGGATCCTCCCGGGGGGGCTGGTAGAAATGGCCGTGTATGCAGAGGGAAACGCTCATGATTATCTCCCCGCGCGCGACGCGTCATGACAGGTTGATCGGTTCCCGCCGTTTCTCTTCTCCAGGCATATAGCAGGGGGAGACAAAGCACAAGGGGGCGGCAAAAAGCGGACGCCCCGAAAGCCCGGTCCGGTTTTACAGACAAAAGTTCATCGGCAAAAGCCGCATCGTCAAAAGCCCGTCGTCAAAAGCCGCATTGTCAAAAGCCAAGTTAATTGTTATTTGAAGGAAAGAGACAGGCCTCCCGGCCGTTCCGGACCTGACGGCAAACCCCGCGAAGCCGGGGGGTGCGAAGGCACGCCCGCTTCGGCGTTTATACGGCGGCGGTAAATGCCGTCCGCGTCCGCGCGGCGGTTCGCCGGTAAAGGGATTTTGCCGGCGGACTTGGACAGGTTTTCCACTTGTGTGGTTTCCCGGACCGGCGGGCTTACGCGGCGGCGAAACGCCGCGGATTGAACGTTAGAATGCAAGGAGAGAGCAAACAATGAATATGCGCGCCGACAGGATTCCCGGCAGTTTGAGCCGGGTGGAAGCGACCAACGCGTTTTTGCGTTCCGTATATAACTGGATGGGGCTGGGCCTTGGCATCACGGCCGTGGTGGCCTGGGCCTTCACCCGCACATCGCTGGTAAACGTGCTGTTCGGACCCAACGCCATGACCATGATGATTGTGGCCGTGGTGGTGGAACTGGGGCTGGTGTTTTTCCTGTCCGCGCGTATCAGGTCCATGGCGCCGGGCACGGCCTCGGTGCTGTTTCTTGTATACAGCGCCCTGAACGGCTTTACCCTCTCCTTCGTCCTGCTGGCCTACACACAGGCCTCGGTGGTCCAGGCCTTTCTGACCACCACGGGCATGTTCGCCGCCACCAGCGTTTACGGCATGTTCACCAAGCGTGATCTGTCCAGCATCGGGGCTTATGCCACCATGGCCCTGATTGGTCTGCTGATCGCCATGGTGGTGAACATCTTCCTGGGCTCCTCCGCTCTGGAAATGGGCATCAGCGTCATCGGGGTGATTATCTTTGTGGGCCTGACCGCTTATCAGACCCAGCTGTACAAGGAAATGGGCGAAAGCATGCCCGCCGACTCCGCCGTGGCGCAGCGCGGCGCCGTTCTGGCCGCTCTGAGCCTGTACCTGAATTTCATCAACATGTTCCTGATGCTCCTGCGCCTGATGGGCAACAGGGAATAATCCACGGGAATAACCGCCCTGAAGTCTCTGGAACTGTACCGCAAACTCGGCCCGCTGCTGCTGCCCCTTTCGCTGCCTTACGCCGCGCTTATGGCCGGGCGGCGGGCTTTGTATGAAAAAGGCGCGCTGGCGCGCCACACTCCTTCCCGCCCGTGCGTGGCCGTAGGCAATATAGCCTGGGGCGGCACGGGCAAAACGCCTTTCGTCTCCTGGTTGCTGGACTGGGCCGGTCAACAATCCCTGCACGCCGTGGTCCTTACGCGGGGCTACGGCGCGCATCCGGGCGGCGCGCCCCTTCTGGTCCGGCCGGACAGCCCGCCGGAACAGGCTGGCGACGAGCCGCTGCTTCTGGCCCTGCGCCATCCCCGCGCTTCGGTGCTGGTTTTTCCCCGGCGGGCCGAAAGCGCCCGCTACGCCGAATCGCGCCTTTCCCCCGACCTGTTCATCCTTGACGACGGCATGCAGCACCTGGCCATGGGCCGCCATGCGGACATTGTCTTGCTGCGGCCCGAAGATCTGGACGCGGAATGGAACGCCGTCATCCCCTCCGGCTCCTGGCGCGAAGGGGCCTCGGCCCTTGGCCGCGCGGCGGCCTTTGCCGTGAAGGCCGCGCCGGAAGAATTCGCCCGCCTTGCCCCGTTGGTGGAAAAGCGCCTGCGCGGCTTCGGCGTGCCGGTGTTTTCCTTCAGTCTGGTTTCCAGGGGACTGCGCCCGGTGTTTGAGAAATGCCCGGCGGAAGAAAACCGCGAGGCCGGGGCTTGGGCCCGGACCCCTTACATTCTGCTTTCCGGCGTGGGCAATCCCGAAGGGCTGGAACGCGATGTGGCGGCCTTTATGGGCCGCGAGGCCGTACAGCATTTCGCCTTTGCCGATCATCATCCATATTCCGCCGCCGACGTGCAGGCCGTGCTGGGGGTCAGCGTGGCGCCCCTGCCCATTGTCTGCACAGGCAAGGACGCCGTGAAGCTTCGGCGGTTCGGCGACATACTGGACGGCCGGACGGTGCTGGAACTGGATACCGGGGTGGAGTTCGGCCCGGCCATGTTCGCGGAGCGGCCCTTTCCCGCATGGTGGGAGGACTGGTGGCGGCGGTTCGGTCCGGAAACTTCCGTATGAGGCGCGCGCGGTATCGTCCCCGCCGGGGGGATGCCGTTCCGGCCGGCGTTTCAGACCGGCGCCGCCGGGGGGAGGCTTTTCCGGCGGGCGCTGCCGCCGGGGCAGGCGAAGAGGCCGGTCCTGCCCATTTTGTGGATTACCACGACTTCAGTCAGCTTTCCCGCACTGTCGAGGAAACTGTCCGCAAGGCCAACCGTCCGCTGGGCCTGGACGAGTTGCTGCGCATCACCCGCCTGCCTCGCAAGGCCAAGAAACGGGTGGAAGAGTCCCTGCGCGCCTTGCAGGAAGAGGGTCTTCTGGTCCGCGCGGGCGGCGGCTGGTGTTCGCCCGGAAAGCTGCGTACCGTGGAGGGCGTGCTGGCCATGCAACGGGCGGGCATGGGGTTTGTGACGCCCAAAGACGACCGGGGAGGAGATATTTTCATCCACCCGGCGGCCCTGGGCGGGGCCTGGCACGGGGATACGGTGGAAGTGCTGGTGCTGCCCGGCAAACGCGGTCCCAGCGCGGAAGGGCGCGTCAGCCGCGTGCTGCGCCGCTCGCGCGCCGAGGTCGCGGCCCACGCCACGCGGGAGCAAAAGGACGGGCGCTGGCTTTGCGTCCCGGCGGACGCGCGTATGCCGGCCCTGTTCATGGCCGACGTGTCGGGCCTGGAAAAACCGGTGCATCGGGGCGATTTGCTGCTGCTGACGCCGGGGGACGTGGTTGCCCCCAACGTCTGGTCGGCGCGGGTCACGGCCAACCTGGAGCACGAGCTTTCTCCCGCGGCCCAGGAACGCCTGGGCAAAAGCAACCACGGCGTGCCCGCGGCTTTTTCTCCCTCCGCGTTGGCGGAAGCGGATCGCCTGCCCGAAAACCCGGCGGAAGAAGAATTCGCCGGGCGGCAGGACCTGCGGCACAAAGATTTTGTGACCATCGACGGCAAAACGGCCCGCGATTTTGACGACGCTGTGTGCGTGGAAGAGACGGGGGCGGGTTTTCGCCTGCTGGTGGCCATCGCCGACGTGGCCCGCTATGTGCCCGAAGGCTCCGCCCTGGACGCCGAGGCGCGCCTGCGCGGCAATTCCTATTATTTCCCCCTGTCCGTGGAACCCATGCTGCCCGAGGCTCTTTCCAACGGGCTGTGCAGCCTGCGGCCGGGCGTGCCCCGTCTGGTCATGGCCGCGGATATGGAATTTTCCGCCGAAGGGCGGCCCGGGACGTCCTCTTTTTACCCGGCCGTCATTCAAAGCCGGGCGCGTCTTACTTACGGCCAGGTGCGGCGGGGTCTGGCGCCGGAAGAGCCAAACGCGCCGGGAAAAGGGGGAAAATGCGGAACGGAAAATCCCCCGGATGAAGCGGCGGCCCTTGCTCCCGTGCTGCCCATGCTGCGGCGGGCGGCAAGCCTGGCTCGCGCGCTGGCGGCGGCGCGCAGGCAGCGCGGCAGCCTGGACCTGGATTTGCCCGAAGCGGAAATTTCCGTTGACGACGCCGGGCGCGTCACGGGCATTGCCCCGCGCGAGCGGCATTTCGCCCACCGGCTCATCGAGGAATTCATGGTGGCCGCCAACGAGGCCGTGGCCCGTTTTCTGGAAGCGCGGCAAAAGGCCTTTCTTTTTCGCGTCCATCCCCGGCCGGACGCCGCTA
Organism: Desulfovibrio sp.; assembly: GCA_031549405.1. Lineage (GTDB taxonomy): Bacteria > Desulfobacterota > Desulfovibrionia > Desulfovibrionales > Desulfovibrionaceae > Frigididesulfovibrio. The sequence goes on from JAVBPV010000055.1 coordinate 10,349, forward strand.
AAATGGAGTCTCTGGCGGCGTTTTTACACAGATCGGGCCTGGATACGCCGGTTTCCGGCCGTAAAAACGCCAGGGGGGCGAAGCCCCGCCCGCTTTCGGCCAAAGATATTTCCGCCCTTCTTGGCCGTGTTTCCGGAACGCCGGCGGAATACACGGTAAACCGCATGGTGCTGCGCTCCATGATGCAGGCCCGCTACGCCACGGAAAACGAGGGGCACTTCGGCCTTGCTTCCGGATGTTATTGCCACTTCACCTCGCCCATCCGCCGCTATGCCGATTTGACCGTGCACCGCGCCCTGAAGGACGCCCTGGGCATCGCCCCCGCCCCCGGCGAGCGCCTGCCCCCGGCCAGGCGCCTGGACGCCATAGCCGGGCACATCAACGCCACGGAGCGTACCGCCGCCGAGGCCGAGCGCGAAGTGCAAAAACGTCTGACCATCCTGTACCTGGGCGGGCGCGTGGGAGAAACCTTCGACGGAGTTATTTCCGGTCTTACGGATTTCGGGATGTTCGTGGAGCTTCCGGAGGTGCTGGCCGAAGGCCTGGTGCGCTTCAGTTCCCTGGACGGGGATTATTACGAGTTTTTTCCGGAACGGCAGGAACTGCGCGGCAGGGGAACAGGACGCATCTTCCGCCTGGGGCAAAAGATGCGCGTGCTGCTCACCGATGTTTCGCCCTCCAGGCTGGAGATCAATCTGGCTCCGGAGCGGCGCTAGAGCATATTAACTTTGAGACGCTCGCTCCGGCGCTTAACGGCGAAACAAGTTTCGCCCACGCCTGCACGGCGGGCGGCGGTTCCCGCCGCCAGAGCAAATAAACATTTTCAATGGTAATTTGCTCTAATACGGACCCGGCGTATCTTTTGCGGCAGCCGCGGCCGTTGTCGCGCGCCACGGCCGCATGAAACCCGATAAAGACGAAATTGTGCCAGGCATTCTCTCGCAAGTGTGAGAGAATGCCTTTCTATATTATATAATAATTTTTAAATAGGATATTGACTAAATTAATCAGTATGCTAGTGTCCGTCCGGTCTATTTGTGCGTTTGAGGCTCCGCCGGGTGAAGTTTTTGCGCTTCAATTCGCGTTGCCTCTCCTCTTTTGTTGACGGACTGGAAGTCACTTCATGCTCAAGATCCCACGGCGGGACGGTCTCTAACCCCGCCGGGCGGATAGTTCCTTTCACAACGGGAGTCCCATCGACATGAATTTGCAAATGAAAATCCAGATGCCCATCATTCTGTTGGTTATCCTGATATCGGGCGCAAGCGGTTACCTGTCGTACACGGAATCGGCGGAAAACCTGAACCTGGCCCTGATCGACAACATGAGGGGTGAGGCGGAATCCCTGGTCCGGGCCATCAATACCACCACGGACAGCACCGTCGCCGACATCAGGCGAATTGCGGAACGCAGCGGGGTGCGAGACTTTTTCACGGGGGACATTTCCGACAAAAATACCGTGGCGGCCACTTCCGCGATGCTCAAGGCGGTAGCGGACAGTTATCCCGCCATCAACCGCCTTTCGCTGCTGGATACAAAGGGGTCTGTAGTGGCCTCGTCGGATATGGGCACCATCGGGCGCGACTTCAGCGGCCGCGGTTATTTTAAAGCGGTCATGGGCGGAGCCAGGGATTTTTTGTCCTCGCCGTACAAAAGCGACGTAAGCGGCAGGGGCGTCATGGCGGCGTCGGCTCCCGTGATGGTGGACGGCGTTCTTAAGGGGGTGGTGTACGGCATTATCGCCCTTGATCATTTTTATAAGGAATGGGTGGAACCGGTAAAGGTGGGCGAACACGGCCACGCCTTTCTTCTGGGCCAGGACGGGCTCATCGTGGCGCACAGGAATCCGGACTGGCCGTTCAACCCTTCGCTCAGGTCGGTCCCCCGGTACAAGGAAATGGTCGAAGCCCCCGCTCCCGGCGTAAAGGATTTTATCGGCAACACCGGGGTGCATGTTTTCAACTATTACGCCAAGGACAAGGATTCCGGCATGACCGCCGTGGTCCAGGCTGAATACGACGATGTTTTCGCCGGGCTTGCCGACATGCGCAACAAGGCCTTGCTGGTCGCCACCGTGGCCATAGTCGTGGGCGGCCTGCTGGTGTTTTTGCTGCTGCGGCCCGTGCTGCGCGCTCTTAACGACAGCATGGCCTTTGCCGGCCGGGTGGCGGCGGGCGATCTTTCCGGCAATCTGGCCGTCAGCCGCAGGGACGAACTGGGCAAGCTGGCCGACGCCCTGCGCGCCATCCCCATGTCCCTTAAGGATATTATCGCCGAATACCAGGGACTGGAAAAGCGCATCGAAGGCGGGCAGCTCGACGCCCTTGGCGACGCCGGCCGCTTTTCCGGGGAGTTTGCCGCCCTTGTCCAGGGCACCAACGGCATATTGAAACGCTTTCGGATGATCGTTGACACCATACCGTCGCCCACGGTCATGCTGGATAAGGATCTGCGCATCCGTTACATGAACGATGTCGCGCGGGAACTGGCCGCCACCGAGTATGTCGGCAGAACCTGCGGCGAGGTCTTCCACCGCGAAGACTACGGCACCCCCGCCGACGCTCTGACGCGCGCCGCTTCTTCCGGAAAGCCCTGCAGCGCCGAGACCCGCGCCCATCCCGCGGGCAAAACGATAGACATCAGCTACACCAGCATCCCCATGCAGAACGCCCGGGGCGAGACGGTCGCCGTGCTGCAGCTGCTTATCGATCTGACCGAGATCAAAAGCACCCAGCGCACCATCATGGAAGTGGTCAAAGAGGCGCTGGGCATTTCCAACCGCGTTGCCGCCGCTTCGGAAGAGCTTTCCGCCCAGGTGGAACAGGTCAGCCGGGGCACCGACGTGCAGCGCGACCGCGTGGGATCCACGGCCACGGCCATGGAACAGATGAACTCGACGGTCATGGAAGTGGCGCGCAGCGCCGGGCAGGCCAGCGAGCAGGCCGAGGCCACGCGCGGCAGGGCCGCGCGGGGGGCGGAACTGGTGGACGGGGTCATCACCGCCATCAAGCAGGTGAATTCCGTGGCGGCGGACCTGGAAAACAACATGCAGGAACTGGGCAGACAGGCGGAAGCCATCGGCGGCGTGATGAACGTTATTTCGGACATAGCCGACCAGACCAACCTGCTGGCCCTGAACGCCGCCATCGAGGCGGCCCGCGCCGGAGAAGCCGGGCGCGGCTTTGCGGTTGTGGCCGACGAAGTGCGCAAACTGGCGGAAAAGACCATGAGCGCCACCACCGAAGTGGGTTCCAGCATCCGGGGAATTCAGGCCTCTACCGCCAGCAACATACAGCGCGTGGGCGAGGCGGGCAAAGGTGTCAGCGACGCCACGGCCCTGGCCGGCACTTCCGGCGAGGCCCTGCACGAAATAGTGACGCTGGCCGCCCAGAACTCCGCCGTTATCGCGGGCATAGCCACGGCGGCGGAAGAACAGTCGGCCACCTCGGAAGAAATCAGCCGGGCCATTGAAGAAATCAACCGTATCGCGGGCGAGACCGCCTCGGGAATGGGCCAGTCCGGAACGGCCGTGCAGGAGCTTTCGCGCATGGCCCAGGAACTGAAGGGGCTTTTGGACAGGTTGCAGCGTTAACGTATTGCGAATGTGAACCGCTCCGCTTGGAGCATACGTGAAATTGCCGCCGGCGGGCAAAGCCCGCCGGCGGCAATTGTGCGGCAGGGGGGCGCTTGTGCGGAAACGGCCCTACCGGCTGTAAAGCTTTTTCCATTCGTCCAGAAAAAGCAGCGCGGCCTCCACGTCCGAAAGAGTCCCGGATTTTTCCCGCAGGGCGGCGATGACGTCGTCGAAGCCGGCGTTGCCGGGCAGGGCAAGATCCCGCAGCAGCGCGGAAAGATCCCGCCGGGTGTCTTCCGGCATGTTTTCCGGCCAGGCCTGCTGCTTGCGGCTTCCCATCCCCGGAAAGCGCTCCCGGGCAAAATCCAGCAGTTGGCCCATGCGCCGGGCGTAGGTGTGTTCGGCAAGAACGCGCGCGCGCGCCCGCCCGGCCATGGCGGCGCGTTCGTCCGGGCGTTCGCCGTACCAGGCGATTTTTTCCAGCATGTCTTCCAGATCGGTAAAGCGCGCCAGTTCGTCTTCCGCGAAAAGTTCCGGCATCAGCGTCCGTTCGTCCACCAGTTGAAAGGCCCCGCAGGCGGCCAGCTCGAAAGTTCGCGGGTTTACGAAGTCGCCGCCCGTCACCAGCCCATGCAGGCCGGAATGCAGGTTCAGGTTGATTTCGGCGGCGTTATAAATGCGTACCGTATCTTCGGGGCTGATGCGCGCGCCCTTGCGCTGCACCATGTGCGACAGGGCCGGGGCGTCTTCCCATTCCGTGCCCCATATTTTCATATCCTGCCCCAAAAGGCGTAAAAAGGCCTTTTTCCGGTTAGGGTAACCCGCCCCCATAAAGGAGAGTCTGGAGCCGAATTCGCGTTTTTCCGCCGGGGTCAGGTCCAGGGGTTTATGAAAGGCGGGATCGGCCGCCAGGGGCAGGTACAGGGCGTGTTCGACCCCGATGTCCGCAAGTTCGGAAAGGAGGGAGTCTTTCTGGATGACCGCGAAGATGTCGTAGTAAGGCGCGAAGGCGCGCCAGTAAGTAAACAGGCGGCAGTCCTCCACAAACCACATGGCCGTGGGGATGTTGTCCTTGCGCAGTTTGCGCAGGGCCACGCGGCTTAATGGGGCCTGGGCAAGGCACAGCACCAAATCAGGGGCAAAGGCCTCCGCCTTGGCCAGCACGGCCTGGGAAACCACCTGCAAAAAGGAGTTCTGCAACGCGTCCAGACGCTCCGGCCCTACGCGCAGGTTCTTCAGGCCGTTGAACGCGCCGTGAAAGTCCGGCGACTCGAACTCCTCCACAAGGCAGCCCGCCTCGCGCAGACCGTTTGCCGCGTAACGCCCCACGGGGAGCGAGCCGCCGTACATGGGCAGGACCACAAGAACGCGCAGCATGGGGGAACCTCCATTTGGCAGGGCCTCAGTTTACCGTGATACTTCGTCAGGCATCATTTTTGCTTGGGGGGCAGGCCCGAAGAGGCCAGCCCACCCTCGCAAAAACTCGCCTTCCTCGTCTGACGGCAAACTGAGGCCCTGCCCTCCTTAGTTTGCCGTGATACTTCGCCAGGCATCATTTTTGCTTGGTGGGCGGGCCTCTTCGGGCCCGCCCACCCTTGCAAAACCTCATGAAACGACTTCTCGTCTGACGGCAAACTGAGGCGCTACCCTCCTTTCCTGGCACAGGGACTCAGTCTCCGGCGTTTTTCAAAGGGCGGAGCCTCAGCTAATTGCTTGCGGCCCCTAAGCATTGTAACTTTGAGACGCTCGCTCCGGCGCTTAACGGCGAGATAAGTTTCGCCTACGCCTGCGCGGCGGGCGGCGGTTCCCGCCGCCAGAGCAAATAAACATTTTCAATGGTAATTTGCTCTAAGCGTTTTTCCAAAGGGGCGGCAGCATCCAGCGCTTTTCCGCGAACAGTTCCTCGACCACTTCGGGTGAAGGCGGGCCGAAGCCGGGCACGCCCAGGCGTTCAGCCAGGGCGGCACGCCGCTCCCAGCGTTCGGCGGCGAAGGGATCTTCGCCGTCCACCACGCGGTAGGTGACGCCCAATGGATCCAGGGAACTGACGCAGCCCATGAGGTGTTCCGGCCAGGCGCCGTCGTATTTTCCGGAAAGGTGCGCCAAAAAACCCGCATGGCCGAAAGGCTCCAGACAACGCAAAGAATGCCCGCAGGGCGCGGATTCCAGGCAGGGAGAACAGGGCGCGGCCGCTTGCCATACAGTATGGCCGAAACCGTAAGGGCCGGTTTCAAAGCACCAGGCCGAGGAAAGGAAAAACGCCTGCACCGGGACGCCGACATGCGCCGCGATGTGCATGGCCCCGGTGTCGGGCGTGATCAAAAGGTCCAGACCGGCGATCAGATCCGGCAGTTCCGCGATGCTGGTGGTCCCGGTGGCGTCTTCCAGCCTTTTGGCCGCCTGGGGGGGCAGCAGCCGGGCCAGTCTGCGGACCAGGGGACGGTCATTTTCCGCGCCGATGCACACCAGCGAAGGCCCGCCGCGCGCCTGAAACACGGCGGCCGCACAGGCGGCCAGTTGCGCGGAAGGCAGGGTACGCCGCGTCTCCCGGCCCGACATGACAATGCCCACGCGGCGGCTTCCCGCCGGGCGGGGAATGGGGTTGACCTTTTCCGGGGGCAGGGGGGAAGGGTGCAGGTTAGCCCAAAAATCCACCAGGTTCAGGGGGGCGAAGGACCTTCGCCGCGCCAGCGCAAGCCCCAGCGCGGGCCAGTCGCCGTACATGCGCTGTCCGTTTTCGCAGGCAAAGCCGTGGGTTGTCTCCGGCGGGAACAGGGCGGCCACGGCGTAGCTTAACGGGGAAAAGTTCAGCAGATAGACGGCGGAAAAATCCAGGCGGCGCAGTTCGGCCAGGGTGTCCCGGGCCGCGCGCAGCACCGCCTCCGGGGCCGTATTTCCCTGGCTGTGGGCGGGCAGGGTATGCACGTGGGCAAAGGGGTACAGCACCCCGGCGAATTCCGCCAGCACGGGGGCCACGCACAGGTGCACCTCGGCCTCGCCCCGCAGCGTCAAAAGCAGACGCTTGGTCTGGACCAGATCTCCTATCCGGGCAAGTTGCACCACAAGCACGCGCCGCATGGCGGCCCCTTTTTTTAAGAGTATGAAGACGTTGTGGGGGAAGGGGTGGGGGGAAAGAAAATGGTGTTTTTCAAAAATGTTACCAGAGTGCGCCTTGAGGAGCGGACGAGGTTTCGTGCCAGACAAGGAAGGCAAATTTTTGAAAGGGGGGCTGGACTCTTTGGTCCTGCCCCCCTTTCAAAAACGAAGCCTGACGCGGTATGGCACGAAAACCCGTCCGCTCCTACTTCTTTCTGTTTTTCATCGCCGCCTGCAGCGCCATTCCCAGGGCGCCCATGGAGGGGGCGGGCTGGGGTTTGGGCGCATGGCGCTTCCAGTCTTTTTCCTCGGCGGCGGCGGATTCTTCTTCGCCCGCCGGGGCCAGGGAAATGCGCTTATGCGCGGTGTCGATTTCGCGGATGCGCACGGCCACGGCTTCACCGGGGGCAAGGCGTTCCAGTGTGCGGCGGGAGGGGCTTGCCTGGATGACCGAGGTGGGCAAAAGCCCGGTGACGCCGGGGGCCAGGGTGACGAACAGGCCGAAAGGCGCGCGTTTTTCAACGGTGCCCATAACTTCCGCGTCCACGGCAAAGGTTTCGGTCACCGTCTCCCAAGGGTTGCCGGCGGCGTCGCGCAGGCTGAGGGACAGGCGTTTTTTGTCCGTGTCCACTTCTTTGATCTTGACGCTGACCGTGTCGCCGGCCACGACGATTTCGTCGGTTTTCATGACGCGGCGCTCGAAGGAAAGCTCGGAAATATGCACCAGCCCTTCGATGCCCGGCAAAACTTCCACAAAAGCGCCAAAAGGCGCGGTGCGCGTGACCTTGCCGGTGACGACGTCGCCGGGGGCAAGGCGGGAGCCGGCGTCCTTCCAGGGATCTTCGGTGACCTGGCGGACGGAAAGAGCGATGCGCGCGCCTTTTTCGCCGTCGGTTACGGACATGATTTTTACGCGGATGACGTCGCCCACGGCGACGGCTTCGTCGGGCTGGGTGATGCGGGCCCAGGAAAGTTCGGATAGGTGCACCATGCCCTCCACGCCGGGGGCAAGCTCCACAAACGCGCCAAAGGGGGCAAGACGGGTGACGGCGGCTTCGCGCACGTCGCCCACGTGGATGGAGGCCATCAGCGCTTCGCGGTTTTCCGACTGTTCGCGCTCAAGAATGGCGCGGCGCGAAACCACGATGTTCCGCCCGCCCTTTTCCAGGCGGGTGATCAGGAAGGGGTAGGTTTTGCCCACGGCGGATTCGGGATCGTCCAGGGGGCGCAGATCGATCTGGCTGGCGGGGCAGAAGGCCCGGCGTTTCATGACCTCGACGGCGTAGCCGCCCTTGATCTGGGCCGTGACCTTGCCTTCGATGGGCAGTCCGGCGTCGCGGGCTTCTTCAAGGGCCGAAAGGCTGCCCGCCCCCCGGATGATTTTGGAAAGCTTCACTTCCTGCGGGCTGGCCGTGACCACGTACAGGTCAAGGGTATCGCCCACCTGGCAGGGAAGTTCGCCGTCCACTTCCAGTTCTTCGCGGTCCACGATGCCGTCGACCTTGGATCCGGTGCTGACGAACACCGTGTCGGCGGTGACGGCCACAACGCGTACCGTCACCCGTTGGCCGGGCGAAAGCCGGGAGCGGGGGGCTTCTCCGCGCTCATGCTCGGCGAGCATTTCGGCAAAAGAGGCTTCCTCGGCCTGTTCCGCGCGGTCCGCCGGGGCGGAGGCTTCAGGCATGACGGTGGCGGCGGACTCGGCGGCCGGGGACACCGCGGGAGCGGCGGCATGCGCGGCCGGTATCGAGGATTCTCCGGAACCGGGAGCGGCGGCATGCGCGGCCGGTATCGAGGCTTCTCCGGAACCGGGAGCGGCGGCGGCGGGGGAATGCTCCGCCGCAACGGGGCCGGCGGGTGTCCGGGCCGTGTCGTCCTGCTGAACCGGGGTGTTGGGGACCTCTATGCTCATGGGAACTCCTTAAAAAATCATATTGGCGTTGTTTCCATAACAGCCCGCTCCCCCGGAAGCAAGAGGGAGCGCCCGCTTTTGTATCAAATTCCGGTGCGGCCCCGGCTTTTTCCGTCTTCCCTCGGCCGGCCTCTCCAGGTCTTAACGTGGCTGCTTTGGTTCCGGTTTCGGGTAATAAACCGGGGGGAAGGGCGACGTGCGGTCCGGCGTCGGACGGGGGAGGCAAGTTTTTGCGGGGGCGGGCTCCGCGCGATGGTTTAAGGCTTGTCTATATCAGGCGCTTTCCGGTTGTTGCCCTTAAGGGCGTCACAGGGTAATGAGAATTTTCGTCCCGCGCGGCCCTGCCGCAAGCTTGGCGGGCAAGGAGAGGTATGCGCGTTTTTCATGTTCTGCTGTTGTCCGTTTTTTTGTGGAGCGCCTGCGGCGTTCTTCCCAGGGCTGAAGCCGCTCCCGCCCCGGCGAAAAGTTCCGCCCGGAAAAGCGCGTCCAAAAAAGAGACGGCAAAAAGCCCGGCGGGCAAGAACAAATCTTCCGCTTCGCCCTCCGCAAAAAAAGGCTCCGCCGCCTCCCAAAAGGGCAATGCTTCCAAAAAGGGTAAAAAGACGGGAAAGCGGGGGGGAGCGCGGGAAGCGTCTCTTGCGGATTCGCCCGGTGCGCGCGAAGAGCCCGCCGCGCCGCGTATGGTTTTTGTGCCGGTTTCGGTGCGCGGCGCGGGGCCGCGGTTCGAGCGCGCCGTCCACGCCTGTCTTTTTGACGGCGACGGCTGGCTGCTGGCCAACGAAAGCGAGACCGGGGCCGGGGAGACGCTTGCCCGTTTTTCGCCCACCTTTGTCCAGGGGGGCATGCGCCTGCGGGCCGGGACGCTGCCTTCCGCAGAAACGGCCATGCGCTGGAACGCCCTGCGCGCCACGTTGCAGCAGGCTAATTCCACCGTGGGTTTCGACATCGTCCTGGATCTGCGGGGGTATTCAAGTCCTGAAGCGGTAACGGAGGACATGCGCAAGGCCGGGGCGCTGCTGGAGTCCGAGGCCTGGACCTTTCTGGGTGCCGAGCGGGCGGCGGGCCTCAGCCCCGCCCTTGTCGCGGCGGCGGTGGACGAGGCGCACGCGCAGGGCAGAAGCGTCGGCATAGCCCTGAGCGGCGAGGGCGGCTACATGGGGCAGGATTACAGTCTGGTATGCTACGGCAACGGGGGCGGAAGCCTTGACGAGCGCATCCGGGCCGGGGGCAAACGGGCGGACTTCGCGGCGGCGGGGGCGGCGGGCAGATCCGGCGGCGTGCCGGGCCGGGCGTCGAAAACGCCCTTGCCGGTGCTTGTGCTGAGCGGGGCCTCGTTTTCTCCCAACGGCGAAGGGTTCGCCATGGGCAAGACGCCTTCGCAGCGCAGAATCATGGTCATGAAGGCGGCCAAGGCGCAGAAAAAGGGCGTGTGGTACGCCTTTCCGGTCTTCGGCCCTCTGGCCTCGGAGGACAAGGCGTACGACGCGGGACGCGACGAGTTCATGCTGGACACCATTGAGCGCGCCATGCAGGAAAATAATCCCATAGCCGCGCTGTATCCCCTGGAAGATAAGGGCGGCGACAGGAAGCCCGGCGGCTGAACCTGCTCCGCGTTATAGGTATTTTGCCTGAACCGCCTTCCCGCGCGTGGCCGGGAAGGCGTCTGGATCGCTATGGCGGAAAGGACGGAACGCCGCTTTCCGGCGCGCGCCGGGGAAGGCGCGCCTAAAGGACTTGGCAAAAGTCGTACTTTGTGCTAAATGGCACAAGTGGGTGTGTGAAGCCCCGGCAAAGCGCGACGCGCGCTTTTTCCGGACGCGCCGCACCGGCTACGGAAAGCGCGTCCGACCTGCCTTGCGCAGGGGCCGGGCCAGGATTTTTCTGCGGCGTCCGCCGCGCCATACAACCAGTTACGGAGGATTATCATGGCTGCACTTGTCGTAGGTCATAAAAACCCGGATACCGACAGCATCATCTCCGCCATCGCCGTGGCGGACCTTATGAGCAAACGCGGCGTTGAATCCAAAGCCGTCGCCCAGGGTCCGGTCACCCCGGAAACGGCGTTCGTGCTTGAAAAGTTCGGCATGAAGGCCCCGGAAGTAGTTACGTCCGTTGCCGGCAACAAAGTGATCCTGGTGGACCATTCCGACCTGCCCCAGGCGCCTGCCGACCTGAAGGACGCGGAAGTCATCGCCGTTGTCGACCACCACAAACTGGGCGACGTGACCACCTCCAGCCCGCTGCTGATGTGGGTATGGCCCGCCGGGTGTACCGGCACGGTCATCAAGGCCATGTATGACTTCTACGGCGTCGAAATGCCCAAAAACATCGCCGGCGGCGTGCTGTGCGCCATTCTGTCCGACACCGTCATCTTCAAGTCCCCCACCACCACCGACGACGACAAAAAGGCCGTGGAAGCCCTGGCGAAAATCGCCGGCGTGGCCGACTACAAAGCCCTGGGCATGGACATGTTCAAGGTAAAGTCCGCCGTTGACGGCGCGACCCCCCGCGAACTGGTCCTGCGCGACTACAAGGACTTTGACATGAGCGGCACCAAGGTCGGCATCGGCCAGTTGGAAGTCATCGACCTGGCCATGCTCGACAAGGTCAAGGGCGATCTGGCCGCCGACATCGCCAAGCTGAAGGCCGAAAAGGGCGCCCACAGCGTGTTCCTGCTCCTTACCGACATCATGAAGGAAGGTTCGGAAATGCTGATAAGCTCCGACAACCCCGCCGTTGTCGAAAAAGCCTTCGGCGTCAAGGGCGACAAGTCCGTATGGCTGCCCAAGGTCATGAGCCGCAAAAAGGACGTGGTTCCGAAATTCGAAGCCGTGTTCAAGGGCTGATTCCCTTACCGGTTCCGTTTCTTTGCCCGCTCCGAGCTGTTGCCCGGGGCGGGCTTCTTTTTTGTAATGGTCCGGTTTGCCGTACGCCGCATCAGGCTTTGCCATAAAACGCCAGGACCGCTTCAACGGACGCAAAAGCTTTTTTGCCGCCCGCAATGCGTTTTGCTATTTTCCGGGGAAACATGTATGCGTCATGCATGCGCGTCTATTACCATTTCAGCGGTTACATCAGCCACCGCATCGCGGGCGGGGCCTATGTCGATTGCCTGAAAAGCCTTGGGTGCCAGGTCCGCACAAACCCTGACGAAGCGGGCGGGGCGGACGTCGCCATTATCCACGACGAACCGACCAACTACCCGGCCATATTCGCCGGCATCCCCGCTTTGCGCTCCATGCGCACCATAGCTTACTGCGTGTGGGAAGGCACGGCTCTTTCCCCGTATTTCCGCGAACCTCTGCGGCTGGTTTCGGAAATCTGGACCCCGTCGCATTTTTCCAGGCGGAGCATGGCGGAGCATTTTCCCTTCGTGCATGTGGTACCCCATGTGGTGCGGCGCGTTCCCGCCTCCGCCGGCGATCTGGCCTTTGCCCGTTCCCTGGCGGGGCTTGACGCAAGCGGCGCGGCGTCTTCTCGCTTTCCGGAAAAACGGCCCGTCATCTTTTTTTCCATCGTGGACGCCGTCAATCCGCGCAAAAACGTGCAAGCCCTTCTGGCCGCTTTTTCCGCCCTGCGCGGGCGGACTTCCCGCCCCGTGCGCCTGCTGCTCAAGCAGTACCGTATGAATTTCAACTATTCGGGTATTCCCGGCGTCATCAGCACCGCCGACAACCTTACCCCCGGCCGGATGGCCGCTTTGCACGCCATTTCCAGCGCCTATGTCAGCGCCCATCGCGCCGAAGGCTGGGGGCTGGGGCTTTCCGAAGCCATGGCCTACGGCAGGCCCGTCATAGCCACGGGCTGGTCCGGCAACATGGAATTCATGGACAAGGACAACAGCCTTCCCATAGCGTACACCCTCGGCCCTGTTTCCAGGGAAATGTGCTCGGCCATTCCCCTGTTCACTCCGGACATGCTGTGGGCCGATATAGACCTGGAAGCCCTGGTGGCCGCCATGAAACGCGTTGCCGAAGGCAGAATTGACCCGCAACTGCCCGGCCGGGCCGCCGAGATCACCCGCCGCTTCGGCCCCGCCGCCGTGGCGGAGATCCTGCGGGGCCTTCTGGAAGGGAAGGGCGGAAATGCGCCTGCGGGGGAAGGGGAAGGCAACTTTTGAAAAAGTTTCCTTCCCCTTTCCCCGCGCCCCATCCCCTTCCTTCCAAACGTTTCAGTTTGGGGTTATTGCGGGGTGGGAACAACCAACCTGATGCCCATACCGCCCATGGACGGGTTTCAGTTTGGGGTTATTGCGGGGGTGGGAACAACGCCTGATTTTGCCGGAAGCGTGGTTCGGCGCTGTTCCGGCCGTAATCCGGATACTCCGCCGCCGGCTTTTTGCCCTGTACGCCGGGACGCCTTTGCGGTAGGGTCACGGCGAAAGCGTTTTTCCGGGGCCGCTCTGTTCGCGGCGTGAATCGCAAAACGGATTTTTTCCAGTGAGGATATGCCTATGTGCCTAGCCGTTCCCATGAAAGTGACGGACATTCAGAACGGAGACATGGCCCGCTGCCGGGTGGGCGACAGCGAAACCTATGTCACCGCTTCCTCCGCCCTTTTGCCCGAACCCTTGCAACCCGGCGACTATATCATCGTGCACGCGGGCTTTGCCCTGCGCAAGCTGGACCCCGCCGACGCCGAGGAAACCCTGAAGCTTCTGCGCGAGATTGTGGCCTTGTCCAGGCCCGAAGACTGGGGATAATTGATCCGGCCGCAAGCCGGAAAGATAATTCCGGCCCGCAGGGCCGAACAAGCGCCAGGGCCGAAAAAACCGCCGCGAACGTCAGTTCCGGCGGTTTTTTCGTCGCGCGGGGCGCGGCCTTCAGCAATAAGCTTGTACAGGACTACTCCACCGTCACGCTTTTGGCGAGATTGCGCGGCTGATCCACGTCGTTGCCAAGGTAGCTGGCCGCCTCGTAGCTGAAAAGCTGCAAGGCCGGCAGCATGAAAAAGCCGTTCAGCGGCCCCCATGCTTCAGGGATGATCCAGGTGTGGGCGGCGCGCAGTTCCATGCCGGGCTTTGGCGGGTTGGTCAGCGCGATGACCGGCCCGCGCCGGGCCTGCACTTCTTCCAGATTCGACTTGCTTTTGGGAAACAGGGCGTCGTGGGGGGCAAGGACGAAAGAGGGGAACTCCGGCTCGATCAGGGCGATGGGGCCGTGTTTCATCTCGCCTGAAGCGTATCCTTCGGCGTGGATGTACGAAAGTTCCTTGACCTTGAGGGCTCCTTCCAGGGCCAAGGGGTAGCTTTGCCCGCGCCCGAGAAAAAACATGCCCTTGCAGGCGGAGTACCGCCAGGCCAGGGCGCGGGCCTCGGCCTGAAGGGTGGGTAAAAAGGCTTCCAGTTCGGCGGGCAGGGCAAGCAGGGAGCGCACGGCGGTTTTCGCCGTTTCGGCGTCCATGCGGCCTTTGCCCCAGTGCAGAGCCATAAGCAGCAGCACAAGCATCTGGCTGCACAGGGCCTTGGTGGAGGCCACGCTGATTTCCGGCCCGGCCTGGGTATACACCACGGCGCTGGCCTCGCGGGCGATGGTGGACCCCACCACGTTGCACAGCCCAAGGGCCGGGCAGCCCTTTTCGCGGGCGATGCGCAGGGCGGCCAGGGTGTCGGCGGTTTCGCCGGACTGGCTGATGACCAGCACCATTTCGCCGGAATCAAGCAGGGGGTTGCGGTAGCGGAATTCCGAGGCGATTTCCACAGCGGTGGGAATGCCCGCCCATTCCTCCATCAGCGGCATGGCCCACAGCCCGGCGTGGAACGAGGTGCCGCAGGCGATGATGCGCAGGCGCGCGGGCCGGGGCAGCCGCGCGAGTTCCGGCACGGTGACCTCAAGGCGCGCGGCGTCCACGCGCCCGGCCATGCAGTCGGCCACGGCGCGGGGCTGCTCGAAGATTTCCTTGAGCATAAAGTGGCGGTAGCCGCCCTTTTGGGCGGACTGCATGTCCCATTCGATGCGCTGCACGGTCTTTTCGACAGGGGCAAGGCTTTGCAGGGAAAACACTTCCCAGGACGAAGGCGTGATGCGCGCGATTTCGCCGTCTTCCAGAAAGACCACGTCGCGGGTGTAAGGCAGAAAGGCGGGGATGTCCGAAGCGATGAAGTTTTCGCCCGTGCCCACGCCCATAAGCAGGGGGGCGGACATGCGCGCCGCGTATACGGTGTTTGGTTCGTCGGGGCAGAGCAGGGTGACGGCGTAGGCCCCGTGGGCCCGGCGCAGGGCGCGGGCGAAGGTTTCCAGCAGGGGGCGGCCGGGGGCCAGTTCGTCGGCGATGCAGTTGACCAGCACTTCGGTGTCGGTTTCCGACGAAAAGACGTAGCCTTTGGCCAGCAGTTCCTCTTTAAGCTCCTGGTAGTTTTCGATGATGCCGTTGTGCACGATGCACAGATTGCCCCTGGACGAGCGGTGCGGGTGGGCGTTGGCCTCGGTGGGGGCTCCGTGGGTGGCCCAGCGGGTGTGCCCCATGCCGGTGGTGGCCAGGGACACTTCCATGCCCGCCAGCTTGTCTTCCAGAAGCTTCAGTTTGCCTTCGGCGCGCACGACGCGCAGTTCCCGCTGCTGGATGAAGCAGACGCCCGAAGAATCATAGCCGCGGTATTCAAGACGGCGCAGTCCTTCGATGATAAAGGGAACGGCGGGCCTGTGCCCCGTATATCCGATAATGCCGCACATGGGGATATCTCCGAAAAATGTTTTGACAGGACACGCGCCCGCCCGAGCTGCATCGCCGGACGGGCGCGTGAGTTCCAAGCCGGTCAATCCCTTTTTACGCTATTTGCCGAACTTGTCCATGTAGCCGAAGACGAAGATCGCCAGAATAACCAGGGGAACGACGTAGGTGAAGTACGGACGGAAAATCTGGGGGAACTTCATGCCTGTTCCGGCGTCGGCCTCGGCGATGAAGTTTTTCCAGCCCCAGCCGTAACGGGAACAGCAGAACAGCAGATAGGCCACGGCCCCCAGCGGCAGCATGTTGTTGCTGACGATAAAGTCCTCCAGATCCAGAATGACCGAGCCTTCGCCCATGGGATTGATGTGCGAAAGCACGTTGAAGCCCAGGGCGCAGGGCAGGGACAGCAGAAAGATAAGGGCGCCGTTGATGTAGGCGGCCTTTTTGCGGCCCATGCCGAAGGCGTCCATGGAGTTGGCGAAGATATGTTCGAACACCGCCACCACCGTGGTCATGGCGGCAAAGCTCATGAACAGGAAGAACAGGGTGCTCCACAGCCGTCCCAAAGGCATGCTGTTGAACAGGTTGGGCAGGGTGACGAACACCAGTCCGGGGCCGCCGCCGGGGTTGACCCCGTAGGCGAAGCAGGCGGGGAAGATGATCAGCCCCGCCATGATGGCCACAAAGGTGTCCAGCAGGGTGATGATGATGGCTTCGCCCGTCAGGGAGCGGTCGCGGGAGATGTAACTGCCGAAAATGGCCATACTGCCTATGCCCAGGCTCAAGGTGAAGAAGGCCTGGCCAAGGGCGGCGTACACGCTGGTCCACAGGCCCTTTTCCATCAGTTTGCCGAAATCGGGCATAAGGTAAAAGGCCAGGCCTTTTTCCGCTCCCGGCAGGGTAACCGAGCGTATGGCCAGAATGATAATGATGCCGAGCAGTCCCCCCATCATGATCTTTGAGGAACGTTCCACCCCCTTGCGCAGTCCGGCGGCGCACATGACGACGCCAAGGCCGATGGTCACCGCCAGCCAGAAGACCAGGGTGCCGGGGCTGGCCAGCATGTCGCCGAAAAATTTGCCCACCTGGTCGGGTGTAAGGCCGCTGAGCTGCCCGGTGGCGTTATACCAGGTGTAGGCAAGCATCCAGCCTGCCACGGTGGTGTAGAACATCATCAGGATGTAGTTTCCGGCCAGGGCGATGACCCCGAACAGCGACCAGGGGCTGCCCGGCTGGATGGTGCGAAAGGATTGCAGCACGCTTTGCCGCGAGGCGCGGCCCACGGAAAATTCCATGACCATGATGGGCATGGCCAGAAGAAAGAGAAAGGCCAGATACATCAGGACAAAGGCCGCTCCCCCGTATTGTCCCGTGATGTAGGGAAAGCGCCAGACGTTGCCGAGGCCAATGGCGCACCCGGCGGAAAGGAAGATGAAACCCAGGCGGCTGCCCAATGATTCTCTGACGTTCTTCGGCTGCATGAAAACTCCCTGGCTGGTTGGAAGACATGGCGGAAAGAAGAAGGCCCGGGTGTACGGCCGGCGCAATAGCAGGACTGGCGCTCATTTCGTGAATCGTCTGTCGGACGATTTATGGGGAACGCTTCGCCGGAAAACGCGGTTTCCGGCCCGCCGCGCCGCCTTTGGCGGCGCGGCGGACTGCCGTCCGGCGTCAGAAGTCATTGTATAATGCATTACGCAATGACTTCCAGGCAAGTATGCCTGTGGTCCGCATATCTATAAATTTATGAAATACCGCTGTCAATCATACCGCTCTTTCCCGCCGTCTTCGTCGGCGCGCGGCGCTTCCGCCCGGCGTCCGGCGACGCCCGCGCGGTCGGACCGTGCGTAAATACGCTTTATGAACGCGGCACGGGAAGCCGTTGCAGAATTGGGATATGGAATGATTTCTAGATTTTTTCTTGATTTTTTTCTGAGAGAAACCTATAGTAACAAAAGCGATAGATAGTTTTTTTCCGCATTCCGGCAAGTTTTGCCGGTTGTCGGGCAACTCCCGGAGGAATCATGCCGCAGGTAGCCGCCAGAATCAACGCCGAGCAGGAGCGCTGGCTGAAAGACTACTTCCGGACCAAAAGCGCGGGGGCGGAATTTATCCTTCCCTGGGCGGTGGATACTTTTTTTCGCGCCATCAGCGCGTTGAAAGGGGCTTTTACCCCGGGGGAGCTGAAAACCATCGTCGAGGCGCACAAGGAAGCCCGCCTGCTGCCCGACACCACCCGCCTTTCCTACCTGCTTCTGCGCGTCAGCGAAGCCTGTGAAACCGCCAGTATACACACCCTGCACGGCGCCAGCAAGGCCAGCCTTGAAGCGAAAATAAAACGCCTGGACGACACCCAGGCCGCCGCCCTTATGGTGTGGGCCTCGGCCTTCTGGGTAAGCCGCAACTGCACGGCGGAAAGCCTGGACGAATATATCCGCAGTTATTGACGGCTTTTCATTTCTTTACTTTTTTCTTTCTTTTTCTTTTCATTTCCAATTGTTTTGGCGGCGCGCCCGGGCGCGCCGCTTTTTTCGCGCTGCGGAAACAAATATGAATCTTTTACTTTATAATAGTGGAGGCCAATATAATTGTTCTCTTGTTTGCATTTTCGGCATGCTTGGAGTAGTTTCACCAAAGTCGGCAGCCGTAGTACGGCATTCAACAAACCTTAACCAGGTGGTAAATCATGAGCGGAAAGAAGGGAGATTTCGGCCTGATCATCAAGCTTGCATTAGGCATAGCCGCGGGTGTTGTTTTGGGGCTTATTGCCCGGGGCGGCCTGCCCGTTGACGCGGCGGGCGCGGCGGTAATACCGCCGGAAGGCGTCTCCGGCATGCCCAACGCCATCATGCAGGTGGTGGGGTCTGTAAAGCACATTTGCGGCCAGTTCATTTTTTATGCTGTTCCCCTGGTTATTATCGGCTTTATCGCCCCGTCCATTACGCGGCTTGGGCAGAACGCCAGCAAAATGCTGACCACGGCAATCTGCATTGCGTACATCTCTTCCATCGGCGCGGCCTTTTTCGCCATTGCAGTCGGGTACACGCTTATTCCCATGCTCAGCATTCCCAAGGAAGTGGCCGGGCTGCTCAGTCTTCCCAAGACGCTGTTCGTGCTGAACATTCCCGGCATCATGCCCGTGATGACCGCCCTGGTCACGGCCATCGTGCTGGGCATCACCACCCTGTGGACCAGGTCGGCCACCATGGAAAAACTGCTGACCGAGTTTGAATCCATCATGATGATGGTGGTGTCCAAGTTCATTATTCCCCTTCTGCCGCTGTTCATCGCCGGCACCTTCGCCCAGCTGGCCTTTGAAGGCAGCCTTACCCAGCAGCTTCCCGTATTTTTGCAGGTCATCGTCATCGCCGTGTGCGGCCACTTTATCTGGCTGACGCTGCTGTACGTCATCGGCGGCGTCCTTTCCCGCCGCAATCCCTTTGAGGTGGTCAGGCACTACGGTCCGGCCTACCTGACGGCGGTGGGAACCATGTCCAGCGCGGCCACGCTGCCGGTTTCCCTCTCCTGCGCCCGTAAATCCACCGTGCTGCGCCGCGATACCGTGGACTTTATCATCCCCATCGGGGCCACCATCCATCTGTGCGGCTCGGTGCTCACGGAAACCTTGTTCTGCATGACCATCGCCTACCTGCTTACCGGGGCCATGCCCGCCCTGGGCACCATGATTCTTTTCGCGCTGCTGCTGGGCGTGTTCGCCATCGGCGCTCCCGGCGTGCCCGGCGGCACGGTCATGGCCTCTCTTGGCATAGTCATCAGCGTGCTGGGCTTCAATGAAACCATGTGGGGCCTGCTTATCGCCATTTTCGCCCTGCAGGACAGCTTTGGCACCGCCTGCAACGTAACCGGCGACGGCGCCATTGCCCTGATGGTGGACGGCATCTACAACCCGCGCGGCGAAAGCCTGCAAAACGTCAACGGGGCGTAGGTCCTTCAGGCAAAGATCCGCGGGCCGCCCTTTCGCCGCCATGCGCGGCGCGGGGGCGGCTTTTTCGCCCCCGGCCTTTGCTTTGACGCGAATTTTGCTTATTGTTATTTCATCATACATTTTTATCGAGGTTTGCATGAAACCGGCAATCAATCCCGAATGGGCTTCTTTTGTGGAAATTTTACAGCGGGAGGTTGTTCCCGCCCTGGGCTGCACCGAGCCCGTGGCCATAGCCCTGGCGGCCGCCAGGGCGGCGGAGGAACTGGAGGCGGCCCCCGAGCATATCGACGTGGCCGTCAGCGGCAACCTGCTGAAGAACGGCATGGGCGTGGGCGTGCCCGGCACAGGCGCCACGGGTCTGGACATCGCCGCCGCCGTGGGCGCTTTGGGCGGCAAATCGGTCCTTGCCCTGGAGGTGCTGCGCGATCTTACCCCCGAACAGGCGGAAGCCGGCCGCAACATGCTTGCGCAGGGGCGCGTCTCTGTGCGCGTGGCCGACACGCCCGTCCTCTTGTACTGCGAGGTGACCCTGCGCGGCGGCGGGCATACCGTGCGCACGGTGCTGCAGCACGAGCACACCAACATCACCCTGGTGGAAAAGGACGGAAAGACGCTGTTTTCCCGGGACGGCCAGGGCGGGGACGAGGACCGCGCCGGATCCTGGCCCCTGACTATGCAAAAGGTTTACGAGTTTGCCACCGGCGCGCCTTTCGAGATGATTTCCTTCATTCTGGAGGCCGCGCGTCTGAACACCGCCGTGGCGGAAGAAGGTCTGCGCAACAAGTACGGTTTGCAGGTGGGCAAGGTTATCGAAGAAAACATCGGCAGGCGTCTGCTTTCGGACGACACCAGCACCTATGCCATGAAGCTGACCGCGGCCGCTTCCGACGCCCGCATGGACGGCGTGATGCTGCCGGTGATGAGCAACTCGGGCAGCGGCAATCAGGGCATTACCTGCACCATGCCGGTGGTGGCCTTTGCCGGACGTCTGGGAGTTCCGGAAGAACAACTGGCCCGCGCGCTGATCATGAGCCATCTTTCGTCCATCCACATCAAGCACTACCTGGGCCGCCTTTCGGCCCTGTGCGCTGTGACCATCGCCGCCACGGGCGCAAGCTGCGGCATTGTGATGCTGCTGGGCGGGGGGCTGCCGCAGATGGCCAACGCCATCAAGAACATGGTGGGCAACATTGCGGGCATCATCTGCGACGGGGCGAAAACAAGCTGCGCCCTCAAGGTTTCCTCGTCCGTCAGCGCGGCCATCCAGTCGGCTTTTCTGGGGATGAGCGAAATAGCCGTCAGCGGCAAGGACGGCATTGTGGCCGCCGATCTTGAGGAAAGCATCCGTAATCTGGGCCGCCTGGGGTCCGAAGGTATGGCCGAAGCAGACAAGGTTATTCTGGATATCATGGTGGCCAAGCAAGGCCGTCCTTCCTGATCAAAAAAATTCCTCCGGCTCTTTACACCGAAGGAATTTTCTATTAAACAGTAATTGTTCCTATTAATTGCAACCATAAGGATAGTCATATGTCCAAAACTCAGGAAAATCTGATGGCCGCCTTTGCGGGTGAATCTCAAGCCAACCGCAAGTATCTTGCCTATGCCAAGCAGGCCGACAAGGAAGGGCTGCCCCAGACCGCCAAGCTCTTCCGCGCCGCCGCCGAGGCGGAAACCATCCACGCTCACGCCCACCTGCGCAATGCGGGCAAGGTCGGCAATACCTTGGATAATCTTAAGGACGCCATTTCCGGCGAAACCTACGAGTTCACCAAAATGTATCCTGAGATGATCAAGGATGCCGAGGCCGAAGGCAAAAACGCCGTCAAGACCTACTTTGACTATGTGAACGCGGTGGAAGAGGTGCACGCCAACCTGTACAAAAAGGCCCTGGCCGCTGACGGCAAGGCGGAAGCCGTGGATTACTATATCTGCTCCGTATGCGGCTACACGCACGAAGGCCCCTTCAGCGGCAAGTGCCCGGTCTGTAAGGCGGACGCCAAGGCATTTTACAAAGTGGATTAGAGCGGACGGCTCAGGGAGTTTTCCCAAAACTTCCGGCCGGGGGACTAAGGTTCCCCGGCTTTTTTTATTTATGTAAAAATTCGCGCCATGCTCGGTGTTCCGGTGCGTTTCCGGCTATGGGGACGCAATAGGAATTTCTTTGCTTTTTATTTTTTATCTTATAACGTTATTTTTAAAATTATTTATTGTTATATCTATTTTCAATACACAAGTTTTTCCAGCATAATATCGATTTTTCGCGCAAAAATCCGACTATGCCTTGACTTTAATATGATTGCGGTTATAGCATTCTGACTTCAGATTTTCGTAATATCCTAATCAAAAAGTTCAACTTTGCTTTCTTCAAGGAACACGCCATGACCATACGTCTGCGCATTTTTGTTCTTCTTCTGGTTTCTCTTTCTGTCGCGGCTTCCGCAATATCCGCGGCCGTATGGACGACCTCGCTCCGCTACGCCGACGAACAGTTCAGCGGCAACGCCAAGGCCCAGTTGAGCAGGGTGGAGGAACTGGTCGACTCCTTCGTGCGCGGCGGCGAGCAGATGGCCAAGGCCCTGGCCGCCCTGCCCGAAGCCCGGCTGGCCCAGGGAAAGCTGACCAACTACACCGGCACTACGGACACGGTGCAGATGGACGGCGCGAAATTTTCCCCGGAAGAGGCGGCCCTGTTCCGCAGGCTGGACGACGCGCGCGCGCTGATGCCCGACGTCGAAATAGCCCTGTTCGGCGCCGAGGACGGCGGTTATGTGAAAAGCCCGGCCAGGACGGTTTCCAGGGGGTATGACCCGCGGACCCGCCCCTGGTATAAGGAAATTATCCAGAAAAACGCCGATATTTCCGTCACTGATCCCTATGTTTCATCCACCACCAAGACCCTGGTCACCACCGTTTCAGCCCGCGTCAAAGACGGCGCGGGGCGGACAGTCGGCGTGGCCGGGGTGGATTTTGTCCTGGGAGCGCTCACCGGCATCCTTGAGGATGCGCGCGTTGGCGAAACGGGGTACCTGGTCCTTTTTGACCGCCTGGGCAGGGTCATGCTTGATCCCAAAAACCCCGGCAACCTGATGAAGGCCGCCAAAGACACGGGCGACGAAGGCCTGAGCGGGCTTGCAAGCCAGCCGGACGGCCTGCATAATATCAGCCGGGGAAACGTGGCCCTGGCCGCCCTTTCGTATACCATGCCCGGCACCGGGTGGAAGGCCGCGATGCTTATGGAGCGGTCGGAAAAACAGGCCGCGGCCATGGGGCTGATTAAAAACATCATTATGGTCAGCGTCCTGGCGGCCCTGCTCATCCTGGCCGTGGGCACGCTTATTGCCCGCGGCATAACCCGTCCTTTGAACCAACTTATGGATCAGGTGGGCAGCGTGGCCGGCGGCGACTTCAACGCCCTGGAGCGGAACGCGCGGGGCGGCGGCCCGGAAATAGCGGGCCTGCGCGCGAACATGCGAAGCATGGTGGCCCAGATTCAGGAATTGCTTCTTTCCAGCAAAAACAAGGCGGACGAGGCCGAAGAACAAAGCAGCAAGGCCAGATCCGCCCTGGCGGAAGCCGAAGCGGCCAAAAAAGCCGCTGACGAAGCCACCCGCAAAGGGCGGCTTGAGGCGGCCGCCCTGCTTGAAAATATCGTGCGCCAGGCCACGGAATCGGCCAAGCGTCTTGAAAAGCAGATCCGGCAGGCCGATGCCGGAACCAGCGTGCAGCTTGACCGCGCGGAAAAGGCTCAGGCCGCCGTGGGACAGTTGCACGCCGACGTGGCCGATGTGGCCCGGGACGCCTCCAGAGCCGAGGACAACGCAGACTCCACCAGCAAAAATGCCGAAGAAGGCAGCGGTATCGTTGAAGATGTTGTCAAAGCCATTGATATGGTCAACGAGCACACGCATGAACTTACGCAAAGCCTGAACGGCCTGGGAGAAAAGGCCCAGGGCATCGGCCGGATCATGAACGTCATTACCGACATTGCCGATCAGACCAACCTGCTGGCTTTGAACGCGGCCATCGAGGCGGCCCGGGCGGGGGATGCCGGCCGGGGGTTCGCTGTGGTGGCCGACGAAGTGCGCAAACTGGCCGAAAAAACCATGACCGCCACCAAAGAAGTGGGCGGCGTGGTCGGCGCCATCCAGCAGGGCACCGGCGACAGCATCGCCTTTATGGCCAAAAACGGGGAAGTGGTGAGCCACTGCACCCAGCTTGCCACCCAGGCGGGCGAGGCTTTGCAGGACATCCTGAGCGTGGCGCGCACCACCGCTTCGCAGGTGCGCAGCATAGCCCAGGCTTCGGAACGGCAGGCCAGGGCCGGTAAAACCGTCAGCGAGAACGCGGACGAAATAAGCCGGGTGGCCCGCGAAACCGTGACCTTTATGCGGGATTCCCAAAACGCCGTGGCCGACATCAGCGATCTGGTCCGGGGCATCCAGAAGGTCGTGGACGACCTGAAACGCCCCTGACGACGGCGCGGATTCCGTGGGCGGACAAGCCCGTCCCAAACGGAGGCATGCATATGGAACGGCTTTCCGGCACGGCTTCCGGCAACGGAAAAGCCGGCGCAAACGGAACGGGCGGCGAGCGCGGGCCGGTAAAAGCGGGCGAGTTTTCCCTGGCGGCGGGATTTTGCGCCCTGATCATCGCCATGGGCGTGGGGCGTTTTGTCCATACCTCGCTGCTGCCGGAAATGATGCGGGTTTACGGCTTTGACGAGGCGGTCGCCGGAGCCATGGCGGGCTGGAATTACGCGGGCTATCTCGTGGGCGCGCTGGCCGCGCGGGGCGCCCGCCCCGGCCGGCGCCGCCATACCATGCTGGTGTTATGGCTGGCGCTGAGCGTGGCCACCACGGCGGGCATGGGACTGGTCCGGGGGGAGGCGTCCTGGCATGCGGTGCGTTTTTTGTCCGGCCTTGCCAGCGGCGGCATTTTCGTTCTGGCTTCGGCCATCGTGCTGGACGCCCTGGCCGCCGTCAGACGCCCGGAAATGGCCGGATTTCTGTACAGCGGGGTGGGAACGGGCATCGCCCTGAGCGGTCTTGGCGCGCCTGTATTCTCGTCTTTTTTCGGCATTGGCGGGGCCTGGGTGGGCATGGGGCTTGTCTGTATCCCCCTGGCCGTCTTTGCCGCCTTTTTTTTGCATCCGGCCAAAGCGCCTTCTTTAGCGGAAGCGGCGCGGAACACGGTAAGAGCTCCCGCTCCGGCGGAAGCGGCGCGGAACGCCGCGCAAGTGGTTTCTCCGGCGGAAGCGGACTTCCGTAAGCCGCCGGACGCGGCCGGGAGCGCGGAGGCGCCGCGCGCGGCGGAAAGTGCGGGCGTGCCCGAAGGCGCGTCGGACGGCACGCGCAAATCACGCCTGTCCCCCGCGCCGTTCCGGATAAGCGGGGCCTACGCCCGGGTAACGGCTGCGTATTTTATGGAAGGTTTCGGCTATATCATCGGCGCCACCTTTCTGGTGGCCCTGGTGCGAGAAACCACAAAATCCGGCCTCCTGGCCGACGCGGCCTGGATTCTTACCGGCCTTGCCGCCGCCGTCACCGCCCCCTTGTGGCCTCTTGCCGCCGCGCGCGCCGGCAGGCTGCCCATGCTTATCCTGGCTTTCGTTCTTCAGTGTGCCGGGGTGGCCCTTCCCGTTTTTTCCTCCTCCGCGGCGGCGGCCCTTGGCGGCGGGCTGCTGCTGGGCGGCACCTTCATGGGCATAACCGTGCTTTCCCTGCAACGGGGCGTGGAACTGAGCGGCAGGCCCAGCGCCCACACCATCGCCGTCATGACCGTAGTGTACGGCGCGGGGCAGATTATCGGTCCTTTCGTGGCCGGGTTCACCGCCAGGGGAGGGGGAGGCTTCGCCCTTTCCTTCGGCATCTCTTCCCTGTGTCTTTTCGCGGCGGCCTGTGTGCTGGGAACGGAATACCTGGCGGGAAAAAGAAAATCCTGACAGCAGGAACGGTTTTTGCATTAAATTGACAGCCGGAACTTTTTTCTTTCCGCCCGCTTTTGGGGTCGGGCCTGACTATTTGGGGAACAATGTTCCTTTAATCGGCAGCGTCTGAGCCCGATTGTAAAGAATGTCGTCTTTTTGCCGATGAGTATGTCGTGACGAGTGTGGCCTGATGGGTGGAACCCGATGGTTACGACCCGATGGTTACAAAAAGACCAGCAGCGAACCGGAGAAGCCCCCTTATGAAGCGCCGCCGTATAGTGTTATTCGCGGGTCTGTTGTCCCTTTTGGCCCTGGTTGCGGCGGGATGCACGTCCACCAGCATTCCTGTGGCGAAGAACCCGCCTCTTTATTCGCAGGAGAAACTGCGGGCCGTGGACCATTGGGACAATATCGCGGATCTTGTGGCCACGCGCGTGCAAAAAAGCCTGGAAGATCGTCCCGATCTGATCAACAAGCCTTTATACGTCAGGCCGCCCAGTGATCGCCCCTTTATCATGGTTTTCTACAGCCTGCTGCGCACCCGTCTGGTTTCCAAGGGCATGCAGGTCTCGGAAATCTGCGAGCCGGACAGCCTGATCATCGAATACAACGTGCAGACCGTGCTGTTTGATGAATGGCGCAGCGGCTGGCTGCCCAGCCTTTCCTCCATGGGCATCGGCGTGCTGAACGCGGTTACGGGCAAGTACACCACCGCTTCGGACCACGAGATCATCGTCAACACCAGCATGCTGCACAACAACCGCTACGTCATGCACCTTTCCAACATCTACTATATCAATGATGATGACTGGCCCCTGTATATCAGCCCGGAATCTTTCGACCCCAAAGCCGCCACCACCCGTACCGTGCGCATCAGCAGGTAATTGACATGAAAGCGTTCCGCAACAAGATTGTTCTCGCAGCCTTTTTGCCGTTTTTGCTGGCAGCGGGATGTTCCGGCTATTCCCACAAGCAGGTGCCCCTGCCGCACAGCTACACCGCCGATCCCCCTCCGGGGGCGCACATGCTGACGGCCAACACCTACGCGGGCGACGTGCTTGCCGCCATGCTGCTGCAACGCACCGGCTCGTCCAGCGCCATTTTGTCCACGTCCATGGTGCGCATGGACAACCTGGACGAAAGCTCGCCCTTTGGCCGTATCGCCATGCAGCAGGTGGCCTCGCGCGTGGCCCAGCACGGGTTCTCCGTGGTGGACGTGCGCCTGGGGGACACCCTGCGCGTCAACCAGAACGGCGAATTCATGCTCACCCGCGACACCGCGCGGCTGCTGGCCCAGCAGTACAACGCCCACGCCGTGCTGACCGGCGTGTATACTCCCTCGGGCAACCGGCTTTTCGTCTCTGTGCGCGCGTTGCGTCTTTCGGACAGCGCCATCATCGCCGCCTATGAATACTATCTGCCCATCAGCGACGACACCCAGTATCTGCTGAGCGGGGCGGGTTCCTCTTCCGCCAAATCCGTTGGCGGAAGCGCTTCCGGAGATGCTGAATGGAGCCGCTATGCCGCGCGCGGGCAGGCCGTCAACTGCTCTGAACCCGCCGCGGTACGGCCCGCCGCCGTGCAAAACTCCGCCGATTCGGGCAAGACGTCTTCCTCCAAAGCTGTTGCCCGCAAATCCTCCGGCAAAAAAAGCGCGAAAAAGCGCGTTTCTTCCCCCGCTTCGGCGCAGCCCGCCTATGCCTCCTATCCCCCGGCCTACACGCCCGCGTACACCCAGGGCGGCGACTGCGGCGGCCAGGGCCGCCGCTCCGCCGCCGTTCCCGAATACACGCCCCCCTCGGGCGGCCGGTGGATTGATCCCGCCGCTCCCGCACGGTAACGGCGCGCCGCTTTGCCATCCGCTTTCTTCGCGCTGTGCTGCCTTGAGGCCGCCGGCGCTGTTGTCTTTTATTGCCGATGGGGGATACCCCGGGAGCTTTCAGCTTGTAAGAAGATATTGCCAAGCAGGGCATGCGGGTAACAGCGGATAAGCTATTCGCGGCAACAGCTCCCGGCCCGCACAAGGAGCTTACAGTCAAGGGGCGTAAGTCCAAAAAATAGCAGCGTTCATTCTTTTTTCATAAACCAGGTTGACTACAGCTAATATTTTATCTATAAATTGCATAAATAGACGTCAAGGGATATTATGTTAGCTGTATCTCTAAAGACTCCCCAGGAACTCCGCCAGGAACTCGCCGCCAGGGCCAAAGAACGCCGCCTTGCGCTGAATATTTCGCAGCAGGAACTCGCCGAGCGCAGCGGCGTCAGTCTTGGCTCCATCAAGCGCTTTGAAAGCAGCGGACTGATCTCGCTCTCGTCTTTATTGGAAATATCTCTGGTGCTTGGCTGCCTGGGCGATTTCGACACTCTCTTCACCACCAAAGACGAGCCCCTCAGCCTGTTCGAACCGGAGTCCAAAAAACGCAAGCGCAGCAGCAGGAAGACCACATGAGCCAGAATACCGGCGTTGATTCTCTCAATATTTTTTGCAACCTGCGCGGCGCGAAATACTTTGTCGGCAAACTGGCGGAACGAAACCGCGCGATCCTCTTTGAGTATGACAAGGATTTCCTCGCTTCCGGCATAGAGCTTTCGCCGTTCAAGCTGCCGCTCCGCCCCGGCGTTTTTGAAGATAAGGAGCGGGTTTTCGACGGTCTGCCCGGCGTGTTCAATGACAGCCTGCCCGATGGCTGGGGGCTGCTCCTGCTGGACAGGGCGTTACGCGCCAAAGGCCTACGGCTGCACGAAATATCTCCCCTGCAGCGGCTTTCTATGGTCGGCTCCGGCGGAATGAGCGCGATGGAATATGTGCCGAGCCGGGAAGTTCACGCAAGCGCACCCCCCGCCGTCTTGCAGCTTGACGGCCTGGCTGAAGAAAGCCGCAACATCCTGGCCGAAGGCGGCACCTCTCTGGAGGTTGTGTTCGACCTGCTCAAGCTCGGCGGCTCTTCCGGCGGCGCAAGGCCGAAAATCCTGGCTAACGTGTCCGCCGACGGCTCCAAAATTATGCCGGACGGCACGGGAGGCGCGGGTTTCTCTCCCTGGCTGATCAAGTTTCACGCCCGTGAGGAAGGGCCGGACCAGGGACTTATAGAGTACGTCTACTCGCTTATGGCGCGGGAAGCCGGAGTCGAAATGCCGGAAACGCGGCTCTTCCCGTCACAGACAACGGCGGGATTTTTCGGCGTCCGCCGCTTTGACCGGGACAAGGGCCTGAAAGTGCATGTCCACACCGCCGCAGGGCTGCTGCACGCCTCGCACCGCCACCCTACTTTGGACTACGAAAACCTGCTCCGGCTGACCAAGATGCTGACCAAAGATGTGCGGGAAGTGGAAAAGATGGTGCGGCTGATGGTCTTCAACGTCAAATACGGCAACCGCGACGACCACTCCAAGAATTTTTCCTTCCTGCTTGATGCCGCCGGGCGCTGGAAGTTCGCGCCCGCTTACGACCTGACTCCCTCCGCCGGATTCAACGGCGAGCATTCCGCCATGATCAACGGCAAGGGCAAGGATATTACGGACGCCGACCTCATTAAAGCCGCCGCAATTGTGGACGTGCCCAAAAATTTCGTGATCGCGGCTGTTCAGAAGACGGAAGAGGCCCTTGCGCGGTTTGAGGCGTTGAAAAATGAAATCGGATCCCGCTGAAAAATAGCGTTTCGTCACGGGTATTGAAAATATTCAACGCCAAGGCGTTATAGGCTCTGACAGCTTCCAGGCCGTGAAAAATTTGATTGAATCCATGAGCCATACGCAAAGCCCCTTCAGGCAATTCTGCCGGAAGGGGCTTTGCGTATACTCAGGTAAGGCTAAAACTCAAACTTCAACTGCACACTCCCGGTCAGACGCCATGTTTTGGGCCGATGTGGATATGCAGGAGCCGGACGCACGCAAGGTTCCCATCCACATCCGCGTGGCGCCGGATGTGCTGGAGTTTTTCAAGAAGGACGGCCCCGGCTACCAGACCCGCATCAACCACGTGCTGGAACAGTATGTGAACTGGCACCAGTATCGGTAACTGCTATGCGACGAGGGATTGTTCCTTTTGGAAATTTGGCAATACCCCGCTGTTGGGCTTAACAATACGACATCGGGCAACCGGCTGAAAGATCAAGGGGAAGCCTCGGTTTTTTCTTCCACGTAGTTGACGGAAAAGTTTTTTTCGGTCAAAATGCATTTAAAATGCACTTTGACTGGGAACCACATGTACATAGCCAGAACTGTCGAACAACCCATTCTCAAGGCCGGCGAACGATTTCCCGTTCTTCTTGTCACCGGAGCGCGCCAGGTGGGTAAAACCACGCTGCTCCGGCATCTGGGCGGGCAGGAACGGACGTACGTCACCCTGGATGATCCCCTGGTGCTCAACCTGGCCAGACAGGATCCGGCGCTGTTCATGCAGCGTTTTCCCGCGCCGGTGCTGATTGACGAAATCCAGTACGCGCCGGAGTTGCTGCCCTACATCAAGATGGCCGTGGACAATGACCGCAGGCCGGGACTGTTCTGGTTGACCGGCTCGCAGCAGTTCCAGGTCATGAAAAACGTCTCGGAATCCCTGGCCGGCAGGGTAGGTATTTTGCATCTTTTAGGGCTGTCCCGCCAGGAACGCCTCGGTCATGGGAAAAAGCAGAAGCCCTTTTTGCCCAGCCTGGAGCTTTTCCAAAAAGACATCGGCGACAGCCTCTCGCTGCAGGAATTGTACGCGACCATCTGGCGCGGCTCTTTCCCGGCTTTGGCTCTGGACGGCAATATGGACCGGGACTTGTTCCTGAGCTCCTACGTCCAGACCTATTTGCAGCGCGACGTGCGCGACTTGGCCCAGGTCGGCGATGAAATGACCTTTTTGCGCTTCCTGCGGGCCGCGGCGGCGCGGACCGGTCAGCTCCTGAACATGGCGGAAATGGCGCGAGATGCGGATGTCGTACCGAACACGGCCAAAAGATGGCTCTCCATCCTCCAGGCTTCCGGGCTTGTTTATTTGCTCGAACCATACTTTAATAACGTCACCAAGCGTCTGGTGAAAAGCCCGAAGCTCTATTTCCTGGACACCGGCCTGGCCGCGTATCTCACCGAATGGTCCAGCCCGGAAACGCTGGAGGCCGGAGCCATGTCCGGCGCCATCCTGGAAACCTGGATTTTGGGCGAGCTGCTGAAAAGCCGGTTGCACAACGGCCTGCGCGCGCCGTTCTATTACTACCGGGACACAGACGGGAAGGAGATCGACCTGCTGATCGTACAGGATGGCACGCTGTACCCTCTGGAGTTCAAAAAAACCGCCTCGCCGGACAAGAGCGCAGTGAGGCATTTCAGCGTGCTGGAAAAGTTGGGCATGCCGGTTGGAATTGGGGCGGTGATTTGTCTGGCTGGGCAGGCGCTGCCGCTGACGGAACGAGTGTGGAGTGTGCCGGCGGGGTGGGTATGAATAAAGAATATTGCAAATAATATTTAGCAATTGCAACTTGCCCGTATCCAAAAACTGTCAGTCAGCACCTAAAAATGACCTACCATCGGCATTGAAAAGTGACCCACCTGGGACGTTTCAGTTCAGAACCCATTCCTCCGATTCCGGAAGGTTTTTTTTGAGATAGGCTGGAAAAAACGGACGCCATAGTTCATACTCATTAAGGAGGTTCTATGACGAAAACACCACGGGCGCGTTATCCGCAGGAATTGAAACAGCAAGCGGTCGCCATGGCGGCAGAGAAGCAGAGGGGCGGGATTGGGCAGATAGCGGTTGTTTCGCCATAGCGAAGCCCCTTCCGTCAAAGCCGGCGGAAGGGGCTTCGCGTATACTCAGGTACGGCTAAAACTCAAGCTTCAACTGCAAACTCCCGGTCACGCCTTCACGCACGCCGGTGTAGCCCTGCACGCCGAAGTCCATGGAAAGGCCGCTGTCCTTTACCGGCTTGATGGTCAGGCCCAGTTCGCCCACGCCCGTATCGCCCTTGAGACTGGGAGAGTCTATGCCTATGTCGTTCACGTTGCCGCGCTGCTTGCCGTCAAACTCATGTTCCCAGTACGCGCCCACGTAGGGCGTGGCATAGTCGCACACCGCGTAGTTGAAGCGTCCGCCCAGGCGGGTGCGCAGGGAATCGGCGCTGTCGAAATGCACCCTGTCGCCGCTCACGTTCACGTTGTCGCCGTCCTGGCGGGTCCAGATGAACTTGCCGCTCACGTCCAGCATGGCCTTTTCCGAAAAGCTCCACTGGTAGCCCAGGCCCGCGTGCGCGCCCCAGTACAGGGAATCGGAGTCATAATCCGCCTTGTTGCCGTGGTAGCGGATGTCGCCGGAAGAGAAATCCGTGCTGGTCCGGCCCAGACGGGCCGAGGCGTCGAAGTACAGGCCGGAGAGCGCGCCGCTCTTCAGGTCGTAGCGGCCCAGGATGCCGCCCCCGTAGTAATTGGTGTCGCCGTCGCCGTCCACGGAAGCGTAGTTGCTGAAGCTGTTGTACCCGATGAGTAGGCCAAGCCCAAGCATTGATCCCCAAAAAATATGGGGATGCCGATCAGTCCACGATTTTTTTGCCATGGGTCGCTTTTTTATGTCGCTTGCTCGTTTTTTTCTTTAATGCCGCCATGCGGCAGAGTAGACAGTAGCCCCACATCGCCCCATGCAATAATCTTAAGCACGGCGGCGCGGCAGCTCATACTTTTTCCGGTGTTCTACCGTGTACTGCTGGCGGTTCTTCCCGGCTATTGGGCGGAAGCAACTCCCCTATAATTCGCCAAGCGGCAATACACGCAGGAACAATCCACAGCGCCAGGGCAGGCCAATGGGAATACATCCAACTGAGCGATTTAGCGTCGTCCCCGTTCCACCTTTGAAGGTGGGTCGGTAAAGCGTCATAGGCGGTGAGGATGCAAAAAACACAAAAAGGGATAAGTACCGCCAAACGGAGAGCTTTGATTGGGAGGCGTTTGGCTACTCTTGCGAAGATGCAGGCCGCCGCCAGAACGCACAGCATGATAGCTATGAGGTAAGCGTCGCGAAAAGCCACATCCCAAGGATCATTGATGCCCCCTACCTTGCCTATTGGTAGCGGTATGCCATTCCACTGCATGCCTCGGATTGACGAAGCCTCCATCACGCCGACGTAGGGTATCAGCCAAACGAGCACGGCCGTAAGCCAGAACGGTTTCAGCCATTGCCGGACCCTGGCAAAGAAATTGCTCCATAGCAAAATGATCGTGAGGGCAATGCCTGGGGCCATAATGACCCAAAAGACAAACGAGTGACCCCACGGAATATCGCATAAAAGATAAAACGCCACTCCGCATAGGCACAGACCGCCTAAAAATATCACGCCCTTAAGCGCATTTGAGATACCATGTATTAGATTCATATCGTTTTTTTCTGCCCACCCTCTAAGAAGCGATGGAAGAATCGGGAGGGGGGGCCAAGTCTTCTCTGTTGCGACATCTGTTCTCGGTCCAATTCACGCGTTACGCCCGGCCCCAGCTCCATCAACTCCGACTTCTCCTGTCAGGTAACAAGTCCTCTGAGCAAAAACCGCCAGGCTGGCACGACATGCACGGAGCCAGCAGTCGTTTTCACGGTCTCAACCTCTGCCGCGTCACGATATACCCTTCCGGCATATCCCAAAACAACCGCGACATGCGGCTTGCAGCAAAAGTATATCTGAAAGGCGTAATAATGAAAGAGAAGCCGATTCGCCAGGCAAGCCATTGTTTTCTAGGAGCGCCATCACGCAAGGCACTCGCCTTTCTGATGGACGATCACCCTATGGACACTCTCCGGTTTGCGCTCTAGAATCTCTTTTCATCTGGAGGACATAATGGGGGACTTCACTGCATTTCT
This sequence comes from Desulfovibrio sp., assembly GCA_031549405.1. Classification (GTDB taxonomy): domain Bacteria; phylum Desulfobacterota; class Desulfovibrionia; order Desulfovibrionales; family Desulfovibrionaceae; genus Frigididesulfovibrio. Next base: position 43,294 of record JAVBPV010000055.1, read on the forward strand.
AATGACGCTCTTTGCTTGTGCCTTCTTGGGATTTCTCCTTGTCGCCGTTATCATGGCGCGCATTATCAAAAAGCCGGTCGTTTACTGTTTGGGGAACATGTTTTTCCTGGGAGCCGTCGGGGTTATTGTATGGAGCTTTGCGATTGATGACGGCAGCAGAAACGGGTGGGGATATCTGGTTATGCTCATATTGTGGGGCATAGCCGCAGGGTGTTTCCTTATTGGTTTCATTCTGCGTAAGATCGGTGTGTCACAAAGTCGTAATAGCGTTCCGGTGGAGCAGAACGCTGCAAAAACTGATAGCCCTGAATCTTAAATACGCCACGGGTGGCCGATTAGCGGAGCGCTATCACCACTGACTCTGCCTTTCTGGTGGGCGATCACCCGGCGAGCTACGACGGGCGGTATTTCGGGCTGGTGCCGGTGACTATTCTTCGCGGAAAACTAGTATACTATGCTTAAAATATAAATTTAGTACAAATATACTTGCACTAAATTGTATGTTTTGTTAGTTTTGCCTCATGAACATACCTCGTGACGAACTTGTTGCCGTCCTCTCGCAATTCAACCCCTGGTGGCGCGGCGAGTCCGTGTCTGACGTTTCCGCCTGGCGGCGCACGGCGTATCCGGAGCTGCTGGAGTGGGTCGAAAGCCCTCCGGCTCCGCGCGCTGTTCTTCTGTCAGGAGCCCGTCAGGTGGGAAAGACCACGTTGCTGCTCCAGGTCATTCAGACCTTGCTGGAGCGCGGCGTGCCCGCCGCGAACATCCTGTACGCCACCTTTGACCATCCGCTCCTGAAGCTGGCCGGCGTCGATGCCGTGCTCGAAGCCTGGCGGGAAAGGGAACTGCGTGCCGAAGGAGAAGAGTATCTTTTCCTTGATGAAGCGCAGTTCATCCGCGACTGGGGCACCTGGGTCAAGCTGCAGGTGGACTTCAACAAACAGCGGCGCATCGCGTTCACCGGGTCGGCCATGCCCCTGGCGGAAGCGGGGCTTGAGTCCGGCGTGGGCCGCTGGCACACCATCAAGCTCCCCACCTTGTCATTTTACGAATACGTCCAGTTCAAGCAGCTTCAGTTGCCGGCCTTGCCGCCCCTTGAAGAGGTGAACGACCTGTTTGCATGGGAGCCGCGCGCGTTTTACCCCTGCCGGGACATCGCCCCTCAATATGTCGGGCATTTTCATGAATACCTTTTGCGCGGCGGCTTTCCGCAGACCGCCCTTATGGAGAGCATCACCCAGGCCCAGCGCCTCTTGCGCGAAGACATCATCGACAAGGTGCTGAAGCGGGACATGACCGCGCTATTCGGGGTGCGGCGGGTTCTGGATCTTGAGCATACCTTCCTGTACCTCTGCCTGCATGACGGCGGCCTTTTGGACATGCCCGGCCTGTGCGCCAACCTGGAAATCAAGCGTCCCACGGCCCAGAGTTTTATCGAGCTTCTGGAGGCGACCCACCTTATTTACCGCCTGCCGCCCTTTGGGTACGGCAAGGATGTGCTGCGGGGGCGCTTTAAGGTCTACCTCGCCGATGCGGCCATCGCCCCGGCCGTCATGCTCAAAGGAAAAAGCCTGCTGGAAGACGCCGCGGCCCTGGGCACCGCCACGGAGACCGCCGTGTTCAAACACCTCTTCACCCGCAACGCCGCGAGCAATGTCCGCTTTTCTTACTGGCGCGGGAAAAAAGAGCATGAGGTGGACATCATCGCGGAATCTGAAGGGGGCTATACGCCTTTTGAGGTCAAGTATCGCGGACAGCATAGCGGAGCGCGGGATTTGAAAGGCCTTCTGGAATTCATGGAAGAGAAAAAAACTGGGCGCGGCTTTGTGGTGACCAAATCCCCGGACGATATGGGCCCGCTGGAATTTGACGGGGCCGCGAAGTCCCGGATCATGCGGGTGCCGGCGCCGTTGCTGTGCTATTGGCTTGGACAGGCCTGAGCCTCAAAGGTAACGGCACCGCCAAGTACCCGGAGTTTGGGGGTGCGTCACCAAAAGTCATGCAAGAGCTATTCTCTCATAGCAATGCTGCTCAGTAAGGCCTGCCAGGCGGCCGTGGCACTGTCCGACAACGCCGTCGGCTTTCCAGTTCAATACGCAGCTTATACTCCGGGCTGGTGGCGCTGAATACGGCATGAAAGCGTTTGTTTCCGCCGGGGCCGGAAAAAAAATCCCTTGATCGCGATTCCACCGTAAGCATCTCTTCTCCCGTAAGTGTCGCAATGGAGCGCGTATTTTTTCCAAGAACTCTTTCGATTTTTACCGGTATTGGCGGCTCAGGAGAAGGCCTGGGCAGATCGGCCGGCGCCGGGAACCCCATTCGCTCCATAGTTATGGTTATCCGAATTGGACCTGAACCGTTCCACAAAGAAATTTCAATGCTCTCATATCCGCTTGCTTATGCAAGGAGGGGTCAACATCCTTCGCCAAAAGCTCTTTGGCGTCATCCCGGCGCTTGCGGGCATCTTTGAGCGACACGGCAGGATACGCGCCGAAACTCAGCAGCTTTTGCTTGCCGTTGTACCGGTAGGCAAGCCGCCAGAGCTTGCCGCCGCTTTCGGAAACGTGCAGGAACAGCCCGCCGCCGTCGGAATATTTTTTGACTTGGCCGTCAGGCTTCAAACTACGGAGAAAAGTGTCGGTGAGTTTCATGCTGGTACTCCGTTTCAAGGACTTCGGCTGAGAGTACCAACAATGTCTGGAAAGCCTTGTGATTCAAGGGCAAACAGCTTGTTGGTATCGCCTTTTTCAATTGGCTAATTACCAACAAGTATACCAACAATTCTGTCGGCTGCAAGCACCCCGAGGCGGACCTATACGGATGATGGTTGCTGAAAAAGTTAAGTGCGACAAGCCTTTTCGGACATTGTCGCACTTTATAACTTTTTGAAATGGTGGGCAGTACAGGACTTGAACCTGTGGCCCCCGCCGTGTGAAGGGGATTTATATCGCCATACTGGTTTTTATCAAGTTTTATTATCTTTGTAATTACAGCATATTGTCAAAATTTTCCCTTGTTACAATTTGATGAAATCTACCCTATTTTGAGTTTGCGTGTTGGGAATGGTGTTGGGAAGAGTTGCGACAAGGAAATCGTATGAAGCGCGAAAAGACTAAATATCAGGGCGTCTACTTCCGGCACAAAAAGCGTCTTGACTCGGACGTGTTGGAAAAAACATACTACATTATGTACCGTCAGGGAGGAAGAGGCTCCAAGCTGATCGAGGAACCGGTCGGCAAAGAGAGCGAAGGCATGACTCCCGCCAGGGCGGCCCACATTCGGGCTGACCGCGCCCGTGGCCTGGAGCTTCCCAACACGGACAAACGCGCTGCCGATGAAGCCGCCAAGCTGGCGGACGCCTCGCGCCCCACCATAGAACGCCTCTGGACACTCTACCGCGACAGCCGCCCGGAACGGAAACGCTGGGAAACCGATGAGTCTCGCTACAGCAAATACCTGAAAGAATCTTTTGGGAAAAAGCTCCCCTCGGAAATCGTCACCCTGGACGTGGACCGGATGCGCGTGCAGATGACGAAAAACGGACGCGCTCCCGCGACC
>JAVBPV010000032.1:0-49956 GCA_031549405.1 Desulfovibrio sp.
GCCAGCCCTGTTCATAAAGCTCCACGGCCCGAAGTCGCCTGAACTCGCGTACGTCTTGACTGGTCTTGCTGAGCGTTTTCATGTCTCATGACATACCAGAGTTTCTAGAAAATGTTTAGTGAAAAATGCGGATATCAATAAGTTGCCGTAACAGAGAGAAGACATGCCCCTCCTGGCATCCGCCAGTGACTAGCCCCAGTGACTCGCCCATCCACCCAGCCATGACCCCCTATCCAGCCAGACAGCCTATGACCTATCCAGCCATCACACCTCACGTACACATAGATGATACCACCATGTACCCTTGCCTGTCCTCCCTGACTATCCATCCATCATCCTTATCATCATCCTTATCATCACCCCTTTATCCACCTTCCAAGCCCTCACACCTACAGGCCCCCTCAATGACCCTACGACGAACCCTTGTGAACCCCTCAGACAGTGAACGCAGACAAGGTTATGTCGTGATATCATTGAAGATACCCTATAGGGGGGATGCTTTATAATCATCTTTTCCAAAAAGGCAAGAGGTAAAGGTGAAAATATTTTTACTTTTACCTCCTTTCTTTTTATCGCCTTCTCCCCCTAAGGCTATAAACCAACAATACCCTCTTTGCCTGCCTACCAGACAGGGAGAGGTCTACTCTCCCACAGGGTCTTTCCCCTGTCCTTCCCCCGGCCTTCCCCAAAAAGGTCAATAAAAACAACTAAACTAGTAAATCATCCCCCGGCCTTCCCCCTCTTTGCCCTCTCGGAAGTCTCCCCAAGCCTCCCCCGCTTGGAACAAGCCTTCCCACCGGCAAAGAGAGCGGGAGAAGGTCAACGCTTCACCGCCTCACGGTAGGCCGCATCCCTCTCCCGCCTGCCCACGGCAATAACGGTGACATACACGATATCGTCTTCCACCCGGTATGCCAGCCTGTACCCGGCATCCCGCAGCTTGATTTTATAGCAGTCGGGCATCCCGTGCAAAGCGGCGGAAGGGATGCGCGGCTGCTCAAGTCTTCTTTCCAGCACCTTGACGAACTGTTCCCGCACGGTGCTGCCCAGCTTGTTCCATTCCTTCCGGGCGGAGTCGAGAAAGCACAGCTTATATATCGCCATTGCGCAGGTCTTCCAGGGTGACCTCTACAAAGTTTTCATCCCGCCGCTCAAGCACCAGCAAACTGTCTTCCAGGTCTTCCAGGCGCTCCATAAGCCGCTCGTAGGCTTTTGCCGGGACAAGATAGGCTTCCGGCCTGTTGTTGTTCAGCACGGCCACCGCCGCGCCTTCAGCTTCGGCCACTACCGCCGCGTACCGGCGCTTAAGCTCCGTCACGCTCACGGCCTGACTTGCGTAAAGATGATGCATGGTTTTCCCCGCCTGTTTAAGTGCCTTATTCAATATGAAATATAGCGCGAAATTCCCCGCCCGACAAGAGGAGGCCGCCTGTGCGGTGGCGAAAGGGCGGCGGCGGAGGAGGAGGAGGGTTCGATTTTTACCCCCTCTCAGCCGACACAGAAGGCCCACTCACCCTCCTGAATCGACGGAAACGCCTTCACCCGGCCTATGAGTCGTCCCGGCTCGAAACAGGCCCTTCTTTGCCTTAAAATCGCGTATGGGTAACAGCAGCCCTCCCGAGTCCTTTATCACCTCAAAGGACTCGGGAGGGCTTTTTTGTTTAGCTGGGCCTGCCCCTCAACCTCAACCGCCGCCCCTCGCCTTTTCGCCCACCCCGCCTTCGGGCAGGTGCGTATTGTCAAGGACGAGCGGACCGGCGAGCCGTGGTTCGTGGCAAAGGATGTGTGTGACTGCCTCGGACTCACGGATGTTTCCAAAACCGTAAGCCTGCTGGATGACGATGAAAGGGGTACGAACAGTATTCGTACCCCCGGCGGATTACAGGCTGTTCTGAGTGTTTCCGAACCCGGCCTTTATTCCCTTATCCTCCGCTCCCGCAAACCCGAGGCCAAGGCCTTCAAGCGCTGGATCACCCACGAAGTCCTCCCCGCCATCCGCAAAACCGGCGAGGGCAGCAGCGACGGCAGCGCGGACAAAGAGCAGCCCGCTACGCTCTCTACCCCTGAACAGGCGGCCATCCCTCCGTCTGTTCAACATTCCCTACCGGCCTTCTTTGAGCATGAAGCCTTTGGAAAGGTCCGTGTCATCACAGATAAGGAGACCGGAGGAGAGCCGTGGTTCGTGGCTGCTGATGTGTGCGACTGCCTGGAACTCGGGAATCCTCGCTCCTCGCTTGCTCTCTTGGATGAAGATGAGAAGGGCGTCCATACTGTGGACACCCTTGGCGGAAACCAGCAAATGGCAACGGTTTCCGAACCCGGCCTTTATTCCCTTATCCTCCGCTCCCGCAAACCCGAGGCCAAGGCCTTCAAGCGCTGGATCACCCACGAAGTCCTCCCCGCCATCCGCAAAACCGGCGGCTATATCCCGGCGTCTCCCGACATGACGAACGACGAAATCATGTCCCGCGCCCTGCTCATCGCCACGGACACCATCAACGCCATGCCCGTTTTTGCTCTGGCTTACAGTGCTGACGTTGGAGTAAAACCTCGATTGCCTTTCTGACGACCTCAGATAAGGCCCAGGGCAATTCAAGGCTGTGCCCTGTTGCCACAGTCATGGGGGAACAGGGCATACCCGTTTTTGCTCTCCGCTCCCTCTGTGGGCAGGGGAGAAAACTTCAATTGCCTTGCCGATGACCTCAGGTAAGGGCCGGGGTAATTCAAGGCCGATTCCCTTCTGTGTACAGGCAAAGGGTATGGAAGAATGAGAGCGAGGGGGGCTTTTGTTTAAGCTGAAGGGCAAAGGGGTACACATTTGACGTGTATCCCTTCCTTCCCTGCCATCAGCCCAGGGCGGCTAGCCGATTGCTGCCCTTTCCCCGCCCCTGGCCCTGAAAGGGTGTAACTTTGATGGACACCCTTCCGCAGAGGAAAGGGGGACTCATTTGACGTCTACCCCTCTTGACCTTTCCAGGGCTTTAGGGCAGCTTCTCACCATAAAGGTGCCTCGAAAACACCTCCAGAGGCGGACAACTCGCCAAGCCCGACAGACTAGGCTTTTCTTTTGCCTTTTGCCCACACTGATACAGAGAACAAAGCCCGGCGGCCCTCCCCTCTCTCCGTTGAGGGGGAATGACCTTTGCCCTTCTCTTGTCCTCCTGTGCCGTGGGTTCCTCTTCCTCTTTGCCTCTGTCCTGTTTGCCGGGTGTGGCGGTTATGTCCAGGGCGCAAGCCTAAAGGCCGCCAGCAGTCCTCTGGCTGTTTCGAGCACCCGGCATCTTTCATCCTGAAAGGTGCTCCCATGCCCGGACCTCGAAAGTCCCAGAGGAGCCTTCACCATGCCTTCTTTCCATTCCCCCCTTTCCACCCGCCCCCTCCTCCGCCTTCTCCTTTCCATCCCCCTTCGCCTTGCAAAGCGCCTGCGTCTCATCCGTGACTGGGACATAGACACGGATGGGCTGTTTCTCGACACCATGCCATCGTCTTGCCCTGCCCCTTGTCTCCCCTGGTATGCCCGACGCTGGAAGGCCGGGGGGGCATGGTTTCTCAAGCTGGGTTCCGTTACCGTCATCATTGAGCCGTAAGCCAACACCCACCAACACCCACCACCTCCGCCGCCGCCACAAGACAATTGAAAGGATACCCACACCATGAAACAGCCTTCTGACACATCTCCGGCGTCGCAAGCACTCGCCAACTCACCGGAAACATGGAAAACTAGCGGTTATGACACCCCGCCTCCTCCGCCAACGTTACCGCCGCCGCCCATTGAGGCCTTCTCCCTGTTCCAGCATCCCGCCTTTGTTCAACGGGTCCGCTCTTTCACAGACCCAGCCACAAGGGAACCCTGGTTTGTGGCCCGTGACGTGGCTATTGTCCTGCAATATACCAATCCTGCCGAAGCCGTCAGGGATCATTGCAAGCATGTAAAAATACTGAAAACTAGCGATTCTTCCGCCCCTTTCCCCGTGCCTCCCCGTGGTCTGCAAGTCATACCGGAGGGGGACGTATACCGGCTGGTTTGCCGCTCCCGGCTCCCTGCGGCGGTAAAGTTTCAGAAATGGTTGTTCGGGGAAGTGCTCCCGTCCATACGGAAGCGTGGGGGATATGTGGCTGTGCAGCCTGAGATGACGGAGCAGGAGCTTCTTGCCCGCGCGGTGCTGGTAGCTACAGAGACTATCAAGCGTGTACAGCAGGCCAAAGACAACCGCAGCCTGTGCGCTGACGCCTCCATCGGGTTGCCTTTGACTCTGGACGTAACCGCGTCGCCCTCCTCTTCGCCTCCTGACACGGGCAACAGCAAAAAGTAGAGAAGGGCGAGAGAGGGGGAAGGCGACGGTAAAAATACCCCATCCCACCAGCTAACCACGTGCCCATCCAGCCCCTACAAGCCCCGTTTCCACCTCCCGGTAGGCTAACCCCTGGCTCAAGGTGAAAACGGGGCTTACAGATCAAAATAAACGCCGTGGTGTAGAGGAAAGGGGTGTATAAATTGTACACCCCTTCGCCTCCTGTCTTACGCTTTTTGAACACGAACAGTTCGGCAAGATTCGCATCGTTATGGATGAGACCACGGGAGGAGAGCCGTGGTTCGTGGCGAAGGATGTTTGCGACTGCCTGGGAATCTCCAATGCCCGCGACGCCGTGGCTTTCTTGGACACTGACGAAAAGATTACCGTCGCCAATCCCGACGGTAATCCCCGTGCTGGAATCCCCCATAGAATAACGTGCATCTCCAAACCGGGCCTTTATGATCTCATTCTCCGTTCCCGTAAGCCGGAAGCGAAGGCGTTTTCCCGATGGGTACGCCACGACATTCTTCCGGCTGTGGAAAAGCACGGCGGCTACCTCACCCCCTCCAAGGTCGAGGAAGTCCTTCTCAGTCCCGACACCATCATCAAGCTGGCGACGAACCTCAAGGCGGAACAGGAGCGACGGCAGGCCGCTGAAGAGGCGCGGGAAAAGGCGGAAGGTTTTATGCCAAAAATCTGAGAGGCCAAATAACGATACTATCATCAAAGACGTTTCCCCCCTTGCCCCGGCCCCCACTACCATACAGCATCCCCGCCCACATAAAGCCCCGCCTCCCCTCCCTGCCAGCGCCGGGGCTGCTCCGCTCCGTACCGCCCACCACGGCGGGGATAGCCTCCTGCCCTCCTCCTCCTCCTCCGTCCCGCTCCTACGTCCCTGGCTGCCCCTCCGTCCCGCTCCTCCTCCTCCTACGTCCCGCTCCTCCTCCTCCTCCGTCCCGCTCCTACGTCCCGCCCCTCCGTCCCGCTCCTCCTCCTCCTACGTCCCGCTCCTACGTCCCTGGCTGCCCCTCCGCTCCCTCCTCCTCCTCCTCACCATCTGCTTTCCCTGCCCTCCCCTCTTGACACTCCGCCCTGTTTCACTTATCAAATTTCCTAACGAACGTAAGTGAATTTGATAAGAGGGAAGGGAACGTCATGCCAAAGCTCTTTATCAGCTACCTTCGCGTATCCACCGCCAAGCAAGGCCGCTCCGGGCTGGGGCTTGAGGCGCAGCAAGAGGCCGTTACCGCCCACATCCGGCGGGAGGGCGGGGAGCTTCTGACTCAGTATGTGGAAGTGGAGAGCGGAAAGAAAGGAACGGACAGCCGCCCCCAGCTTGCCAAGGCCCTGGAACATTGCCGCCTGACCGGGGCAACGCTCATCATAGCCAAGCTGGACCGCCTGTCTCGTGACGCTCATTTCCTGCTGGGGCTTCAGCGATCATCTGTCGGCTTCATCTGTGCCGACATGCCCCAGGCAAACGAGTTAACCGTGGGCATCATGGCCCTGGTTGCCGAAGAGGAACGCAAGGCCATCTCCCGGCGCACCAAGGAGGCCCTTGCCGCCGCCAAGGTACGAGGGGTCAAGCTTGGCTGCCCAAACGGAGCGGCGCACTTGCGGAAGTACGGCAATGCGGCGGGAGTGGCTGCGGTAAAGGCCAGGGCGGAAGAACACGCCCAAGCCCTGCGGGATACCCTTGAAGAAATCCGGGCGGCGGGCATCACCAGCAGCAACGGCATTGCGGACGAACTGAACCGGCGGCGGATAGCTACGCCACGTGGCGGCAAGTGGCATCCGGCGTCAGTGGCGCGTCTGGCGGCGCGGCTTGACGGCATTGTGTAACACCGAGTAGTATTCAGCATAGAAAGGAACCGCCATGCCAACCCTGTGCTTTTTCTACGGGATACTGGTCCGCATGTACTGGCAGGACCACAACCCGCCTCACTTCCACGCCTTGTATGGCGGCCACGAAGTGCTTATAAATATTGTCACGCTTGAAATACTTGAAGGTGCCCTTCCACGCCGCGCTCTGGCTCTGGTGCTGGAATGGGCGACCCTGCACCGCAAGGAACTTATGGAGGCATGGAACCAATGCAGCCGCAACCAAACTCCTCCGCCCATAGCTCCCCTGGATTGACGGCGGACGCCGTTTCCGCCGGGATTCATCCTTGTTCCCCCTGGAGCGTCACAGCCCTGGAAATCCTTCCGGCTTACCGGCTCAGGGTGCGCTTTCACGACGGCCTGTCCGGTATCGTGGATATGGCCCGGCTGATTCACTCGCCGGATGCCGGGGTCTTTACCCCCTTGTCCGATGAAACTCTTTTTGCCCAAGCCTTCATAGCTTACGGGGCGGTGACATGGCCCGGCGAAAGCCCCGACCTTGCCCCGGATGCCATGCACAAGGCCATCACGGAGCGGGGGGAATGGGTGCTGTAAGCGGCCCCGGCAGACGAAGCCGCCCATTGCTCACAGGGATTCTGTTCAATCCCCATGTGCGGGATTGAAAGTGGCCATTGACCGTATCCACACCCTTGGAGCTTGCCCTCGCTTGCTGGGCCACCCAGGCTTGACTGCCCGCGCTGGGCAATATAAAATGACATAGATTTTAACGATCTTTTGGCGGGAAAAACCACCAGAGGTCGCCCGGTAAACCGGCCCCCTCATCTCCACCATATTTACATCCAGCGAAAGCTGGCGAAGGCCGGAAGCCCTTGAAAATCAAGGCTTCCGGCCTTTCTTTTCATCTATGTCCGCCTCTTTGAGGAAGAGCCGGGAAAGCCCGGAAAATCTGGACGTCTTCATGCAAAATCTCCAGACGGCACTTTCCTGGAAGTTCCACCTCTGATGCCGCTTTTGCTGAAGAGAATCATTATTGCGCATAACTTACAATTCCATTGCAGTACAGTCTGTTTATAAAAATAATTGAGATCAAATGGTAGATGTGATATGGAATAGTTGAGAGATGCATTCCAATATCTGAGTCCAACGGTATGCTTATTCTATGCGTACCGCAGAGAAAAGGCGAAAAGGAAAAGCCCGCGCGACCGCACCGGTGAAAACCCGTCGCAAAAGCGTATGATGCGGTTCTGTTCCGTGTTTCGGCAGGCGGAAGATCCGGCGGCTGCCTTTTGGGAGGATCGTTATGGATTCAAACAAGATAGTTTTAAAGCTCATACGGGACACCATTCCCGACTTGATTTTTTATAAAGATACAAATGGATTGTATTTGGGATGCAATCCAAGTTTTGAAAAATTTGCCGGTTGTGCGGAAGACGATCTGATCGGCAAGACCGATATGGAGATATTCAAGATTGACGCTGAAATGGCCGCGCTTTTCATGGAGGCGGACCGGAGGATCATGAGCCGCAAGGCGACGGAATCCATAGAAGAGCTCATTACATATCCCGATGGAACCGCAAAATATGTGGAAACGGTGAAAACTCCGTTTATTGAAAACGGAGTTGTTGTGGGTATTTTGGGTATCTCCCGGGATATTTCCGCGCGCAAGGAAAAAGAGCGGCTTGAGATGGAAGCTGATGAGTACAGCAGGCTGATGCTTGATTCAAGCCCGCTGGCATGCGACGTATGGGACGAAAATTTTACCATGATTGATTGCAATCAGGCCGCGCTTAAGCTGTTCGATATGCCGACAAAAGCGGACTACTGCAAGAACTTCTATAGGATGTCCGTCCCGGTGCAGGAAAACGGCAGGAGCTCGCATGAGCTTATTGAAGAATACGTGCTGAGTGCCCTTGCGCAAGATTCGCAGTTTACGTTCAAGTGGATGCACTGCAAGCTGGATGGAACATTGATTCCCGCTGAAGTTACACTAAAAAAAGTTGATTACAAGAACAGCTTCCGCATCCTTGGCTACATTCGTGATTTGCGCAAAGAAATAGCCGCTCAGGAAGCTGTTCGCGAAGCGGATGAGCGCAACCAGATCATGATAGATGCCACTCATATCTGCTTCACATTCTGGGATGACACCTTCACCATGGTTGATTGCAATGAGGCATCATTGCGATTTTTCTCAGTTTCCGAAAAAGAGACTATCCTTAAGAATTTCTTTCAGTTCTCTCCGGAATTCCAGCCTGATGGAATAAAAACAGAAGAGAAACACAGATTTGTAATGCAAAAATGCCTTGATGAGGGGAAATATGCATTTGAATGGATGCATCAGAATAGCGCGATGGAGCTTATTCCTTCAGAAATAACCCTGGTCAAGGTCGCCTATAAGGGTGAGGTCAGAATAGCGGGTTACGCCAGAGACTTGCGAGAATACAAAGCCATGCTGGCCGAAATAGAAAAATCGCGTAAGGCGGCTGAAGACAGCGCCAGGGCAAAAAGTCAATTTCTGGCCAATATGAGCCATGAAATACGAACGCCCATGAACGCCATAATAGGGATGACAAACATAGGACTGTCCACGCAGGACCCCCAAAAAAAGCAATACTGCCTGTCCAAGGTAAACGATGCCTCACGGCATTTGCTGGTACTGATCAATGATATTCTGGATATGTCGAAGATCGAAGCGGAAAAGTTCGTTCTTGTACGCGAGCCGTTCTATCTTGAAAAAGTGATTGAAAATATCTGTGATGTCGTGAATGTACGAGCCTCTGAAAAAAAGATAAATTTATCCGCAAATATGGATATCAATGTTCTTCGATGGTTTATCGGCGATGAATTTCGCCTTTCTCAGGTAATCACCAATATTTTATCAAATGCGATAAAATTTACTCCAGAATTTGGAAATGTTACATTAAATATACATCTTGAATCAGAATATGATAAAAAAAGCAGAATCACCTTTAACGTTACTGATACAGGCATAGGAATTGCAGAAGAGCAAATTGCCAAGTTGTTCACTTCTTTTGAGCAGGCCGAAGCAAGTATCACGCGTCGTTTTGGCGGAACGGGCCTGGGGCTTGCCATATCAAAACGCATTGTGGAGATGATGGGCGGAAAAATCGGGGTCACCAGCGAGCCGGGAAAGGGGAGCCGCTTTTCCTTTACCATTGAGCTTGAATGGGATGAAGGCGCACATGATGACGATACCGGACATTGTTTTCCGGTATACAGGGATTTGAAGCTGCTTATTGTGGATGACGACCGGGCCGCTGTTGAATATTTTTCACAGGTTATGGAACGGTTTGGAATCCAATGCGACAGCGCTATATCGAGTCATGATGCGTTTGAACTGGCCCGGAAAACAGTAAATTCTGGCGAAATATATAATATAGTTTTTGTTGATTACCATATTGATGAGCTGAACGGCATTGAAACTGTCCGGAAATTGCAAGAAATTCTTGGCGAAGCCATCGGCGTTGTCATGATTTCCGCTACGGACTGGGTGGATGTCGAAACAAAGGCAGAAGGGACGAACATCTCGCGTTTCGTGCAAAAACCGTTGTTTTCGTCTACAATTTTTAATGCTATCAATGAAATTATCTTTAACAATAAGCTATTTAAAAGGATCACGCCGGATACCGCGCAAAGCAGAACATTCAGCGGATGTTCCATGCTTCTTGTGGAAGATATAGAAATTAACCGCGAAATAGTCATTTCGCTGCTGGAAAATACAAAAATACACATCGATTGCGCTGAAAACGGCGAGCAGGCCGTTTGTATGTTTGAAGAACATCCTGAAAAGTATGATATTATTCTGATGGATGTTCAGATGCCCGTAATGGACGGGCTGACCGCGACAAGACACATCCGTTCATGCGACAAGCCGCGGGCTGGAACGGTCCCCATCATGGCCATGACGGCGAACGCCTTTAAGGAGGATGTCGAGGCGTGCAGGGCCGCCGGCATGACAGATCATACAAGCAAGCCAATCGACGTGAAGGAGCTGATTGACAAGCTGGGCAAGCACCTGAAGGGCAGAGAGGACGGCACGCAATAACACCGGCCATTCGGATGTGGCGATTCAGATTTGATCTATAGTAGTTTGGACTTGATCTGACAGGTATCTCCGTTTTGAGCGGCTTTCCTGTTAAAGCAGATCGAAACCACCCCGGATTGGCACGGTCCCCCGGAACGGTTCGTCCCCCCGCGCGTGGGGACCCGCCCTTGCCCGCGCCGCCGGGGTGCTTATATCTGGATCCTACGGAAAAAGACGTAAAGGGGGGTGAAGATATGGATCTCACCTTGGAACTGACACGGGAATCCGACGAGCACTGGAAGGCGGAAATCTCCGGCATGCCCGGTTGCGCGGCCCACGGGCCGACCCCGGCCCAGGCGGCGGCCAACGCCAAGATCCTGGCGTTGCGGGTTCTGGCCGAGCGGCTGCGCAAGGACTGCTCTTTTTCGCTTAACCGCATATCCTTTACTGAACGCATGCTGTCCGTGGCGGCATAAGCGGAAGCGCCCTTACCATGAACCGGGCCGGTTTGCCGTCGAACACGGCGGACCGGCCCGTTTTGTGTCATGCATCCATGTCTTCGTTAAAACAATATTTCTATTATAAATTGCGTTTTTACGGGTCAATCCCGGCCGGATCCGGCAAAAAATCTTGCGCCTCTGCCGCGCCAAGTATACACAGAGCCTCCGGACCATGACGTAATTCGATATAGCTCCCCGGGCGCCCGGCCAAAGGATTTTCCTCCGCCACCCACCACCCAAGCGTGTTCTCAAGGAGATTCGCATCATGAAGCTGGTATACCGCGGCAAGACCAAGGACGTGTATGAAAGTTCGCCGGACGCCCTGCGCCTGGTGTTCACCGACAGGGTGACCAAAAACGACGCCGGAGAGATCGATCCCGGCGGAAACATCGTGGCGGAAGAAACCGCCCCCGGCCAGGGCGAAGCCTGCCTGCTTATGTCCTCGGCTATTTTCAGCGAAATCGCCGCGAAAAACATCGCGCGCACGCACATGATCGCGTACGATCTGCCGTCCCTGTCCATGGACGTGCGCCGGGCCAAAATGTTCAGCCCCGGCATCGAGTGGGTGGCGCGCTGGATATGCACGGGCAGCTTTCTGCGCCGTTACAGGATGGTGCCCGGCGTGTACGACGGCATGGTTCTGCCTTCGCCGGTCTTTGAGATCACCCTTAAGGACGACGCCTCGGGCGACCCGCTGATCGTTCCCTCCGCCCTGGTGGCGCTGGGCATAGTCAGCGCCCCGGCCATGAAGGAACTTCTCGCCCGCAACGAGGCCGTCATGGCGGCCATCCGGAACATGTTCACGGCCAGGGGCCTGGATTTGTGGGACATCAAAATAGAATGGGGCCTGGACGACAAAGGCGATCCCATCCTGATCGACGAAGTCTCGCCCGGCTGCTGCCGCGCCTTTGAAGCGGGCACCAAAACGCGCGTGGCCGGGCTTGCCCTTGCCGAACGTTTCCGTCAGACAGCTCCTTAATTCCGCGATGCAGCATCAGGCATCGCAATAGAGCAAATTACCATTGAAAATGTTCATTTGCTCTGGCGGCGGGAACCGCCGCCCGCCGCGCAGGCGCAGGCGAAACTTGTTTCGCCGTTAAGCGCCGGAGCGAACGTCTCAAAGTTACTCCGCTCTGGCAAAGGGGCCGGGCTTTTTTGCCCCGCCCCTTTGCTGTTGACGGCCTTCCCGCCTGATCGAAATTGTCCGTATTGGCGAAATACCCCGGCGGCCGTTGCCAGGTCCGGATATTTTCAGTAGGCTGCCCGATATTTTTTATGCTGTTTTATCACGGTATAACCTGGAGCGGGCTGATGAAGACTTTTCGCGGCATTCTTCTGTTGTGCCTTTTATGCCTCCCCCTCTTCTTTGCCGCCTGCGCGCAGAAAACGCGCGAGGCCACCCTGCTGTATACCACGGACGTCCACGGCCGCATCGTCTCCGGCGACAAGGCCATAGGCATGGACACCATCGCGGCGGTGCACGCCGCAACCCCCGGCTCCCTGCTGGTGGATGCGGGCGACTATTTGCAAGGCAACCCTATAGTCAATCTTTCCCAGGGCAAAACCGCCATTGAAGTTATGAAGATGGCCGGGTACTTCGCCGCCGCAGTGGGCAACCACGAGTTCGACTTTGGCCGGGAAACCCTGCTGCTGCGCAGCGCGGAGGCAAAGGCCGGCCCCAATCCCCTGCATCTGCTCTCCGCCAACGTGCTTACGCCGGAGGGCGCGCCCGTTGTGGAGCCCGCCGCCGTCGCCACGGTGAACGGCCTCAAAATAGGCCTGTTCGGCCTGACCACGCCGGAAACCGCGGTGCAGACCCACCCCAGGCACGTGGACGGCCTGACCTTCGCCGATCCCGTGGATACGGCAAAGGCCATGACGGCCATGCTGCGCGGCCGGGGCTGCGACCTGGTGGTGGCCCTTGTCCATCTGGGGACCCTGGACGTGACGGGCCTTAAAAGCACGGATCTGGCCGACCGGGTGCCGGGGCTGGACATTATTGTGGACGGTCACAGCCACGCGGTGGTGGAGTACGTATCACCCGTCACCGGCGTCCTTGTGGTCAGCAGCGGAGCCCACGCGCAAAACCTGGGCAAGCTGGAAATCAAGCCGCCCCGCGCGGCCGGTGAAAAGCCGCAAACACGCAACACGCTGCTGCAAAAAACGGATTTGGCCGGTGTCACGCCCGACGCCAAAATCGGGCAAAAGCTGGCCGCGGTTCTGGCGGAGCAGGAAGCCATCCTTTCGGAACGCATCGCGGATTCGCCCGTGGACCTGGACGCCGAAAGAACGCGCATACGCTCGCGCGAGACCAACTTCGGCAGCCTGTGCGCCGACGCGTTGCTGTATGTTTCCGGAGCCGACATGGCCGTCGTCAACGGCGGGGGAATCCGCCGCTCCATCGCCAAAGGGCCGGTGACCATGGGCGATGTTGTGGCCGCCCTGCCCTTCAGCGACGCGACCATCACCAAAAAGGTCACCGGCGCGCAACTAAAAGAGATACTGGAGTTCGGCTTCAGGGACACCCCGGTGGAAAACGGAGGATTTCCGCAAATCAGCGGGCTGCGCGTGACCGTGGCTCCGGAAAATCCCGCGGGACGGAAGGTGGTTTCGCTGACGCGCACCGACGGAACCCCTGTGGACATGAACAGGACCTACGAACTGGCGGTCAGCGACTTTCTGGCCCAGGGCGGCGACGGCTACCCGGTGCTGGCCCGACTGCCCGTGCTCAAGCTGTTTCCGTCTCCGGACCAGGCCCTGCTTCAGTACCTGCGGGACAAGGGGGCGGAAGCCTTTACCCCTCTGGACAAGCCGCGCATCGTCCTGCGCGGACTGAAGGTGTCCCTTTGGTCCGTGCCGGAGCGCCTGTACGCCCGCGCGGCGTAGACGGCGGCTCCCTGATATTGCATGCGGGTATTACTCCGGCGGCCAAGGGGCTTTGCCCCTTGGAACCCCGACAGGGGGCGCGGTCGCCTGGACCCGCAAACCAGGATTGACAAAAATGCTGAAAACCTGTCGCGAATAGCCAGTACGAAAGAAACCGGCCGGAACGCGCGCGCTCCGGCCGGTCTGACTTTGCGCGGCCTTCCTTCCCTCGCAAAGTCCTCAATCCATATATCTCAATTGAAAACTAATTCGCCTGCTTGCGGATGAACGACGGCGTTTCGAAATCATCCTCGTCAAAGATGAAGTCGTCCTCGCCGGGGGCGTGGGCGCCGTTTCTGGAAACGGGCGCCGGGGCGGGCGACTGCTTGCGCAGGTACGCGGGCACGTTGTAGTTGCCGGGCGCGGTCTGCTGCTGGCCAGGACGCATGACGGCCTGCTGCAGCGACACGTCCACCGTGGCCAGCCCCTGGGGACCGCGCGGCTGAACCGGAGCGGGGGCGGCGGGCTGGGGGCCTGTCTTGCGCAAGGGCGACACTGTGGCGGGCTTGACCGTTCCCGGCGCCTGCACCACGTTGTTGCTGTCGATGCCCGTGGCGATGACCGTAATGCGCAGTTCGTCGCCGACGCTGTCGTCGATGACCGTGCCGTAGAACACGTGCACGTCGTCGTGGGCGGCTTCCTGCACGATGCCGGCGGCTTCGCTGACTTCGTCGATGGTCAGGGCGGAACTGCTGGTCATGTTCATCAGCACATGGCGCGCGCCGTCGATGGAGACGCCTTCCAGCAACGGGCTGGTAATGGCCTTCATGGCGGCCTCGCGGGCGCGGCCTTCGCCGGTGGCGATGCCCGTGCCCATCATGGCCAGACCGGATTCGCCCATGACCGCGCACACGTCGGCGAAGTCCAGGTTGATCAGACCGGGGATCATAATCAGGTCGGAAATGCCTTTGACGGCGTAGTACAGCACCTCGTCCGCCTTTTTCAGCATTTCCACAAAGGTGGCGTTCTTCGGCGCAAGTTGCAGCAGGCGGTCATTGGGAATGGTGATCAGGCTGTCCACGTGCTGGCGGAACTCCGCAATGCCCATTTCCGCGGACTCCAGACGCTTTTTGCCCTCGAAATAGAAAGGCTTGGTCACCACGCCCACGGTAAGCGCTCCCACTTCCTTGGCGATCTGGGCGATGATGGGCGCGGCGCCGGTACCGGTGCCGCCGCCCATTCCGGCGGTGACAAAGACCATATCGGCGTCGGCAAGCAGCGCCTTGATCTGCTCTATGCTCTCCATGGCGGCCTCGGCCCCTTTGCGCGGGTTGGCGCCGGCGCCCAGGCCTTTGGTGAGTTTGGCCCCCAGTTGGATCTTGTGCTCCGCCATGGACCGGCCCAGCGCCTGGATATCGGTGTTGGCCGAGATAAAGGCCACCCCCTGCAAAGCCGAGGATATCATGTTGTTGACGGCGTTGCCGCCGCCGCCGCCCACGCCGACGACCTTGATTTTGGCAGTGGCGTCAGTCGTCGCGTCGAAGTCGAAAAATTCCAGTCCCATGCCCTTTTCTCCTTGCCTTTCCTTCGCAGAAAGCTCTGCGCGCGGTTGCCGGACCTGTATAGCATCGTAAGCGGAAGCAGACGTTCCTGCCGGAAGACCCTTCGCTTATGAGATATCCACGAACCATTTTTTCATGCGTGAAAGCACGCGCTCAAAAACATTGCCGTCGCGAATGCGGAACTTGCGGTCGCTGCCTTCCTTTTCCGCCCCGTAGCACAAAAGCCCCACCGCGGTGGCGTATTTGGGGCTGTTCACCACGTCTTTCAGGCCGCCGACGTTGCGGGGGTAGCCGATGCGCGTGGGCAAATTGAAAATCTGTTCGCCCAGTTCCTGGCAGCCGTCAATAAGGGCCGACCCGCCCGTCAGCACCACGCCCGCGCCGATCAGATGCTTGCAGCCCGAACGTGTGAGCTCCTGATCCACCAGATCCAGCACTTCTTCCATCCGCGGCTGGCAGATTTCCGCAAGCAGCTGGCGGGAAAGCTGGCGCGCCTCGCGCCCGCCCACCGTGGGCACTTCAATGATTTCGTCCTGCGACACCAGGCTGACCATGGCGCAGCCGTGCTTCACCTTGATGCGCTCGGCGCTGGCCATGGGAGTGCGCAGGCCGAAGGCGATGTCGTTGGTCAGGTTCTGCCCGCCAAGAGCCAGCACTCCGGTATGCTTGATGGTGTCGTTGGCGAAAATGGCGATGTCGGTGGTGCCGCCGCCAAGATCCACCAGGGCGACGCCCAGTTCGCGCTCTTCTTCCGTCAGCACGGCCTTGGCCGAGGCCAGCGCCTCCAGCACGATGTCCGACACGTCAAGACCCGTGCGGTGGCACGAGCGCACAATGTTCTGCGCGCTGGTCACCGCGCCTGTGACAATGTGCACCTTGACCTCAAGGCGCACCCCGGCCATGCCCAGGGGATGAATGATGCCCCGCTGGTCGTCCACGATGAATTCCTGAGGCAGGGTGTGAATGACCTCGCGGTCCAGGGGGATGGCCACGGCGCTGGCGGCCTCCAGGGCGCGTTCCACATCCTTTTCCGTGACCTCGCCGCCCTTGACGGCGATGACCCCGTGGCTGTTGAAACCCTTGATATGGCTGCCCGCTATGCCCGCGTAGACCGAACGGATCTCGCACCCGGCCATCAGCTCCGCTTCTTCCAGAGCCTTTTTCACCGACTTGACGGTTTCCTCGATATTCACCACCACGCCCTTGCGCAGGCCGGTGGAAGGGCTGGTGCCTATGCCTACGATGTCCACGCCGTCTTCCGTGGCTTCACCCACAACGGCGCATATTTTCGTGGTGCCTATGTCAAGGCCGATGATCAGGTCAGATTTGGACATCGCGTCGTGCTCCTCAAAAAACCGCCTCGCGGGGCGGGCTGCCGGTTCGTTTTTTCGCGGCCGGCTTCCGGCATAAGCATGTGCATAGCGCAATCAAAAATTCTTTACACGTTGCCGCTGGGGACTTCGGACGCCCGCTCCACCCACACGTTGGAACCCTGGGCGCGGATCTCGCGTATTTCGCCCAGCTCTCCCCTGCGTTTAAGGTCGGCAAGGGTTCTTGCCAGGCGCTGCAGGTTGGGAAGCCACTCTTCAAGGCCGATGGCGATCTTCAGCTTGCTGTTTTCAACATATACTTCCATCCCGCGCGCCGCCGTCAGACGCACCCAGGAGATCTGGGACATATCCAGGGGAAGTCCCGACTCTCTCAGGCTTTTCATCAGGTCCGGCAAACCGAAGGCGGAGTCTTCCGCCCCGGGCTCCACCTCAAGAGTGGGAAGCGAGGCGAAGCTGCCCGGCGACACCGGGGCGATAAGCCTGCCGAATTCGTCCGCGTAATACAATGTGCCTTTGTTGAGCATCCAGAAAGCCGGCTCTTTTTCCCGTATGCCCACCACAAGATTTCCGGGCAACACTCGTTTGACGGAAACTTCCTTCACCCAAGGGTTTGCCGCAAGGGCGGCCTCAATGTCATCGATAGAAAGAGCCAGGCTGTTCAGTCCAGTATCGACATTCAAATGGGCAATCTCTAGAACTTCTCTAGATGATAACCTTAAATTGCCCTGGATTTCAATAGTTTTTAGTGAGAAATACTCGCCGGTAGTAAGATTTCTATATCCGTAAAGCAGTCCGACGCTTAGCGCCGCAAGCAATACTACACAACAGGCAAGAACAGCGATTCCCGATAATGACTGTCCTATTCCCCGCCAGGGCACGGAGACGGAAAAAGAACGCGCGGGCTTCACCGGGCCTTGCCGGCTTTTGCGGTTGTCAGCCCCCCTGCTGCCGGGACGCTTCAGGCTTACCTGCCTCCCCGCGGATGCGGCTCTTACTCTCAGGGCCATAGGCGCACTTCCAGATCCAAAGCGAATCCAAAGGCTTTCAGTACCCTTTCCCTGGCCAGTTCTATAAGCTCCACGGCCTGGGCATAGGTTCCCGCGCCTTCGTTCACCAAAAAGTTCGCGTGTCTGGGCGAAAACACCATGCCGCCCAGGCGCATGCCTTTCATTCCCGCCTGTTCCAGCAGCCGGCCCGCCGGGTGCTCCGGCGAGGGGTTTTTAAAGACGCACCCGGCGCTGTGGGCTTTCAAAGGCTGCGCGGCCAGCTTTTTCGCAAAGGTTTCGCGCATGCGCGCCCGCACCGCCGCCTTGCCGTCCGGCGTCAGGGCCAGAGTGACGGAATGGGCCCAAAACCAGTCTTCATGCCCCTTCAACTTGCAGGATCGGTAGGCGAACTCGCAGTCCCCGGCCGCCGCGTCCACGCACCCCAGTCGCGGCGAAAACACCCGCGCGCCCCGCACCAGACTGCCAAAGGAGACCCCGAAGGATCCCGCGTTCATGGCAAAGGCCCCGCCCACGCTGCCGGGGACGCCCGCCAGACCCTCCAGGCCCGCCAGGCCCAGTTGGGACGCCCTGGCCAGCAGGCGTTGCAGCGGCATTCCCCCGCCCGCGCGCAGCAGGACACGGTCCCCGTCCTGTCGCGTTTCCAGGGGCACGGCCTCCGGGTCCAGGGTCAGCAACACCAGGGGCAATTGGCCTTCCCTGGCGATAATATTGCTGCCCGCCCCCAAAACGCGCGCTTCGCCACCCAGGCTTTTCAGCAGGCCCGGCAGTTTTTCCAGGTCGGCTCCGGCCCCGGCGCGCACCTCGGCCACGGCCTCGCCGCCCAGGCGCATGGTGGTGCGCCGGGCCAGCCAAGGGCCGTCAAGGATGGCGAAGCCGGAAGCCGAAGACGTCATTTTTCCTCCAGCCAGCGCTGTCCCACGGTATGGATGTTGCCCGCGCCCATGGTCAGGAACAGGTCGCCGGGTTGCAGAATGCCCGGCAGGCGGCTTTGCAGGTCGGCAAAGTCGCGGCAGTAGGTCACGTCCGTGCTGGATACCTGCCGGATGCCCTGTGCCAGGCTTTCGCCGGAAACTCCGGGTATGGGCGATTCCGAGGCCGGGTAGATTTCCGTCAGCAGCAGCTTGTCCGCGTTCTCGAACACCCGGCAGAAGTCCCCGAACAAAGCCTGGGTCCGCGTGAACCGATGGGGCTGAAAGGCCACGATCAGCCGCCGGTCCGGGTGGCACTGGCGGGCCGTGGCCAGGGTGGCGGCTATCTCAGCCGGGTGGTGCCCGTAATCGTCCACCACCAGCACGCCGCCGCGTTCGCCCTTACGCTCGAAACGCCGTCCCACGCCCCGGAACTTGCCCAGGCCCCGGATGCAGGCATCCACCGGGATGTCCGCCTGCATGGCCACTCCAATAGCCCCCAACGCATTCAAAATATTATGGCGGCCCGGCTGGGCCAGGCGCACCTCGCCCAGCCGGCACCCTTTAAGGCGCAGCACGAACTCGCTGATTTCCGCGCAGGTAAGCACTTCCGCCGTCAAATCGTTGGAAGCCCCGAAGCCGTAAGTCATCAGCGGACGGTTCACGCGCGGCAGCAGCCGGCGCACGCCGGGGTCGTCACCGCAGACCACGTTGATTCC
This sequence comes from Desulfovibrio sp., assembly GCA_031549405.1. GTDB lineage: Bacteria > Desulfobacterota > Desulfovibrionia > Desulfovibrionales > Desulfovibrionaceae > Frigididesulfovibrio. The sequence continues at coordinate 19,072 of JAVBPV010000032.1, forward strand.
GTAAAAGGGCACCTTGTTCATAAACTGCACAAAGGCCTCGTCAATGTCCGCCTGCCCGCCGTAAAAATCCAGGTGGTCCAGATCCACGTTGGTCACCACGTTCATGATCGGGAACAGACACAGGAACGACCCGTCGGATTCGTCGGCCTCGGCCAGCAAAAAGTTGCCCGTGCCCAGCCGGGCGTTGGCCCCATAGGCGTTCAGCCTGCCGCCGATAATCACCGTGGGGTCCAGGCCCGCTTCTTCAAATATGGCCGCGGTAAAAGACGTGGTGGTGGTTTTTCCGTGCGTTCCGGCAATGGCGATGCCCGTGCGCAGACGCATCAGCTCCGCCAGCATTTCCGCCCTGGGGATAATCGGAACGCCCCGTTCCTGCGCCGCCTGCACCTCGGGGTTGTCGGAGCGCACCGCCGTCGACTTTACCAGCACCTGCGCGTCCTTAAGGTTGGCCGAAGCGTGCCCGATGGTCACCACCGCGCCCAGTTCGCGCAAACGCGCCACCACCGGACCGTCGCCGGTGTCCGATCCGTGCACCGCATAGCCAAGGTTCAGCAAAACCTCCGCTATGCCGCTCATGCCCGCGCCGCCTATGCCCACCATGTGGATCGTCTTTACCCTGCTGTGCATATCATGTTCTCTCTTTCTTGATTGGGGCGTTGCCCCCCAGCAAACTCATAATCAATCCGCACTCACAACCCGCTCGTGCGCAGGATATCTTCAAGGCCGTTGACCAGTTGGTGCGCGGCGTAGGGTTTTGCCTGCGCAAAGCTGTTCCGGGCCATGGCCTCCAACCGGTCTTTGCCGGTCAGCAGGGAGTGCAGAATTTCGGCCAGCACGGCGGGATCGCCTTCCGGAGGGGTGAAGCGGTCCTGCTCAAGGACCACCGCCCCGCCCGCCAGTTCGAGAAAGCGAGCGTTGTGCCGCTGGTGGTCGCGGGCGGCAAAGGGAAAGGGCACAAGCACGGCCGCAAGGCCCGCCGCGGTCAGTTCCGCCAGCGATGTCGCCCCTGCCCGGCACAGGACCAGATCAGCCCAGGCGTAAGCGCGCGGCATGTCGGTGATGAAGGCCTCCACCCGCACGTGCTCCGCGCCGGACTTTCTGTACTCGGCGCGCATAAATTCATAGTCGGCCTGCCCGGTCTGATGCCAGATGTCGACGCCCGCTTCCAAAAGCGCGCCGCAGGCGTTCAGCACGCCCCGGTTGATGGCCCTGGCGCCCTGGCTGCCGCCCATGACCAGAAGGCGCGGCGCGCGCGCCCTGACGCGCGAAGCGTCAATATCGCCGGGGACGGCTTCGGCGGCGTTTCCCCCGCAAGCGGCGGCCGAAGCGCCGGGCGCGGAATGTTCCCCAAATGCGGCGGCCGAAGCGCCGGGCGTGCAGTTTTTATCCGGGGCGGCGCCTTCCGCGCCTGAACCTTCCGCCGAAACATCCCGCCCGGGTTCCGCCGCGGTTTCGCCGGACCTGCGCACGCCAAAGGGGCTGGGCGCGTCCACCCCGCCGTAATAGCTTACGCTTGCGGGGGCGCCGCCGGGGACGGGGGATGCGGCCCCGCCAAAGGCGGCCGCTTGCCGCTCGTGCAGTTCCACAATGCCCGCCCGTACCGGGTTGCCCACAAGGCGGCATTTTTCCGGAGCGAAAGCGCGCCCTTCGTCGGGCATGGACAGAAAAACCCGTTGCGCCATCCTGCCCAGCAGTTTGTTGGTGACGCCCGGCAGGCTGTTCTGTTCGTGCAGGGCGCAGGGCACCCCGGCAAGGCGCGCGGCGGCGACCCCGGCAAAGGCCGCGTACCCGCCAAAGCCCACGACGATCTGCGGCCTGATCTTGCGGATGATGCGATAGGCCCTGGCAATGCCGCGCAGCATGCCAAAGGCCGCGAAAACCCCGCGCACCCCCCGGCCGACGACGCCGCGCACGGGCAGCCCCACGAAGTCCAGGCCCGCCTTGGCCACGATGTCGGCCTCCGGACCATACTCCCCGCCCATGAACAGAATCATGGCCGAAGGCCAGCGGGAGCGGATTTCCTCCGCCGCCGCAAGAGCGGGAAAAATATGGCCCCCGGTGCCGCCGGTGGTCAGGATGACGCGTTGCATGTCAGGCCTTTCCCGTGCGTGAAAGGTTCAAAAGCAGGCCCACGCAGACAAGCGATGCCAAAAGACTGCTGCCCCCGTAGCTGATAAAGGGCATGGGCACCCCCTTGGGCGGCACAACGCCCATGACCACGGCCATATTCAGGACCACGGACAAAGCCAGCACCAGCACTACCCCAAAGGCCGTAAACCGGTCGCGCAGATCTTCCTGGCGCAGGGCGATCAGCATGCCCCGCCAAAACAGCGCGCCCATCAGCAGAAAAATCAGGGAAAAACCGATAAAGCCCGTTTCTTCGCCCATGACCGCCATGATGAAGTCGTTGTGCGCCTCGGGCAGGTAAAACAGCTTTTGCCTGCTGGCCCCCAGCCCCAGGCCGGTGATGCCCCCGGACCCGATGGCGTAGAATGACTGCACCAGGTGGTATCCTTCGGCGCTGGCCGAGGCAAAGGGATCCAGAAAGGCCAGCAGACGGCGCAGGCGGTAAGCCTCGCGCGTGATCAGCAGGTAGCCCCCGCCGGCGGCCAGCAGACCCGAGACGATCAGGTAGATGGGCCGCGTGCCGCCCACCAGGCACATGAAAAAAAGGATCAGCACCATCAGGGCCGCGCCGCCGAAGTCCGGCTGCTTCAGCAGCAGCAGGCACAGCGCCCCGGTCATCAGAAAGGGCGGAATGACCCCCTTGCTGAATGTCTTGATAATGGCCTGCTTGGTGCTCATAAAATACGCCAGATACAGCACCAGGGCGATCTTGGCGAACTCCATGGGCTGCAGGCGCAAAGGCCCCAGGCCTATCCAGCGCCGCGCCCCGTTGGCGCTGACGCCAAGCGGCGTCAGGGTGGCGGCCAGCAGGACAAAGGCCAGCAAAAGGGCCGGATACTGCAGGCTGTTCAGCACGCCGCGCGGCATGGCGGCGGTTATGGCCATGGCCACGCCTCCCACCGCCGCGAACAGAAGCTGCCGCTTGAAAAAGTAGTAGGTGTCCGCCTGCACGCGTTCCGCAAAGATGCCGCTGGCGGAAAACACCATCATCAGGCCGATGCCCACCAGCACGGCGGCAATGGCCAGCAGCCACCAATCGGGCTGTCCCAGGCGTATGTTTCTGCCTTGGGCGTTCATGCGCGTTTCCTAAAGTTCCTTGACGATGCGGCAAAAATCGTCGCCGCGTTCCTTGTAGTTGGCGTACAGGTCATAGCTGGACGTCGCCGGAGAAAGCAACACGGTGTCGCCGGGCAGAGCCCGACCCGCAAGGCGCTTTACCGCGCCTTCCAGGGTCGCGTCCCAGGTCAGGGGCACGGCGCCGTTCCAGGCCTTTTCAAATACCTCGCGGCTGGCCCCGGCCAGGGCCACGGCCCGCACCCTTTCGCGCAGCAGGGGAATCAGGGATTCCAGATCGCCGCCCTTGAACTTGCCCCCGGCCACAAGCAGGATTTTGCCCGCGCCGGTTCCGCCAAAGCTTTCCAGGGCCGCGCGCAGGGCCTCCACCGTGGTGCTTTTGGAGTCGTTGACGTACAGCACGCCGTTGCGCCTTCCGGCCGGCTCCAGCCGGTGCCGCAGGGGCGTAAAGGCGGCCACGGCCCGCGCCGCGTCCGCAAGGCTGACGCCGAACTCCCGGCAGGCCAGAAAGGCGGCCTCCGCGTTGGCGGCGTTGTGCCGCCCCAGAAGCTTCGTGTCCAAAAATCTGTCCGTGGCCGCGAAGTATTCCGCACGGGCCCGCAAGCCGCGCTTTTCGTATTCCGGCCGCAGTTCCGGCGGCAGCACCGCGGCGTCCGATTCCGTTTGCAGGGCGAAAATGCGGAACTTGGCCTCCGTATACTCCGCCATGTCCTTATGGTGGTCCAGGTGGTTTTCCGTCAGGTTCAGCAGCACGGCCACGCGCGGGCGCAGGCTTTGGCTGCCCTGGAGCTGAAAACTGCTGACCTCCAGAACCAGCACGTCGGCGGGGTCGCTCTCCAGCACGTGGCGCGACAGGGGCGTGCCGATGTTGCCGCCCAAAAAGACCTTTTTGCCCGCCGCCTCCAGCATGGCCGCCGCCAGACTGACGGTGGTGGTTTTGCCGCTGGTGCCGGTAACCGCCAGAATGGGTTCTTTGGCCTGCGAAAGGGCCAGCTCCATCTCGCCGATCAGCGGCGGGTCGCCCGCCCGCGCCAGCAAGGGGGCCAGCACATGCACCGGCACGCCGGGGCTGGTCACCACCAGGGCGGCCCCGGCGAACTGATCCGGCGTGTGCGCGCCGCAAAGGATCTCCATGCCCTTTTCCGCCGCCAGGGCGCGGAAAGACTTCGATACGTTCCCGCTTTCGCGGTCCAGCATGCGCACCCGCGCGCCCAGGCGCGCCAGCAGCTCCGCCGCCGCCTCGCCCGAAGCGCCCGCCCCGACCACAACGGCCAGATCTCCGGATTTTATTTGATGATACATATTTTTATTCCCTTGAGGGGCGCTGCCCCCTCAAACTTCCCCGGCAGGGGGTGTGACCCCCTGCACCCGCAGCCTCCGAAAAAACAGCTTTGCCGCTTTTCGGAAATGAGGCGCAGCCCCGTTGCTAAAGCCGTTTCACCGCCGCCTTGACCATCGCCTTGGCAGTGCCTCAGTTTGCCGTCAGACGAGGAAGGCGATGCTTTTTCTGAAGGGGAGTGGACTCTTTGGTCCATGACCCGGAAGAAAAACGAGCCTGACGAAGTATCACGGCAAACTCAGGCGCTGCCCATCATCTCAGCTTAAGCACGGACAGTGCCGCAAGGCCGAGGATGACGGAGGTTATCCAGAACCGGATGATGATTTTCGATTCCGGGGTTCCTTTAAGTTCAAAGTGGTGGTGCAGGGGCGCCATGCGAAAGATGCGCTTGCCGCCGGTAAACTTGAAGTAGCCCACCTGAAGGATGACCGAAAGGGTCTCGATCACGAACAGGCCGCCCACCACCAAAAGTATCAGTTCCTGCTTGCAAAGCACGGAAAGAAAACCAAGCACCCCGCCCAGGGACAAAGAGCCCACGTCGCCCATGAATAGCTGGGCCGGGTAGGCGTTGTACCACAAAAAGCCCAGGCCCGCGCCCACCAGGGCGCCGCAGAACACGGTGACCTCGCCCACGCCGCGCACGTGGGCCACCTGCAGATAGTTGGCCATGTTGGCGTTGCCCGCCACGTAGATGAACACGGTAAAGCAGATGCCCGCCACAATGGTGGGGCCGATGGCCAGGCCGTCAAGCCCGTCGGTAAGGTTGACCCCGTTGGAGGTGCCCACCATTACCAGCACGGCGAAGGGCAGATACCACCAGCCGAAATCCGGAGTGAAGTTTTTGAAGAACGGCACCACCAGTTTTGTGGAAAATCCGGGCAGGTTGACGCCGAAATCCATGGGCACGAAACGCAGCACCGGGACGGTCAATTCGCCTGAAACGCCCCCGGCGGCCGGAAGGGTGACATGTTTGATCATGGGCACCAGCAGTTTTGCCGGTACTTCGGGCAGGGTGAACAAAGCGCCCACGGCCAGAGCCCCCACAAGGGTCTGGCCCCAGAACTTGGCGGAGGCGGAAAGGCCCTTGTTGTTCTTGCGCAAAATCTTCAGGTAGTCGTCAACAAAGCCCACCGCGCCGAATCCCAGAAATACGAACATGGTAAGCCATACATAGACGTTTCTCAGGTCGCCCCACAACAGCACGCTGACGGTGAGGGAAAAAGCGATGAGCAACCCGCCCATGGTGGGGGTTCCGGCCTTTTCCAGGTGGGCTTTCACGTCTTCCTGGATATACTGCCCGAACTTGATGCGCTTGAGCAGGCGGATGAACCACGGCCCAACCAGAATGGAAATGAGCAGCGCCGTCAAAAGCGCCCACACCGACCGGAAGGTGATGTAGCGGAAAACGTTGAGTACGGTGAATTCCGAACTCAGCGGATACAGCAGGTTATACAGCATTACGGTCCCCCGGCGGCAGCACGCATTCGCGAAATGTATCCACAAGGCGTTCCAGATGGTTGCCCCGCGAGCCCTTGAACAAAACAACCCCTTCTGTAAGTCCGCTTTCTTCCAGCAGTATGGAAAAATCCTGCCCGCTGCTTACGGGGTAGAATCTTCCCGCATAGCCGCCGGCGAGAAGCCCCTCGCGCACGGCCCGGGCGTGCCCGCCCTTCCAGAAGACCAGTTCCGGCAAGGCCCCGGCCATGTGCCCGCCCAGTTCCCGGTGGGCCTTTTCGGCCTGCGCGCCAAGCTCGAGCATTTCGCCCATCACCAGGATAAGGGGTATGCCCGCCTCGCCGGCCAGCGCCCGCGCGGCGGAAAGCATGCGCATGGCGGAAAGGGGATTGGCGTTGTAGCTGTCATCAACCACGGTGAAGCGGCCGTAGGTGTGGCAGGCGAAGCGCTGATCCGGCAGCACCGCCCGCGAAAAGCCGCGTTCAATTTCCGCGTTGACCAGCCCCAGTTTGTCGGCGACAGCCACGATGGCGGCCACGTTTTCCTCGCCGAAGCCTCCGAGAAACGGCGTGCGCACCTCCAGGAACCGCGGTCCCAGGTAGGCCCGGTACAGTCCCGAGGATGAGGAATCTTTGCCGGTATACTCGGCCCGGTAGTAACAGCCCCTGGCGGAGGCGGAAAAACGGATGATCTCTATGCCGCGCGCCTCAAGCATGTCCTTTCGCGCGTCCACCTCGCGGGAAAGCTCCGGGTAGTCGGCGCTGACCACGGCGCAGCCGCCGGGCATGATGTGATCCAGCAGCCTGGCCTTGTAATGGGCCACGCCCTTGTCGCCCAGGCCCTGCAAATGGCCTTCGCCCACGTTGAGAATAAGGGCGACGTCCGGACGCAGGATGGCGCCCAGTTCATCCATGTCGCCCGCTTCGCTGATGCCCATTTCCATCACCCAGAAACTGGCGTCGGCCGAAGCGTTAAGCATGCTGCGGGGCAGGCCTATCTGATTGTTATGGTTCATGATGGTCCTGGCCGTCTGCCCGCGCATGGCCAGCACCTGGGCCAGCACTTCCTTGACCGTGGTCTTGCCCGAGGTGCCGGTCACCCCCACCACCCTGGCCAGGGAAGTGTCGCGGTGGCACACCGCCAGCCTTCCCAGCGACTTGACGGAATCCTCCACCAGAAAGACCGGGGGCGGAACCGTCCCGCCGGAATCTTCCAGAACGCCCCAGAAAGGATTGCGCTCGGCGACAATGGCCGAAGCTCCCGCCTTTGCCGCGTCCAGGGCGTAATCGTGCCCGTCGACGCGTTCGCCCTTCAGGCAGAAAAAGAGATCGCCGGGGCGCACCTCGCGGCTGTCGGTGCGGCACCCGGAAGGTATATCGCCGGCCCAGGGCGCGCCAAGCCAGGCCGCCTCGCCCCGGAACGCGCCCTGTTCCCGCGGGTCGCCCTGCGCCGCGCTCCGGCTGCGCGAAAGAGCCTTCAGGGAAACGGCCGCGGAGGCACGCGGGGACGGCGCGGATCCGGCCCCGCCGAAATTGCCTGTCCACACCACGGAATCAGGACCGCACCCCAAACCCAGGGCTATTTCCGCAAGGGTCATTCTCATGCAAGAAGCTCCCGCAAGGTATCCTGATCGCTGAAGGGAATCTTCACATCCCCTATCTGCTGGTAGGTCTCGTGCCCCTTGCCCGCCACCAGCAGGGCGTCCTCCGGGCCGGAGACAAGGGCCAGGCCGGCGGCCAGGGCGGCCCGCCTGTTGGGCTCCACCACCACTTCGCGGCAGGAAGCCAGCCCGGGCAGCACGTCGGCGATGATGTCCTCCGGCTTTTCATGCCGGGGATTGTCCGAAGTAAGCACCGCCACGTCGGCAAGGCGGGCCACGGCCTCGCCCATCAGGGGACGTTTGGTGCGATCCCGGTTGCCCCCGCAGCCGAACACCGCGACGATGCGCCTGAACCCGGCGTCGCGCAGGGCCGAAAGGGCGTTGATCAGGGCGTCTGGGGTGTGGGCGTAGTCCACAAACACCCCGGCCCCGGCCGGATTGCCGATGCGTTCCAGCCTGCCCGGCACCCCGGAAAAACCCGCCAGAGAAGCGAATTCTTCCGGCGCATGGCCAAGAGCCAGAGCCAGGGCCTGCGCCCCCAGCAGGTTCATGGCGTTGAACCCGCCCACCAGGGGGGATGAAAGCTCCCAGCGCCTGCCTTCAAATTCCATGACCAGGCCGATGCCCGCCGGGGTAAGGGAGGTTATGGTTCCCTTGAGATGCCGGCTGCCCGGCGCCGGGGACGCATGCAGGCCAAAACCGATCCGCCCCGGCCGCTCCGCGAGAATGCGCCGGCCGTAAGCGTCGTCGGCGTTGCAGGCGCAGGCCTTGCCGTCCAGGGGAACGCCTCCGGCCGCCTGCGGGCGGAACAGGCGGGCCTTGGCCTCGAAGTACTCTTCCATGCCGCCGTGAAAGTCCAGATGATCCTGGGTGACGTTGGTCAGAAGCGCGCCGGAAAAGCCTATGCCCGCCACGCGCTGCTGGTCCAGGGCGTGGGACGAAACTTCCATCAGCGCCACATCCACCCCGGCCCCGCGCATGTCGGCCAGCAGCCCGTGCAGGGCCAGGCAGCCGGGCGTGGTCAGGGGGGCGTTTTGCGAAAAACCCGGCCAGCGGTAGCTGACCGTGCCGATAACGCCCGTTTTTTTGCCCAGGGCGGCGAACAAAGCTTCCAGCAGGTAGGTGGTGGTGGTCTTGCCGTTGGTGCCGGTGATGCCGATAACCTCGGGGCAGGCCAGATCGGTGCCGTGGGCGGCGGCGGCCAGTTGGCCCAGGGCGGCGCGCTGGCTGTCCACCAGGGCCACGGCCAGGGAATCGCCGGCGGGCACAAGGCTTTCCAGCAGGGACAAATGCCGGGCCTCGCAGACCACCGCGCGCGGGCGGGCCTGGATGACCCCCGCAAGATAGGCCTCGCTGCCGGGCACGCCGTATTCTCTGCCGCGCGGCACAGGCGCGGGCATGACGGCAAAGACGCCGCCCTCCTCCACCCTGGCCGAATGATCGGTAACAGGCAGATGCCGGGCGCGCACTTCCGCGCACAGTTCGGCAAAGGGAATACGGGTAATCATGAGGCACGCTCCTCCAGCCAGAGAATGCATTCTTTTTTGCCGGCGGGCCAGGGGACGCCCGCTTCCGGCGACTGTTTCACCACAAAACCGCCCTTGCCCTTGATTGCCGGCATGACTCCGTGAACGGCAAAGGCCTCCACCGCCCCGCGCACGCCCATGCCCACCACGGCGGGCACAAAAGCGGCGACGGCTTCCCGCCCGGCCCGGGAGGACGAATCCGGACCCGATGCGCCCGGACCCTGCGCGCCCGTACCGGCCGGGCCGGGGCCGGAAGCGGCCCTGGCGGCAGGCGCGGGCCGCCCGCCGGAAAACTCTTCCAGGGCGGCGCGGGTCTTGTCCCCCGCGGCTTTTGCGGAAGCGGCCTGAGCGGAAGCGGCCGTCCCGCCCGCGGCGGCGGCCTGCCCCGCCTGCGGGTTCACGCGGCCGGAGGCCATGGTGAATACCTGGGGAGAGCGGCCGGGCTTTCCGCCGGACCGGGCCTTGCGGGCGGCTTCCTTTTCCGCCACGGCGCGCACCAGGGGGTCGTCGGTGTCGGGCAAAAGCCCGTGGTACGCCATGGTCTGCAAGGCCACGTGACGGAACACAGGCGCGGCGACAACGCCGCCGTACTGGTTTTTTGTGGGTTCGTCCAGCAGCACGCAGATGAGATAGCGGGGATTTTCGATGGGCACCATACCCACAAAAGAGCCCACCCGCCCGGAGCCGTACCTGCCGCTTTTATCCGCCTTCTGGGCGGTGCCTGTCTTGCCGCCGACCACCATGCCGGGAATGCGGGCCTGGGAGCCGGTACCGCCCTCTTCTTCCACCACCTCGCGCAGCATGCCGCGTACCTGGACCATGGTCTGCGGCGAAAAGATCCTTTCCGGCGCGGGGGCGGCGACCGCCGCCGCGCGTGAAACCGCGGTCTGGTCCCGGTCTTCTTCCTGCCCGCCCGCGTTTTGCGCGGCGACGCTTTCCGGGCTGAGGCCGTCCGTATAGTCGTTGACCCCGTCGTCCAGCACCAGTTTAAGGGGCTTTTTCGCGCCGTCGCTGGCAAGGCACAGATAGGCCTGGGCCATCTGGACCAGGGTGGCGGAAAAACTTTGCCCGAACGAGGCCGCCGCAAGGTCGATCTCGGCCCATTGCCTGGTCGAGCGGAAAATACCGGGGGCCTCGCCGGCAAGGGGCAGGCCGGTGCGTTCGCCGAAGCCCAGGCGCATCAGGTATTCGCGGTACTTGTTCACCCCCAGCTTCATGCCGATTTTGGCCGCCCCGATGTTGCTGGAAACGTGCAGTATCTGATCCACGGTCAGGTTGGCGTAGGGGTGGGTGTCATGGATGGTGGCGGATTTAAGCTTCCACTGCCCTTTTTCGCAGTTGATCACCGTGGAGGGCGTCACCACTTTTTCTTCCAGCGCGGCGGCTATAAGAAAAGACTTGATGGTGGACCCCTGTTCCAGGGAATCCATGGCGAGGCGGTTGCGCTTTACAGCCCCGCTGTACTTGCCGGCGTTGTTGGGATTGAAAAAGGGATACTGAGCCCAGGCCAGCACCTCGCCCGAAGGAACATCCACCACAATGCAGCCGCCCCAGTTGGCGCCGAACTTTTCCACGTTTTCGGCCAGAGCTTCCTCGGCAAAGAACTGCACCTGGGTGTCGATGGTCAGGCGCACGTTGCGGCCGCGCAGGTCGCCCGGATCTTCCGTGTCGGGCAGCATCATGCGCCTGCCGGAGGCGTCGCGCTCCACGGCCTGGCGCACCTTTTTCCCGCCCAGGACGCCGTCAAAGGCCTTTTCCAGCCCCTCCAGACCCTGGTCGTCGATATTCACAAAGCCCAGCAATTGCCCGGCCAGATGCCTGTAGGGATAGACCCGCTCGAATTCCGTTTCCAGATGCACGCCCGGCAGGGCCGCCTTACGCACGGTCTCGGCGGTTTCGTAGTCCAGCTTGCGCTTAAGCCAGACAAAGCGCCGGTTTTCCTGCAAAATGGACAGTATCTTGCCCGCCGGCATGTCCAGAATGCGCGCCAGGGCCGCGGCGGTCGCCTGCTTGTCGGAAACGGCGTGGGGGTTGACCCAGGCCGAGCGGCAGTCCACACTGCGGGCCATGACGTTGCTGTTGCGGTCCAGGATGCTGCCGCGCACTCCCTGAATAAGCTCGGTGGCCATCTGCTGGCGTTTGGCCATGACGGCCAGATCCGGCCCCTGGATGATTTGCAGTTGAAAGGCCCGCGCCCACAACCCCATCCACAGCAGGGTAAAGACCACGCCCACGCCCCAAAGGCGCATACGGCCCCAGTCCACGGAACCGAACATTTTCGGCCGCGCGGGCGCCTCTTCCCTGGCCGGACGCCGCAGGCGGGCGTTCCGGGCGGGGGCGCGTTTGGGCAGTATGGTCTTTTTCACGTTCACGTCATTGCCTCGCCGTGGCGTTGGCGGACGCCTGCTCTTCCTTCAGGGGAGGCATGCGCCGTATCTGTCCCGGCAGCGCGGCGCGCAGTCCGAGGTCGGCGGCCTTTTTGCCCAGTTCCCGGGGAGAAAGCAACTGGTCGCGCTCCACCCCCAGCTTGGCGTTCAGTTCCAGGCGGGTTTCCATGCTGCGCTGCATGGATTGCAGGTTATAGGCAAGTTTGGTGCGCTCGATGTTCAGCCAGACCAGGGTCAGTCCCAGGGCGGCCAGAAGCAGCACGGAGACTATAAGGGCCAGCACGACGCCCTGGCCCTGTTCCTCTTCTTCTCCCGCGAGTCCCAGACGCTGCATCACCATATCACACCCGCTCCGCCGCGCGCAGTTTGGCGCTGGCCGCGCGGGGGTTGGCCGCCACTTCGGCCCCGCCCGCTTCCAGGGGTTTTTTCGTCAGCACGCGCAGTGTGGGCACGCGCCCGCACACGCAGGACGGTATATGCCGTGGACAGCGGCAGCCTTGCGCCTCGTCGCGGAAAAAATGCTTGACCATGCGGTCCTCAAGGGAGTGGAAGCTGATCACCGCCACTCTTCCGGCGGGACGCAGGCGGGAGACGATGCCGCGCAAAAAGGCCTCCAGTTCGCCCAGTTCGTTGTTCACGGCCATGCGCAGGGCCTGAAAGGCGCGTGTGGCCGGATGATTGCGCGAAGTGGCGCGCCACTTGGCCGGGTAGGCGCGTTCCACGATGGCGGCGAGTTCGGCGGTGGAAGCTATGGGCCGGATGGCGCGCGCGTCGTCTATGGCCCTGGCGATGCGCCCGGCCATGGGGTCCTCGCCGTATTCCGCTATGATGTCCTTAAGGCGTTCCACCGGTGCGCGGTTCACCAGAACCGAGGCCGGTTGTCCCCGCCCCTGGTCCATGCGCATGTCCAGGGGGCCGTCGGCGGAAAAGCTGAAGCCGCGTTCCGCCTCGTCCAACTGCATGGAGGACACGCCGATGTCCACCAGGGCGGCGTCCACCGCGTCCCATCCAAGCTCGTCCAGGGCCTCGGCAAAGCGCGAAAATTCCAGATGGGCCGTATGCACGGCCTCCCCGAAGGGAGCCAGACGCTGACGGGCCAGCGCAAGGGCCTCGCGGTCCCGGTCAAGGCCCAGCAGTTCCACGCCGTGCGCGCCCGCCTGTGCGGCCCGGCGCAGCAACCCTTCCGCGTGGCCGCCAAGACCCAGGGTGCCGTCGAGATAGCGGGCGCCGTCCTTGGGCGGCAGCAGAGAGAGCACATCCTCGTACAGTACGGGGATGTGCTTCAGGGCGGCCTGGCTTAACTGGTCTTTTTCGTCCGTCATAACGCATACCATCTTGCGCTTGGGATTGCCGCTCAACGGCGGGTATGGCGCAGAGCCTGACCCGCCAGGTCAATCCCGCGGGCGTTGCCGCTTTTTGCGCGGCAACGCGCGGCATTTTTTCAGCATGTATCTTTTTCTATGGCAACATTCCCTAAAACCCGAAGTCTATGCCGCTTTCGCCCATGTCGCGGGCCACGTCATCGAAGTTCTGGTGCAGCACAGGTTCAAGACGTTCGGGCGACCAGATTTCAAAGCGCGGGCCAAGCCCCATGATTACGGCCTCGCGCTCAATGCCCGCGTACTGCGTAAGCTCGCGCGAAAGGCGCACCCGGCCCTGGGCGTCCAGGGCCACGCTTTCCGCCCCGCCAAGCACCAGACGGCGAAAGTCGCGTACGGCGCGGCTGGGGTTTTTGATACGGCCCAGTTTTTCCTCGAACTCCTCCCATTCCGGCAGGGTGTACCCCACAATGCAACCGTCATAGGTGGTAAGCACCACCTTGTCTTCGGAGTCGCGCGACAAAAGAACCCGCCGAAATTCCGGGGGCAGCATGAGCCGACCTTTCGGGTCGGGGCTGCGCTGTGCGCGTCCGCGAAAACTCATCCTTACGCCTGAAATCCCTGACAATATTGTTGCGGCTCAATGCTTCTGGGGGTATCCCACCTTTTACCACGTTTTCCCACTCTCTCCCCCATTATGAGCGAACTGTCAAGATAAAAGAGAACCGCATAGGCCGGCCTTGCCGGAACGCTCCTGGCCGCCTTTGCGTCCGGCGGCCGGCGCGCGGCTGCCCGGGCCCCGGGCCCGCAATGACGCTTCGCCGCGCTCTGCGGGCGGGCGAAGCTCCGCTTCCGGCGCGAAAAATAAAGTTACGCCGGGGACGGGACAAAAGAGTCCCACCCCCGGCGCGGCAATGCAATCTGACAAGTACTCATTTCATAAATCGTCCATTGGCCGATTTATGAGGATCGCTTCGCCGGAAAACGTGGTTTCCGGCTCGCTTGCCTATACGGCGGCGCGGGCGGCGGCAAGAGCCGCGTCGAAGTTCACCTCGTGGGTCACTTCGGGCACGATTTCCGTGTAGGTGACGGTGCCGGTTTTGTCCACGACGAAGATGGAGCGGCTTAACAGACGCAGTTCCTTGATGGCCACGCCATAGGCTATGCCGAAGGACAGCTCCCTGTGATCGGAAAGGGTTTCCAGTTTGTCCACGCCGGCCGCGCCGCACCAACGCGCCTGGGCAAAGGGCAGGTCGCAGGAGACCGTAAGAATGCGTACGTTGTCGCCAAGGCCGGAGGCCTCGGAATTGAACCGGCGGGTTTGCAGGTCGCATACGCCGGTGTCAAGGGAAGGCACCACGGAGATGATCAGGGTTTTTCCCTTGTAGTCCGCCAGGGTGCGCGGGGTGAGATTGTTGGCCAGCAGGGTGAAGTCCGGGGCTTTCCGCCCTTTTTCCACGGGGGCCCCCAGCAGGGTAAGGGGAGCGCCCTTGAAGGTGATGACGTTTGTACGTTCCATGATATGTTCCTCCGTTAACGGGTGAATATGATCTGCAAGCAAGCCTCGCGGGTAACCATAACACGGCTTGCCGAAAATTGGAAAGTGTTAATGCGGCGCGGGCGGACACTTGGGCCGTTGCCGGTGAAGATGGCGCAAAGCCGTTGCTGAAACGCGCGCCGCCCGCGAAAAAACACGTTTTTCGCGGGCGGCCGGTCGCGGGCGGATTTAGCCGGTTATAAGGCCTTGGAAGCGGCGGCGTGGGCCACAATCTTTTCCCCGGCGGGGGTGTTGATAACCTGCCGCAGACAGGCCACCACTTCCGGATCGTAGCTGTCCTTCTGCTTTTCCAAAATGGCCAGCACTTCGTTCACCGGCAGGGCCGGACGGTACGAACGCGGTTTGGCCATGGCGGCAAAAGCGTTGGCAACGGCCAGCACCCGCGCGTGCATGCTGATTTCGTCCCCGGACAGTCCCTTGGGGTATCCCTTGCCGTCCAGACGCTCGTTCATCTGGTAAATGGCCGACACCACGGGCAGATCGAACTCGATGTCCTTGAGCACGTTGCGCGCGTATTCCACATGGCGTTCCATCTCGCGCTTTTCCTCGGGAGTGAGGGCCCCGGGCTTCAGCAGAATTTCGCGCGGGACGAACATTTTGCCGATCTGCGAAAGGTTGGCCGCGGCTTCAATGGTGGCCACGTCGTTGGGTTCAAGGCGCAGTTGCCGCGCCATAAGCGAAGCCATGCCGCCCATAATGCGTGAATGCCCGCCCAGGAAGGGATCGGCTTCTTCAATGGCGCGCACCAGAGCGTCGATGGTCTGCTGCACCATGCGGCGGCTGCGTTCCTCGGTTTCCACAAGCTGGGTGATGTCGCGAAAGACCGAAACAATGCCCTGCGTGGAACGCGAACCGGGTTCCTTCAGCGGGGTTTTGGAAATCTGGAAGTGATAGCGCCTGGATTGCAGCCAGAGCACCTCGTTGACCGAGATGCTCTCGCCGGTCATCAGCACGTGCTGATCCGAGGCATTGAGACGGCGCGCCGTGTCAAAACCGAACACCGCCGGGGCGTCCAGTCCGGGGACGTCTTCTTCGGACCGGCCCACGGCCTGGGCAAAGGCCTTGTTCACATACTTGTACACCCCTTTGCCGTCGGTAAGGGAAATGGGGTCGGAAATGGCGCTGTTGATGCCGTTCAGCAGCTTTTGCTGATTTTCGATGGTGACGAGCAGTTCGCGGATCTGGTCGTTGATGGCGCCCTGTTCGCGCCCCACCAGCCACCACCACATGGCGCTGATCAGCAGCACCAGGGCAACGGCCAGCACGCCCGCCAGGATATAGATCCTCTGGGCGCTTTCGGCCAGCTGCCCCTCAAGGGAGGCGGCGTCGTATTCCGAAACAATCCACCAGTTCAGCCCGCGCACCTTGCTGCCGGAAGAATAGACCATTTCCTTGCCGCCGTAGCTGGCGCGCCGCCCGAAGGCCAGCTTTCCGTCCTGCAGGGGGAATTCGGACGCGTTTTTCACGATGATGGCCCCCGGGGACACGCACTGGATGCGGTCGCCGGTCATTTCCACCAGGCGCAGGGTGCGGCCCTTTTCCGCCACCGGACCGGAACTGAGTACTTCCGCCAGCTTGGAGCTCATGGGAAAGTTCAGAATCAGCACGGCCACGGGACGTTTGCCTTCGCGCTGGTATTCGGGGGGCAGAATGGGCAGGAACATGGAAAAGCTTATGCCCTTTTCCTGCAAAGTCAGCGGGCCATAGGCGTTATCGCCCGTCCGCACCACGGTCCCCACCAGTTGGCGCTCCTCTTCGGTCAGGGGCTTCATTTGCGCTTCGGTGCTGATATACAGCTCGCCCTTGCTGGTGACGATGCGGCCGGAGGCAAAGCCCTTGTCCACCAGATCGGCAAGGTACTTGCCCATCAGTTCCACAAAGGAGGAATCGCCGGAGGATTTGACCGCGCCGCCGGGCATGACGGGCGTGCTGTCGGGACGTTTGTCCAGTTCCGCCGCGTACATCTGGATGATGTCCGCCCTGGTGAAAAGCAGTATCATGTCCAGTTGCGTCTGCAACCAGGATTCGGCGCTCTGGGCCCGGCTGTCGGTGACGGTTTTTTGCCGGTCAAGGGTGTCCACTTCCATTTTTCGCTTGTTTTCCGACACATTGCCGTAAGCAAGGGCGAAAATGACACCTATCAGCACGGCCGCGATGAAAATACCGAACCACAGAAGCTTTCTGCTCCTTCCCGTGGTAACGGGCGCTTCAGGGGCATCGTCGTTTCTGGCTGCTGCGTCACTCATACGGTTCTCCACAAAGGTGCGCCTCTGGCGCTGTTGTTTCGGCTGCGCTCCGGAGGAGCCCGCTATTTGGGGCCGCTTACCGGCTTGACGTGCCGCCACAGGTATTCCTCGTTTACCGAGAACTGCGGGGCATAGTGCGTCAACCTGGAATGAGACAAAACCATATTCGTCAGGTTGTCAAGAACGTAGGCATTTCCTTCAATAAATACGATAAGGACGGCATGGCCCAGGTTGCGGATGGTGTCCTTGACGGCGATGACCCGCAGCTGCGGGGCGGGCATGCCAAGATTGCGCAAGGCATAGTACTTGGCAATGGCGTAATCTTCGCAGTCGCCCGACCTTTTTATGAATTCCGCGGGCGTCGCCCAATAGTCCTCGACCCCCCATACCACCTGATCCGTCTTGTAGGGCCATTGGTTGAAAAAGCTGTTCACGCCCTTGGCCTTGTCCATGTCGGAAACGCTTTTCAGCTTGTCCCGCAGGGCGTCCCACCTGGCGGCCACCTCAGGGGTCATGCGCGCTTTTTCGTCCCCGCCAAAGGTGGGCGCCTTTATCTCCGAACTGCGCACCCGCTCCCACTTGGGCAGGTTGGACAAAGGGGTACGAAATTCCACAGTACCGAAAAGGCGTATGGGCTTGGGCGCGCCCTGCGCCGCCGGGGCGCCCGGAGAAGCGGGAGGGGACGAAGCCGGAGAGGCCGGAGAAACCGGAGCCGGGGCGCCGTCCGCATCCGCCGCGCCGGCATCTTCCGAAGCCGCCGCGCGGGGCGCGGGGTCCAGATCCACCGGCGGGGAGTCGAACCTGAGCGGCGCGCCATAACGCCCCCCCTGCGCCGCCGTCGCCAAAGGCGCCGCCGCCGCCAGCAGCGCCAGGGCCAGCAGCAGCGCCGGGGCCAGGGCCGGAACGGCGCCGGCCCGCGTCAGGACGCGGGGCAAGGCGCGCCGGAATACGGCGAAAACGTTGCTGACGGTGAAAAACATCGTTGTCCCGGCCCCCAAAACCGTTCCCCTGTGAAAAATACCCGTTCAATCCCGGAACAAACGCAAAGACCGGCCGGCGCTCTTTCCGCCCTTTCGCCAAATAGCCCCGGGCGAGCGTTGTTTGGCGTTAAGCGCTCATCGCTTCAGAGCAAATTGCCATTGAACATGTTTGTTCGCTCTGGCGGCGGTTTATTGAGAAACAGCCCCTAATGCTCCGTCATGGCGTTTTGCATGGCCCGTTTGATGGGGCCGACAATATGGCTGAGCACCGATTTTTTATCCGTGAGCACGTCGACGCTCACGGTCATGCCGGGCAGGATGGGCAACTCCTCCCCCCGGTAAAGAATGCTTTTGCGCTTGGTCAGAAAGCGCACTTCGTACCAGGGCTGGCCCTTCTTGTCTTCGATGGTGTCCTGGCTGATCTTGATGATGGTGGCTTCAAGCCCCCCGTAAATGGAAAACTCGTAAGAACTCACCTTGACCATGGCCTCCTGGTTGACGAACAGAAAGCCCCGGTCCTGGGGGCTGAAGCGCGCTTCAACCTCCAGCACGCCGTCGGTGGGCAGGATTTCCAGAATGGGTTCCGCCCCCTTGGCCACGCTGTCCTTTTTCAGGATGATGCGCTTGACCGTGCCGCGCACCGGGGACCGCAGGTCCGTGCTGGTGACGTGCTGGGTGCTGGCGGTGATCTGCTGTTCGACGGCGGCAAGTTCGACGCGGTTTTTGTTCTGCTCGTCGGCGATCTTGGCCTGGCGTTCGTTCCGGAGGTTTTTCAAACGCTCTTCAGCGGCGCGGGCGGCGCTTTCGGTACGGGCGATGGTCTGGACCAGGCTGGCCAGTTCGCCTTCCTGTGCGTTGATGCGCCCTTTCAGGTCCAGGTACTGGATTTGCGAGTACGAGCGGCCCACCAGGGGGCGCACGGTGGCTTCCTCCTGCCGCAGCACCAGCAAGGCCCCTTCCACCGCCTGCTTGCGCTCGCGCGCTTCGCCCACTTCGCGCCGCCGCTGCTCAAACTGAAAGTTCAGCACCTGCACCTGGCTTTCAAACTGCTGTTTGCCGGTGGTGAACAGGCGTTCCTGCGCGGCCACGGACTCCGGTGAATCGGCCGTCTGCTCCGGGGTAAAGGACGGGGCGGTTCCTTTTTCTTCCGCGTCCAGGCGCACGATGTTCAGCGTCAGTTCCACCCGGCGGTTCTGCAAGTCGGCCAGGGTGGTTTCTTCCGTGACGCCGGCGATGCTGACAAGTTTTTCGTTCCTTTCCACCTGCTGGTTTTCCTTGACGAAAATTTCCGTGATGATGCCGCCCTTTTCGCTCTGGATGGGCTGCACACCCTGAGCCGGCACCACCTGGCCGTTGCCGCGCGTGACGTCGTCGATCATGGCGCTGGATGCCCAGATGAAAAACGCCACGAAAAACAGCAGGGTGGAAAGAGAAAGCGTAAAGGCCCACGGGTGCCCGCGCATGTGCATGGCGGCGTCCACCTCGCCCATGTACTGCATGTCGCGCTGTTCGGTGGAGCCGAGATCAAATACGCCCATTGACGGCCCCCTTCGCCTCGGGTCGGGTTTCCGCCGGGGCCGGCTGCGTGGCGTTGTCGGCATGCCCGCGCACGTTGCCCTTGAGCCGCGACTTGAGAATGGGTTTGAGCAGGTAATCGTACACGGTCTTTTCGCCCGATATGACGTCCACGGTGACCGTCATGCCCGCTTTGGTGTCCAGCTCCTGCCCGTCGTGCGCAAGCTTGTTGGAAAAAGTGCGCAGGCGCACCTGGTACCAGGCCTGGCCCTTGTTGTCCTCGATGGTGTCCGGGCTTATCTTCACCACCTTGGCGGGAAGCGAGCCGTAAATGGTGAAGTCGTAGGCGTCCACCTTGATGGCGGCGTCCATGTCCTCTTCCAGAAACCCCCGGTCCTGGGGGCGGAAGCGGGCGTCCACCTCAAGGGTGTCTTCCGTGGGCAACAGCTCCATGATTACCTGGGCGGCCTGGGCAACGTTGGATTCTTTCAGCAGAATGCGCTTGACCACGCCCGCGAAAGGAGCGGTCAGCACGCTGTCCTCCACCTGCTGTTTTCCGGCGGCAAGTTTTTGCGTGATGCTGGCAAGCTGCTTGCGGTATTCATCCTGTTCCCCGGCGACGGTCCTGTCCCACTCCGCCTTGCGGGATTTAAGCTGGCTTTGCGCCTCTTCCACCTGGGTCTGGGTGCGGGCGATGGTCTCCGCCAGACTTTTCAGCTCCCCTTCCTGAGTGACGATACGGTGCTTGAGGTTCAGGTGGTCCACCGAAGAATAGGCCCCGCGGGCCACCAGAGGACGCACCCGCGCCTCCTGGTCCATGAGCAGAACCAGATTGTCCTCGTACTGCTTTTTCCGGGCCAGGGCCTCGGCCACCGCCTTCTGCTTTTCCTCAAGGGTGGCCTGCAACTCGCGCCCGCCGCCCTCGAACTTTTCGCGCCGGGTATGGAACAGGCGCATCTGGTCCTGCACCACGTCGGGATACAGGACGTTTTCCTCGCCGGAATACAGCAGATCCACCCCCGCCGCCTCGGCGGCCAGGCGCTTGAGGGACAGATCGCATTCCACCTTCTGAAGTTGCAGCTTGTTGTATTCCACTTCGGCGTCGATATTGCTCATTTTCACCAACAGCTCGCCGGCCGCGACCTCCTGGTTTTCCTTGACATAAACCGTGTTGATGCGGCCCCCGTGCGAGCTTTGCACGGGCTGCACGCCCATGGAGGGGATAATCTGCCCGGTGCCGCGCGTAACCTCGTGGCGCGTCGCGACCATGGACCAGATCAAAAAAGCCGCGAAACCGATCACCAGCAGGGAACACAGGCGATACGCCCACACGTTGCCGCGCCGCAGATACGCCGCTTCCACCTCGCCCATGTAGGCCAGATCGGGCGAGTCGGCCGCGTCCTTGCTGAAGACGCCCAATAGCCTGAACTTGCCCATATCAGGCCTGCGCCGCCTGAGGTTTAACCGCCGGGGCGGGCCTGCCGCCCGTGGCCACGCGCAGCTGTTCGTTGCGCAGGGCGTTCAGCACGGCGTTTTTCGGCCCGTCGGCCACCAGCCTGCCGTTGTCCATAACCACCAGACGGTCCACCAGGTCCAGCATGCTCAGACGGTGGGTGACCAGGATAAGGGTCTTGTTGCCCAGCGTCGCACCCAGGCGCTGCTTCAGGGCCAGTTCGGAACTGTTGTCCATGTTGCTGCTGGGCTCGTCCATGATCAGAATGTCCGGATCGTGCAGCAAAGCCCGGGCAATGGCCACCGACTGCCGCTGCCCGCCCGAAAGGGACATGCCCCGTTCGCCCACCGGCATGCCGAAGCCCGCCGGATGCGCCCGTATAAAGTCCGTCACCCCGGCGATGTTGGCGGCGCGCAGAATCATCCTGTCGTCGGCGTTCACCGCGCCAAAGGAGATATTCTCGCGCACGGTGCCGTAAAACAGGTAGTTGTCCTGCGAGACGTAGCCCACGCGCGAACGCACGTCCACGGGATCCAACTGGCGGATGTCCACCCCGCCCAGCTTCACCGCGCCCTCGCTGGGCTTGTACAGGCCGACGCACAGACGGCCCAGGGTGCTTTTGCCCGAACCCATGCGCCCGATGATGCCCACCTTGTCGCCCGGCCGGATGTGGATGTTCACCTTGTCCATGGCGAAGCGCTCGGTGCCCGGATACTTGAAGGAAACTTCCTCGAAGGTCAGGGAATGCTCCAGATGGCCGAACTCGACGTAGTGCCCGGCTTCCGCCTTTTCCGTTTCAAGAGACATAAGGATATCAAGCGATTTCAAGGCCATGCGCGACTGCTGCAAGCGGCTGAGCATGGAGGCCACCTGAGAAAGGGGCGCCATGGCCCGGCCGGCCAGCATGTTGCATGCGATAAGCCCCCCCATGCTCAGGGAACCGTCCGAAATGCGGTACACCCCCCAGATGATCACAAACACGCTGACCAACTGGCTGATGACCATGGTCAGGGTAATGGAAAAGTTGGACATGCGCTTGGTGTGGCTGTTGGAAAGCGCGCTCATGCCCACCACCCGTTCCCAGGCGTGCTGGATGCGCCCTTCGGCCATGGTGGTCTTGATGGTTTCCAGGCCGTTGATAATCTCCACCAGCAGGGCGTTCTTCTGCATGTTCTCCTTAAAGCCCTTTTCCGTCACCTGCTGCAGGGGAAACTGCATGAAGTAGCCGGTGAACACCACGATGGGCACCGCCACCAGCGGGATGACCACGATGGGGCCGCCGATGACCAGCACCAGCAGCAGGAAAAACACCAGAAAGGGCAGGTCCACCAGGGCCATAAGGGTGGTGGACCCGAAGAAGTCGCGCAGGGATTCGAATTCCCGCAGGTTGTTGGCCAAAGAGCCGGTGGAGTCGGGCTTTACGTCCAGGCGCATGGACAAAAGCTGCTGCATCAGGCGGCTGGCCAGG
The DNA here is from genome assembly GCA_031549405.1 of Desulfovibrio sp. Lineage (GTDB taxonomy): Bacteria > Desulfobacterota > Desulfovibrionia > Desulfovibrionales > Desulfovibrionaceae > Frigididesulfovibrio. Next base: position 41,119 of record JAVBPV010000032.1, read on the forward strand.
ATAATGTCGGCGTTGCGCCCCGCCACGTCCACAAAATAGCTGCGCAAGTTGCGCAGAAGAAAATCGAAAAGATAGGCTATGCCTATGCCCAGCGCCAGCATCCACAGGGTTTCCAGGGCGTGGTTGGGCACCACCCGGTCGTACACGTTCATAAAGAACAGCGGGCCGCAGATGGCCAGCAGGTTCACCAGGATGCTGGCCGCGAACACGTGCTTGTAGATGGGCATAAAATGGAACAGCGTCCCCCAGAACCAGCGCTTGTGGTCAAGGAGCTTGATCTCGCTGGCGCGCTTGTCCAGCTTGGCTTCCGGCTTGGCGTAGATGGCGTAGCCGATGTACTCTTCCTCAAGAGATTTGCGGGCGACGCTGCGCGGCTCCATGCCGTTTTCCGGAAAAAGCGCCTCGGCCGTTTTTTCGGAAAGGCTTTTCAGCACGCAGGCCTTTTCTCCCTGCAAGAGCAGGATGCAGGGCAAAGTCAGGGGCGATATCTGGTCAAGGTTCGGCCGGTATACCGTGGTCGCCCGCATGCCGGCGGCCTGGGCCGCGCGGATGCAGGCCGAAGGATGCAGCGGGCCCGAGGTCTTGGGCAGCCCGGCGATAAGCAGGCGTGTGGAAACAGGCTTGCCGTGCAGCTTGAACAGGCCGGCAAGACATTGGATAAGGGGGGGATCGTAGTCCACGTCCGCGGGATCCGGCACGCTGGAGTTTTGCCGTTTAAGCTGGTCCAGTTCCTGCCGCGAAAGGGCCGATACGGCGTCGACCTCGGGTTCGCCCAGCATGCCCTCCGGTCCGGCGGCGCCGGCGCCGGCGGCTCCGGCGCCGCGCAAAGCGTTTGCTCCAGCCGTTACCGGCGAAGAAGAAACTGCGCCGCCGCCGGCGGGTACACCGGCAGCCGGCGACCGCGCGCCTTCCGGCGGGACGGCCGCTGGGCTACCCTCTTTGGTTGCATCGGTTGCCATCTATAACCTCAAAAGACGGTAATTGGGGTTGTGCCCATAAAACGGCTGGCACATTTTAGTCATGCGGCCGGGCAAACGGCCCGGCCGCATGACGCGCCCGGATTGCGCAAAACCAATACGCCGGAAGGCGGAACGCAAAGACAACGCAAGTGAAAAGAGCCGCTTATTTCCCGGCCCATTTATATTTGTGCAGTTATAGGCTTTTGCCCTGCCACCGTCAATAACGGCGGAACAGGTTGAAAAAAAGCTTGACAATTTGACTGACAACTCACTAATTTGTATTCATTATGCATTAAAGACTTGGGTGCCTGGCAACGGCAAAAGAGAATACTGACCAATAACCTTTTAGACAGGAGGATAGCAATCTTTATTTCCTAGTGAGGAAAATTTTTTGCCTTTTCCTGGTTTGCTTGAATTTTCACTTTTACTTTCTTTCCATTTGTGTATAAGTATTGTCAATACTTGAGGCTTGGTATTTTATCAATCCGGCGGGGAAAGCATCCCGTGCCGGAATAGAGCCGTCAGTAAAATCTTTGCTGATGAAAAAGAGTCCAGGCAACCGGTATGCTGCTTGCAAACCGTTTAACGCGTTATTTTTTAGGAAGAAGGAGCGCCACGATGACCCAATTCCCCTCAAAGGCCTCTGTGCTGGCCTTGCTGCTGTTCTCACTGAGTTTCGCGCCTCTCGCCAACGCCGCCGAAATGGTGCCGTTCGGTTCGCGCAACCCCGCCACCAGCCCCGTTTCGCTGAAGGAGACCGTCGCCACGACCATCGACTACAGCCCCAACATCAAAGCCTTTCAGGAATACCGGCAGGCCGCCGAATATGACCTGAAACGCGCCCGCAGCGGCTGGTTTCCGCGCATTGACGCGCGCGCCGGCTACGGCTTTGACCAGTGGAGCTCCGCCGTCACCCGCGCCGACAACAGCCGGCAGGACAAGCGTACGTTCTATGACCGCAGCGAAGCCAGCCTTGTGATTTCGCAGACCATCTGGGACGGCCTGGCCACCTGGAACCGCGTCAACATCGGCAAGTCCCGCCTGGATTCCGCCCAGAACCGCCTGTTCGACAACGCGGAAGCCTACGGACTTGACGCCGCCCTGGCCCACATCGAAATTTACCGCCAGCGCCGCATCGTCGCCCTGGCCGAACTGAACGTCAAAAACCACCAGAGCATTCTGGCCTCGCAAAAAGAGCGCCAGCGTTCCGGCGCCGCCACCATGGCCGACGTAACCCAGACCCAGAGCCGTCTGGCCCGTACCCAGGCCTCCCTGGCGGAAAGCCGCTCCGCCCTTGAAGTGGCCATCGCCAACTACAAGCGCCTGACCGGCAAGGACGTGGGCGAGGTGGAAACCCCGGAAGCTCCGGCCGACGCCTATCCCAGCCTTGAGGTCGCCCTGGCCCACAGCCACACCGGCAACCTGAAGCTCAAGGTCATCCGCGCCGACCTGTCCACCGCCGAACACCAGAGCGAACTGGACAAGTCGCCCTTCCATCCCCAAATCTTCCTGGAAGCCGGCCCCAGCTACCGCTACCGCATTGAAGACGCCCTGGACGACCAGGGCGGCACGGCCATCATGCTGCGCGCTTCCTGGAACCTCTTCAACGGCGGCTACGACTGGTACAACGTAAAGGGCGACAAGGCCCGTTCGCGCCAGACCCGCCAGGAAATGTTCGCCCTTATGGACAGCCTGGCCGAAGAAACCACCGCCACATGGAGCCAGCTTATCTCCGCCCAGGAACAGGCGCGCTTCTATGCCAACGCTGTGGAATACAGCACCAAGACCCGCGACATGTACCTGGAACAGTTCAACGTCGGCCAGCGTTCCCTGCTGGACGTGCTTGACGCTGAAAACGAACTTTTCAGCTCTTCCATCCAGTATGTCACCGCGCAGCAGAACATCATCGCCGGCCAGTACCGCCTGCTGGCCCTTGGCGGCGAGTTCCTGTCCTCCTTCGGCCTGGACCGCAAGCCCCTGGCCAAGGACATGGACGACTGGCAGCGCGGCGGCCACGGCTACGAAACCAAGAAGGAACAGCGTTACACGCCTTCCTGACGGTTACGCGCCGCTGACGCGCACAGGATAAAACGAGACCGGCGGGGGCCACCCCCGCCGGTCTTTCTATTGATGACAAACCCCGCAAGGCCGGGGTTTGCAAAGGCACGCCCGCTCCGGCGCTTAACGGCGGCAATCAATGCCGCCTGCGCCTGCGCGGCGGGCTGTTGCCAAAGGGAACTTTGGCAACAGCCTCAAGACCGGCGGGGGCCACCCCCGCCGGTCTTTTTTCCGGAGTTCTTCCGGAGCGCCCACACAACGAGCAATTTTGCTCTCTGCCAAGAAAAAAAGGCTTTTTGCGGAGGGGAGTGTACTCTTTTGGTACTCGACCCGGAGCAAAAAGCCTTTTTGACGCGGGCAGAGGGCAAAAGGGCCGTTGCGCGGGTGCCCCTAATGCGCCCCGCCGGTATCCGCCGCAGCCCCCGCCCTGGGCTTTGAAAACCACACTACCGCAATCATCAGCAACATCAACGCCGCGCACATGCCGAAAATGTCGTTGGCCGCCATGATAAAGCTTTGCCGGGTGATTTCCCCGGCAACATAGGCCTGAGACTGCGCTTCCGAAAGCCCCAGGCGCGTCAGCCGCCCCAGATACTCCCCGGCCAGGGGGTTGAAGGCGGTCACCGCCTCGGCCAGGCGGGCGTGGTGCAGGGCCTCGCGCCGCTCCCACAAGGCAATGGTAAGGGAGGTGCCCATAGAGCATGAAAGCACCCGCAAAAAATTGGAAAGGCTGGAAGCCGCCGCCAGCCGCCCCGGCGCAAGGTCGGCAAAAGCGATGCTGGTCACGGGCATAAAAAAGCAGGCCACGGCCAGCCCCTGCAAAAACTGCGGCATGGCCACCCAGGCGAAATCCATGTGCGGAGAAAACGTGGTGCGCCAAAGGAAACAAAGCGCGAACACCACAAAACTTACCGTTGCCAGCAGGCGCATGTCCACCCTGTGCGCGTTTTTGCCTATCGCCGTTGCCAGCAGCACGGGCAAAATGCCTATGGGCGCGGCGGCCAGCCCCGCCAGCGTGGCCGTATAGCCCATCTGCTTTTGCAGCATCAGGGGTATAACCACGATGGTGCCGAAGTAAATCAGCATGGTCAGGCTGATGCAGGCCACGCCGATGCTGAAATTGCGCGAGCGGAACAGGGTAAAATCCACAATCGGATTCTTATCGGTAAGTTCCCATGCCACCAGCAGAGAAAGTCCCACCACGGCGGTGACGGCCAGGATGATGATTTCCGGCGAATTGAACCAGTCCAGTTCCTTGCCGCGATCCAGCATCAGCTGCAACGACCCCACGCCAATAACCAGCAGGACCAGCCCCACGCGGTTCAGGGGGCTTTTGACGGTGGCCGTTTCGCGCCCCGCCAGCAGCACCCGGCAAAGCAAAAGCACCAGCGCGCCCACGGGCACGTTGATGAAGAATATCCAGCCCCACTGGTAGTTGTCGCTGATCCAGCCTCCCAGAATGGGGCCGAAAATAGGGGCCACCACCACGGTCATGGACCACAGCGAAAGCGCCAGGGGACGCTTGGCATGGGGGTAGTTGACCATGAGCAGGCTTTGCGAAAGGGGCATCATGGGGCCGGCCACCACCCCCTGCATCACCCGGAAAACAATGAGCATTTCCAGGCTCCAGGCAATGCCGCACAAAAAAGAGGCCAGCACAAACAGGCCCGCGGCCCACAGAAAAAGCCGCACCTCGCCAAAGCGTTTGGCCAGCCAGCCCGTCAGGGGCAGGGCCACGGCGTTGGCCACGCCAAAAGAAGTGATTACCCAGGTGCCCTGGGAACTGGAGGCCCCCAGGTTGCCCGCGATGGTGGGAATGGCCACGTTGGCGATGGTGGAATCCAGCACCTGCATGAAGGCCGCCAGGGCAAGGGCCACGGTAAGCAGCGCGAGAGAAGCGCCCTCCAGGGGCTTTGGCGGAACGGAAGGAGAGGATCGCCCGCCGGAAAAGGATCGCCCGGAAGCGGGTTGCCCGGAAGCGGATCGCCCGGAAGCGGGTTGCCCGACTGTGGTGGGAGGAGGGTTGGACGCCATACCGGCGGCAGTGTACACGCCGGCATCTCCATGTCAAGGGCGGTAGCGGAAGTACGCCACATCCGCGCGTGGAAATCAAGTCCCCCGGAACCTTTCGGCTCCGGGGGACTGGCTAATGGTTATTCACAAGTTACCGGCCGTTCAGGCGCTATCAGCCGCCGACGTTGGTCAGCATCTGCTGGAGCAATTGCGCCTGTTCCGCGCTGTCGTCGCTGTTGGCAAGGCTCATATTCTGCGCGCTCAGGCCGGTGGACAGCGTAATGTCCACTGTCTGGGTCGCGCCGGCATGGGTCACGCTCAGTTGCAGGTGGGTGCTGTCCGTGGCCTTAAGGCTAAGGTCATGGCTTTCCAGCAACGTCGTGATGCTGCCCACAGTGGGCTGCGCGTCGCCGAACAGGTCGGCAAAGCTCAGCTTGTCGTTACCCAGGCTGAAGTCCATAATCTTGTCCACCGCTCCGGCGTCGATATCGCCCTTGGCCCAGGCAAAGGTGTCGTTGCCGTCGCCGCCGTACATGACGTCGTTGCCGGCCCCGCCGTAGATCAGGTCGTTGCCCGCGCCGCCGAATATGGTGTCGTGGCCGGCACCGCCGTAGATCAGGTCGTTGCCGGTGCCGCCGTAGATTACATCGTGGCCCGCATCACCATGAATGACATCGTCGCCCGCGCCGCCCGCGATGGCGTCATTGCCGTCGCCGCCGTGGATGGTGTCGTTACCGGCTCCGCCCTGGATATAGTCATCGTGGACGGTGCCGTTGATGACGTCATGCCCGTCCGTGCCGGCAATCTGGCTGCCGCGCACATACAGGTGAGCCGTATCGGTGTCGTTGTCAGCGGACTTAATTGTGTAGCTGAAGTCGGTGCTGATATCGGCCAGTTCAAGGCCCGGCTTGGCATCAAAGGTGTAGCTGCCGTCGTTCTTCACGGTCAGGATGCCGTCGTCGGTGGGGACGGTGATGCTGGCCGCGCCATTGAAGGCGTGCACAGAGGAACCGTAGGTGATGCTGTCCAGCACCGCCCGGTCGTTCAGAGCAGCGGTGGAAAGCCAGTTGTCCACCATGCCTTCAGGCGACGCGTCGGTGCGCAGGTTGCCGGCAACCTGGAAGTGGTCTTGCGTGATGGCCGGCACTTCATAGCTCTTCACAATGTCGTCGATAAACAGCTTCGATTCTCCCCTGTTGTTCTTGCCGAGATCGAGCACCACCAGGGAAAGGGTATACTCGCCAGCCGTAGCGGCGGCGTAGCCGGGGATCACGCCTTGGGCTACCGAAGTGCCGCCCTGAGCCAGCTTGCCGCAAGCAACGATCTGCCCGGCCGCGTTCTTGATGATGTAGAAGGCCGCATCCTGATCATTGCTGCCATTCTGAAACTGCCAGTTGAACCTGAAGGTTTCACCCTTATCCAGATCGAAAGTCTTCGAGACAACGCTGCAATCCTGAAACTGGTTATTGCTGTTACCATTACCGGAATTGCTGTTTATTGCGATCTTGAGCGTATCGAGGATGTACTTCGACACATCCGAATCGGAAGAGACGTTGAGGAGTCCCCGCAGATCGGACAGAGCGCCACCCTTGGCCGTCATGGTGAACCCTTGTTCATCAGAGCTGTCCAGGTTGTTGTTGCCGGTCCAGTTTACCAGTCTGCCCTGCTTGAGGAGAACCGTGGTACTGGCATTGCCGGCCTTGACCGCCCAACCGCTGTTGGCAAGGTTGTCGAAGTTGCAGGCATCCAGAGCAGCCGTTGCCGTATGCGCGGGCGTGACCACTTCCGTCACCTTGGTCCAGACCGCGGTCGACACATTGTCGAAGGCGCTGGGGTTAAGGTCATGCACGGTGAGATTCACCGGCACCGAGGCCCGATCGCCATCCGCATCCTTAATGTTGAAACGGACGTCGTCGAAGGTGATATCACGGTCCACTCCCTTGGTGGCCTCAAAGCGGTACTCGCCCGTGGCCTTCACATACAGGAACACACCTTGGCCAAAATCGATCTTTGTTTCGCCGCTTGCTGCCAGATTGGTGGTGACGCCCTTGACGGTGAGGCTTTCCAGGACAAGCGGACGGTCCGCGCCCAGGATGTGGTCCAGCAAGTTGTCGGCCACGCTCGGCACTGTGCCGGTGAGGACCTTGGAAAGTTCGGCAATGTTGCCTTGACCTATGAACGTGTCGCCCATCTCCGTATTGACGATCTTGTTCATTTCTGTATACGCGCTGCCGGAGGTGGCGGTAATGCCTATACCAATGGAGTACACATCGACCGCAGGCCCCTTCACGGAATCGGTAATCATGGTGGTCCAGGCCGCAGGCACATAGCTGCCGTTGACAGAGCCGCCGTTGGGCTCTCCATCTGAGAAGAAGTAGACTTTTTGCAAGTAGTCCGGATGATCGGCCAAGTTGGTGTTCACGCGCGGGAGCGCAGCGTTCAAGCCGACGGCATAGTTTGTGCCGTTCGCGCTACCGGTGTAAATGTCTGCCTTGATATCGTGGATGGCCTCATCAATATTATTATAGGTTTTGTTGACACGCACATCCCCCGCATAGGTAACCAGCGAAATGGCGAAATCGCCGCCATTGGAACTGTTTTTGTATGCGGTCAGCATGTCTACCAGGGCATCCTCCGTAATCTGCAGGCGCGTTTTTCCCCCCGTTCCGCTTACGGTTTCATTCATGCTGGTCGAGACGTCCACCACCAGGGTTAGGCAATAATTGGTGGGCGTGGGTTCGTTGATGTGGATGTCCGTGGCCTTGCCCACGATCTCGTCGTCCACCACGCTGATGGTGGTGGTGGCACTTTTGGAGCCGCTGGGGCCGGTCACATCAATCTTCAGGCCGACGTCCACCCGTTCGTTGACGCCACTGTCGTTTACGGTGCCGTGGGTCTTCGCCTGTCCAAGAGTGTAGGTGTAGGAGTAATTGCCTCCGCCGTTATTGGTGATGCTCAGGGTGTCGCCGCTGACCACGGTTGAGGCCGTGCCGCCCACCGCGCCCGGCAGGGCAAGGCCGGTGGCCATGCCGCCCAGAGAGATGGAAACGCCTGTCGGCGTGCCGGTGATGATAAAGGTGCCCGTGGCTGTGGCGTCGACCGGGCCGCCGGTTTCGCCCGTCCAGTCTTCGCCCGTGCCCTTGGGCAGGGCGGCCTCATGAACGACGGAGTCCGTGGCTGTAATCTTGACGTCGAGCGGATCCCGGATGGTCATGGACAGGTTATCGGCCGCCGTATCGCCGTCGCGGTCGGTGACTATAACATTGATGTTATGCCCGCCAGCGGCCAGAGTGCCGCTGCTGAACGTGGTTTCATGGGTGACGCTGTTGATGGTCAGCTTGCTGCCGTTGGCCAGCGTGGCTTCCCAGATGCCGGAGCCGGCGGCGGTTTCCTTGGCCGCCACAGCCGCGCCGTTGTCCAGCTTAACCATGACCGAAGCAATGCCGTCCGCGCCACCCTTGAACTCCAGGTTGCCCAAAGAAGCGCTGGCGCCGTAGTTGATGGTGCCCAGGCTGTCGATGTCGCTGTAGCCGTTGGCCGTGTTGAACTCAAGCAGCGGCGCATCATCCGTGATGTCCACGGTAAAGGTGCCGGTAGCCGCGCTGCCGTCCTTGTCCGTCACGGAAATCGTGAAGGTTTCTGCGTTGTCCTTGATGTCGCGGCCGAGGTCGCCGGAAGCGTCCGTGGTATGGTCGCCGTAGTTCTTGGTCAGGGTGTAGCTGTAGGTCACCGTGTAGCCGGCGGTGTCGTTGCCGCTGATGCCGGTGATGTACATCTTGCCATACTGCGCGTTGTCCACTTCAATGGG
>JAVBPV010000026.1:0-22712 GCA_031549405.1 Desulfovibrio sp.
GCCCGCCGGGGACGAGTTCACCGTGGAGGCTTCGCCCGCCGCCGGACGCGGCACGGCCACCGTCTGCCCGGAGGGCACACGCGCGGCGGTCTGGTTGGGAGTGGAAGACGGATTGGAAGGATTTTGCGATTCCGGAGCCATGATGTCCCCCTGGCTGTTTGCAGGGGGGAGCGCAAATTGCGCAACCCCCTAAGATTACGGCAATTATACCCGGCCAAAAGACCGGAGAGCCATCCCGCCCGTTCCCTCAAACAGGTGGAATGCATTCTTCTGATGTAGCATATGCACATAAATATAATAATCGTCAATTGATTTTTCGCTAAACGTTATAAAAAATCGCTTTTACCAGAATATAAGCAATAGTGAATCTGAAAATTGACGAATTGTTATAAGAAACAATATATGTCATTTATAGCATATGAACTTTTACTACATAATCCACCACAAAAAATTCCCGGCGAGAACATCACCGTCTGGCGGCATTTCCAGTAGCGAAAACGCGCACATGCTGAGAATTGCATTATGCTCTATACGACATAATCACTTCGGGCATACCCCGGGACGGCCCGGCGGCTGTTGCGCCCGCAAAAAGCGAAGGGCGCCCCTACGGACGCCCTTCGCTGCGATGCCTGCCGCCGCGTATTAGAGCATAGTACCTTTGAGACGCTCGCTCCGGCGCTTAACGGCGAAACAAGTTTCGCCTACGCCTGCGCGGCGGGCGGCGGTTCCCGCCGCCAGAGCAAATAAACATTTTCAATGGTAATTTGCTCTAGTCTTTGCCGCGAAAACCGTGGCTGAACCCGCCGTCATACAGCCGCGAAACCGGCGCTTCCGCATCCCGTTCGCCGGGCAACACCAAAAAAACCGTCTGCCGGGTAAACCCTTCGTCACGCGCCGTTTGCGCCAAAGTGGACAGGGTGGCGCGGGCCAGACGCTGGTCGGGCCAGCCCACCCGGTGGGCCAGCAGGATGGGCGCATCCTCGGCCACGCCCCCCCGGCGCAGCTCTTCCGCCAGTACTTCCGGATCGCGGGAAGAAAGATACACCGCCAGGGTGCCGCCGTGGCGCGCGTAATCGGCCACGCCCTGGCCCGGCGGCACGGGGGTGCGCCCGTGCAGGCGGGTCACGGCGAAAGACTGCACCCGCTCGGGCACGGTAAGGCTTACGCCCGCCGCCGCCGCCGCCGCAAAAGCCGCGCTTATGCCCGGCACCACCGCGTTTGCTATGCCTTCCGCATCCAGCAGGGCCTTTTGCTCGCGCATGGCCCCGTACAGGGAAGAATCCCCCGTGTGCACCCGCGCCGCCATGCCCCCGGCCAACGCCGTTTCGCGCAGCAGTTCGTGGGTCCGCTCCAGAGTAAGGGCGGAAGAATCCACCACCTTCGCCCCCCGCCGGGCGTGGGCCACCACAGCCTGGGGCACCAGCGAACCCGCATAAAGCACCAGGTCCGCCTCGCCGATGAGCCGGTGCCCCTTGAGGGTGATCAGTTCCGGATCGCCCGGCCCTGCCCCGATGAACCAGACCATGCCTTTCGCGCCATGCCGCCCGTTTGCCGTCATTTTCCGTTCCTTGCGCGCCGGGCGTCCGACTGTCCCGGCGGTATGCATATAATATAGAGGAAAGCGCGCCGAGCCTATCAGCGCGGCTTGTCCGCCGTCACCAGAAACACCGGGTTCATGCCTTCCAGGCGCACGTCCCCGCCCAGGGACGCGGAGGCCGAGGCCTGCACGCAGACCACTTCCACCTGTCCGCCCAGATCCGCAAGAGCGGAGCGGGCCAGTTCCAGGCTGGAAAGCAGCGCGCACGATGCGGTCATGCGCCCGCCGGGAAGCAGCAGATCCCAGCAGCGTTGAAGAATTTCCCGCGCCGTTCCCCCGCGTCCGCTCTGTTCCGGTTCCGCGCCGCCGGGGCCGCGTTGCGCGCCGTTCTCCGCGCATTCAGGGCCGCCCCCCGCGCCGCCCAGCCCGCCGCCCAGAAATATGCGGTGCGGCAGGGGCAGCGGCCCCGCCCCAAAGCACCCTTCCTCATCATGCAGCCCGTGGCGGGCGGCGCCCGGGGGCCGCAGGCACCCCGGCAGCGAGGCCCGGACCACGGCCAGGTTGGCCGCTCCAAAGCGCCTTCTGTTTTCAAGGATGCAGGCGACGCGCGCGGCTTTTTCCTCCACGGCGGCCACCATGCCCCGGTGGGCCAGACGGCAGGCCTCCACAGCGACCGCCCCGCTGCCCGCGCCCAGATCCCACACCATATGCTCCGGCGCGATGCGCAAAGAAGCCAACGCGGCGGCGCGGACCGGGGCCTTGGTGAACACGTTTTTTTCCCTGGCGAACAGCGCGTCGGGGATGCCGAAACAGGCCCCCTCCCCGCCGCCGTTGCCGCCCGGCGTATCCCCCTCCCCATCCGGAGGAACAAGCAGCATTACCCTCCGCACAGGGCGGCGGGGCGCCGCGACCCCGGAATCCGCAAAAGACGGCGCTTCTCCCCGCATGCCCCGCCGGGCCTCCGCCACGCCGGCCTCCGCCCGGAACTCCGCGCAAGGCAGGCCCGATGCCGCGTCCATAAAAAGATTTTCCAGCACGTGCAGGCGATACCGCCCGAAACCGCGCCCGTCCATAAAATCGGCCAGCGCCCCAGGGGTGGCGGCCGCGTCGGCCAGGACAAAAACCGGCCCGCCCGCAGTCAGGGCGTGCGCCAGCGGCAGCAGGGTGCCGCGCCCGTGCAGGGAAACAGGTCGGGCTTTTTCCCAGGGCAGACCCAGCACGGCGCAGGCCGCCTGCAGCGAACTGACGCCCGGCAAAACACGCGCCCCCTCCGGACCGAAGCGTTCCAGCAGCCTGGCCCCCAGGCCGAAAAACAAAGGATCGCCGCTGCACAGGGCCGCCTGGACCCGCCCGGCCCGCCGGTTTGCGGCCACGGCGCGGAAAAGCTGCTCCATGTCCGCCCCCACGGCGATCTTTTCCGCCGGATGCGCGGCAAAGGCGGCAAGCTGCGCCCGGCCGCCGATAAGCACTTCCACCCCCGGCGGCAAAAGGACCGGGGACGCGCCCTCCGGCCCGCCCAAAGGCATGCCGAGGCCCATCAGATACAGGGGTGCGGGGGAAGAGGACTGCATGCGGATCCTTTGTACGAATAAGCGGCAACAGGGCGGCCCCGCGGAAAGCGGCAGCCGTACCAGCAGAGCGGCCTCGCGGAAAGCGGCAGCGCAGGAACCGCGCGGCCCAGCGAAAACATACCAACCGCCTCGGCAACAGACTGACAGACCTGAGAATGCCAAACTCGCGGCCCGAGGTCGAGAGGAAATGGCAAGGCGGACGCCCGGGCGCATTCCGCTGGACAAAAACATCGCGCAAGGGTAAAGTGCCAACTACAAAACTATATGCGGATTTATTGATATGGAAACCTGCACATCATCCCAAGCTCTGCAAGAGCGGTGCCTGTCCTGGCGCCAGTCGGGCCACAGCATCGCCCTGGTGCCCACCATGGGATATTTTCACGCCGGGCACGAGGAACTTATGCGCCGGGGCCGTGCTCTGGCGGGCAAGCTGGTGGTTTCGCTGTTCGTCAACCCCACCCAGTTCGGTCCGGGCGAGGATTTCGCCGCCTATCCCCGCGACGCGGCGCGCGACGCCGCCGTGGCCTCCCGTCTTGGCGCGGATCTGCTGTTCGCCCCCACGCCCGAAAGCATGTACCACCCGGACCACTCCACCTGGGTGGAGGTGCCGGACCTTGCCGCCGGCCTGTGCGGCCTTTCCAGGCCCACGCATTTTCGCGGGGTGTGCACGGTGGTGACCAAGCTTTTTATGCTGGTCCAGCCCACCGTCGCCCTGTTTGGAGAAAAAGACTGGCAGCAGCTGGCGATCATCCGCCGCATGGCGCGCGATCTGTCCATCCCGGTGGATGTCCGGGGGGTACCCGTCGTCCGAGAGGCCGACGGCCTGGCCCTTAGCTCGCGCAACGTCTATCTTACGCCGGAAGAACGCGCCCAGGCCCCGCATCTGCAAAAGGGCCTTGCCCTGGCTGCGGGTATGGCCGCAAAGGGCGAAACCGCCCCCGCGGACCTGGCCCGCGCCGTGCGCGCTTACTGGGCCGCGCATATGCCCCTGGGCCGGGAAGATTACCTCAGCTTTGTCCATCCGGATTCGCTGGCCCCGGCCACGGACGCCGCCACCCCCACCCTGGCGGCGGCGGCGGTGCGCTTTTCCCGCGCGCGGCTCATCGACAATTTGCTGTTCGCGTAACAACACCGCACAATCGACAGTTTCCTGTTCACGCAACCTTATCTTACAGCGGCACAGCCCACAGGAGAAGCCATGATCCCCGCCAAAGGCAAGTACTACTTCACCTCCGAATCCGTCACCGAAGGCCATCCCGACAAGGTGGCCGACCAGATTTCCGACGCGGTGCTCGACGCCCTGCTTGCAAGGGATCCCGCCTCGCGCGTGGCCTGCGAAACCATGGTCACCACGGGCATGGCCTTTATCGCCGGCGAAATCACCACCAAGGCTTACGCGGACCTGCCCGACATCGTGCGCAGCACGATCAGGAACATAGGATACAACAGCTCCGACATGGGTTTTGACTGGCAGACCTGCGCGGTCATATCCTCCATCGACAAGCAGTCGCCCGACATCGCCCAGGGCGTGGACCGCTCGGTCAACGAGGACCAGGGCGCGGGCGACCAGGGCATGATGTTCGGTTTCGCCTGCGACGAAACCCCCACCATGATGCCCGCCCCCATCTACTGGGCGCACCAGCTTTCGCAAAAGCTCACCGCCGTGCGCAAAGCGGGCGTGCTGCCCTATCTGCGCCCCGACGGCAAGACCCAGGTTTCTTTTGAATACATCGACGGCGTGCCCGTGCGCATCAACAACGTGGTGGTCTCCACCCAGCATGCCCCCGAAATTTCGCAGGAGCAGATCATCGCCGACGTGACCCGCGAGGTCATCGTGCCCACCCTGCCCGCCGCCATGTTCAGCAAGGAAAACTGCGAAGTCTTCATCAACACCACCGGGCGCTTCGTCATCGGCGGCCCCATGGGCGACTGCGGCCTGACCGGGCGCAAAATCATTCAGGACACTTACGGCGGCATGGGGCACCACGGCGGCGGGGCCTTTTCCGGCAAGGACGCCTCCAAGGTGGACCGCTCCGCCGCGTACATGGCCCGCTATATCGCCAAAAACGTCGTGGCCTCGGGCCTTGCGCCCAAGTGCGAAGTGCAGATCGCTTACTGCATCGGCGTGGCCAGGCCCGTCTCCGTGCTTTGCTCCTCGCTGGGCACCGGGCATGTTCCCGATGAAATCCTGACCAAGGCCGTGAACACGGTGTTCGACCTGCGCCCCTATCACATCATCAAGCGTCTGGACCTGACCCGGCCCGTGTTCGGCAAAAGCTCGTGCTACGGCCATTTCGGCCGTGAGCTGCCCGAATTCACCTGGGAAAAGACCGACGCCACGGCGGACCTGAAAACCGCGGCAAAGGCGTAAGCGGCGCGTTCCGCCCGGCGCGCCGGGCTTTCGGAGGACCACATGCCCATCGGCACCAAAGACTCATCGCGGGCATGGCTGTCCGCCGGAGCGTTTCTTAAGCGAAACGCCCTTCGCGCGGCGGCCCTTGCCCTGGGCGCGGGCCTTGCCTTTTCCTCCATACCCGGAAAGGCGGCGGCCGCCGCCTCGTTAAGCGACATGGCCGGACGCGCGGGCAAGGGAAGCCAAACCCTTTGGCCCGCGCTCCAGCCGCCGGAGCAGCCGGCCGCGCCTTTCCCGGCGGGGGCCTCCCCCGCGCCGCCCTCAGCCGCCGCTCCCGGCGGATCCGCTCCGTCTCCCGCACCCATACCCGGCGGCTCTGCGCCGCCCTCAGCCGCCGTTCCGGAAGCTCCCCCCATTCCATCCGCGCCCGGCGGCGCAAATCCGGGCGCTCCGGCTTCCTCGTCGCCCGCCCCGGCAAACACGCCCGCCCCCGCAAACGGCGGCGCAAACGCGCCCGTCCCGGCTTCCGCCGTTCCCGGCGATTTCGCATCTCCGGCCGCGGCCCTTTCTCCCGCGCTTCCGGGATAGCGCCCGGCGGCCCGCAAGGCGAAAGCCCCGGTTTTCGGCGCGGCGTATTTCGCCTTGCGTTATAATTGCCCCCAAACGCGGAGGCGGATATACCGGGACAGACCCCCGCATAAGGCGGCGGAGCGGCCCCTTGCGCAACGCAGCCCTCTTGCTGTATGATTACGCTGAAAAAGGTCGCGGACATACCGTCTTTATCAAGGAGAACCACCGTGTCCGAACTTCCCGACTTTCTCCCTGGAATCGATATCGCCGCCGGCCTGCCCCGCGTTGCCGGCAACAAAAAGCTGTATCTGAAGCTGCTCTTGCAGGTGTCCGGCGAAGGCCCGAAGGTTCAGGAAAAGCTTAACGCCGCCATCATGGCGGGGGACGCCAACACGGTTCGCGAAGTGGCGCATTCTCTTAAGGGGTCCGCCGGCAACCTGGCCATAACCGATGTGGCCAGGGCGGCGGAGCAGTTGGAACTGGCCGCCAAAGCCGAAGATTTTTCCACCCTGTTCGTGCATGTGGACGCCCTGGAGCAAGCCATGCGGCGGCTGGCCGAAGCGCTTGAGGGCCTTACCCCCTGACGCCGGCGGCCGGCCCCAGCCGAGCCGGCATAGTTAACGATGCGGGCGGAATGCCGTATGGACGCGGCATTCCGCCTCTGTTTGCCTGAGGATACCATGACCGATCTCCCCCCGCCGCGGCTTACCCTGCGCGCCGTTCTGGAGCAAAGCGCCCGGCGCTTTCCGGATCACCCCGCCCTTTCCAGCCTTGGCGAAACGCCCCTTACCTACCGGGAACTGCACGAAGCCGTGCAGACCCTGCAGCACTGGCTGGGCGAGCAGGGCATCGGATTCGGGGACACGGTGGCCATCCTGTCCGAGAACAGCCCGCACTGGGGCGTGGCCTATTTCGCCGTGACCGGCATGGGCGCGGTGGCCGTGCCCATCCTTACGGAGTTCCACAGCGACGCCATCGCCCACATCATCCGCCATTCCGAGGCCAAGGCGGTCTTTGTCTCCGAAAAGCTGCTGCCCAAAGTCGATGACGCCGTTTTCGATCCCGCGCCTCTTTTCATCAACCTGGAAACCTTCACCCCCATCACCCAGGGCATTGGCCGCGACACCCTGCGCGACATCAAAAGCGCCGGCCTGCGCGAGTTCCGCAAATGGAAGGAAAAAGCCCTGCGCCTGACCCACCAGGTTCCCGCCGAACCGGGCGAGGACGACCTGGCGGTGATCATTTACACATCGGGCACCACCGGCCATTCCAAGGGGGTCATGCTCACGCACAAGAACATTGTCGCCGACGCTCTGGCCGTGCACAGCGTGTTCAGCCTGGGCGAAAGCGACCGAATGCTCTCCATTCTGCCCCTGCCGCACACCTTTGAATGCACCCTGGGGCTGGTGCTGCCCCTTTCGGGCGGGGCGCACGTTTTTTACCTGGACAAGCCTCCCACGGGCCGCGTGCTGCTGCCCGCCCTGGCCAAAGTGCGCCCCACGGGCATGCTGGCCGTGCCTCTGGTCATGGAAAAGATCTTCAAGACCAACGTGTTGCCCAAGCTTACCGCCAACGCCCTGCTGTGCCGGCTGTATTCCTTCCCCTTTTTCCGCCGCCGCATGCACAAAGCCGCCGGGAAAAAGCTGCGCGAAACCTTTGGCGGCGCGCTGCGCATCGTCGCCATCGGCGGCGCTCCCCTGGCCCAGGACGCCGAAACATTTCTGCGCGAGGCGCGCTTTCCCTTCGCCATCGGATACGGGCTTACGGAAAGCGCGCCTATCCTTACCGGCAGCGCGCCCGAGCATACCCGCCCCGGCAGCGCGGGCGTGCCCCTTGAGGGCATGAGCCTCAAGCTGGAGAACGTCAACCCCCTTACCGGCGAAGGGGAAATCCTTGCCAGGGGCCCCAACATCATGCGCGGCTATTACAAGCTGCCCGAAGTGACGGCGGAAACCCTGACCGAAGACGGCTGGCTGCGCACCGGCGACCTGGGCGCCATAGACGCCGACGGCTACGTATACATCAAGGGACGTTCCAAAAACGTCATCATCGGCCCCAGCGGCGAAAACATCTACCCGGAAGAAATCGAATCCATCTTCTTCTCCTCTCCCTGCGTGCTGGAAGTTCTGGTCTACGAAAGCGCGCGCAAGCTTACCGCCAGGGTGCACCTGGACTCCGCCAAGCTGGACGAGCTTTTCGGCGGGCACGCCTCCGAAGAAGTCCTGGCCGAAAAGCGCGCCGCCCTGCTTGAGGAAATCCGCAACCAGGTCAACAGCCGCGTTTCTTCCTTCGCCCGCATCCACAAGATCATCGAACAGACCGAACCCTTTGAAAAAACGCCCACGCAAAAGATCAAACGGTACCTGTATGTTGATTGACGCCTGACGCCTCCGGCGGCCAAAGGGGCGGGGCTCTTTTGGCCGCCGGAGGCGTGGATATTCATTAAGGATCACCATGACGACCAGCATAGAACATTTGCGGCGCGAGATAGCGCGGCGCCGCACCTTCGGCATTGTCAGCCACCCGGACGCGGGTAAAACGACGCTTACCGAAAAGCTGCTGCTTTTTGGCGGGGCCATTCAGCTTGCGGGCACGGTCAAGGCGCGCAAGGCGTCAAGGCACGCCACCTCGGACTGGATGGCTATGGAGAAGGAGCGCGGCATTTCGGTGACCACCTCGGTAATGAAGTTCACCTACAGCGATTACGAGGTGAACCTGCTGGACACCCCCGGCCACCAGGATTTTTCCGAGGACACCTACCGCGTGCTCACGGCGGTGGACTCGGCCCTTTTGGTCATCGACTCGGCCAAAGGGGTGGAAGCCCAGACCAAAAAACTGATGGACGTGTGCCGTATGCGCAAAACGCCCATCATGACCTTTATCAACAAGCTGGACCGCGAGGGGCTTCCCCCTCTGGACGTCATGGCCGACATCGAGGCGCACCTGGGCATCGAATGCGCCCCCCTGACCTGGCCCGTGGGCATGGGCGCCAGCTTCAAGGGCACCTACGACATACGGGGCGGCGAGCTGCGGCTGTTCTCCCCCACCCACGGCGGCAAGGCGCAGGAGGCCCAGGTCATCATCCGGAGCCTGGACGACCCGCTGCTGGACGGGCATCTGGGGGACCAGGCAAAAGATCTGCGCGCCGACATGGAACTGCTGGCCGAAGCCGGAAACCCCTTTGACGTACAGCGCTACCTGTGCGGCGAACAGACCCCGGTCTTTTTCGGCAGCGCCATCAACAATTTCGGCGTGCGCGAGCTTCTGGACACCTTCGTGGCCCTGGCCCCCGGCCCCCGGCCGCGCCCGGCGGCCACGCGCATGGTGGAACCCGACGAGCCGGAGTTTTCCGGCGTGGTGTTCAAAATACAGGCCAACATGGACAAGGCCCACCGGGACCGTATCGCCTTCATGCGCATCTGCTCCGGCCGCTTCGAGCGGGGCATGCGCCTGCGCCACCACCGCACGGGCAAGGACGTGGCCATCTCCAACGCCACCATCTTCATGGCCCAGGACCGGGCAGGAGTGGAAGAAGCCTTTGCCGGGGACATCATCGGCATTCCCAACCACGGCACCATCAAAATCGGCGACACCTTCACGGAAAAGGAAGTCCTCAAGTTCACGGGCATACCCAGCTTTGCGCCGGAGCATTTCCGCCGCGTGCGCCTGCGCAACCCCCTTAAGGCCAAGCAACTGCAAAAGGGCCTGGAACAACTTGCCGAAGAAGGCGCGGTGCAGCTTTTCCGCCCCCTGGTGAACAACGACTATATTCTGGGCGCCGTGGGCATGCTGCAGTTTGACGTCATTGTCTCGCGCCTGTCCGAGGAATACAGCGTGGACGCCGGGTACGAGCCGGTCAACGTGGCCACGGCCCGCTGGGTGGCGTCCGAAGACAAAAAGCAGTTCGCCGACTTCAGGGACTACTACAACCAGGATCTGGCCCTGGACGCCGAAGGCGCCCTGGCCTACCTGGCCCCCAACCCCTGGAAGCTCGAATCCGCCGTGGAACGCTACCCCAGGGTTGAATTCCGCACCACGCGCGAGATCGGGTAGGGGTAGAAAGGGGAATAGCATGCGGGGAAAGGGAACTTTTAAAAAAGTTCCCTTCCCCTTCCCCCGCGCCCCCATCCCCATCCCTCAAAACTTTTTGGCTTGTGTGCATGAAGGGCGGTCCTCTATAACAGAGCATAGAGTAGCAGAGGCGGTTCGCCGTATGTAAAATCCGCTGGCCTCTATCCGCAAACCCGTGTATATTTCCGCTCCATACTGTAAAAGCTCTTCCCGCCGTCCGAAAACGCGCCGCCAGACAAAAACGGCGGAGCGCCGGCGGCTTTCCCGCTACCCCGACACCCGTACAGGAGTCTTTCCCATGTTTGACCTTGCCAGTCTCGGCCCTTCCATAACCGTCATCGTTCTCTTGCTGCTGGCCCTTGTGGTCGTCTCCTCCGCCCTTAAATCCGTGCCCCAGGGCTACCAGTGGACCGTGGAGCGTTTCGGCCGATTTACGCGCATCCTTACCCCCGGCCTGAACTTCCTGGTGCCCTTCATCGATAAGATCGGCCACAAGATCAACATGATGGAGCAGGTGCTGGATATCCCCAAACAGGAAGTCATCTCCAAGGACAACGCCAACGTCACCATCGACGCCGTGTGCTTCATCCAGATCGTCAACCCGGCCCAGGCCGCGTACGAGGTAAGCAACCTTATCGCCGCCATCGTCAACCTGACCATGACCAACATCCGCACCGTGCTGGGCGAAATGGAACTGGACGAGATGCTTTCCAAGCGCGAGGTCATCAACGCCAAGCTTCTGGACGTCATCGACCTGGCCACCAACCCCTGGGGCGTCAAGGTCACGCGCATTGAAATCCGCGACGTGCGCCCGCCCGAGGAACTGGTGGACGCCATGAACGCCCAGATGAAGGCCGAACGCACCAAACGGGCCACGGTCCTTGAGGCCGAAGGCGAAAAAATGGCGGCCATCCTTGTGGCCGAAGGCCGCAGAGAAGCCCAGATCCGCGAGGCCGAAGGCGAGCGCCAGGCCGAAATCCTGCGCGCCGAAGCGCGCGAACGCTCGGCCGAGGCCGAGGCCAAGGCCACCAACATGGTTTCCAAGGCCATTGCCGAGGGCGACATACACGCCATACAATACTTTGTGGCCCAGAAATACACCGAGGCCATGCAGACCATCGGCTCCTCGCAGAACAGCAAGGTGCTGATGATGCCCGTGGAGGCCGCCGGACTTATGGGTTCCGTGGCCGGCATAGCCGAATTGTTCAAGGACAAGGGCCAGGCGGCGAAAAAGTAGCCGGGCGCGGATTTGCCGGCAATGGCGATGCGGGGGCCGTCCGGGCGTCGTCATTGCCGGACAAAGTTTCAAAAGTCCCCGCCGGGGAATGGGGGACAAGGTTCCCCAAAGGGAGCATCCGTGGAATTTTTCAGCAGCATCGCGCCGCACTGGATATGGCTGGCCCTGGCCCTGGCGCTTTTTGCCGTCGAGGTGCTGGCCCTGCCTTCGGGGTATCTTCTGGGCATCGCCACGGCGGCGGGCGTCATGGCCGTCGTGGCTTTTTTCATGCCCGATCTGGACTGGCTGTGGTCGTGCAGCCTTTTTTCCGTCCTTATAGTCATTTCCAGCCTGGTCTGGTGGAAATTCTTCCGCAACCGCAAAAACGGCGCTGACGAGGCCGGTAAACTTGGCCTGAACGTGCGCGGCGAACGCCTGATCGGCCACAAAGGCACCCTGGAGACGCCCGTGCGCCACGGCAGGGGCCGTTTGCGCGTCAACGATTCCTTCTGGCCCGTGGCGGCGGACGAGGATTACCCCGCCGGAACCCGCGTCGAGGTGACCGCCGTGGAAGGGATTACGTTACGGATAAAGCGGGTCGAAGATAACTGATACCGGGACGGCATGTGGTGAGAAACAGCCCGGCAAAACCGGCCCAAAGCGAAAAGTTTTGGGAGAGAGGGATGGGGGCGCGGGGGAAGGGAGAGGGACCTTTTTCAAAAGGTTCCTCTCCCTTCCCCCGCATGCGCTTCATCACTCCTTCCAGATAAACGACATCTGCCGGGAAGCGTCTTTGCGCCGGTAAGAAAAGAAAAGTTCCGGCAGGCTTTGGGTGCACAGATCCAGGCCGAAGATCTGTTCCGGCGGCACCCCGGCTTCGGCAAGCTGGTGCCGGGCCAGGGACCATAGATCCATAACGCGGCGCGCCTCGTCAAACCAGGGTCGGAACTCGTCCGGCCATTCCCGCTCAAAGTTGACGAACTCCGCCGCCGCCGGCCCCAGACTGGGGCCGCGCACAGCCAGAACCTCCGAAGGATGCAGGGCGTAAGTTTCGCAAAAAGCGCGCACCCCGATGCCGGGAAAATTCCGCACGTTGCCGCGCCAGCCCGCGTGCAGGGCGGCCACGGCCCGCCCGTCCCGGCAGGTAAGCAAAATGGGCTGGCAGTCGGCGGTCTTGGACGCCAGGGCAAGACCGCCGCGCGCGGAAAACAGCCCGTCGGCCTCGGTCGACGGCGCCCGGTCCGCCGCCGCGGGCTCCGGATCCGTGACGATGCCGGTGCCGTGCACCTGCCGCGCTTCCGCCCAGGCCTGAAAGCCGAAGGTTCCCGGCAGGGCGGAACGGGCGGCGACGGTCCGCTCCTTTGCCGCCGCGTCAAGACCGTCATGCAGGGCCAGGTTGCCGGCCCGCGCGGTGGTGAAGGCGCAGCGCACTCCCGGCACGCCGGGGAATACGAAGGGAATGCCGTTTGCAAAAGCGCCGGGAGGAAAATGTGCGCCGGCCTGCCCGGCGCTTTCCGTCATATTTCGCGATCTATCCATAGCAGTCCTTTTTCCGTGCACAGGGCGTGCATCGGCATGTCCCAGGGGCCGGCGGGCAGGGACTCCACGATCTGCGCCGCGTAGGCGAAGCCTATGCGCGGCGCGTCCCGCATAACCGAGTCCGCCGCCAGACGGTCGTAATAGCCGCCGCCCATGCCCAAACGCAGCCCCCGCGGCGTAAAAGCCAGCCCCGGCACAAGGACGAGATCGGGCGCGGAAAGCGCGTTTTCGGAACCGGGGAGAAAGACAGGACAAAAGGACGCCCCGCCCGCTTCTTCCGCTCCGCGCGACCCGGCGTCCTCACGCTCAAGCGGGGCGCGCGCCATTTCCCCGGCCGGCTCAGGAATGTCCGGCTCAAGAATGCCGAAGGCTCCAGGCCTCAGGCATTCCGGACCGGGGCAGGGCACCAGGCGCATATGCCCTTCCGCCTCGCCGGAGCAGACGGGCAAAAGAACGGTCTTGCCGTTATTCCAGGCGTCTTCGGCCAGCGCATAGGGGTCCGCCTCGCCCCGCACGGCCATATACAGGGCCACGGTTCCGGCCCGCCGCCACAGGGGGCTTTGCAAAAGATGCCCGGCCGCCTCGGCCGAAAGGCGCGCCCGTTCCTTTGCGCCCATAGAGGCGCGCAAGCGGCGCATTCTGTCGCGCAGGGCGGCTTTTTCCGCTTCCATAATCCTACCGCAGCACCACGGTTTTATGGCCGTTAAGCAGCACGCGCCGCTCGATATGGTAGCGCACGGCGCGGGCCAGCACCAGGCTTTCCACGTCGCGTCCCAGGGCGGCGAGGTCTTCGGGGGTATAGGCGTGATCCACGCGCTCCACGCCCTGCTCGATGATCGGGCCTTCGTCCAGGTTGGGGGTGACGTAGTGGGCCGTTGCGCCGATAAGCTTGACCCCGCGCGCGTGGGCCTGCCGGTAGGGCTGCGCCCCCTTGAAACTGGGCAGAAAGGAATGGTGGATGTTGATGCAGCGCCCGGCAAGATGAGCGCACAATTCCGGCGACAGTATCTGCATATATCTGGCCAGCACCACCAACTCCACCTTGTCTCGCTCCAGAATGGCGCGCAGCCTGGCCTCCTGCGAGGCCTTGCCCCCCGGTTCCAGCGGCAGGAAATGAAAGGGAATGCCGTGCCAGGCCGCCAGTTCGCGGAAATCCTCGTGGTTGGAAATGATGCCGGTTATATCGGCCTGCAGGCCTCCGGTGCGGTAGCGGTACAGCAAATCGTTCAGGCAGTGGCCGTGGCGCGAGACCATGACCGCCATACGGCACCTGGCCCCGGCCTCGGACATGTTCCAGTCCATGGAAAACCCGGCGGCCAGGATGTCAAAGTCCTCCGCCAGTTCTTTCGCGCCCGGCGCGTCTTCCTCGGCCCGGAAATGCACGCGCATGAAAAACAGGCCGGTCTCGCCGTCGCCGTACTGCGCGCTGTCCTTGATATTGCAACAGTGTTGCGAAAGGAATATGCTTACCGCCGCCACAATACCCACCCTGTCAGGGCAGGAAAGGGTCAGAATATACTCGTTCATGGACTCTGCTTCCGCTCTTTTTCAAGAGGTTTTATAATGAATTCCCGTTCTTTCTGGCGTCTGGCCGTGCGGTCGGACTTTTCCGCCGCCCACGCCCTGCGCCATTACCAGGGCAAATGCGAAAACCCGCACGGCCACAACTTCGCCGTCGAGGCCGTCGTCGAAGGCGACACACTTGAGCCCGATACCGGCATGCTGGTCGATTTCTCGCTGCTCAAGCGTGAACTCAAAGCCGTCCTCGACACCCTTGACCACCACGATCTCAACGCCACTCCACCCTTCGACCGCATCAATCCTTCTTCCGAAAACCTCGCCCGCCACATCTTTCAACTCCTCAAACCCCGCATTCTCGTCCACAGCGCCCGGCTCCACTCCGTCACCGTCGGCGAAAAGCCCGCCCAAAGCGCGACGTATTATGAAATGAACTAAGATTGGGGCGCGGGGGCAAGTTCGGGAAGGCGTCCGTAAACGCGGGCAAGGTCTTTGAGCCAGGCCAGGGCTCCGGGCGCGGTTTGTTCGCCGGTGGCGCGCCAGGTCCAGTTGCCCGCGGCGATGCCGGGGATGTTCATGCGCGCTTCGGCGCCCAAATTCAGGGCGTCCTGCAGGGGCAGTACGGCGCATTCGGCCACGGAGGCGAAGGCCTGCCGGATCAGCGCATACACGGCGTCGTCCCCGTGCGGATGGTCGCCGGCGTAGGCGGCGAAGTTGGCGCGCTCGTGCTCCGGCGCGGCCAGAAACCAGGCGCGGGTGGGGGCGTTGTCGTGGGTCCCGGTGTAGACGACGGAAGAAGCCGAGTGCAGGTGGGGGATGTCGGAGTTGAAGGCCGGATCGCACCCGCCATAGGCGAACTGCAGCACGTGCATGCCGGGCAGGGAAAACCGCCGCATGGCGGCGCGCACGTCGGCGGTGATGACGCCCAGGTCTTCGGCGATAAAGGGCAGGCCGTTGAAATGGTCGCGCAGGGCGGTAAAAAATTCGGCGGCCGGGGCGGGCTTCCACTTTCCGTTGACGGCGGTTTCCTCTTCCGCCGGGATATCCCAGTATCCGCAAAATCCTCTGAAGTGATCCAGCCGCGCCCTGTCGGCCAGCAGCAGCACGTGGCCCAGCCGCCGCTTCCACCAGGCGAACCCGTCGTCCCGCAAAACGTCCCAGCGGTAGACCGGCGTACCCCAGCGCTGGCCGGTCTCGCTGAAATAGTCCGGCGGCACGCCCGAAACGCTGACGGGCCGCATGTCGCCGTCCAGGTTGAAATAGTGCGGAGCGGCCCAGACGTCGGCACTGTCATGGGTAACGTAGATGGGCACGTCGGCCCACAGTTCCACCTTTTCTTCGGCGCACACGGCGCGCAAGGCCCGCCACTGGGAAAAAAAGAGGTACTGGACGAACTTTTCCCGCAGCATGGGCCGGGCGGCGTGGGCATCCCAGGCCTCAAGCGCGGCGGGGTCGCGCCTGGACAGATCTTTGGGCCAGTCCACCCAGGAAACGCCGCCATGCTCCGCCTTGATGCTGACAAAGCGCGCGTAGTCGTGCAGCCAGTGATCATGTTCGCGGCAAAAAAGCCGGAATTCCCCGTGATCAGCCAGACAGTGGCTGTTGCGCTCGAAAGCGGCGGAAAGCAGATACTCGCGTTGGGCCGTCACGGCGGCGTAGTCGGTGCGGCAGGCGTCGAAACAGCCGCCGGGAACGCAGCACAGCGAGCCTTCCACATCGGCGCGCGAAAGCCATCCCTCGCGCGCCAGCACTTCGGGGCTGATAAAAAGCGGGTTGCCCGCGAAAGCCGAGGGGCTGGAATACGGCGAATTGCCGATAAAGGTGGACGTGGGGTTAAGGGGCAAAAACTGCCAGATCCGCGCCCCGGCGCGCCCCAGCGCGCGGGCGAAGGCGTGGGCCTCCGGCCCCAGATCCCCCACGCCCCAGGCTGAAGGCAGGGATGATATGTGCAGCAGAATGCCATACCGGCGCATGCGGTGTTCTCCTACTTGGCGCCGATGACAGCAACAAACACCAGTGGTTCGGAGCCCGTGTTGACCATGCCGTGGGATTCTCCGAAACGCACCACGCTCATGTCGCCCGGGCCGAAGGAATAATCCTTGCCGTCCGCGTCCCGGTAGGTGCCCCTGCCGGAAACGCCGATATAGGCCTCTTCATTGCCCATATGCTGGTGAAAGCCGATGGAATGGCCGGGGGCCAGGGTGATCAGGCCGATCTCGCGCAGGGCGCAGGAGGCCGGCGGCTCGTCGCGGGTACAGATGTACTTGCCGCACACGACGCCCTCGCCCCCGGCAAGCTTTTCCCGATTCAGCACTTTGGCTCCGGCATTGGTGACGAAACTCATATGAATTCTCCTTATGTTACCGGATAAATGGTGATTTCAATACATTAACTGCGGCAACTCGCTCTTGGCGCGCTGTTCCGCTTCCAGGGAAAGCACGGCCCCCATCAGCTCCTTGAGCATGGAGACGGGCTTTTCCGGGCCTTCCACCACCGTGGGCGGGGAGGGCAGTCCGTAGTGGGCGCGCACGCTTTCTATGGCGTCCTGCTTGTCGCCCAGCTTGTCCACCAGCCCGGCGGCCAAGGCCTGCCTGCCGGTCATGGCGCGCCCGTCGGCCAGGGCCTTTACCTTTTCCAGGGGCATCCTGCGGTTTTCCGCCACGGTGGACAGGAACTCCTGGTACATGTCGTTCATAAGGTCCTTGAGGTAGGCCTCTTCGTCCGGCCGCATATCGCGCCAGGCGGACCCGGCATCCTTAAGGGCGCCCGTGGCCAGGGTCTTTTCGGAAAGGCCGATGGTGTTCATAAGCTTTTCCATGTTCGGGATCTGCATCTTGACCCCTATGCTGGCCGTAAGGGTGGACGGCCCGGCGAAGATCTCCCCGCTGCCCAGGGCGACGTAGTAGCCGCCCGAAGCCGCCACCGCCCCCATGGACACCACGGTGTACTTTTTCGCCGCCAGACGCTTGACCGCGCGGTAGATTTCCTGCGACGGGCCCACAGCCCCGCCGGGCGAATTCACCCGCACCACGGCCCCGCGCACCTTGGGATTGGCGCGCACGGATTCTATCCAGCTTACCACGGCGTCGGAATCCAGAATCATGCCTTCCACGTTGATGACGGCTATTTTCGGGCCGCTCAGAGGGCCGTCCTCCTTGGCCCAGCGCAGGGCATAGCTGGCGGCGGCGTAAACTATCAGCAGCGCAAGCCCCCAGAACAGAAAGGGATGGCGCTTGCGCCAGGGCTTTTTCAGGACGTCGCCGGGCACCCACATCCAGCCGCCGGGCCGGCCCGGCCCCTGGGGACCGCCGGGACCGAATCCGCCCGGACCGAATCCGCCCGGGCCAAAAGTGCCGCCGGGACCGCCCGGGCCGGTGCTGAAACCTCCCGCTCCGCCCGAAGAACCGGACGTCCCGTCCGAAGCGCCCTCGGCCCCGCCGGGCCAGCGCAGGGGCATGCCCGTCGGGCTTGTTTCCGCGCCCTCCGCGCGCAAGGGGGCCGGGCCTCCCGGCGGGGAAGCGCCCGCTCCCGGCACGCCGGTAAGCACGTCCTCGATGCGCAGGGGGGCCGCCCCCGGCGAGGGGTCGGATTCCAGGCGCAAGGGGGCCTCGCTTGAAGAGGCGGACAATCCACCCTCCGGGGCGGCGGGCCGCATGCTCAAAGGGGCGTCGTCATCGCCCGGCGCCCGCGCCGCATCCGGGAGAATCCCCGCCGGGGACCCGGATTCCGGCGCGTTTCCGCGTTCGCCGGCGTTCACGGCCTAGCCCTTCGCCCGCGCTTCAAGCACGGCCACAGCGGGCAGAACCTTGCCCTCCAAAAATTCCAGAAAGGCTCCGCCCCCGGTGGAAAGGTACGAAATTTTATCCGCCACGCCGTACTTGTCCACCGCCGCCAGAGTGTCGCCCCCGCCCGCCACGGAAAAGGCCGGGCTGGCCGCCACCGCGCGGCACAACGCTTCCGTCCCCTTGCCGAACTGGTCCAGCTCAAAGGCCCCCACAGGGCCGTTCCAGACCACGGTCCTGGCTTCGGCCAGCAGCCTGGCGTACAGTTCCGCGGTTTTTGGGCCGATGTCCAGGATCATGTCCTCCGGCCCCACAGCGTCCGCGTTTTTCACCACGGCGGGGCTGGAGGCGGAAAATTCCGTTCCCACCACCACGTCCACGGGCAGGGGGATTTCGCCCCCGGCGTCCCTGGCGGCGCGCATCAGGCGGGCGGCCTCTTCCACCAGATCGGGCTCGCACAGGGACTTGCCTATCTCGAATCCGGCGGCCTTCAAAAAGTTGTTGGCAATGCCCCCGCCCACGATCAGGCGGTCCACTTTGCCGCTTAAGGAATCCAGCACCGTGAGCTTGGTGGATACCTTGGAGCCGCCGATAATGGCCACCAGCGGATGTTCCGCCATGGCAAAGGACTTTTCCAGGGCGTCCAGTTCGGCCGCCAGCAAAGGGCCGGCGCAGGCCACGGGCGCAAACCTGGCCACCGCGCTGGTGGAAGCCTGGGCGCGGTGGGCGGTGGCAAAAGCGTCCATGACGAAAATATCGCACAGGGCGGCGTAACGGCGGCCCAGGGCCTCGTCGTCCTTTTTCTCGCCCTTGTTGAAGCGCACGTTCTCGCACAGGACCACCTCGCCCGGCGCAAGATCCAGGCCGTCAAGGTAGTCTTTGGCCAGCCGGACGGGGCAGCCCAGAATTTCGCCCAGGCGGACGGCCACGGGAGCCAGGGAGTTTTCCTCGCTGTATTCGCCTTCCGTGGGGCGGCCCAGGTGGGACAGCAGAATGACCATGGCCCCGGAGGCCTTGGCCGCCCTGATGGTGGGCGCGGCCGCGCGCAGGCGGATGTCGCTGGCCACCTTGCCGTCCCTGACGGGCACGTTCAGATCCTCACGGATGAGCACCCGCTTGCCGGCCAGGGGCAGATCGGTCATCTTCAGAACCTTCATGGGGCTTCCTCCTGTTATGGGCGCTCCGGCGCGCAAGCTTCCGGGGCGGAAAAAGTTCCTTTATCCGATATGCGCCACGCCGCGGATGGCGGCGGCGAACTCACGCACCTGTTCCTCGGTGGTGTTGAACGAGGTCATCCAGCGGACCATCCTCCAGTCTTTGGGGTACCCCGGCGCGTCGAATTGTTCAAGGGTATAAAAGTAAAATTCCTTGCGCAACTCCGCAATGGCGTCCTTGTGCAGGCGGGCGAATATGGCGTTGACCTCCACGGGGTGCGCTATGCGCACATGATCCATGCCGCGCACCTCCCCGGCCAGCAGGGCGGCCATGGAGTTGGCGGCAAGGGCGTTTTCGCGCCACAGTTCATCCCTGAGGTATTCCGTGAACTGCGCCGCCACAAAGCGCATTTTCGAGCCAAGCTGCATGTGCTGTTTGCGCGCGTATTCGAATTCGCCGCCCAGATCAGGGTTGAGAAACACCACGGCCTCGCCCGCCAGCAGTCCGTTTTTGGTTCCGCCGAAGGAAAGCGCGTCCACGCCCGCGTCGGCGGTGATTTGCTTGAGGCTTACGCCCAGGCGGGCGGCGGCGTTGGACAGGCGCGCCCCGTCCATGTGCAGGTACAGGCCGTTTTTACGGCAATAGGCGCTGATTTCGCGCAGTTCATCCAGGGTGTACACGGTGCCGCATTCCGTGGCCTGGGCGATGGAAAGCACCCTGGGGTACGAACTGTGCACGGACTCGCGCATGGTCAGGGGCCGTTCCATGTCGGCCGTGCGCACCTTGCCGTCATGCGAAGGCAAAAGAATGAGCTTGCTGCCGGTAACGGCTTCGGGCGCTCCGCACTCGTCGCAGTGGACATGCGCCGTATCCGTGCAAAAAAGCCCCTGATGCGGGCGCAGCATGCATTGCAGCCCCAGCACGTTGGCGGCGGTACCCGTAAAGACGAACCAGGCCCGCGCCCGGCCGCCAAAGGCCTGTTCCACCGCTTCGGCCGCTTCGTCGGTCCAGGGGTCCGCGCCGTAGGCGGGCGCGCTGCCCCGGTTGGCCCGTTCCAGGGCCTGGAAAATGCGCGGATGCGCGCCGGAATTGTTGTCGCTGGCAAAGGATTTCAACGGGTTCATAAGTGGTTCCTGATGAGGGTGAATATGGCGGCGTCAAGCCCGGACGCCGCGGCGGAGCATGGCCTGCCCGTAGACATGCAGGGTCCGCCGCAGAAAATCCCGCCCGGAAAGATCGGCCATGCGCCGCAAAGCGATACCGCGCAGCGTATCGCGCGTTTCGCTTTCGGCAAGGGCTCCGCGCACAAGCCCTTCCAGAGCCCCCGGGTCGCCGGGGGGCGCAAGAGCCCCGGGCGGCAGCAGGTCGGGCATGACCCCCACCGACGTGCCCACCAGGGGCACGCCGCAGCTCATAATTTCAAAGGCGGCGCGGGCGATGGCCTCCGACCCCTGGGATGCCACCACCCCCAGATCCATGGCGCTGATCAGGGCGGGCACATCCTCGTGCCGCCCGGTGATCACGCAGCGTCCCTCCATGCCATAGCGCGCCACCCAGGCGCGCAGATCGTCCAAGCCGGCGGACGAGGTCGGATACCCGGCCAGCAGCAGGCGCGCGTCGCCAAAGGATTGCTCGGCGCAAATCCGCCCCATGGCCTCCAGCAGTTCGCGCTGGCCCTTGACCTTGTCAAAACGGCCCAGCAGGCCGACCACCAGGTGGTTTGCGGCAAAGCCCAGTTGGGCGCGCACGCGGGCGCGGCCTTGCGCCGTGAATTGAAAGCGCGCCGTGTCCACCCCGCCCAGGATGGTGTGGACGCGATCTTCCGGGATGCGCAATTTTTCGGTCAGTTCCCGGGCCGTGCGCGAGTTGGTGGCGATAACGGCGTCGGCGGCGCGCCCGTGTAAAATCCGGTTGGCCGCGTTGGCCTTGGGCGGGCGCTGGTCGCCGCGCGTGCGCACCAGGGCGAAGCGGTGGCCCAGGCCTTTCAGCATTCCCCACAGCACCATGCCTTCGCCCCTGTGACAGTTGACCAGGTGGGGCCTGAAGCCGCGCAGCAGGACGTGCAGTTCGCGGGCCAGGGCCGCAAGGCGAAGGGGATTGGCGGTATTGAGATCAAGCCCCACGGGCGCAAGGCCCATACTTTCGGCATGGCGGAAGGATTCGGCGCCGGGCAGGCCCAGGACAAGCACCTCGTGCCCGGCTTCCTTGAGAAGACGGGAAAGGAAAAGGCCATACCAGGCGGTGGCGTTGAACCAGCGCACATTAACGACTTGTACGACGCGCAGAGCCCGATGCATTAACGCATCACCACCGTCTTGTTGCCGTTAATCATCACCCGGTGCTCAACATGGTAGCGGATGGCCCTGGCCAGGACCAGACTCTCCACATCCCTGCCGATGGCGGTGAGGGCTTCCGGCGTGCAGGCGTGGTTGACGCGCTCCACTTCCTGCTCGATGATCGGGCCTTCGTCCAGGTTGCTGGTAACGTAATGGGCCGTCGCCCCGATCAGTTTGACGCCGCGGGAATGCGCCTGGCGGTACGGCTGGGCTCCCTTGAAGCTCGGCAGGAAGGAGTGGTGGATGTTGATACACTTACCGGAAAGCGCCTCGCACAGCTCGGGCGATAAAATCTGCATGTACCGGGCGAGAACAACCAGGTCGATCTTTTCCTTTTCCACCAGGGCCAGCAGCGCTTTTTCCCGGGCCGCCTTGGTTTCCGCCGTCACCGGAAGGTAGTGGAACGGAATGTCGTTCCACGTGGCCAGATCCTGGAACGTCTCGTGGTTGGAAACGATGCCGATGATTTCCGCGCGCATCGCGCCGATGCGGTTGCGGTACAAAAGGTCGTTCAGGCAATGCCCCTGGTGCGAAACCATGATCAG
Source organism: Desulfovibrio sp. (assembly GCA_031549405.1). Classification (GTDB taxonomy): domain Bacteria; phylum Desulfobacterota; class Desulfovibrionia; order Desulfovibrionales; family Desulfovibrionaceae; genus Frigididesulfovibrio. Next base: position 22,194 of record JAVBPV010000026.1, read on the forward strand.
CATCCGGCATTTGGCCTTGGCGCAGACCATGGACCAGGCCATGGCGTAGCGTTTGGCCGTGGCCGAAAAGGAAGCCCGCAACGTTTCAAGATCGGGCGCGTTCTGTTCCGCGAGGAAACTCACGCGCATGAAAAACAGGCCGGTCTCGGAATCCCCGAACTGAGCGCTGTCCTTAATGTTGCAATCCGAAACCGCGAGAAAGGTGCTCACGGCGGCGACGATGCCCACGGTATCCGGGCAGGAGAGGGTCAGAATATACTCGCGCACAATGCCTTCCAGTTCGAAACAGTTATATTTTTTTCCCGTGCGGCCGCAGCAGATCGCCGTACAGCCCTTCCATGACGTCCAGTTTTTTCTCAACCTTGAACTGCTCGCTGAAGCCAAGGTTGCGCCGCCCGGCTTCGCCCAACGCCACCCGGTCCGCGAGAGCATCCTCGATGGCCTTTGCCAGCGCCTCTTCATCCTTGGGCGGCACGAGAAACGCCTCGTCGCTGATGCATTCCGGAACGCCGCCGACAT
>JAVBPV010000004.1:0-117713 GCA_031549405.1 Desulfovibrio sp.
CGTCCACCATTCCCTGCCCCCGGCGGTGACGCTGGAGGTCGTGTACAACTGCAACCGATAACACCGGGGGGCCCGGCCCCCCCCCCCGCCGGGGGGGGGGGCGAGGGGGCTCTGCCCCCTCGGGCTCCCCCGCAAGGGACTTGCGTCCCTTGACCCTGTCTTTGGGGGACATCATGCGGACGGCGGCTTGCTGTGTTTTGCCGCGGCGGGGCTCCCGGCGCGGGTTCAGCCTTTGATCGTAAAAAGCTCAGGAACCGAAGCGGAGCTTGAATCGATGCCGTTTTAAAAACGGTGGATTCAAGCTCCGCTTCGGTTCCTGAGCTTTTTGAAATACGGGGCGAAAGCTTCTTCTCAACGCCGGGAACCGCGCCAGGGTCTGACAAATCAATCCGCCACACGGCCCATACCCCGATAAAGGGTCAAGGGACGAAAGTCCCTTGTGGGGGTCCAGGGGGCAAAGCCCCCTGGCAGGGGAACCCGAGAGGGCGGAGCCCTTGGCGGGAGGTCCGGAGGGCGGAGTCCGCCGGCGAGAGGGGCTCCCTGCCTAAAACTTGCGGACCTTGCGCAGCCAGCCCTCGGGGGCCGGGGCTTTGCCGGTCTGGATGGAGGAATACAGTTCGTAAAGGGCGCGGGAATGTTTGCCGATTTTGCCGTCGCCCACGGTGCATTCGCTGCCGTCTTCCATGAGGTAGCTGCCCACGGGGCTGACGACGGCGGCGGTGCCAAAGCCGCCGGCCTCGATGATTTTGCCGGCGCGCACGTCGTCGAGAAAGGCGTCCAGGGCGATGTGTTCCTGGCGGGCCTTGAGTTTTCCGGCGGCGGCGAGTTCAAGGACGGAAAGGGAGGTGATGGACCGCAGAATGGTGTCGGAGAATTCGGGAATGACAAAGGCGCCGTCGTCGCACACGTGGTAGTGGTTCATGGAACCCACTTCCTCAATATAGGTATTGGTGGCGTCAAGATACAGCACCTGATCGGCGTGGAACTTGCGGGCGTATTCGGCGGCGCGCAGGGAGGCCGCGTAGTTGCCCCCGGCCTTGGCTTCGCCGGTGCCGCCGGAAACCGCGCGGTGGAAGCGTCTGGAGATCAGCAGGCGGATGGCGTTGGAAAATCCGCCGCTGTAGTAGGGGCCGCTGGGCGAGAGCATGATGCAAAAGATATAACGGCTGCTGGGTTTGACGCCCAGGGCGTCCTGGGTGGCGAACATGAAGGGGCGGATGTACAGGGACGACTCGGGGATGGAAGGACACCAGGCCCGTTCGGTGTCGATAAGGTGCTCAAGCGCGTCGAGCTGTATCTGGGGATCGATGTGCGGCATGCACAGGATGTCGGCGGAAACGTTGAGCCGCTCGGCGTTCTTGTCGCCCCGGAAGATATAGATTTCCCCGTCTTCGTGGCGAAAGGCCTTGATGCCCTCGAAAAGGGTCTGCCCGTAGTGCAGGCACATGGCGCCCGGCATAAGCTCAATGGGGCCGTAGGGGACGATGCGCGCGTCATGCCACTGGCCGTCGTCGTAATCCATAAGGAACATATGGTTGGTGCGCAGCTTGCCGAAATTCAGCGTGCTCTGATCGGCGGGCGGCGCTTTGCGTTTGGCTTTGGGCAGAAGATCATAACGGATCTGCATGAAGGACTCCAACGGGTTGAGAACAATACTGTTATTCAGCAACGGCCTGCCGCCGGGCCGTGGGTGCCCGGCAAACTGAAAACCTGCTCTTTTTCAATTGGGTTGTCAATAATGATGAGGCGGGACGGGCTTTGCCCGTTATGTTCCCGAATCACTCCATCAATAAAACGGGCTGGTCCCGGCAGGGCAGGACTTCTCCGACCACGCGGGCGTCGTCGCCGCTGTCCCGCAGCATGGCCAGGGCGTCGGGCAGCTTTTGGGGCGGCACGGCCAGCACGATGCCGCCGGAGGTCTGGGGATCGAAGGCAAGATCGACAAGCAGGGGATCCACGCCGGGGGCGACGCGGGTCTGCGCTTTGCGGTGCTGCTTGTTGGCGTGGCAGCCGGCGGGCACAAAACCCATTCCGGCAAGCTCCAGCGCGCCGGGCAGGGCGGGCAGGGCGGCGGCTTCAAGGCGGATGCCGGCAAAGGAGGCCACGGCCATTTCCAGCAGGTGGCCGCCAAGGCCGAAGCCGGTGACGTCGGTGGCGGCGCGCAGGCCAAGCCTGCGGACGACCCTGGCCGGTCCGGCGTTCAGGCGGGCGGCCGTAGCGACAAGGACGCGTTCGGTGCTTTCGTAATCCTGCCATTCCGCTTTGATTGCCGTTGCCAGAATGCCCGTACCCAGGGGCTTGGTCAGCACCAGCGCATCGCCGGGAGCAAGGCGGTCATTGGAGGCGAAAGCGTTTTGTTCCACCAGGCCGCTGACGGCAAGGCCGTATTTGATTTGGGGGTCGTCCACGCTGTGCCCGCCCGCCTGGGCGGCCCCGGCTTCAGCCAGCTTGGCGGCGCCGCCTTCCAGAATGGCGGAAAGAACCTCACGCGGCATCTCGCGGATGGGAAAGCAGACCAGGTTCATGGCGCACCAGGGCTCGCCTCCCATTGCGTACACGTCGGAAAGGGCGTTTGCCGCCGCTATCTGGCCGAAAGAGTACGGATCGTTCACCACCGGGGGAAAAAAATCCACGGTCTGCACCAGAGCCTTGCCGTCCGGCAGACGCAGGATTGCGGCGTCTTCGTTGCAGCCGGTGGAGGAAAGCAGGCGATCTTTGGCAAAGGGATCGGGCGGCAGGGCCTGAAGCACGCCGGCAAGTTCCGCCGGGGGAATTTTGGCGGCGCACCCGGCCGAGGCGCTTTTGGCAAGGAGTTTTACGGTATTCATGGCGTCGGATGTAAGAGGGTTGCGGACGCAAAAAAGCGGCATTCCGCCGCCGCCGGGGTATCGCGTGAAAGGATTCAGACAAACGGCGCGCGCAAGGGCAGGGTGCTTGCGTGCAAAAATTCCAGAAACACCGTGGCCGCCGGGAAAGGAATGCGCCGGGTGTTGATGACGTAAGAAAAAAAACGCCGCGCGTGGGCTCCGGCAATTTGAAAGGCCAGCAAACGGCCGTTTTGCAGGGCGTCCTGCACGGCGACGCGCGCGGCCACGCCCACGCCCAGGCCCGCTTCCACATACTGGACGGCGGCGTTGGAACTGTCCACCTCAAGGCGCTGGGGCAATTCTCTGGGGTCGTGCCCGTTATGGCGCAGGGCTTCCTCGAAGGAGCGCCGGGTGGTGGAGCCCATCTCGCGCATGATCCAGGGCAGGGAGCGGGCGTGTTCGAAGGAAATTTCCGGAAGGCCCCCATTATCGGGGGATCGTCCGCCCGCGAAATGCTCGCGCATGGAAATGGGGGCGATGCCCACGATGGCGTCTTCCATAAGCGGGGTGAAGACAAGATCCGGATCAGGGTGGGTTTCCGATCCCACGATGCCGGCCATAAGTTCGCCTTCCTGCACCAGTTGCGTGATGGCCACGGAGGAGGCCACAGTGATGTTGGGGCGCACCTTGGGGTGCGACTGCAAAAAGGCGGTGATCACGCCTGGCAGCACGTGGTGCGCGGGTATGGCGCTGCTGCCCAGGATCAAATCGCCGGCCACCTCGCTGGCAAGGGCGCTGATTTCCGCCTTGGCCGCTTCCAGGCGCGCAAAGGCCTGCTTGGCGTACCGGTATAACACGGCTCCCGCCGGGGTGGGCAGCACCGTGCGCCCCATACGGTCAAGGAGGCGCACTTCGAAGTCGCGCTCAAGCGTCTGGATATGAGCGCTGACTGTGGGCTGCGACAAAAAAAGAGCGTCCCCGGCTTTGGAAAAGCTGCGTAGTTCGCACACCTTGCAAAAGGCTTCTATCTTGCGGAAATCGAACATGAAATAACCATATATTGAAACGGTCTATGGCGCAAGGGGAGAAAAGCGCACAATAGTCGATGTGAGAAAGGGATCAGCAGGCCCGCTTTTTTATGCCGGCCAGGAAATAGGCCGCGGCGGCCACGGCGATTATGGATGCGCCGGAAGAAATATCGGTCTGCCAGGACAGGGCCAGCCCGCACAGGCAAAAAAACAGGGCCAGCGCAAAGGCCAGGCACATGGACCCGTAAAGCGAACGGCACATGCGACGCGCCAGGAAGGGAGGAATGGTCAGAAGGGCCAGCACCAGAATAAGACCCACCACCCGGATGAGCATGACCACGGCCACGGCGGTAAGCCCCACCAGCATCATGTACAGGACGCGCACGGGCAGGCCGCGCGCGCGGGCGAACTCCCGGTCCAGGGATATGGCCCACAAGCCCTGGCGGAACAGCACAAGCGCCAGCAGAAGAAACGCGTCGAATGCGGCCATGGCGGCAAGATCGCCGTGCGGTACGGCCAGGATGCTGCCGAACAGAAAGCCCATCAGTTCTCCGGCATAGCCGGGGGTAAGCTCGACAAGAATGATGCCCAGCGCCATACCCGCCGCCCACAGGACGCCGATGGCGGCGTCGGCTCCGTCGGCGGCCTGTCCGCCCCGGCCCTCCTGCCGCAGTGAGACCGCTCCCATAAGCATGGAGGCCAGCAGGGAAAAGAGCAGCGTGCAGGGCAGCAGAGGCCACTGAAAGTACAGAGCGATGCCTATGCCGCCGTAAGCGGCGTGCGAGGCCCCCCCGGCCAGGAAGGTCAGGCGGTTGCTTACCACCAGGGTACCCACAATGCCGCAGGCCACGCTGGCCAGAAGCGCCGCCGCAAGGGCGTTTTGCATGAACGGGTAGGACAGGGCCTGCGTGAGGCCCTGGAAGATTCCGGCCTCAGGCATGGGGAAGCTCCGTGGGCGCATTCCGTTGCGAAACGGCGGCGCAATCCGCGCTTTCGGCGCCTCCGTCCGGGGATTCCGGCATGTTGTCGGCGCAGGCCGGGTGCGAGCAGCCTTCGGGATGCATTATTCCTTCGGCGTGCTGAAAGTCGGCCACCGGGCATTCGTGCAGGTGCCTGCCGAACAGCAGGGTCAGGTTTTCCGCGCTGACGCGGTTGTCCGGCAGGGGGACGAGGCTGCGGTTCACAAAGGCGATGCGGTTGAAAAAGGGCGAGGCGATGAACAGATCGTGGCTGACCACGATGATGCTGACAAACCCGCGCAGCTTGCCCAGGAATTCGTAAAAACAGAATTTGCCTTGCGGGTCGATGCTGGCCGTGGGTTCATCAAGCAGCAGCAGGAAGGGCGCGTCGCCCTCGGCGGGTTTGCCCATAAGGGCGCGCGCCACCAGGGCGCGCTGGCGCTGCCCGCCGGAAAGGGCGGAAACGGGCCGGGATGCCAGATCGGCAAGGCCCAGAGTGTCAAGGTGTTCCAGGGCGGCGGCTTTAGACCGGGCGTTTCCAGGCCAGGAGCCGCCGACAAGAGAGGGCCGCGCCGCGCCCATCAGCACCATTTCCAGCACAGAGGCGGGAAAATCCGGGCGCAGTGTGGAAAACTGCGGTACATAGCCGATGTTGCGGGTCATACGGGCCGGAGGATTCCCGAATACCCGGGCCGCGCCCTTTTGCGGCTCAAGCAGGCCGAGCATGATGCGCAGCAACGTGGTCTTGCCCCCGCCGTTGGGACCGATAAGGGCAAGAAAATCGCCCTGATCCACCATAAGGGAGATGTCTTCCACAGCGGTTTCGCAGCCGTAGGCGAAGCTGACGTTTTCCAGGGCCACGGCGGGCACCGTTCCGGGGAAAGCTTCCCGGCAGCGGCATGGGCGGGCGGAGTGGGGGTCGCCGGTTTTTTCCGAGGCGGGCGCTACAGGCGTCATCACTGCGTCCGTTGGCGGCGGAAGGATTCCACAAGTTTTTTCGCCACATCCCGGTACAGGGCGGGCAGATCCTCGGACAGGGGGTCGACTTCGACTACCGTGGCCCCTATGCTGTCCGCTATGGCCCTGGCGGTGGATTTGGGAAACTGCGGCTCCACAAAGACACTGGAGATGCCGCGTGCACGGGCCGCGTCGATGACGGCCTTCATGGTCTTCGGACCGGGTTCCTTGCCTTCCGTCTCAATGGAAAGCTCAATCAGCTGATAATTGCGGGCGAAATATCCCCAGGAAGGATGAAAGGTCAGAAAGGCGCGTCGTTCCGGCGGAAAGGCGGCAAAGTCTTTCGCAAGCTCCTGGTCCAGGGCTTCCAGTTCGTCGCTGAACTTGCGGGCGTTTTCGCGGAACTCGGCGGCCCGCTCCGGCAGGGCTTTGCCCAGCGTTTTCACTATGACGGGCAACATCTGGCGCACCAACATGGGCGAAAGCCAGACATGCGGGTCCACGGCGTCGTGTCCGTCCGTGTGGCCGTTTGCCTGTTCCGCGTCTTTTTCCCGTCCGGGCGCGGGGGCGGGCGTCGGGACAGCCTCGGCATAGGGCAGGCGGGCGAATCCGGAGATGGTGGAGACAACGGCCAGATTGGGGGCCGCGCCGGAGATGCGCGGCAGCCAGACGTCTTCAAAGGGCACGCCTATGGTGAAGTAAAAGCGGGCCTCGGCGCACTGGCGCATTTGCGCCGGGGTGGGTTCGTAGGAGTGGGGATCGGCGCCTGGTTTCACCAGCACGGCCACGGAGACGGCGTCCCCGGCGATGCGTTCCACCATATATTTTTGCGCGGCGATGCTGACGATGACCGGCAGGGGAGTTTTTTGGGCATTCGAGGCCGCGCGGGCGGTTCCGGCGGGCAAGGCGGCGCAAAGAAGGCAAAGGGCAAGAAGGAAAGCGGCGGTTCGGCCCATAAAAGCTTTCATAAAGGCTCCTGGCGGATAAACGTGACCGGGTCAGTATATCCAAAGGCCGTGCGAATGAACAGCATTATCATGAGGAGCGATCAAGGGCCTGAAGCCGGATTCAGACCTCACCCGGGACCGGCGCCGTCCCTATTCAAGACCGGCGCCGGCCCAATTTCGCATAACGCTCGGTTCCGGCTTCAGCTTTTGCCGGTCACGGCAAAGGTGGCTCCGGCCGTGACGAGGAGGCGTTTTTTTTCATCCCGCACGGCGGCTTCGGCCACGATGGTGCTGCGCCCCATCTTCACGATTTTCGCGGTGGCCGTCAGGGTGCCGCCCCCGGCCGGGTCGGCCGGGCGCAGAAAGCGCGTGTTCATTTCCGCCGTGACCGCGCCCTGTCCGTGGGCAAGGTTGCTCAGGACGGCGTGGGCCATGGCCTCGTCGGCCAGGGTGGCCAGAATGCCCCCGGCCACAAGGCCCCCGCCCTGGGCCAGGTCCGGGGTGACGGGCAGACTGATGGCGGCTTCGCCCGCCTCGGCGCGTTCAAGGCGCGCGCCGAGAAAACGGAACAGGGGGTTGACCCGCTGGTCGGCGCGGGCCACAGCTTCAAGATAGGCTTTGGGCATATGTTCTCCATTACTCCAGTACTCATATCACAAATCGCCCATTGGCGATAGGTGAGGATCGCTCAGCCGGAAAACGTGCTTTCCGGCTCGCTCGCGCCGCCAAAGGCGGCGGACTGCCGTCCGGCGTCTGAAGTCATTGTATAATGAATTATGAAATGACTTCCAGCATCGCGTGAACCGCCCCGGCGGCCTTTCGGGCTTTTTCCCTGGCGTCCTCAATATCCGCGCCCAGGGCCAGGGCCACGCCCATGCGGCGTCTGCCGTGGATTTCCGGCTTGGCGAAGAGCATCAGGGAGGTGTCCGGTGCCGCCAGGGCTTTTTCCAGGTTCGCATAGCGGGGGGCGTTGCTGTCGCCCGTGGGCAGAACAACGGCGGAGGCCGCCGGTCCGTGCGCGCGTATGGCGGGCACGGGCAGGCCCAGAATAGCCCGCACATGCAGGGCGAATTCCGAAAGATTCTGCGAAATGCAGGTCACCAGGCCGGTGTCGTGGGGCCTGGGCGATACCTCGCTGAACCATACCTTGTCGCCCTTGACGAAGAGTTCCACGCCGAAGATTCCCCGGCCGCCCAGAGCCCCGGTTACCTTGGCCGCGATGCGCCGGGCTTCCGCCAGGGCCGCTTCGCTCATGGGCTGGGGCTGCCAGGAAAGGCGGTAGTCGCCGTCTTCCTGGTAATGGCCTATGGGCTCGCAAAAGGTCGTTCCGCCGGCGTGGCGCACGGTCAGCAGGGTGATTTCATAGTCAAAGTCGACGAAACCTTCCACGATGACCCGGTTGCCCTGGCCTCGCGCGCCTGTCTGGGCGTATTCCCAGGCCTTGGCAAGATCATCCCGGGTTTTGACCAGACTTTGCCCCTTGCCGGACGAACTCATAACCGGCTTGATGACGCAGGGCAGGCCCACGGCCGCGATCGCCGCCGCGCATTCTTCATAGCTGTCGGCAAAACGGTAGGAGGAAGTCGCCAGACCCAGTTCCTCCGCCGCAAGGCGGCGGATGCCCTCGCGGTTCATGGTCAGGTTGGCGGCCCGGGCCGTGGGGATGACGCAATAGCCCTCCGCTTCCAGTTCCAGCAGCGTGGCCGTGGCAATGGCCTCTATTTCGGGCACGATGAAATGCGGTTTTTCCGCCTCGATCAGCGCCCGCAGGGCTTTCGCGTCCAGCATGGAAATCGCGTGGCTTCTGTGCGCCACCTGCATGGCCGGGGCGTTGGGGTAACGGTCCACCGCGATGACCTCGACGCCAAGGCGCATGGCCTCAATGGCCACCTCGCGGCCCAGTTCGCCCGAGCCCAGCAGCATAAGACGGGTGGCCGAAGCCGTAAGCGGGGTGCCGATGGTTACGCCGGTCATGGATAAACTCCTTTGAGGGGCTGGGGAGACGGTCCTCCCATCGCGCAAAAACAGCAGGGGGGCAAAAGCCCCCCCGAGGTTGTATCAGCTTAGATCCACCAGCAGGGGATCGTCTTCGAGTTCTTCAAGGAACTTGTCGGGACGTTCCTTTTGTTCGGGCACGGTGATTTCCGAGTGTACGTACTCGCGGTAGCCGGTGCCGGCCGGGATAAGGCGGCCGACGATGACGTTTTCCTTGAGGCCGCGCAGGGCGTCGGACTTGCCGCGCAGGGCGGCTTCCGTAAGCACCTTGGTGGTTTCCTGGAAGGAAGCGGCCGAGATGAAGCTGGAAGTGGTCAAAGAGGCCTGGGTGATGCCCAGCACCAGGGGCTCGGCAGTGGCCGCGGCGCGGCCTTCTTCCAGGGCCCTCTGGTTTTCCGTCTTGAATTCCTGCTTGTCCACCTGCTCGCCCACCAAAAAGCTGGTCATGCCGGGGTCAAGCACCTGCACCTTGCGCAGCATCTGGCGCACGATGACCTCGATATGCTTGTCGTCGATGGCCACGCCCTGGAAGCGGTACACGTCCTGGATTTCTTCCACCAGATAGGCGGCCAGGAACTTTTCGCCCTTGGTGCGCAGGATGTCGTGCAGTTCGGGGTGGCCTTCGGTCAGAAGTTCCCCGGCCTCCACAAAGTCGCCGTCGCCCACGGTGATGTGCTTGCCTTTGGGCACCAGGTATTCCTTGGCCTCGCCGGCTTCGGTCGTGATGATGATCTTGCGTTTGCCCTTGGCTTCGCCCGCAAAGGCGACGGTGCCGTCGATTTCTGAGACAACGGCCATGTCCTTGGGTTTGCGCACTTCGAACAGCTCGGCCACGCGGGGAAGACCGCCCACGATGTCCTTGGTCTTGGAGGATTCGCGGGGTTTGCGGGCCAGGATGTCGCCGGCCAGAATGGTCTGCCCGTCCTTGACCATGAGCAGGGCGCCCACGGGCAGGGGATAGGTGGCGGGGATGCCGCCGCCGGGGCGGGTTTTTACCTCGCCGCCATCGTCGCAGACCGAGATGGAGGGCCGGAAGTTGGTGGTGCGGTACTCGATGATGCTTTGCGTGGCCATGTGCGTGGCTTCGTCCACCTTTTCCTGGTAGGTTTTGCCTTCCAAAAGGTCGGTGAACTTGATCACGCCGTCCACTTCGGACACGAAGGGCTCGTTGAAGGGATCCCATTCGGCCAGAAGGTCGCCCTTCTTCACTTCCTGGTTTTCCGTCACCACCAGTTTGGAACCGTTGGGCAGGATGTATTTTTCGCGTTCGCGGCCCTGTTCGTCCACAATGCTGACCTGTCCGCTTTTGCCAAGCACCATGCTTTGCCCGTCGCGGTTTTTTACGGCCTTGACGCGGGAGAAGATCACCCGGCCGGCATGCTGGGCCGTGAGGCTGGACCGCTCGATTTCACGCGAGGCCGTGCCGCCGATGTGGAAGGTGCGCATGGTCAGCTGCGTGCCCGGTTCGCCGATGGACTGGGCGGCGATGATGCCCACGGTCTCGCCGATGTTGACCATGTGCCCGCGCGCAAGGTCGCGGCCGTAGCACAGGGAGCACACGCCGCGCTCGGACTGGCAGGTGAGGGCGCTGCGCATGGTCAGGGAGTTGATGCCCGCGTCGTCCAGGGCTATGGCCACTTCTTCCGTCACCAGGGTGTTGGCGGGAAAGAGCAGTTCGCGCGTTTCCGGATGGTATACGGGGTACAGGGTCACGCGGCCAAGGGCGCGCTCGGCCAGGCGCATCTTGATGTCGCCGCCCTTGACAAGGTGGGTCAGCTCAATGCCGTCCACGGTGCCGCAGTCGTTTTCGCTGATGATTACGTCCTGCACCACATCCACCAGACGGCGGGTAAGATAGCCGGAGTTGGCCGTCTTCAGGGCCGTGTCCGCAAGGCCCTTGCGCGCGCCGTGGGTGGAGTTGAAGTACTGGGACACGTCCAGACCTTCGCGGAAGCTGGCGATGATGGGCGTTTCGATGATTTCGCCCGACGGCTTGGCCATAAGGCCGCGCATGCCCGCAAGCTGGCGCATCTGGTCCTGGTTGCCTCTTGCGCCCGAGGTGGACATCATGAAGATGGGGTTGAAGCTGTGGTTGACGCGTTTTTCCCCGGTCTTTTTGTCGACCACGTCCTCGTAGGAGATGGCCTTGATCATCTCGGTCGAAACGTCCTGCGTGGCCTTGGTCCAGACGTCCACCACCTTGTTGTACTTTTCCGTGCGGGTGATGATCCCGTCGCGGTACTGCAGTTCGATGTCTTCCACCTCGGCTTTGGCCGTATCGATGATCGTTTTTTTGGCGGCGGGGATCTGCAGATCCTTCACCCCGATGGTCACGCCGGCCCGGGTGGCGTATTCGTAGCCCAGGTCCTTAAGGCGGTCGCACAGGATGACCGTGGCCTTGGTGCCCGCGTCGCGGTAGGCGTTGCCCACCAGGCGGGCGATGTTCTTTTTGGTCAGCACGCAGTTGACGTGCTCGAAGGGGATGCCCTCGGGCAGGATGTCGCGCACCAGGATGCGGCCGGGGGTGGTTTCCACCAGTGTGCCGTCCAGGCGCACCTTGATCCTGGCGTGCAGGGCGATCTGCTTGGCGTCGTAGGCGGCGATAACCTCCCACGGGTCGCAGAATACCTTGCCCTCGCCGGGTTCAAAGTCGCGCTCCACGGTCATGTAGTACAGGCCCAGAACGATGTCCTGGCTGGGCACGATGACCGGCGAGCCGTTGGCCGGAGAAAGGATGTTGTTGGTGCTCATCATAAGCACGCGGCATTCGATCTGCGCCTCCAGGGAAAGGGGCAGGTGCACGGCCATCTGGTCGCCGTCAAAGTCGGCGTTGTAGGCCGAGCAGACCAGGGGGTGCAACTGGATGGCCTTGCCTTCCACCAGCAGGGGCTCAAATGCCTGGATGCCCAGGCGGTGCAGGGTGGGCGCGCGGTTGAGCATGATGGGGTATTCGCGCACCACTTCTTCCAGAATGTCCCAGACCACCAGTTCTTCGCGTTCCACCATTTTTTTGGCGCTTTTGATGGTGGAGGCCAGTCCGCGCTCTTCCAGCTTGGCGTAAATAAAGGGCTTGAAAAGCTCAAGCGCCATCTTTTTGGGCAGGCCGCACTGGTGAAGTTTCAGTTTGGGCCCGACCACGATAACGGAACGGCCCGAATAGTCCACGCGTTTACCCAAAAGGTTCTGGCGGAAGCGCCCCTGCTTGCCCTTGATCATGTCGGAAAGAGACTTGAGCGGGCGGCCGTTGGTGCCGGTAATGGCGCGGCCCCGGCGGCCGTTGTCGAACAGGGCGTCCACGGCTTCCTGAAGCATGCGCTTTTCGTTGCGGATGATGATGTCCGGCGCGCCCAGCTCCATCAGGCGTTTCAAGCGGTTGTTGCGGTTGATTACCCGGCGGTACAGATCGTTGAGGTCGCTTGTGGCGAAACGCCCGCCGTCCAGGGGCACCAGGGGGCGCAGTTCGGGCGGGATGACCGGGATGACTTCCATGATCATCCATTCGGGCTTGTTGCCGGATTCCAGAAACGCCTCGACGATCTTCAGGCGCTTGGTAAGTTTCTTTTTCTTGGTCTGCGAGCGGGTGGACTGCGATTCTTCGCGCAGGTTCACCTTCAGCTCTTCCAGATTGATCTCCTCCAGCAGGCTGCGCACCGCCTCGGCGCCCATGCCCACGGTAAGGGCTTCTTCGCCGTAGTGGTCCAGCACCTGCAGGTACTGATCCTCGGAAATGACCTGGAGCTTGGCCAGGTTGGTGGTGCCGGGGTCCAGGACGATGTAGGAGTCGAAGTAGAGCACCTTTTCCAGATCGGCCATGGTGATGTCCAGCAGGGTGCCGATCTTGGAAGGCAGGGTTTTGAGGAACCATATGTGCGCCACGGGCGCGGCCAGTTCGATATGGCCCATGCGCTCGCGCCGCACCTTGGAGGCGATGACTTCAACGCCGCACTTTTCGCAGACGATGCCCCGGTGCTTCATGCGTTTGTATTTGCCGCAGTTGCACTCGTAGTCTTTCACCGGGCCGAAGATTTTGGCGCAGAAAAGGCCGTCCCGCTCCGGCTTGAAGGTGCGGTAGTTGATGGTTTCGGGCTTTTTCACCTCTCCGTAGGACCATTCGCGGATGGATTCGGGCGAGGCTATGGAAACCTGAATGGACTTCAGGTTTTTTATGTTGGAAATTCCGGCGGAGGAACCCCTGACGGTGAAAAGATCGTCCAGAGTCATAGTTTACCTGCCATATGCTTAAAGATCCGGGGGGCCGGGCGCGCGGCCGGGCGTCAAGGCCATAAGCCGCGCGGGGAGGGTAAAACCCGCCCCGCGCGCGTGTTATTCTTCGCTGTCGTCGCGGTGGTGGCGCGGAGCGTGATCGTGCTCGCGTTCCTCAAAAAGGCCGTCGCGTTCGGGGAATGGGGTGTCTTCCATGTTCCCGTAAGTTCCCATGCGTTTGGGCCGTTTTTTGCCTTCTTCCTGGTGCAGGGTCACGTCCAGGCCCAGGGACATCAGTTCCTTGACCAGAACGTTGAAGGATTCGGGCAGGCCCGCTTCAAGGAAGTTTTCGCCCTTGACGATCTTTTCATACATTTTCACGCGGCCGGTCACGTCGTCGGACTTGACCGTCAGGAATTCCTGCAACAGATAGGCCGCGCCGTAGGCTTCCAGCGCCCACACTTCCATTTCGCCAAGCCGCTGGCCGCCGAACTGGGCCTTGCCGCCCAGCGGCTGCTGGGTGACCAGGGAGTAAGGGCCGGTGGAGCGGGCGTGGATTTTTTCGTCGACCAGGTGGTGCAGTTTGAGCATGTACATGACGCCCGTGGTCACCCGGTTGCGGAAGGGTTCGCCGGTGCGGCCGTCGTACAGCAGCGTCTTGCCGTCGTCGGGCAGGCCCGCCTTGGCCAGCCAGCCCCAGATTTCCTCTTCCGTGGCGCCGTCAAAGACCGGGGTCTTGGTGACGATGCCGTGGCGCAGATTCTTCACCGCTTTGACGAAATCCTCGTCCGACAGGCTGTCCACCAGGGACGAGGTGGCGGGGGAGTCGAACACGTTCTTGACCTGGTTGCGCACTTCTTTCAAAGCCGCGCCGCCGGAGACCAGGGCCGAGAGCTGCTCGCCCAGTTCCTTGGCCGCCCAGCCCAGGTGGGTTTCCATAATCTGGCCGATATTCATACGGGACGGCACGCCCAGGGGGTTCAGCACGATGTCCACGGGGCGGCCGTCGGCAAAGAAGGGCATGTCCTCAACCGGCAGGATGCAGGACACGACGCCCTTGTTCCCGTGGCGGCCGGCCATTTTGTCGCCCACGTTCAGCTTGCGCTTTACCGCGACGTAGACCTTGACCATCTTGATGACCCCGGGGGGCAGGTCGTCGCCTTCGGTTACCTTGCCGCGCTTGGAATCGTAAATGCCTTTGATGAAGGCCAGCTGCCGCTCGTAGTCCTCCAGCATGGAGGACACGGTTTCGTTGATCTCCTTGCTTTTGAAAAGGCCCGCGAACTTCTTGACGGGCAGATCCGCCAGCGCTTCCAAAGAGGGCACGCTGCCGGCCTCGGCCAGCACTTCGCCCTTCTTTTTGCCGGGCAGGTTAGAGGCGATCTGCTTGCCCGCCGCCAGTTCCATGATACGTTCGCGCGTGGCGTCGCCAAGAGCGCGCGCGTGGTCGCGCTCCTTGCTGTCCAGGCGGGCCAGTTCGTAATCCTCGATGGCGCGGGTGCGTTCGTCCTTTTCGCCCGAGCGGCGGTTGAAAACCTTTACCTCGATGATGGTGCCCTCGATTCCGGGCGGCACCTTCAACGAGGTGTTCTTCACGTCCCTGGCCTTGTCGCCGAAGATGGCGCGCAGCAGTTTTTCTTCCGGGGTAAGCTGGGTTTCGCCCTTGGGGGTGATTTTGCCCACCAGGATGTCGTCGGGTTTGACGTTGGCGCCGATGCGGATGATGCCCGACGTGTCGAGGTTGCGCAGCATGTCCTCGCCCACGTTGGGGATGTCGCGGGTTATTTCTTCCGGTCCCAGTTTGGTGTCGCGGGCCACCACCTCGAATTCCTCGATGTGCACCGATGTGAAGGTGTCTTCCTTAACGCAGCGTTCGGAAATGAGGATAGAGTCTTCGAAGTTGAACCCGCACCAGGGCATGAAGGCCACGGTCAGGTTTTTGCCAAGCGCCAGTTCACCGCCTTCAATACCGGGGCCGTCGGCCAGCACGTCGCCTTTTTTCACCACCTGTCCGGGGCGGCACGAGGGCTTTTGTCCGAAGCAGGAGTTCTGGTTGGACTTGTGGAACTTTTGCAGGATGTACGACCTTACTCCGCCGCTTTCCGGAAAGATGGAAGTGTCATAGCTGACGATGATGCGGTCGGCGTCGGCGTAGCGCACAATGCCCGGCGCTTCCGCCAGGATGCAGGCCCCGGAGTCCTGGGCCACGTCGCGCTCCATGCCCGTGCCCACCAGGGGGCGGGAACTGCGCAAAAGGGGCACGGCCTGACGCTGCATGTTCGAACCCATCAGGGCGCGGTTGGCGTCGTCATGCTCCAGAAAGGGAATAAGAGCGGCGGAAATGGACACCATCTGACTGGGCGAGATATCCATAAGCGTGACGTCGCTTTTGGGGTTGGCGCTCACATCGCCGTGCATACGGGTGGTGACCATCTCGTCCAGCAGATTGCCGTCATCGTCCATGGCGGCGTTGGCCTGGGCGATGACCTCGTTGAACTCGCGCGAGGCGTCCAGGTATACGATTTCGTCGGTGACGCGGCCGTCCTTGACGATGCGGTAGGGCGTCTCGATGAAGCCGTAGTCGTTGACGCGGGCGTAAGTGGTCAGGGAGACGATCAGGCCGATGTTCGGGCCTTCCGGCGTTTCAATGGGGCAAATGCGGCCGTAGTGCGAGGTGTGCACGTCGCGAACCTCAAAGCCCGCGCGCTCGCGGGTAAGACCGCCGGGGCCAAGCGCCGACAGGCGGCGCTTGTGCGTCACTTCGGACAGGGAGTTGGTCTGGTCCATGAACTGCGAAAGCTGCGAGGTTCCGAAAAACTCTTTGAGCACCGCCGTTACCGGCTTGGGGTTGATCAGGTCGTGCGGCATCAGGGTGCTGACTTCCTGCAGGCTCATGCGTTCCTTGATGGCGCGTTCCATGCGCACAAGGCCGATGCGGTACTGGTTTTCCACCAGCTCGCCCACCGGGCGCACCCGGCGGTTGCCCAGGTGGTCGATGTCGTCGGCCGGTCCGTGGGTGTCCTTGAGGTTGGTCAGGATTTTGATGGCCTTGAGGATATCGTTGTCGGTGAGTACGCGCAGGTCAAGGGATTCGGTCTGCTCCAGACGCTGGTTAAGCTTGTAGCGGCCCACCGGAGAAAGATCGTAGTAGTCGGAAGAGCGGAACAGGTTGTCAAAGAAGCCGGCCGCGATTTCCGGCGTGGGGGGCGAACTGGGGCGCAGGCGGCGGTATATTTCCACCTGGGCGCTTTCCTGGTCCGTGGTCTTGTCCATGATCAGGGTGTCGCGGATGGAGGCGGAAGTGTCCGTGCCCTTGGTGTGCAGGATGGCGATCTGCCCGATGCCGGCCTCGCGGACGGTTTCCACCAGGTGGGCGGTAACTTCGTCGGCGGCTTCCGCCAGCACTTCGCCGGTTTTTTCATCCACAATGTCCTCGGCCAGGAACAGGCCTTCAATGGATTCCGGGGCCACTTCGATGGAGGGCACGCCTCCTTCGCACAAAAGACGCCAGGCGCGCTTGGTCACGGGTTTGCCCGCCTTGACCAGCACGGTCCCTTCCTTGTCCTTGATGTCGGCAAAGGCGTTGTCCTTGCGGTACAACTCCCTGTCCACGTTCCAGGTAAGGCGGCCGTCGTCCTCAAAGTTGTAGATTTCGGTCCTGTAGAAGGTGCGCAGGATATCCGTGCGGCTCATGCCCATGGCCTTGAACAGCACCGTGGCGGGCATCTTGCGGCGGCGGTCGATGCGCACGTACAGGATGTCCTTGTGATCGAAGTCGAAATCAAGCCAGCTGCCGCGCATGGGGATGATGCGGCAGGAATACAGCACCTTGCGGCTGGAGTGGGTCTTGCCCGCGTCGTGCTCGAAGATGATGCCCGGCGAGCGCTGCAGCTGGTTGACGATGACGCGCTCGGTGCCGTTGATGATAAAGGTGCCTTTTTCGGTCATCAGGGGCAGGGTGCCGAAATAGATGTCCTGCTCCTTGATGTCGCGGATGGTGCGGTTGCCCGTTTCGTCGTCCACGTCATAGACCACCAGGCGCACCTTGATGCGGATGGGCGCTTCGAAGGTAAGGCCCTTGCTGATGCATTCGGCCTGGTCGTACTTGGGTTCGCCCACTTCGTAGCTGACGAACTCGAGACTGGCCGTGCGGTTGAAGTCCTCGATGGGAAATACAGACCGGAAAACGCCTTCCAGGCCTTCATCGGGCGAGCGCTCAAGCGCTCCTTCCTGAAGAAACTTCTTGTAGGAATCGACTTGAAGATTCAGAAGATGAGGGGTGGGAAGGGTTACGTCGATCTTGCCGAATTTTTTGCTAAGCTGGGCCATGATTTCACCTCAGGGTCGGGGGCGACTGTTTCCTGCAAAGCCACAAAGGGTGCGCAAAACCCGTATGAGGCACGGAGATGCAGGGCGAAACGCCCTGCATCTTCAGATAAATTGGGCGGTTATCAGATCACTGTTCGCAAAAACGGCAAAACGCCAAACTGAAGCGCGCCTGAAAAGCCGCGCCCGGCTTGGCCACCGTTTGTGGTATATGTGGCAAGGGGTACAAACAACGTGCAGCCCGATTTTACAGCAGTGGTTGGGTCCATTCGACAAAGAAGGTAGACATACCTGCTTGGCACGATCTTGGCAAGAAAAAAATGCTCCCGGCAAAAAAATATTGCCGGTCCGGCCTGTGGCGAAGGAATAGGGGCATTGTCCACATATAGGCAAAAAATGCGATTCTGGAAAGAGTTTTTTGCCGGGCGGCGAAAACCGCCACCCGCCGCGCAGGCGTGGGCGAAGCTTGTTTCGCCGTTAAGCGCCGGAGCGAGGGTCGCAAAGGTAATTCGCTTTCTTGGGGCGGCCCCGGATGCCCGCCGCCGCGAAGAAAGGGGGCGGGCATCCTGAAATCAGGGGGCGCCCGCCGCCGCGAAGAAAGGGGCGGGGGCTCTGAAATCGCAGGATGCGCGCGGCGCATGGGAAAGGGGCTCCCCTTTTCTTCGGGAGCAATCGTGGTTATCTTTATGTCCGACGGACAGCCGCGGCTTCTTGACCTTGCCGGGGGGCGGGGCTATAGGGAGTTCTCGCGGTGAGACAGAAAGTGCGCATCCCCGCTTTTTTGTTCCGGCCGCTTATTACTCCCCAAAACAGACAAATAGCGGGGAAGTGCGCAGTCCCTTCCCTTGGAGGTCCACATGAGTTTTCCGGGCTGGCAGGAGATTCTCCTCATACTGGTGGTTGTTCTGGTGCTGTTCGGTTCCAAAAGGCTGCCTGAAATCGGCAGCGGCCTTGGCCGCGCCATCAAGAATTTTAAAAAGGCAAGCCTTGAGCCTGACGAGATAGACATTACCCCGCAGGCCACGACCAAAAAGAAACAAAAGGTCGAGGTCGACGACGAAGAAGAAAAAGGCTGAAGGCCTTCCGCGACGTTTTTCTTTTGGCTGAACGGCGCGGCTGTGCCTCTCGCCCGGGGAGGACCTGTTCCTTCCCGGTTTACGGGAAGATTTCCGAGTATGCATCGAAAGGCGGCAATGCCGCCTTTCGTGTTTTTTGGCGGGTGAGCCTGAGTCTAGGGGGACTTGGCCAGTTTTTTCAGCGCCCTGTTCAGGTGGGCGATCCAGATGTCCACGAACCCGGCATACTCCGCCGTTCCTTTCAGAACCGGGCGGCAATTCAGTCCCGCCGCCTCGATGCGTCCGCGCCAGGATCCGGCGTGCGCGCCCGCCATGTCCTCTTCCGCATGTTTTCCCACAACGGAAAGCAGGGGCAGAAGCCACACGGTCCTCGCCCCCGACGCCGCGATAAGGGGCAGCATGCGCTCGATGGAATGTTCCCCTTCCAGCGTGCCTATGTATATGTGTTCGTCCTCACGGCGCAGGATGCCGGCCAGGCTTTGGTAGCCCGCCGCCCCGGCGTGCCAGGTGCCGTGTCCCATGCAGAGCACGGCCTCGCCGGGTTTGCGTTCGTCCGGCAGATGGCTCAGCAGGGCTTTTGCCGCCAGCGCCACGTCTTCGGCCCCGGCAAGCAGGGGCAGACCCACGCATATGTTCCGGGGGCCGCCCAGGGCGCGCGCCGCTTCCGTCTCTTCCAGCAGCGTCTCGTATTCCGCGCCGGGGATCAGGTGCAAAGACTGCACCGCCACGTGGGTGTACCGTTCAAATCCCATGCGGCACAGCGCTTTTTGCACGGAATCCGTTTTTTTGCGCGCGGCCGCCAGGCGGTGGCGCATGGGGGCGGAGGTAAAGGCCCAGCGCACCGGCAGGCCGGGAAAAGCCAGCCGCACCCGTTCTTCGAACACGCGCAACGTGGCTTCCCCCACCCGGGTGGAGGAGCCGAAAGCGGCAAGCAGTATGGCGGTGCGGGTGATTGTCATGGCGGCGGGGCGGGGGGGTAGGATTGCAATGCGTATTCCGGCCCAATATGCAGGAAGGGAAAGCGGGAGTCAATGCGGGTAGCGGGCGGCGGGGCATTTTGCACCGACGGAGTAGGGGGGCCGGTTTGCATTGGGGCTGGTTAGCGGGGCGGGGCTGGCGTCAGACAAGGGGCGGTTTTTTGCGAAGGCAGACTGTTGAAAAGAGCATCCCTAACGCCCCGCGAGAGTCCTGAGCGAAGCGAAGGTCCGGCCCGCAGGACCGCCTGGCGTGAAAACAGGCCGAAGCACCGCGCCAAACCGGCTGCATGGGCGGCGCTTCAGTTTGCCGTCAGACAAGGAAGGCGATTTTTTATCCGGGGGGCTGGACTCTTTGGTCCCGCCCCCCGGATAAAAATGAAGCCTGACGCAGTATCACGGCAAACTGAGGCGTCGCCCCGAGTTGACCGTACGGGCCTTTGCCCTGTATACTTCCGCGCGGCGTTGCAACAAACCGCGCGGACGAAAAAATCCATTCCCTTTCACGCGCGACAGCGAGGAACAGCATGCGCATACTTGTCACTGGAGGCTGCGGCTTCATCGGCAGCAATTTTATCCATATGCTGCTTGAGGAAAAGCCGGAGGCCTTTGTCTGCAACGTGGACAAGCTTACCTACGCGGGCAACCCGGCCAACATGGCCGGTGCGGAAAAGAAATACAAGGACCGCTACAGCTTCGAGCGCGCCGACATCGCCGATCTTGCCGCCATGCGTGATATCTTGCGCAAACACCGCATTGAGGCGGTGGTGAATTTCGCGGCGGAAACCCATGTGGATCGCTCCATCGCCGATCCCGCGCCTTTTCTGCACGCCAACGTGCTGGGCGCGCAAACCCTGCTGGTGGCCGCGCGCGAACACGGCGCGGCGCGCTACGTGCATATTTCCACGGACGAGGTGTACGGCAGCCTGGGGCCTGAAGGGGCCTTTTCGGAAACGACGCCGCTCGCTCCCAACAGTCCGTATTCCGCTTCCAAGGCCTCGGCGGACCTGCTGTGCCGGGCCTGGTTCGAGACCTACGGCTTTCCCGTGGTGGTGACCCGCTGTTCCAACAATTACGGGCCGTATCAGTTTCCTGAAAAACTCATTCCCCTTATGTACACGCGCGCCGTGGCCGGAGAGCCCCTGCCCGTGTATGGCGACGGGATGAACGTGCGCGACTGGATCCATGTGGGCGATCACTGCCGGGGGGTACTGCTGGCCCTGGAAAAAGGCCGTCCCGGCGCGATCTACAACTTTGGCGGCGCCGCCGAGCGCAGCAACCTGGCTGTGGTGCGCGACATTCTGGAATTCTGCGGCAGGCCGGAGTCCCTGATCCGCTTCGTGCGGGACCGTCCCGGCCACGATCGCCGCTATGCCATGGACTATTCTCTGGCGGCGCGCGAACTGGGCTTCGCCCCCTCTTTGACCTTTGAGCAGGGTCTTGCGCGAACTCTGGAATGGTACGCGAAGAACGGGGAATGGGTATCCGGGGTGACCTCCGGAGCCTACCGCGAATTTATGGCCGAATGGTACGGAGGCAGATTATGAGCGGCAACCGCAAGGCGCTGGTTTTGGGCGGCGGCACGGGGTTTGTGGGACAGGCCCTGGTGGAGGTGCTGCGGGCTTCGGGCTGGGAGATCATGGCCACGGAACGTTCGGACATCGACTTTGCCGCCCCGGACGTCCAGGACGTGCTGGCGCACATGGCGGACCGCTTCGAGCCGGCCTGCATTTTCAATGCGGTGGGCTACACCCAGGTGGACGCGGCCGAAGACGACCTGGAGACCGCCGCCCTGCTGAACAAAACCCTGCCCGCCGTGCTGGGCGGCCTGGTGAAGACGCGGCCCAGCGTCCTGGTGCATTTCAGCACGGATTTCGTCTTCAACGGCCGCCGCGAGGTGCCCTACGGCGTGGACGACCCCACAGGCCCCCTGTGCGTCTACGGGCGCACCAAAAGGGCGGGGGAAGAAGCCCTGCTGAATATGGGGCTTTCCAATTGCATCGTGGCGCGCACGGCCTGGCTGTTCGGCCACGGCAAAAAGAATTTTGTGCGCACCATTCTGGAGCGCTGCAAGGAAAAACGAAGCGTCAACGTGGTGCACGACCAGGTGGGCTCGCCCACCTATACGCTGGATCTGGCCCAGTATACGTTAAAACTGGTGGAAGCGGGCGCGCGGGGGCTGTTTCATGTGGTCAATTCCGGCCAGGCCAGTTGGTGCGATCTGGCCGACGAGGCGGTGAGCCTGGCCCAGGTGGAATGCACGGTAAACGCTGTTCCTTCCTCGGCTTACCCGCAAAAAGCGTTGCGCCCCGCCTTTTCGGTGCTGGACACCGAAAGCCTGACCCGCGCCACGGGCATTACCCCCCGGCCCTGGCCCCAGGCCTTGCGCGATTATATTTTTCGTGAATTTCCTCCCACGGCCGACAACGCATGAGCGAGGCATTGATGAACGGGGCATTGATGAACGAACGGTCCGCTTCGGGGCAAACAATCTGGATCAGCGCCGGGGAAGCCTCGGGCGACATGCACGGGGCGCTGCTGCTGAAGGCGCTGCGCGAAAAGGATCCTTCCCTTTGCTTCGCGGGCATGGGCGGCCCCGCCCTGCGCGAGGCCGGTCTTGAGGCCCTGTTCCGCACCGAGGATCTTTCGGTCATGGGCATCACCGAGGTGCTGGGCCATCTGCCGCGCATTTTCTCCATGCTTTCCGGCATCCGGGACGCTCTGGCCCGCCTGCGCCCCCGCGCCGTTATCGTCATCGACGCGCCGGACTTTCACTTCCGCGTCATCAAGGCGGCGCGCGCCCTGGACATTCCCGTATACTACTATATAAGCCCCAAAATCTGGGCCTGGCGGCAGGGCAGGGCGGAATTCATCCGCGCCCATGTGCGGAAGATGATCTCCATTCTGCCCTTCGAGGTGGAGTTTTACCGCCGTTTCGGCATGGATGCGAATTATGTGGGCAACCCCCTTGTGGACATCGTCGACTACCCCTCGCTGCGGCATATCGCGCCCGAGTCCGGGCTGGTGGGGCTTTTGCCCGGCAGCCGGAAAAGCGAGATAACTTCGCTGCTGCCCGCCTTTGCCGGGGCGGCCCGTATTTTGCGGCGGCGTCTGCCGCACCTTTCCTTTGCCTGCGTGCGCGCGCCCAATGTGGAAGAAGCGCGCCTGCGCGCCCTGTGGCCGGAAGACGTGCCCGTGGAGTTCATCGCGCCGGAAAACCGCTGGGCCTTTATGCGCGGGTGCGAGATGCTCATGGCCGCTTCCGGCACCGTAACCCTGGAAAGCGCCATCGCCGGCGTTCCCACCCTGGTGGCCTACAAGGTGTCGCCTGTCAGCTTTGCCGTGGGCAAAGCTCTGGTGAAGGTGCCCTTCATCAGCCTGCCCAATCTTGTGGCCGGGCGCGGCATCTTTCCCGAACTGCTGCAAAAGGACTGCGACCCGGAGCCCCTGGCCGCCGCCGCTCTTGCCTGGCTGCTGCCCGCGCCGGGGACCAGCCCTTTGGCGGACGTGCGCCGCGAGTTGGACAAGGTCCGGGCCATGCTGGGCGGACCGGGCGCGCCGGGCCGGGCGGCCGGGGTTATTCTGGAAGATCTGGAAAAGAGTTTCTGAGCGGGTGGGGAGGTTGTGCCCGAGCCGTTCGCGGGTTGCCGTGGTCGACGGGCATGCTGAAAGTGAAATACGGATAAGATGTCTGGTGCCGCAAACCGCATCCAAAGGGGGAAGTCCGTGCGCCGCGTCATTCTGGCTGTTTTTCTGGTGGTCGGCTGTGCTGTTTTTTCGGGCTGCGCCCACCATTACATCACGGCCGTCGGCGAAAAAGGGGGAGAGGAATTTTCCGGCGACATTACAATGGCCGGGGACAAAAACCAGGTAATCATGCGCAACGACCGGGACATTGTCTGCCGGGGAGGGCTTGTCTTTGTGGGATCGGCGCTATCGCTGTGCGAAGGACAGCGGTACCTTTTTGAACTGCTTTGCTCGGATGCGCGGGTTCTTCGCGGCGAGTTGACGGCCTCTTCCTGCACGGAAGGCTTCGGCGTGGGCGCGGACTGGCGTGGAAACCGCTATGCAGTTGCCTTCGGCAACGATCGTTCCGAGGTGCGGCAAAAGGCAAGGGCCCTTGCCCTTCCCGGCGGGACCGGCAAAGGCGGCGGTAAAAAAGACGGCACGACGGTATCCAGCGGCACGGGATTTTTTGTATCCGACGACGGGGTGGTGGTGACCAACGCTCATGTGGTGGAAGGCCGCGACGTCTTTACCGTGTTCACCGCCAAATCGCCCGAAGGCCATCCGGCAAGGCTGCTGGCGCGGGACGACGCCAACGACGTGGCCGTGCTGAAGGTGGACGGAATCACGGCCAGGCCGCTGGCGCTTGCCGCGGAATTTACCGCCCGGCGGGGCGAGGAGGTGCTGACCCTGGGCTATCCTTTGCCGGATCTTCAGGGAATGGAGCAAAAGGCCACCTTTGGCCGGGTGAACTCGCTTACCGGCCTGCACGACGATATCCGCCATGCCCAGGTGGATCTGCCCATCCAGCCGGGCAACTCCGGCGGCCCGCTGTTGAACAGGCGGGGCGAGGTGCTGGGCATAACCACCGCGACCGTCAATAATGACTATGCGAAGAAAGCTTACGGCGCCACGACGCAGAACGTGAACTTCGCCGTAAAGGTGGACTACATTCATCCCTTGCTGCGCAAGGCGGCCCCCGGGGTAAAGCCCGGGACGGGCCGTCCGGGCCTGAGCATGGAGCAGGTGGTTTCCGCCTGCGAGGATTCTGTGGTCCGGGTAGAGGGCGCCACCACCAGGAAATAGCCTCGGATGGCGTTTTGCCGTCCCTTTCTTTTTTGTGCATAAAAAACAGGCGGAAAGTCCAGGGACTTTCCGCCTGTTCAAATATGGCGCGCCAGGAAGGATTCGAACCTCCGACCTACAGGTTCGTAGCCTGTTGCTCTATCCAGCTGGGCTACTGGCGCGCGGGGGGATGCCGTTTTTACGCCGGCCGGGCATGCCGTTGAGGCATACCGTGCTTTTGTGGCGCGCCAGGAAGGATTCGAACCTCCGACCTACAGGTTCGTAGCCTGTTGCTCTATCCAGCTGGGCTACTGGCGCGCATGGTGCGTTATCGCGGCAAGACACGGCTTATACGCGGAGGCGTCCACCCAGTCAAGTTTTTTCGTTTGGTTTTTCTTTGCCGGTTTTTTTGCGCGCTCCATGCGGGGAAGCGACCGGGAAGGCTTTTTTTCACGTTGACAAGGCGGGAAAGTGCATACAGAATTATCGTTCCGTATATGTCGCCTGTCCCGCGCGGTTTTGCGCGGAAAATCCCAAGGGAAGGAGTGAATGCATGTTCAGAGCCTGTATCGTCGCCCTGTGCCTTCTTTTTGTCGCCAACACGGCGGCCGTGGCCAAACAGATTGTAGTGGCCCATGACGCCACCTGGCCTCCCATGGAATTCATGGATGAAAAACGCAATATCGTCGGCTATTCCGTTGACTACATCGACGCTGTGGCCAAAGAGGCCGGCTTCACCGTCGTGCACAAAAGCGTGGCCTGGGACGGCATTTTCGCCGGCCTGGCCGGCAAAAAGTACGACATGATCTCTTCCTCCGTGACCATTACCGACGAGCGCAAAAAGAGCATGGACTTTTCCGAGCCTTACTGCGAAATCCGTCAGGCTCTGCTTACGCCCAAAAACGCCAACGTGACCTCCCTTGACGACATGAAGGGCAAAAGCCTGGGCGCGCAGATAGGCACTACAGGCTACATGGCCATCAAGGCCACCCCGGGCGTTACCGCCAAAACGTATGACGAAATCGGCCTGGCCGTCGCCGCCCTTGCCACGGGCCGCATCGACGGCGTGGTCTGCGATGACCCCGTCGCCCGTGACTATGTCCTGCGCAACAAGGACTATGCCGACAAGCTGAAGGTCGCCCTGATTGTGCCCACCGAAGTGCCCGAGTACTACGGCTTTGCCGTGCGCAAAGGCAACAAGGAACTGCTCGACCTTTTGAACAAGGGCATCGCGGCGGTAAAGGCCAAGGGCATCGAGGAGCAGCTTCGCAAGAAGTGGATGGGCGAATAATTCTGTTGTTCCCCCGTGTTGCAGCCCCGCCCCGGCGGACGCGCCGCGATGTTTGTTTACATCGCGGCGTTTTGCGTTTATGAAGGCATCTAAAAATTTTTCCGGACCGTTCCGGCGGCCGGGGAAATTTGCCCGGCGCGTTCCGGAGTCCCCCGAAAAAACGGACGAAGCACTCCTCAATCCGCCGCCCTCTCAGGCGTAATTCATTTCCGCCGACGGGCTTTCGCGCCGAGCGAACGCCCGGCAACAGCAACCGGCGAGTCCCGCATGCCCACCCAGGAACCCAACGCTGTCCGCATCGAGATAACCGACGGGGCCTCCATTCCGGACCCGAAAGACAAGCGTATTCTTACCGCATGGTCCTTAAGCCTTTTTGGGGCGGTGGGGCTGTTGGTCTACCTTTGCCTGCGCCACCCCGATCCCTACTGGGATATCGTTGCCTTGCTGCCCAGCGGCATTCTGGTGACCTTCAAGGTGACCCTCTACTCCATCTTCTTCACCATCCCGCTGGGCTGCATTGTCGGCATAGGCCGGCTTTCCCGCAACAGGTTCATTAATCTCGCCGCTTCCACCTACGTGGAGGTGATCCGGGGCATTCCCCTGCTGGTGCAGCTGTTTTACCTGTACTACGGCCTTTCCGCTCTGCTCAACATTCAGGAGACGCTGGCGGCGGTCATCAGCCTCAGCTTTTGTTACGGCGCGTATATGGGCGAGGTTTTCCGCGCGGGCATCAGCGCCATCCCCCTGGGACAGACGGAAGCCGCGCGCTCCCTTGGGTTCAACCGCTTTGCCACCATGCGCTACATCATACTGCCTCAGGCCCTGCGCACCATTCTGCCGCCGGTGGGCAACGAGTGCATCGCGCTGTTGAAAGACACGTCCCTTATCTCCATCCTGGCCGTGGCCGACATGTTCCGGGTAGGGCGCGAGTACGCCTCCACCACCTTCAATCATTTTGAAGCCTTCACGGTCATTGCCATTTTTTATCTGATCATCACGCTGATCCTGTCCAAGGGCGTGAGCATCCTGGAAGCGAGGCTGTCGTACTATGACAAACGATAACGGCGCGCGCGGGAACGGCGGATTTCCGGATGATCTGACGTCCCTTGATCCCGAACTGGACAGCTTTGCCGCCGACGCGGCCTATCTGGCGGACAAGGCGGCCGCCTCCGCCTCCGAGGAGGGCGAAAGCCCGGCCGTTTCGGCGCAATCCGCGCCGCCGTCCCTGCCCGTACCGGCGGACGGGCTGTTTCCGCCCGAAGAAGTGTACATGGAAGAACTGGAGGAGGCCCCCCCGGCCCCCCGGCCCATGATCAGCATCCGCAACGTGCACAAGTACTTCGGCCAGGTCATGGCCCTGAACAACGTATCGCTGGAAGTCTTTGCCGGCGAAAAAGTGGTGATCATCGGCCCTTCCGGTTCCGGCAAAAGCACGCTGCTGCGCTCCATCAACCGGCTTGAATCCGTGGATTTGGGCAGCATTGTGGTGGAAGGGCGCAACGTGCTTGACAAAAACAACGACATCAACGCCATCCGCCAGGAACTGGGAATGGTGTTTCAGAGTTTTAATCTGTTTCCGCACATGACCGTGCTGGAAAACCTGATCCTCGCCCCTGTGAAGCTGCGCCGCGTGCCCAAAAAAGACGCCGTGGCCCAGGCCATGCGCCTTTTGAGCAAGGTGGACATCAAGGACAAGGCCATGGTGTACCCCAGCATGCTTTCCGGCGGACAGCAGCAGCGCGTGGCCATCGCCCGCGCCCTGGCCATGAACCCGAAAATCATGCTCTTTGACGAGCCGACCTCCGCCCTTGATCCGGAAACCACGGGCGAAGTGCTGGACGTTATGGTCACCCTTGCCAGGGAAGGCATGACCATGGTGGTGGTCACCCACGAAATGGGCTTTGCCCGCGAAGTGGCCGACCGCATCATCTTTATGGACCAGGGCGAAATTCTGGAAGAAGGCACGCCCGAACACTTTTTCACCAACCCCCGGCATCCGCGCCTGCAACGGTTTTTACAGCAGATTTTGTGATTGTTTGTGGGGCTGCTGGGCCTCTTTCATAGCGCGCAAAAACGACAGGGCCGCCCTTTGCCAAGGGCGGCCCTTAGATTGATGACACCCCCCGCAGGAGCGGGGTTTGTAAAGGCACGCCCGCTCCGGCGCTTAACGGCGGCAATGAATGCCGCCTGCGCCTTTGCGGCGGGCTGTTGCCAAAGAGGACTTTGTCAACAGCCACAGGGCCGCCCTTGGCCAAGGGCGGCCCTGTTGTTTTGCGGCAATATGGCGCGGCTATTTCTTTTCGATTTGTATGGAGCGGGCCACGGCTTCCAGCAGCGATTCGGTGCCGGGCACGCTGGGGTCGCCCAGCATCTTTATGCCCAGGCCCACTCCGTCGGGCAGGTACACGTCCCAGTTAAGCACGCGGATCTGGCCGCCGGGCGTTACGCCCAGGCCGCGCTGCAAAATGGCCATGTTGCCGTCGATGGATTCGCGCGAGATTTTCCAGTCCACGGTGTTGTTCTGGGACTTGTTGCGCTCGGCCGCCTTGCGGTCGCGCTCCATGATGTCCTTGGCCAGCTTGGCGAATTCTTCCGGGGTCAGCCTGGCGGCGACGTCGGAGGGCAGGAAATCTTTGCCCGAGTTTACCAGAAACAGGCCCACGCGGGCGTCCATGCCGTCGGCGTTCTGGGCGGGACGGCGCAGGTCCAGAAGCATGATCCGCTCGCCGCCGCGTACCCGGGACTCGAAAGAGGCCTTGTCTCCCGAGCCTTCCGCAACGCTGTTGGCGACGGTCCAGCCGTTGGGGACATCCATGGATATGCCGTAGGCGAATTTTTGCCGTTTGGAATCGACCACGCTGTCGCTGTCTCCGCTTTGGGGCATGCAGGACGTCAGCAGGACGGCCGCGCAGCACAGAACGAGGGAAAGGCGGGTGACCGGTTTCAGGGAAAATATGGTCATGGTGTTCTCCTTGTGGGCCGTGTTCAGGCAAACTGAAAGTCCACTACACGATTCCCCCGCCCGTTACAAGGATGCCCGGGGGACAAACATACGGTCCGGAATCAGCCTTGCCACAGCGTCCGCGCGCGGGCAAGGACGGCGCGGGCGCGCGCTTCGGGCAGGGCAAGCAGCAGCGCGCGCAGACGGCGCGCCTGTTCCCCGAGCTGTTCGGGCGTGCCCGCGTTATCCAGCACTATGTCGCAGGCGCGCATCTTTTCTTCTTCCGGCCACTGCCAGGACTCCATGCGGGCGACGGTTTCCGCGCTCCAGCCGCGATGGCGTTCCAGGCGTTCCCGGCGCAGATCAAAGGGGCAGCGCACCCCCGCCAGCACGGGCGCGCGCGCGGAACCGCCCGCCAGCGCGGCCGGGGGAGTCCGCCGCCAGGGGGCGGGAAAGTCCGCATTCCCCGGCCCGCCCGGCTTTATTGGTTCCGCTTTGCCCGCGGCCGGCCCGTCCGGGGATTCCGGTCCGGGTTTGTCTGTATCCGGCCTGTCCGGAGAGTCCGGCCCGCGTTTTCCCGCGCGGGTGTCGTCCGCCCCGGCTGTTCCGCCCCCGGTTTCAAGGTACAAAGGGATTTCCGCCGCCGCCAAAGGATGGCCCAGACGTTCATTCCGCTGCCAGAAGTCTTCCAGGGCCCGGAAGATCAGCGGGTGGACCAGGCTTTCGATTTCGCGGCGAAAGGCGGGCGACTCCGCCATGGCCCTGCCCAGCGGGGCCTTGTCCACAGGCCCTTTGCCGCCGGGCACAAAACGCTCGCCGTACCGCGCAAGCAGCAGGCCGCGCACCGCGCCCCCGGCTTCGTACAGGGAACGGACCTCGTCGTCGGCGGAAAACACGGGCACGCCCAGATCCGCCAGGGCCGCCGAAAGGGTCGACTTGCCGCAGCCCGGCGAACCGGTGACGACGCAGCGCACCATGCGGCGGGAAAGATTCGCCAGGGTTTCGGAAAAATCGTCCGGCGGCGGGCAGGAAAAGCGCATAGATTCGCCGCCATGCGGCGCATTCGTACCGTGCTTTTCCGCTTCTCCGGGATGCGGAAAAGCCAGCTTCCAGGCGTGGAGCATCTGACGCGGGGCCAGGGCGCGGGCGGTCTCGTCCCCGTACAGGGCGTCGCCAAGCAGGGGCAGCCCCAGGTGGGCCATGTGCACGCGGATCTGATGGGTGCGCCCGGTATGGATGCGCACGGCCAGCAAGGAAAAACGCCCGTCGGGATCGGCGTACAGGGTTTGCCAGGAGCTTCTGGCTTCCCGCCCGCCTTCGATGACGGCCATTTTCACCTTGTTGCGCGGGTGGCGGCCCAGGGGGGCGTCGATATCCCCCCGCAAGGCCGGGGGAACGCCGCGCGCCAGGGCCAGGTATTCTTTGCGCACGGCCCGCCCGGCGAACAGGGCGGACAGGGCAAGACGGCTTTTTTCCGTAAGAGCCGCCAGCAAAAGGCCGCTGGTGTCCTTGTCCAGCCGGTGCACGATGCCGGGGCGAAAGCCCTCCTGCCGGGCCAGTTCCGGAAAATGCGCCACCAGCCTGTGGGCCAGGGTGCCGGTGGGGCGTCCGGGGGCGGGATGCACCGTAAGCCCGGCGGGTTTGTCCAGCACGACGAGTTCGTCGTCGCGGTACAGGATGCGGATGTCGCCTTCTTCCGGAGCCAGGGAGGAGGCGGCCTCCTCCAGCGTGACTTCGATGACGCCGCCCCGGGGCGGCCGGGTTTTGGGGCCGCGGCAGGGCGCGCCGTCCAGGGTGACGGCCCCTTCGCTGATAAGCCGTTTGACCTTTTCGCGCGAGACGCCGTGCCCGGCCAGGCATGCGGCCAGAAAGACGTCCAGACGCCCCCGGCTGGCGGCGGCGTCCGCGGTAAAACGGAGAAAAAAGCGCTTTGGCGCGGAAGGAGGAGTCATCAATGCGTCCGGGAAAGAAGGGCGGGGCGGCAGCGTGATTCGAGCCGGCGGCGGTTGACCCGGAGGGGCTTGCGCCGTAAAAGAATCGGACGCGCGGGGCGGAAGGAAGGCGGAGCGCCGTGCCCCGCCGTTGCCGCTGAAACGCTCCGCCATATGCTGCCCGAAGGGGCGGGAGTCAGCCAATGCCGTTGCATATCGTCGATCATCCTCTTGTCCGCCATAAACTCGGCATCCTGCGCCGCCATGACATTCCGGTGCGTGAATTCCGGGCCGTGTCCAACGAGCTGTGCCGCCTTTTGACCTACGAAGCCACCAAACAGCTTGAAACCGAGAAAGTGACCATACAGGGTTGGGCCGGGCCTGTCGAGGTTCACCGTATCAAGGGAAAAAAAATTACCGCGGTGCCTGTTCTGCGCGCGGGTCTGGGTATGCTGGACGGGTTTCTGGACATGATTCCCGGCGCCAAGGTAAGCGTCGTGGGTATCTTCCGCAACGAGGAAACCCTGAAGCCGGTGCAGTATTACGTCAAGCTGGCCAAGGACATGAAGCACCGCACCGCCGTGGTGCTTGACCCCATGCTTGCCACGGGCGGCACCTTGGTGGCCACCATCGACCTGCTGAAAAAGGCGGGCTGCAAAAAGGTGCTGGGGCTGTTTCTTGTGGCCGCGCCCGAAGGCGTGGAACGCGTGCTGGCCGCCCACCCGGATGTGGAAATCTACGTCGCCGCCCTGGACAGGCAGTTGAACGACAAGGGCTACATCCTGCCCGGCCTTGGCGATGCGGGGGATAAGATTTTCGGCACCAAGTAGCAAAGAGCTTTCCGCCGCATGGAAATTCTCCGCCATCATTGATGAATGTATTTTCCTATGATAAAATTTGATATTCTTTATTCCCTGCAACCGGATGGTACGCCATGACCCGCATATTTGAAGACAACGCCGCTTCCATAGGCAATACGCCCCTGGTCAGACTGCGCCGCATAGGCGGTCCGGGCGCCACGCTGCTGGGCAAGGTAGAGGGGCGCAACCCCTCTTGCTCCATCAAATGCCGTACCGCCGCCGCCTTGATCGCGGATGCGGAAAAAAACGGCCTGCTTCAGCCCGGCGGGGGCATCATCGAACCCACCAGCGGCAATACCGGCATCGCCCTGGCCTATATCGCCGCCGCCAAAGGCTACAGGCTTACGCTGACCATGCCGGAAACCATGACCCTTGAGCGCCGGCGCGTGCTGGCTTTTTTGGGGGCGGATCTGGCGCTGACCCCCGGGCCGGAGGGAATGGCCGGGGCCGTGCTCCGGGCGGAGGAAATGGCCGCCGCCGACAAGCGGCTGTTCATGCCCCGGCAGTTCAGCAATTCCGCCAACCCGGCGGTGCACGAGGCTACAACCGGTCCGGAAATCTGGCATGCCAGCGGCGGCATCGACGTGTTTGTGGCCGGGGTCGGCACCGGCGGCACCGTGACCGGCGTGGCGCGCTATCTGAAACAAACGGTGGGGGCGAAAGTGACGGTGGTGGCGGTGGAACCGGCCGCGAGCCCGGTGCTGACCCAGCATCTGGCGGGCAGGCCCCTGCGGCCCGCGCCCCACGCCATACAGGGCATAGGGGCGGGCTTTGTCCCCGACAACCTGGATCTTTCGCTGGTGGACCGCGTGGAAACCGTCAGCAACGAGGACTCCGTCACGTTTGCCAGGCGTCTGGCCAAAGAAGAGGGCATTCTGGCGGGTATTTCTTCCGGCGCGGCGGCCGCCGTGGCGGCGCGCCTTTCCGCCATGCCGGAATTCGCGGGCAAGACCATTGCCGTGGTGCTGCCCGACGGCGCGGAACGCTACGTGTCCTCGGTGCTGTTTGAAGGAACCGCATAGCAATCCCGTTCAGGGCCTGTCCGGAATGACGACAAACCCCGCAAAAGACGGGGGTTGAGAAGGCACGCCCACTTTGCGCTTGACGGTGGCAATGAATGCAGCCTTGCTTCACATCCCCCGCGGGGGGGCGGCGGGCAAATCCGCCGGGCCGCCGGAGGCGTCCGGGCACCGCCGCGCGCCGAACTTCCGCAGATGTTCCAGAAAGACGGGCGCGGCAAGTTCCGGGCCGAGGCCTTCCAGACAGTGGAGGTCGCGGTCGCAGTGGTTTTTGTTGCAGGCCTGGCAAGGCAGGGGAAAAAAGTCCCCGGCCCGGATGTGGCGGTGTTCCGGCGAGGGAAAGGTCCAGCCTTTGCCTGTGGAGCCGAGGACGGTAAGGGTGGGGACGCCCACAGCCACGGCCATATGGCGCGGGGCGGAGCAATTGCCCAGGTGCAGGGCCGCGCGTTCCATACAGGCGGCGGCCTGGCGCAGGGAAAGCAGGGCAGGAGGAACAAGCGCCCGGTCCTTGTGGCGGCACAGTTCGCGCAGGGCGCGTACGTCTTCTTCTTCTCCGGGACCGTAGAGCAGCAAAAAACGTAAGGAAGGCTCGGCTTCGGCCGCCATGTCCATCAGGGCGGCGAAATGCCGGGCGGGCCAGCGCCGGGTGGCGTGGCGGTGCGTGGGGTCCACGGTGACGAAGGGCAGGCCTTCGAGGCCCAGATCCCGCAGCAAGGCGGAAGCCGCGTCTTTTTCCCGCGCGGAAAGATACAGGCGGGGACGCTCTCCCCGCCAGGCGATGCCCAACGGGGCGAGAATTCCGGCCTTGTACGCGGAGGCGTAGGCCGGCAGGGGTTTTTCCCAGTGGGTATAAAGGGGCCGCAGATACCAGGGAGGGGGAAAGCTCAGGCGGACCTTGGCGCGGGAAAGAGCCACAACCCAGCGGCAGCGGGGAAGCTGCTGGAAGTCCACCACCAGATCGAAACCGGTGGAAGCGATTTTACCGTACCAGACAAGCTCGCGCAGCAGGGTGGGCAGGGCCTTTTTGTCCAGCGGCCACAGGGTATGGACGTGCGGGTTGCCTTCCAGCATGGGCACGCATTTTTTTTCCGTGAGCACGTGGATTTCCGCGCCGGGAAAACGCCTGGCCAGAAGTTCCAGCGAGGGGGTCGCCAGCAGCACGTCGCCTATCTGCCTGAGCTGGCAGACCAGGATGCGCCGGGGCGGGGCGCCGGGGGAGAAAAGGGCTTCCGTCATGGTACCTTACAATTTTCCCACCGCGTCGGCGATGCGCAGGCAGGTTTCGGCCTTGTTCAGAGTATACAGGTGCACGCCGGGCGCGCCGCCGTCGATGAGCCGGCGCACCTGTTCGGCGGCAAAGGCGATGCCGGCTTCCTTCACGGCTTCGGCGCCGCCCTTGCGGTCGGCTTCTTCCACGGCAAGGTAAAGCTTGGCGGGGATGTTGCAGCCGCTTAAGGAAAGCACCCTGCGGATGGATTCAAGGCTCTGGATGGGCAGCACTCCCGGCAGGATGGGCTTGGCGACGCCAAGGCGGCGCATCTGCTCCACGTACTCGAAATATTCGCGCGGGTCAAAGAACAACTGGGTCACGGCAAAATCGCTGCCCGCCCCAAGCTTGGTCGCGGTGGCCTTTCTGTCGGCGGCAAAGCTGGAGGACTCCGGGTGCGGGGTAAGGTAGGCGGCGACACCCACGCCGAACTCCGGAAACTCGCTGTTCACAAAACGCACCAGATCCGAGGCGTAGACGAATTCGCCGTCTTCCCAGCGCACGGGCCGGTCCTTGGGCGGGTCGCCCCGCAGGGCCAGGATATCGCGGACCCCGACGGCGCGCAGGCCGGACAGAAACTCGCGGATGCTGTCGGAAGTGGCGCCCACGCAGGTCAGGTGGGCCATGGGCACCAGGCCGCCTTCGGCCAGGCGCGCGGTAAGATCCAGGGTGTTTTCCCGCGTGCCGCCCCCGGCTCCGTACGTAACGGAGACAAACAGCGGCTCCAGGGCTCGCAGGCTGTCCACGGTTTCAAGAAATCCGGGCCACTGGGCGCGGTCCTTGGGCGGGAAAAATTCCAGAGAATAAAACGGCCCGCCGGACATGATGCGGTCGATAATTTTCACAGCCACCTCGCAGGGAAGAATCGTTGGGTGAAGAGACTATATCAGGATAGATTGATATGTCAATATATATTGCCCGCCCGGCGATAATCCTCTACTGTTGCGCTTGATGGTCGCGCATACGAGAAAGAGGCGGCGTAAGGCGTATGGAAAAACGGACGATATGGCTGGCGGCCGCGCGGGTGGCGGTGGTGGCGCTGGCGCTGTGGGTTTGCGCCGCGCGGCCGGCGTATGCGGAATCCGCGGCGCGGGACGAGGGCGCGCCGCCGGAAGCCTTCCGCGAAGCGCCGCCCATGCGGTGGGAAACCATCGCGCCCGGCCTTATGCTGGGAACCGCGCGGCTGCCGGAAAGCGCGGCCGCGTCTTCCGACGCATTGTTCGTCGCCTTGCGCATTGACCCCGCCTTGTATGAATTCGCCCTGGGCATGGCTTCCGAGGAGGGCGTACCGCATTCTTTGCGGGAATGGAGCGAACGCTCGGGCCTGTGCGCGGGCATCAACGCGTCCATGTACCTGCCGGACAACATCACCAGCACCGGGTATCTGCGTTCCGGCTCCCATGTGAACAACAGCCGCGCCGGGGCGCGGCTGGGCGCGTTTTTTGTGGCCAATCCCAAGAGCGGCGCCCGGCCGGCGGCGGACATCGTGGAGCACGACTCGCCGGGCTGGCGCGAGCGTCTGGAGCAATACGGACTGGTGGCGCAGAACTACCGGCTGGTGGACGGCAGCGGGCGCATTCTGTGGCCCGAAGGCGGGCAGCGGCACAGTATTGCCGCCGTGGCCAAGGACGGGCAGGGGCGCATTTTGTTCCTGCTGAGCCAGGAGCCGCTGGCCGCCGCCCGTTTTGCGTGGTACGTGCGGAATCTTCCGCTGGGGGCCACGGTGACCATGTATGTGGAGGGGGGCGCCCAGGCCGGGCTGTTCGTGCTGGAGCGGGACACGGGCAAAGAGCCTTCACCTCGGCCGGGGGCCGTTTCTTACGCCGTGGCCGGCGGCATGCTGCACGTATGGAAGGGCCGGCAAAGCCTCTTGGGCACGCGTGGCAATGCGGAAGCCCCGCTGCCCAACGTGCTGGGGATAAGGCCCGTGAAAGGCGGCGGAAATTAAAACAGGCGCCTATACGTTTCCGGATGGGATGATTCGGACGCGCAAACCAATGTAACGATGCCGACGGGCTTGCCGCCGGGCTTAATTTGAGTGCCAAGCCGCCGCTTTTTGCCGGCAGGATTAACTGAACACCGGAAAGCGGCCTGGTTTGCTGTCAGACGAGGAAGGCGACGTTTTTCTGGAGGGGAGTGGACTCTTTGGTCCATGACCCGGAAGAAAAACGAGCCTGACGATGTATCACGGCAAACCAGGCCGCTTTCTAGTGGCGGAAGTCGCTGTCGCTCTCGAAGATCAGCGGATCGTCGTCTTCGGATTCCAGGATGTCCACCTTTTCTTCCAGCCACTCCAGCACCGACCGGGCGGTGTGGTAGTTGAGGATAAGTTTGGTGTGGATGCGCCGGGTGATCAGCTTGACGTCCTCGTCATAGGGGGCGGTTTCGTGGCCGAAGGAACCGTCGGGGGCGATGATGCGTTCGGAATAGGGCGGAAGCTTGTCGCTTTCCGTGTAAAAGTTGAGTTCCACTTCCCCCTGGGGGTTGATGCCCCCCCATACGCCGTGCGCGTATTGCAGTCTGGCTTCCGGATCCTGCTCGTATTCATAGCGCACGCGCAACGGGGATTTTTCCTGGCTCATGTATGCTCCTTGGCGCGGTTTCCGGAATCCGTCCGGCAAAAAACGCGCGCTGATGCTGTGTTGCGTCAACCGCTACGTGGTTCAGATAAGTTCGGCCACGACGCGTCCGCCCCTGGCCTCGGGAATGGTGTCCGGCGATCCGAATCGGCCGCTTTTGCCGTTGACGGGGAACGTTTTGCCGGATTCGAGCATAAGCGGGTGTTCCGCCGCCTGGCGGATGCGATCCGTGCGCAGAAAAAGATCGATCTGCGTCTGCACATCGTCAAACACGGAAGAATAGGGCGGAGGCGCGAAAGGCGGGGCGTCGGGCCTGGCCGCATACCGCGTCACCGGCGGGGGCACCACCGGGACAACCTGGGGAACTTCCCACGGCTGCATGGCGCATATTTCGCTGGGGGTGTCCATGCGGATTTTTCCTTGGGCGGACTTTTTTTCTTGGAAGGAATATATGCCGTAAGAGTGGCGAAGTAAAGGCGGCCCGGCCCGCAACCCTGGAGCATATTAACTTTGAGACGCTCGCTCCGGCGCTTAACGGCGAAACAAGTTTCGCTTACGCCTGCGCGGCGGGCGGCGGAAACCGCCGCCAGAGCAAATTAACATTGAAAATGTTAATTTGCTCTAACTTGACGCGGGCGCGCATTTCGCGCAAAAGTTGCACGCCGCCCGGACAAGACAGCCGGAGACGCTAAGGAGAAATCATGGCGGAATATACCGTGACCCCGTTGGACATAGCCCCGTATTTTGACCTGGAACTGCTGATGAGCACCAGCCAGGAGTCGCGCATCGGCGGTGACATGATGGACCGGCTTTCGGACGCCTGGGACCGCTGGGCGCCCCACGCGCATGCCCTGAAGATCGAGGCCAAGGGGGTTTCGTACCTGTTGGCGTGGCTGGGCGAGGAAGTGGAAAACGATGTGGACGACGCCTGGGAGGATACTCCTTCCGAAGCGTTTTTGTTCAACGCCCTGGCTCAGGTCATGTGCATGGGGCTTGTGCACGCGGCCGTGCCCGAGGTGGAGGAGGTGGGCTGCGCCCCCGCACCGCGCCCCACGGAAACCCTGGAAAAAGCCCTGGCCGGGGCGGGCGTTCCCTATTCCGCGCCGGGCGAAACGGCCCTTTCCCGCCGCTATGGCGTGGTGACGCATTACCCCTTTAAGGGCGGATGCGAGATCTGCACCTTGCAGGCGCATTGTCCCAAGGGCGGCTCCGGAGCGGGGCCGGCGACCATCACCCTGCCGGGCTACGAACAATAATCCCCAGGCTCAGGCCCTAACTGACGGAAAGCATGCTGTGCGTTTCGCTTACCCGCGTGTCCATGGAACGGCACAGTTCAATAAGTTGCTGCGGTGTAAGCCCAAGAGCCCGCCACATTTCCGTTTGCGCGGCGGGAAGCTCGCTCCCCCCGCTGGAGCCGTAGGCAAGGGCGTTTGAAAGAAAGTTGGCGGCGGGCAGGATAGCCCGCTCGGCCGAAGCGCCGGGAGCAAGCGGCTCGTGGTGCCGCAAAACCCTGTCGGCCAGTTCCTCGGGGCACAGCCAGGTGCGCAGCAGTTCCGCTCCCAGTTCCTCATGGGTAAACCCCAGCGTGTCCTTTTCAAGACTGCGCACGGATACCCGCCGGCGTCTCGCCTCGGTCAGCATGTACATGCCGTGGCTGGGCAACTGGGTGTAGATGACCAGACGGGCTATGTCGTGCAGCAGACCCGATACGAAGTAGCTTTCCGGCTTGTCCAGGGCGCGGGTCTGGGCCATAAGCCGCGCGGCCACCCCGCAGGCGATGGAATGGTTCCAGAAGGACTGCATGTCGATAAGGGCGGAGGGCATGCCCTTGAAGGCGGTGATCAGCGTCGCCCCCATGGCCAGCATGACCAGTTGGCCCGTTCCCACCAGCACCACCGCGCGCGAAATGGTGTCAATGCGCGTGGCCAGCCCGTAAAAGGGGCTGTTCACCAGGCGCAGCAGCTTGGCCGAAAGGGCCGGATCCGTGGCGATGACCGCGGCCGCGTCGTCCGCGGCGGCAAAGGGGCTGTTGATGATTTCCACAAGCCGGTGGAAGACCACGGGCAGGGTGCCTATTTTCAGACCCGCGGCGACCAGCGTCTCCATGCGGACGGGGCCGGGTTTTGGGACGCGAAAGGCGGGCGCCGCGCTTGCGCCGGAGGTTCCGGGCGATCGCAGCAGCAGTTCGTACTGCCTTTCCAGGGCCAGATGGAAGACGGCGTCCACATGCGGATTGCTCCGATCTGTTTCTCTGAATCTGTCTTCCACCATTTCCCGGGCCGTTTCCCATGCGTTTTCAGGGGGGGAGCCGGGTGCCGGGGAAACATCGGGAGTTTTATCCACAAAAAGCCGGGCGACGCCTCGTTGTTTCAGCAGTTCCAGAATGCTTGCGGACAGCACGGTGCCGGCGGCGAACAGCAAAGCGCCCTCGGCCGCGTAGACCGGTCCGGCAAGGCGCATGCCGGGAGAGGCCGATGTTATATCAAGTGATTCCACTGTATTCCTGCGGTGAATGCTGGTATTAAGGGTGTCGGCAATCGCGGGTCTGACAGGCCGCCCGCAACGCGGGCGGCATTTTCCGCCGTGACGCGCCGGAGCGGGCTGGTCTTTTAGAGCAGATTAACTTTGAGACGCTCGCTCCGGCGCGTCACGGCGAAACAAGTTTCGCCTACGCCTGCGCGGCGGGCGGCGGGAACCGCCGCCAGAGCAAATTACCATTTTCAATGGTAATTTGCTCTAACCCGCCCCAGGTAAGCCCGCCGCAAGTAAACCCGTCTCAAGGGCTGCCGTCAACCCAAAAAGCGCCGCCGGGATCCGGGCGCGGGTTCCGGATGCCGGGCGGCTGGGCCGCATGCATATATGCCAATACTTTATACACGGAAGGCATATAAAGTCCATAGGCGAAGATACTGAACGGACATCCGGTTTTTTTGCCGGGCTCCGGCCCGCCGCCTATAAGGTTGCCGTTGACAAACCGGGGCGGATTGCTGAGAACAGAAAATCGCCCAAGGCAAGGAATGGCGCGCGTTTTTGCGGCGCAACGCGGGCGCAGGCATGCGCGGCGGGGCACACCATAAGGCCGCCGCGCGTTAACGGAGGAAGAGTGAGCATTAATCTTCTGGATGCCGGGTTCGGCATCGTCCTTTTATTGTTTCTTGTGCGCGGCCTCTTGCGCGGCATGGTGCAGGAAATCGCCGGGCTTGTGGGGCTGTTCGCCGGTTTTTTCTTTGCGGGCAGATTTTACACGCGGCTTGTCCCGCAGATACGGCAGGTCATCGCCGATCCGGACTGGGCGGCGGCGGCGGCTTACGCGGCCATCTTTGTGGCCGTGCTGGTGCTGGTGGCCCTTATGGCGGCGGTGTTGCGCAAATTTATGAACCTTACCTTCACCTCCTGGCTGGACCATCTTTTGGGCGGCGTGGTGGGGGGGGGCAAAGGGGTGCTGCTGTGCGCCGTCGCTCTGGCCATAATGACGCGCCTTGTGCCGGGCTCTCCTTTTTTGAAGGACTCGCTGCTTGCAAAGCACATTGAATACATAACCCTGTGGGCGCGTTCGCTGCTGCCCGCTTTTCTGTAACGGTCCGGACGCTCCGGATCAAAGGCGCGGACGTCTTTTCCGCCCTTGCGGCACTCGCGGGCGCATCCGCGTTTTTGCGGCCGGTTCCAATCCGGCCGCTTCCGGGCGGGGCGCACTCTCCCGCAAGCCGTGCCGGGCGCGGAGCCAGAGCGGATGGACATTAAGGAAACCATGAATACACACGATTCTCCTTTCCATGAACTGCAATCGGTGCTGGAAAAGCTGATAGGTCTGGACGGCTGCCCTTGGGACCGGGAGCAGACGCCCGCGTCGCTGTGCGAGTATGTGCTGGAAGAAGCCCACGAACTGGTGGACGCCGTGCGCCACGGCAGCGTGGAAGACGTGCGCGAGGAGCTTGGGGACGTTTGTTTTCTGCTGCTTTTCATCAGCCGGCTGTATGCGGGCCAGGGCGCCTTCACCCTGGACGAGGCCCTGGCCGTCAACGCCGCCAAGATGGTCCGCCGCCATCCCCATGTGTTCGCGGGTACGGTCTTTGCTTCCAAGGAAGCGCAGCTTAAGGAATGGGAACGCATCAAGCGTTCGGAAAAAGCCGACGAGGAAGGCAACCCGGCCGGGGTATTTTCCGGCCTTCCCCGGGGATTGCCTCCCCTGACCAAAGCGTACCGCATCCACTCCAAGGCGGCCCGCGCGGGCTTTACCTGGGACAGCGACGAGGACGTGGAACAGCAGGTGGAGGCCGAATGGCTGGAGGTCATCGACGTGCTGCGGGGAGAAGACAAGGCCGCTCAGGAACACGAACTGGGCGACATGCTCTTTACCCTGGTGGAATTGGGCAGGCGCAAGGGCATCAAGGCTTCCGCCGCCCTTGACGCGGCCAATCACCGTTTTCTCGCCCGCTTCGCCGTCATGGAGCGTATGGCCCGCGAACGGGGCGGGGAATTTTCCTCTGTCTCCATGGAAGAAAAGAACGCCCTGTGGGACCTGGCGAAAAAGGAGGCTTTGTGACTCTGTCGCCTTCAGACCCCTTGAAGCGGGAAGACGCCGCGCGGCGGGATGATTCCGCCGCCCCCCGGGAGCCGGGCGGGGCGGACATTCACGGCTTTCAGACGCCCCGCGCGCCGGAAGAAGACCGTCCCGCGCCCTTGGCCGAGGGGCCGGACGGCCCGTGCGGCTGCCCGGCGCCGCAGCGGCCGGAAACGGACGACGCGCGTCCGGATTCCCGGTCTTTGTGCGCGGGCACCGAAGCCCCGGTGGGCAACAAGCTTTTTTTGTGGTTCTTCATGGGGCTGCTGCTGTTTTCTTTGTTCCTGCTGTACAGCCTGATGCGGCCGTTTTTGCATACCATCATCCTGGCCTGCGTCTTTTCCGCCCTCAGCCACCCGCTGTACAAGCGCTGCCTCAGGTTCACCGGCGGGCGGCGGGTGCCGGCTGCTCTTATCGTGCTGCTGGGGGTCACCGTGCTGGTGGTCATACCCATCTGCCTGTTCGTGGCGGGGCTTATTCCCCAGGCCCGCATCAGCATAGCCGCCGTCAACCAGTGGCTGGGCGATGCGCATATCGGCGACACCTTCACCCGATATGTGGATCCCGCGTTGCAATGGGTGCAGGACCGTTTTCCCGAACTCAACCTGGCCGCCATGGACATACGGGGCAGCATTCTTGCGGCCTCGCGCAACATCGGGCAGTACCTGCTCAGTTCCGGCACCTACATTCTGGGCAATACCCTGCTGTTTTTCGCGCATGCTCTGTTGATCATGCTGATCATGTTCTTTTTGCTTATCGACGGCGAGGCGCTGGTGCGCAAGCTGGAGTACCTTTGCCCCCTCAAGCCCCGCCAGACGGCCGTGGTTATTGAAAGTTTGCGCCGCATGTCGCGCGCCGTTCTGGTGGGGGGATTCTGCGTGGCCGCCCTGCAGGGGCTGGTGGGGGGCATCGGTTTCGCCCTGGTGGGGATCCCTGCCCTGTTCTGGGGCACGGTCATGGTTTTCGCCGCCCTTGTGCCCGTGGTTGGCACGGGTCTGGTCTGGGTGCCCGCGGTAATCGTGCTGCTGCTTAAGGAATCCTTTGGCGAGGCGCTTTTCCTGACCCTGTGGTGCGGCGTCGGCGTGACCAGCATCGACAGCATCCTGCGGCCGCTTTTGATGCGGGACGGGGCCAAGGTGCCGGTGCTTTTCATCTTCATGTCCATTCTTGGCGGGGTGAATGTCTTTGGCATGCTGGGGCTGCTTTACGGCCCCATGATTTTGGGCCTGGTGGCAGTGATGCTGGATATTTACGGCGAGGAATACCAATCGATTCTGGAAAGCAGAAAGCTTTCTCCGAAACAAGAGGAATAGCCGGGATTGCCCTGAAAACGGCCGGACGCCCGGCAAGGACGCGCTTGCGTGTCCTTGCCGGGCGTCCGGCGTTTCTTCGGCGGTCCGGCCGGGCGGAATCCCCGGCGCGCGGGGGCCGCTCCGTGGACAAGTTTCACGGGGTATGCGGAGTGCGGAATCCCCGGCGCTCGGGGGCCGGGCAAATGTGGCAAAGGCGCGCGGGGGCCGCGCGCGCCGCCAGCCCCGGACTTACCTGGGGAGATTGAGGATGTTTCTGTAATCGCCCAGTATGAGTGGTTTCATGCGCGGCTGCGCCGGAATGACCGTCACGGACCTTTTCACCGGGGCGGGAGGCTCGGAATCAAGGGTGTCGGGCGCGGACAGGCCAAAAGGCAGTACGCCCCCGCCGGACAGGCTGAGTTGCCGGGCCATTTCCCCCGAGGCGAAAATCAGGGAAGGATGCCTTGATACTTCGCCTCCCATGGGAATGGCCGCCTGGGGGGCGTTTTCCTGCTTGGCGACGCCATTTGCCGGCGGGACGTCGCCCTCGGCGGTATCGCCCTTTGCCGCGCCCGCCGTTGCGGAGTCAGATGCCGCCGCCCTGGCGGCCGGGGCGCTGGAAACCGGGGCATTGCCCGTTGCCGCTCCCGCTGCCGCGGAGTCAGGGAACGCTGTTTTGGCGGCTTGTGCGCCGGCGGCCGGGGCATTGCCCGCCGCTGGGACGGCCTCCCCTGACGGCGTAACAGCCGGCCCGCCGGCGTCGGCCGACGCCGGCGCGGGGGAGGGGCGTCCCGCCGGGGAACCGGAAGCCGGAAGTTCTTCCCTGGCCGCGATTTCCGTATCCGCCGCGGCGCTGTCCTGATTCTGCCCGCCGGCTTTTTCCGGAACCGCGTCCGATTCCGCCTCGCTTGGGGCCGCGGGGGCGGTATCTTCCGGTATGGCCTTTTCCTCCGCGGCCTGCAGTTCGCGCGCCGCCGCCTTTTCCGCCGCCTCGCGGGCCATGACCACAGAGGCGTTGACGCCCTTTCCGCGCAGAACCTGCATGAAATCGTTGCCGGTCTGGCCGGTAAAGGCAAACAGCATCCCGTTGGAAGAACGCATCAGGCTTACCGGGGCCGTTCCCCCGTGAATGCCCACATAGGCGGGGCGCGAGCCGGGCTCCATGCTCACCCAGGTGCCGGGGGGCACCAGGGGGGCGAACTCCAGAAGGTCCGTATTGGCGGCCGTGGAAAACACCAGAGGGCTGGAACCGGCGAACGAGGCGATGGAAGGGGCGGTGGCGTTGGCCGCCTGGGCTTGTGTGCGGATTGTGGCGTTGCCCGCCGGGGTTTGGGTCGTGGCGTTGCAGCTCATGTTCTGAGCGGCGGAGTTCCCGGCCGCCTCCCGGAGCGTGGAGTCGGCGGTCGTGTCCTTAAAGGCGGAATTGCCCGCCGTCCCCCGCGCGGAGGCGTTCGCCGCCGGCGGCTGTTGCGGAGTCGTGGAGTTTTTCGCGGCGGTCCGGTCCGGACCCGTGGAGTTGCCGGCCGGGTGGAGAGTAGCGGCCCCGTTGCCTTGTTGCGGCTCCTGGGCGGCGCGATTGTCCTGAAATTCCGGCTGCGGCCGGGCACGGGATACGCCGCCGCCGTTTTCCCCCGCGCCTTCCGCCCCGGCGCCCGGAAAGGACGCGAAAAGAACCGGCACGGCCAGCATGCAGCAGACAATGATACGGGAAAACAGGGACATGGCGGAGGATTTCCTCGGGGGAGTCCGGTACGGAAACGGAGCGGAAGAATTCCGCAAAAGCGCGGCGGCGGAACCCGGAACGT
This sequence comes from Desulfovibrio sp., assembly GCA_031549405.1. Lineage (GTDB taxonomy): Bacteria > Desulfobacterota > Desulfovibrionia > Desulfovibrionales > Desulfovibrionaceae > Frigididesulfovibrio. The sequence goes on from JAVBPV010000004.1 coordinate 43,610, forward strand.
CCGCCTGAGCGTAACCTCCCAAAAAAACACCTGGAAATTTCGGGGGTCGCCTTTGCTCCGTCCTGCCGGATGTAGGGTTTCTTTGGCGGAATGTCAAGGATGTGCGCCTTGCGGGAGAGGGCGGCTCGTGCTCCCCGGCGCTATTCTGACCCGAGGCGCAGGGGGGCACGGCCCTTTGACCCCGCGATTCCGGCCAATCCGCACGGGGCGCGGATTGGCCGGCGTCCGTCCGTCCCGCGCGCGGCGCGGGCGGGCAATCCATTGAAATATTATATCTGGTCCGCATCCTCCTTTGGCCCTTCGTCAGGGGTTTCATCCTCGTCCCCGTCAAGGGGGAAGTAGGCGTCAAGCTGCCGGAGCAGTTCGCCGGGCAGGGGCTCCGGCGTTTCTTCCGGCTCCTGCGCGGTCCTGGCTCCTTCGGCTGAGAACACGCCGCAGTGCCGCCCCAGCATTTCCAGCGCCTTGAGCTTGGGGTGCAGCTTTATGCGCACGCTGGTCCGGCCGGGGCCCGATTCGGCTATTTCCGCCACGGCGGCCGCCTGCTCCCTGGTAAGGAGGCCGGATTCCACAAGACGCACGCCCTGCGCGTCCCAGCGGCATACATCGGAAATGGCCGCAAAGGCGATGGCGGACAGTTCCCGCAGCACCCTTTCGGGAAGCGGCCCTTCAAGCGGGACAACGGCTTGCGAAAAGGCCGGAACCGGCGCGGCGGCGGGTGTTTTCGCCTTTTTCCGGCCTCCGGAGCCTTCCTTGCCGCTTTCGGAAGGCTCTTTCCGTTTGCGGGCGGGCTTTCTTTCTTTTTCGCTTCCGGCGGCTGTCACGCCTTCCAAAACCGCGGCGGCCGTTTTGTGATCCTGTTCCTCGGCAACGGGTTCGCGGCAACGGGTCATGGACGTCCCCCGCGTTCTTTTCCCCCGTCCCGGATGTCGCGCCCGCCGCGTTCGTCCCCTGAAAGGCGGCGCATTTCTCTTTTCAGTTCCTCAAGACTTCTGTGCAGGGAATCCATGCGTTCCTCCAGCCTGGCTATGGCGACGGCCACGCCGCGCGCTCCGCGCGCTTCGGCGTCCAGCGCTCCGGCGCGGGCTTCCAGGTGCTCGACGCGGGTGGAAAGACCGGCGATAAGCGACACCGCCATGACCAGACTGGTCAGCCCCGCGGCCAGGGCGGAAAAGGTCACTTTTTTTTCCAGGATCACCGGCCCGGCCGGATCGCAGGGCCGTTCCCGGCAATGCGCGTCTTGCGCCGTCATGCTTTTTCTCCTCTTGCAGCGGCCTGCGAGGCCGGGGCGATAAAAGCGTTTTTCCGCAACGAGCCCAGGGACGAGCCGAGATAGTAGTTCACCACCGAGCCGAAAGCCGTGCCCAGAGAACCCAGCAGCAACAGCGCCGGTTCGCTGATGCGCGGCTGTTCCAGCACCATCATAAGCATCCAGAAAAAGCCCACGACCACCACCAGCGCCACAAGGCCTGTGACCCAGGCCCCCCCGTGGCCCGCGCGGGCAAGGGCCACCTCGCGCGCGCGGGCGCCCTGCGTGTTGGCCAGTTCGGCCTCCAGTTGCTTTTCCTGCCATTGCAGCAGGCGGGAGCGTTCGCGCACCTCCAGTTCGCGCAGGCGTTCCGCGCTTTGCGGATCGTTCAGCTTGCGCAGGACGGCGGAGGGGTCGGCTTCCACCCCGAGAGTCGAGGCAAGGATGCTGCCGGCGGCGCCCGCCACCGCGCCCGCCGGTCCCCCAAGCACCGCTCCCAGGATGGGGGCGCTGTTCGCCACCGCCGAAGCCACGGTTTTCCAATCCATACTGAAACCTCCCATGAAAGCCGCCGCCGGGCATGATGCCCGGCGCGGGGCCTTCGGCCATATGTTGCGCCCGCCTTGCGCGGGCGTGACGGAAGCATATCCCCCGCTTTTCGGGCAAAACCCGTCAAAGACGGGTCAGGGAGGGGTAAGGGAGGGGGCCCGGCATGGCGGCGCAGGCAAGGGCCTTTTGCAAAAAAGGAAAACCCGCCCGAAACCCTTTACTCGCGGGCAGGGTTACGGCTATATATCCGGCAGTGCGGAAAGGCTGTTTGACGGGATGATTTTGATTTCGCAACGTTATGTCTCCCCGGCGCGGGCTATGAAAAAAAACGGGATACCCCACCACAAGATGAGCAAGGAAGAAATCAACGACTTGCCGCTTTTTTATTACAGCGGCAAGGTCAGCTTGGTGCGTTCCGAAGGCGATCTTGCCCGTGCGGAAGGGGTTCTGCGCAACGAGCCGGTTTTGGGCTTTGATACGGAAACCCGGCCCAGTTTCTGCAAAGGCAAAACGTACAGCCCGACCCTGGTGCAACTGGCCACGGCGGAAGAAGTTTTTTTGTTCCACCTCAAATGGCTGCCGTTGTCCCCGGCCCTGGTCCGTCTTTTTGAGGACGAAAGCATCGTCAAGACCGGTGTGGCCGTGCATGACGACATGCGCTTTCTGGCCAAGATATCACCCTTCACGCCGCGCCGCGTGGTGGATCTTGGTGACGCCGCGCGCCGAAACCAGGTGGAAAATCAGGGCCTGCGCGGTCTTGTGGCCTGCTTTCTTGGCCTGCGCATCTCTAAAAGCGAACAGTGTTCCAATTGGGGCAACAAGGAACTGTCGGCGCGGCAGATCCGTTACGCCGCCACGGACGCCTGGACCAGCCGCGCCGTGTATCTGCAGATGCGCGAACTGGGGCTGGACCTCTGATGCGTCTTTTGTGGTCGCGCCCGCTGTTGGCGGCGCTGTGTGTCGCCCTGACGCTTTTTTTTCCCGGACATGAAGGTCGTTCCGGCCTGTTCAGCGGCGTGGCCTTTGCCTTGGGGGGCGCGCCGCAGGCCTATCCGGTGGCCGTGCGTACCTATGGGGTATGGGACAGCGTCAGCCATGAGCGTTTTGATTTCGCCGTGTGGTATCCCGGCGGCTCCCCGGACGCCGGGCACTACCGCGAGGGCCGTTTTGTGCCGGGAACGCCCAACGCGCGCGTGCTTCCCGGTTTTTACCCGGTGCTGCTCGTTTCCCACGATGCGGCCAGCGGGCGCTTTGCCAACGCCGACACCGCCGCCGCCCTTGCCGGGAGCGGTTTTGTGGTGATCGTGCCCACCCACCGCGGCGACAACCACAACGACAGCGATCTTTTGTTCACGGCGGAAAGCCTTGCCCAGCGCCCCCGCCAGTTGCTGCGCGCCCTGGATACCCTTTTGGGAACGCCGGAATTCGCGCTGTACCTGGACGAATCGCGCATCGGGGTCATCGGGGTGGGACTGGGCTCTCTTACGGCTTTGCAACTGGCCGGGGCCGCGCCGGATCTTTCGCGGCTGCCGCGGTACTGCGAGCGGTTTTCCAATGATCCCTTCTGTTCCGACTGGGCACTGGGGCGTTTTCTCCGTCCCCCTTCGGGCTCGCTGTGGGCCGGGGTTTGCGCGGCTGAAGGGCCGGCGGAACCGGCCCGCAAGGGCGGCGCGGCCGGAGGCGTCTTTGCCGGCAACGGGACAAACGGGAATACCGGGCGCGCGGCGCAAGGACGGAACCCTGAGGCGGAAAAAGCCTTTTTCTGTCCCCCCCTTGATCTGTACGCCCCGGCTCTTGAGCCCGCGCCCGTTCCGGCACGGGTTTCCCACGAGCCGGAGTCGAAAAGGGGCGACAAAAAAGAACGCAAGCCTTCCCTGTGGCAGCGCCTTTTCGGCGGCAAGGACAAGGAAAAGGAAGAAGACGCCGGAAGCGCCCTGTTTGAAGCGGGAGCCGCCGATGGCCCGGAAGGGGCGGAAGCGCCCCAGGCGCGCGCTGGTAATTCCACGTCCGGCCCCGCCGCCGGGCGTGAGCCGATGGCCCTTGATTTTCAGGGCGGGCCGCTTTTCGGCGGAACGGATTCGGGCGCGCCCTTTGTTCATATCGCTACCCCCGATTCGCCCGAGTTTCGCATGACCGTGGCCGAAGAGCCGACCGCGCCCCTTTCGCCCGTGCCGCAGCCGGTAAAGGTGTCCTCGCTGCCCGCCTACCGGAGGCCCGCCGAAAACCGCCGCATCAAAGGCGCGGCCCTGCTGATGCCCGCCGGGGGCATGCTGTTCAGCCGGGCTTCCCTGGCGGCGGTCCGGATGCCGGTAGCCGTGGTGGAGGCGGAAAACGACGGCCTGTACAATCCGCGTCTGCACGCCCAGCCCTATTTCGCGGAACTTCCCGTGCGGCCCGAGGTGCTTCAGATAAAGGGCGCGGATCATTATTCGCTGTTTGCGCGGTGTTCCGCCGAAATGCGCACGGGCCTGGGAGAACTTTGCGGCGGTATGGGCGACGATGCGCGGGAAGCCGCCCACGAGCAGCTCGACAGTTTCCTGGTGTCGTTTTTCCAGTCGGTGCTGGGCGGCCCGCGGCCCCCGGCCGAGCCTTCGGGGTTTGTGGGCGCGCCGCCCCCCGACCCCGCCCCGGCGGCGGTTAAAAACGCCACCCTGCCCGTTGGCGATGCGCCCGCTTTGAACAGGGCTCCCGGGGAAGACAGGGGCAGGACCGCGCGCACCCCGGCGCGCGACAGATAGCGGGGCGGGCGTGATTATTCCCTTTCCCGGCAATGGCTGCCGGTTTTTCAGGCAAGGCCGCTGCCTGCGCGTCGAGCGGATGAATCCCGGTTTTTCCCCGGGGTTTCGTTGCCTGCGCGAACAGGCGCTTTGCCTGGATTTCGACGCCTTTCTGGACCGGGCCGAGGCCTTCGGCCTTACGGAAAAAGAGGCGGCGCGCATCTGGAACGCCAGGAACCACCGGCGGGCGCTGCGCGCCTGCCCCCACAACCGGCTTGAAGAACTTTCCGGCGCGGGCCTTGACTGCGTCTGGCTGCTGGAAGGGGCCTGTCTGCTTTCCATGCCGCGTTGCGAAGGCGTATGCCCCCATTTTGAACGTTGAACGCCGGCGGGCATGGCTTGTTTTGTGCACATGCCCCTGTTATACTGTCCTACGGACGGTTGCCGCAGGCAACATCCGCATTCAGCCCGGTTACTCTTGCGGGCGGACCCGGAATTTGAATTATGAAAAAAGACAGATGAGGATTCATGAGCAGCCCCGCCATCTTTTGCGTTCCCTACCTGCACGGCGCGTCCATACCGCAATTGCCCCCCGGCGTAACGGTGTTCCCGGTGGGCCTGCCTTCTTCCGCCGCCGGCGGAAAGCTGGATAAAGATCCGGCCCGCTCGGCCGTGCTGGCCGCTTTTCCCCTGGCGCCCCGCGAAGCCGCCGCCGCCCTTGAGGATTTGACCCGGTTGGGGGATGAACTGGCTTCCGGAGGCATTCTGCTGCAAACCGCCGCCGGCAACGCGGCGGGCGGGGGCGGCGTTTCCGGCTACCGGGCCGGGGAACGCGCCGCGCTGGACGTTTTTGCCGCCACCGGCGACATTCCGGAGGGCGTTCCGGACTGGGACGCCAAAGCCTGTCCCGATCCGCGGGCCATCGCCCGCGCGCGGGTGGAATGCCAGAAGACCCTGCTGCTGGCCTGGCAACTTGAAGGGCGTAACCTGGAAATCCGGACTCTTGAGCAGGGGCTTTCGTTGTCGAACGCTTCTTTGCGGGCGGCGCTGGGCGAAGGGGATGGCGGGGATCCGGCGCAAGGGGACGCCGCCGCGCCGGAAGGGGACGGCGAGGCTCTGCCCTGGCGTCTGGTGCTGGAGGCCATGATGCCCTTTGTTCCCGGCGATTGCCGGCTGCTTGCCGCCGATGCCGCCATGACCTTTGATTTGATGGAGGCGGGCCTGCTTGAGCCGCTGCCCGAGGACAGGGCCGCCCTGTGCGCCGGTTGGCCGGGGGAATTCGTATCCGGGCTGCTGTGGGCCGGACTTCCGGTATGGAAGCTGACCGGAAAAAGGGGCGAAGACCCCGCGCGGCCCTGGCTGTCGCGGCGGGTGGAAATTTTTGCGGTGCGCCCGGCCGGGGGCTGGCTGCGGGATGGGGGGAGAGGCGCCTCATGAACCGTCCTGTGCCCTGCGAACCCGGCGAAGACTTCCCCCAGGGGCTGAAGGGGCTGGTTTTCGACGTGGACGGGGTGTTGTTCGATTCGCGCCGATCCAACACGGAATATTACAACCTTGTCCGGCGCGCCGTGCATTTGCCGCCCCTGTCGCCGAAGGAAGCCGATTACTGCCACATGGCCACGGTGGACGAGGCCCTGCACGTGATCATTCCGCCGGAACTGTACCCCATGGCGGCCGAAGCCGCCCGGAACATCAATTATCAGGAACTGATCCTGCCGCTGCTGACCCCCGAGCCCGGCCTGCTGGAGGCGCTGCACTGGCTGCGGCAGTGGGGCGTGCCCATGGCGGTTTCCACCAACCGCACCAACTCCGTGGAAGGCCTGCTGCGCTATTTCGGGCTGGAAAGTTTTTTTTCGCCGGTCAAGACGGCGGGCAACTGCGCGCCCAAGCCCGCTCCCGACGGGCTTTTGCAGATTGTGGAGGCATGGGGCGTCAACCATTGCGAAATAGCCTTTATCGGTGATTCCAAAGTGGACGAACTGGCGGCGGAGCGGGCCGGGGTGCCTTTCTGGGCATTCCGCAACAGCCGGTTGGCGGCGCGTTTGCACGTCACGGACTTTTACAGGCTGATAAGCTGGATTACCCCCCTGGTGGAGCGACGTTCCCCGGACGAGGAGCGGAGCGGCTGAAAAGACGCCGCGGCCGCGGGGCGGAAACGTTTTTCGCCCCGCCGGCGGGAGATTTTTTGCTTGATTCTTTCCCCGAGCGGGGGAAGTATAGGGACGCGAATTCCCGTAACCGCCATGAACCGATGAAAGGGACCCGGAGGACGGATGACTATTCTGGACAAGCTGTTGGCGGCCGTGTTTTACGCGGCCAGTATGCTGATCGACCTGTATTCTTTTGTCGTGGTTGCCGCCTGTCTTATTTCCTGGGTAAATCCCGACCCGTACAACCCCATTGTGCGGATCTTGCGCAATCTTACGGAACCGGTACTGTGGCGCATACGCAAGTACCTGCCGTTCACCTACATAAAGGGGCTGGACCTGTCCCCTGTGGTGTTGCTTATCGCGTTGCAGTTCCTCCGTATTCTGCTTTTCTGAATCGTTGCCGTAACACCTGACCGGCGGAACCTTTCATGGCTGTCAACCGCATCGATCTGTTGAACCATACCTTTTCCCGCAGCCTGCGCGGCTACGCGACGGAAGAGGTTGACGGCTTTCTGCAGGATGTGGCCGACGCTCTGGGGCGCCTTAGCGACGAGCGGGTGCGCCTTTTGAACCGTGTGTCCCAGCTTGAGAGTCTTATAGAGGAATACGCCCGCCGCGAGGAGTCTTTGCAGGAAGCCCTGGTGGCCACCCGGAAAATGTCCGACGACATGAAGGCCCAGGCCCAGCGCGAAGCGCAGTTGATTATCGATTCGGCCCAGGGCAGGGCGGAAAGCCTGACCAACCACGCCAACCTGCGTCTGGCCCGCATTCTGGAGGAAATTTCCGAGGCGCGAAGGCTTAAGGCCCAGTTCGAGTTCAAGGTCCGCTCGGTCATCGAGGGGCATCTGAAATTACTGGAACTGGGGCAGCTTGAGGACACGCGCATGGAAAAGGCCGTGACCTCTTTGGGACGCCGGCCGGCCGGTTCTTCAGCCGAAGACGGGGACGGTCCCGGCGGGGACAATGGCTGAACGTCCCGTTTCGTCCGCGGCGGGGGCGGATTCCCCGGGGGAATCTTGGCCGGAATACGCCGTCAGGGCCGCGAACGGCTGGGAAATCCTGGTCCGCGCGCAGCCGGGGGCGAAAAAATCGGAGTTCGCCGGCGTGCTGGACGGGCGGTTGCGCGTCCGGCTGGCGGCTCCGGCTGTTGAAAACAAGGCGAACCGGGAGCTTGTGGCCTTTGTCGCCAAGGCCGCGGGCTTGCGGGCCGCGAAAGTGCGCCTGGTTTCCGGTGATGCCGGCAGGCAGAAGCGGCTTTTTCTTGAAACCGACATTGAGCCGGACTGGAGCAGGTTCGCACCGCCTGTCCGGCACTCACCCTGACCACCGTGGAGGTATACCGTGGAGCAAAAAGAACTGGATCTGCTGGCCAAGCTGGCCCCGACCCATCCCGACGTCAAAGCCCTTTGGGACGACCACATTCTGTACGAAAAACAGCTTGAAAAGCTGGAAAGCAAAAGCTACCTGACGCCCGTCGAAGAACAGCAGAAGCGCCAGCTGAAAAAGCAGAAACTGGACGGAAAGACCAAACTTGTAGACTTGCTGCGCGAATACGCCAAAAAGGAGGGCTGAGAGCCATGGAGCTCACGGGAGCCCAGATTCTGCTGGAATGCCTGAAACGCGAAGGAGTGGACATCCTTTTCGGATATCCCGGCGGGGCCGTCATCGACATATATGACGAAATATCCCGTTGCGACATCAGGCATGTTCTGGTGCGGCACGAACAGGCCGCGGTGCACGCCGCCGACGGTTATGCCCGCGCGTCGGGCAAGGTGGGCGTTTGTCTGGTCACGTCCGGCCCCGGCGCCACCAACGCCGTTACCGGCATTGCCACGGCCTACTGCGACTCCATTCCTCTGGTCGTTTTCACCGGGCAGGTGCCCACGCGCCTTATCGGCAACGACGCCTTCCAGGAAGTGGACATCGTGGGCATTACGCGCCCCTGCACCAAGCACAACTATCTGGTCAAGGACATCAAGACCCTGGCGCGCGTCATCCGCCAGGCCTTTTATCTGGCCAGAACCGGCAGACCTGGTCCCGTGCTGGTCGACCTGCCCAAGGACGTCATGATCGCCATGACGGAATTTGTGTGGCCGGAAGACGTGCGCATGCGCAGCTACAACCCCACTTACAAACCCAATTTGGTGCAGCTCCGCCGGGCGGCGGAGCTGCTCCTGGGGGCGAAACGCCCGGTCATCCTCTGCGGCGGCGGTGTGGTGGGGTCCGACGCGGGGGCGGTGCTGACCGATCTTGCCATGCGCTATCAAATTCCGGTGGTGTCCACCCTTATGGGGCTGGGCGGCTTTCCCGGCACCAGCCCGCTGTGGAACGGCATGGTGGGCATGCACGGCTCGGTAAGCGCCAACCGCGCGGTAAGCGAGGCCGACCTGCTTGTCGCCGTGGGCACGCGCTTCGCCGACCGGGTCACCGGCAAAATTTCCGCGTTCGCCAGCCATTCCCGCATCATCCACATCGACATCGACCCCACCTCCATCCGCAAAAACGTCAGTGTGGACGTTCCCGTGGTCGCCGACTGCCGCGAGACCCTCATCGGCCTCAGCGAACTGCTGGCGGCCAGGGCCGAGGAAAAGGACTGGGGCGCGGCCCACGCCGACTGGCTGGGCCATCTGGCCGGGCTGAACCGGGAATATCCCCTTACCTATGTGGAAAACGGGGAAATCAAACCCCAGCAGGTGGTGCGCACCGTCTACGAACTGGTGGGCGGCGACGAAACCGTGGTCACCACCGAGGTGGGCCAGCACCAGATGTGGGCGGCGCAATTTTTCAAGTACACCAGGCCGCGCACTTTTCTTTCTTCCGGCGGTCTGGGCACCATGGGTTACGGCCTGCCCGCGTCCATGGGCGCACAGTTCGCCATGCCCGGCAAAAAAGTGGTGGCCTTTGCCGGGGACGGCTCCATCCAGATGAACATTCAGGAACTTGCCACCATCGTGCAGAACAAGCTGCCCATCAAGGTGGTCATTCTGAACAACTGCTACCTCGGCATGGTGCGCCAGTGGCAGGAACTTTTTTTCAAACAGAACTATTCCTGCACCTGCATGGAGGCCCAGCCCGATTTCGTCAAACTGGCGGAGGCCTACGGAGCCGAAGGGTACCGCATCGACAAGGTGGAGGCCCTGCGCGATACGCTGCAAAAAGCCCTGTTTTCGCCCAATCCCGCCGTCATTGACGTGCGCGTCGCGCGGGAGGAAAACGTCTATCCCATGGTTCCCGCCGGCGCGGCGTTGAACGAAATGCTGCTGGTGTAGGAGAAAAAGCCATGCGATACGTACTTTCCGTTCTTGTGGAAAACGAACCCGGCGTGCTTTCGCGCGTGGCCGGGCTGTTCAGCGGACGCGGGTTCAACATCGAATCCCTCAACGTGGCCCCGACTCTTGAGCCCGGCGTTTCGCACATGACCATCTCCACCTCGGGCGACGAGCAGATCATCGAGCAGATCATCAAGCAGCTGCGCAAGCTGGTGACGGTGATCAAGGTCGTGGACTTTCAGGATCTCGCCGCCATCGAGCGCGAAATGATGCTCATCAAGGTGCAGGCCGACGATTCGCGCCGGGCCGAGGTGCTGCGCATCGCCGATATCTTCCGCTGCAAGGTGGTGGACGTCAGCCTGGTGGACCTGACCCTGGAAGCCACAGGAAACCACGAAAAGCTCGGCGCCATCATCAGCCTGCTGAACAGGTTCGGCATCAAGGAAATCGCGCGCACCGGCACCATGGCCATGAAGCGCAGCATGCAGCGAGAAGGATGAAACCGCGCCCGCGCGGCTTAAGGCGGCAAGATCCGCCGCCTTATCACAAGCAACCTTAATTCACGAAGGGATCCCGGGAGAAGCAATGAAGGTTTATTACGAAAAGGACGCCAACCTTAACGTGCTGAAAGGCAAAACCATAGCCATCATCGGATACGGCAGCCAGGGCCACGCCCACGCGCAGAACCTGCGCGATTCCGGTCTTGATGTGGTGGTGGGCCAGCGTCCCGGCGGCGCCAACCACGATCTGGCCAAAGAACACGGCTTCGCCCCCATGTCCGCCGCCGAAGCGGCCAAAAAGGCCGATCTCATCATGATGCTGCTGCCCGACCAGCACCAGGCCGCCGTGTACGCCGCCGACATCAAGCCCCACCTTACGGCGGGCAAGGCGCTGCTGTTCGCCCACGGCTTCAATATTCATTTCAACCAGATCGTTCCGCCCAAGGATGTGGACGTGTTTCTCATCGCGCCCAAGGGGCCGGGGCATCTGGTGCGCCGCACCTATGTGGAAGGCGGCGGCGTCCCCTGCCTGGTGGCCATTCACCAGAACGCCACGGGCAAGGCCCTGGACATAGCCCTGGCCTATGCCAAGGGCGTGGGCGGCGCGCGTTCGGGCGTCATTGAAACCACCTTCCGCGAAGAGACTGAAACCGACTTGTTCGGCGAGCAGGCCGTTTTGTGCGGCGGCCTTTCCGCCCTGATCCAGGCCGGATTCGAAACCCTGGTGGAAGCCGGCTATGCCCCGGAAATGGCCTATTTTGAATGCCTGCATGAAGTTAAACTCATCGTGGACCTGATCTACGAGGGCGGCTTCGCCAAAATGCGCCACTCCATCAGCGACACCGCCGAATACGGCGACTACGTCACCGGACCGCGCATTATCACCTGCGAGACCAAAAAAGCCATGAAGGCCGTGCTGACCGACATCCAGCAGGGAGTTTTCGCCCGCAACTTCATCCTGGAAAACCAGGCCAACATGGCCAGCTTCAAGGCCATGCGCCGCCTGCAGTCCGAACATCCCATCGAAAAGGTCGGCGCGGAACTGCGCGACATGATGCCCTGGTTGAAAAAGAAATAGCCCGCACCCGCCAGGAGCTTCGCCGGGGGGGCTCCGCCCCCCGTCCAAGGGGCCGCCCCTGGTCTTCGCCGAGGGGGCTCTGCCCCCTCGGGCTCCTCCGCCAGGGACTTGCGTCCCTGGACCCTGTGTTTTGGGAAGGCGCGGCGGATCGGCGGCTTGCCGTGTTTTGCATCAACATGGCTCCCGGCGTACGTTCAGCCTTTGAGTCCAAAAAACTCAGGAGCCGCAACGGATCTTGAATCAGTGCCGTCTTTGAAAAACGGTGGATTCAAGATCCGTTGCGGTTCCTGAGTTTTTTAAGATTCAAGGCAGGACGTCGTTCTGTCCGCCGGGAGTTGTGCCGAGGCTCGACAAACCAATCCGTCGCACCGGCCCATACCCCCAAATAGGGGTCAAGGGGCCGATCGGCCCCTTGCGGGTGCAGGGCGGAGCCCTGCCGGAGGGGTCCGGGGAGGCGGAGCCTCCCCGGCGGTGGCCTGGAGGCGGGGTCTCCCCGCTGTTCCAGGGGCAGCGCTCCCTGGGGGAGGAGCATGGGGCGGAGCCGCTACCCCTGCCGTTTGGGCGAGGCCAGGGCGGCAAGCAGCAGGATGACCGCGGCGGCAAGAACGATGGTGGCCCCGGAGGGCCAGCCCAGAACCCAGGAAAGGCCTATGCCCGCCCAGCAGGAGACGGCCCCGAACAGGGCGGAAAGCAGGAACATGGCGCGCAGGCGGAAGGCAAGCTGGTAGGCCGCCGCCGCCGGCGTGACGATCAGGGAATAGATCAGCAGGCCGCCAACCGCCTTGATGCCCGAGGCGATGACCAGGCCAAGCAGCAGCAGCATGGCCTGGCGGATGGCTATGGCCGGTATGCCCGCCGCCAGGGCGGCCTCGCGGTGGCAGAGCACCGCCTGTATTTCCTTGAACAGCAGCGCGACAAAGGCCAGCGTGGCGCAGGCCGCGCCCGCCAGCATTCCTATGTCTGTGCCGTTCACGGTAAGGATGCTGCCCCAGATAAGGCCCAGCCCTTCGGAACGCGCGCCGGGCAAAAGGCCCAGCGCCAGCATGGAGGCGCTGAGCATAACGGAAAAGGTGACGCCGGTGGCCGTGTCCAGGGACATGGCCCCCCTGTCCGCCAGCGGGTTTATGACGGCCGCCGCGCCAAGGCTGACCAGCATGGCCCCGGCCAGGGGGGGGTATCCCAGAAAGACGCAGAAAAGCGCCCCGGCCAGGGCCGCGTGGGCTATGCACACCCCCATGAAAGAGATGCGCAGCAGCACCACGAACACCCCGGCCAGCCCGCAGGCGACGCCGCCGAGCAGGCCGGCCAGAAGCGCCCGCTGCATGAAGCCGTAAGAAAGGAAAAATTCTTCCATGCCGTAATCCCCGGAAGGAATCTCTAAAAAAGTGCAATGGGCACGAGGCGTCGCGGCCGTTGCCGCTGTATCGCCGTACGGCCTTTTCGCTTATAGCGGCACCACAAGTTTGTTCCCGTCCCGCAGGACGGAGACGGGGGTGTCGTACAGCCGCGACAAAAGTTCGGGCTGAAGGGCCTGTTCCACCGCGCAGCAGGCCAGAAGACGGCCTTCCTTAAGCAGAAGCGCCGTATCGAAAAGCTCGGACAGGGAGTTCAATTCGTGGGTGGCCATGATCACCGTAAGGGAAAGAGAGCGCCGCAGGTCCGCGATAAGCCGGAGGATGTCGCGCCGGGCATGCCAGTCCAGGGAGGCCGTGGGCTCGTCCAGCAGAAGCAGCGGCGGCTTTTGCGCCAGGGCGCGGGCAATGGCCACGCGTTGGGCCTCGCCCCCCGAAAGGCGGCCCAACGGGCGTTTGGCAAGGTGCGCGGAGCCCACCGCATCCAGAGCTTCGGCGGCGGCGGCGTGTTCGGCGGGGCCGGGTTTGCGCAGCAGGCCCACCTTGCCGTAGGTGCCGCAAAGCACGGACTCGTAAACCGTGATGGGCACGCGCGGATCCACGGCCCGCCATTGGGCGACATAGCCGATATTTTTGCGCAGATCGGGGGCGGAGCGGGCGGTCACTTCCCGCCCGAAGGTGCGCACAACTCCCGCGCGCGGCAGGGTAAGGCCGTTGCACAGGCCGAGCAAAGTTGTCTTGCCCGCTCCGTTGGGGCCGATTACGGCGGCGCGGGTTCCGGCGGGCAGGGAAAAGGTGATGCCGCGCAATACCGGACGCCGGCCCGCCATGACGGACACTTCGGAGCACTCGAAGGCGGGCGGGATTGGACCGTTGCCGCCGCTCATTGCAGGGCCTGTATGGCCAGGGAGCAGTTGTATTCCAGCAGGGCCTCCCAGGTGGCGACTGCGGGAGAAAATCCGGGAAAGTTGCTGAAGGCCACGTGGGCGGCGCCCAGTTCTCCGGCAAGGGGTCTGCCGGTTTCCGCCCCGCTTTGCAGGTTGTCCGCCACCAGGCGGACGTTGGCCTGCCTGCCGTCGCGCACCAGCTTTGCCAGGACGGCGGGGGTCAGATCCTCTGTCCGGCCATAGGTGCCGATGACGTTGAAACCCATCCAGCGTGTGAATTCCGACTGCATGAAGGCGGCCACCGCCGGGGTTCCGGCAAGGGGCTTGAGGCGTTGCAGGCAGCGGGAGGACAGGGTTTCGGCGCGGGTGATGCGGTCCCGCAGCCTCTGATCCAGCGCGCCGCCGTCCACCCCCGGCAGGTTTTTCAAAACAAGGGCAACGGCTTTGGAGGCGGCGATCTGATTTTCCGGCACCAGCCAGGAGCCGGTTCCCGCCAGGTACACGGGCGGGTGCGCGGGCGCGGCGGCGTGCAGGGCTCCGGCCACGGCGGGCTGACGTTGCTGCCAGGCGTGAAGCAGCAGCAGATCCGCCCCGGCCATGAAGGCCATGTCCGTGGCCCGGATATCGTGGTGCCCGGGGCAGGAACCGGCGGGGGCCAGGGTGAGTATTTCCGCCTTTGCGCCCAGCAGGTCGCGGGCGATGTCGGCGATAAGCTCCGTGCCCGCCACCAGGCGGGGGACTTTTGCGGAAGCCGGACGGACGGCGCTTTCATCCGCCGCCGGAGACAGGGCCGGAACCAGCAGGAAGGCGGACAGCAATGCAAGGAGCAGGGCGCGATTCACGGGTTATGTCTCCCTGGCCGCGGCTACGGCCAGATAGCGGCCCGGCGCGTTGACAATGGCGGGCGGGGTGAAGCCCGCGTCCCGGAACAGCCCGAGCATTGTTTCGTCGTCGGGCAGCCGGTCGTTGGCCACGGGCGAACGTTCGCCGTGGTGCCGCGCCAGTTCCTCGCGGCTGAACAGGTGGGCCACCGCCAGGCCGCCGCCGGGCTTCAGCACCCGGCGTATTTCCGCCAGGGCGGACGCCTTGTCGGAAAAATGCGGAAAGGAAGCGAAGCAGACCACCGAATCCATACAGGCGTCCCGCAGGGGAATGCGCATGGCCGTGGCCCGCACGCACAGGCCGGGCGCGTAAGCTTTTTTTGCGGCGGCCCGGCGCAGCATGGCGAAAGAAACGTCCAGGGCCACCAGCAGGCCGCCGGGCCCTATGGCCGCGCGCAGGTAGGGGGCCAGAACGCCCGTGCCCGCGCCCAGGTCAAGGACGGAGCCGCCGCGCCGCACGGCGAAACAGGAAATCAGCGCCTTAAGCCGTTCCCGGCGGTCCGGGGGGTAGCAGCGTTCTTCCCAGCCGTCGGCGCGCTCGTCGAAAAAAGCGGCCCTGGGGTCTTTTGCCGGTAGGGGCGGGTGCATGGCGTTTCTCTCACGTGCTGTATTCTTTATGGAGAGCAGCGTAATCATCTCTAAAAGTCAAGGAGTTATGCCGATCGCATCGGTGCGGCGCATTCGGGGCGTTACCCCGTTCCCCGCAAGACACGCCGTCAAAACGTCAACGACGCGCCGAACATCCAGGTGGTGCCCGGCATGGGGTAGCCGGGAGCGTACTCGTAGGTTTCGTTGGTCAGGTTTTCGGCGGCGATGAACACTTCGCCCTGTTGCAGATGCATCCAGGGCAGGTCAAAGAAGTACGACAGCTTGGCGTTGACCAGGAAGGCGTCGCCCACCTTGCCGCGCTTGGGATTGGCGGCGGGGACGGCGCGCGCCCATGAGTCGGTGTACATATGCTCGCGATACAACGCGTCGGCGCTGATGCGGAAATCCTTGAGAAAGCGCCAGTTGGCCCCGGCGCTGACGGTCCAGTCGGGGGCAAAGGGCATGTCGTACGGGTCGGTCTGCAGGTAGGCCGCGCCGAGGAAAAGGCTGAGATCGTCGGAAGGCGCGACGGTGACGGTGCTTTCAAACCCGTATTTGCGGTAGCTGTCGATGTTGTCGAAGCCGGCGGGGATCATGGTGCCGGGTCGGGGATACATGCGGTAGCGGTCCTTGCCCTCGTCCCAAAAGACGGTGACGTCGGCCTTGACCAGAGAATTGAAGGTATGGCTCAGACCGGCTTCGTAGTGATCCATGATTTCGGCGGAAAGATCCTTCCACCCGTCGGGGTTGCCGGCGGCCAGGGGCGGGACGATGACCTGCGAAAAGACGGCCACGTTCAGGCCGGGATAGACCACGCTGCGCGCGTAGCCGAAGTGCAGTTCGGTCTCCTTGTAGCCCAGGACAAGCCCGGCATGGGGCGAGGCTTCGGAGCCGAATTCGTTATGCTCGTACCAGCGCAGCCCGGCGGAAGGGGTAAGATGCCAGCCGTCCCTGCCGCCGAAGGTATGGCTGACGGCGGCGTGGGGGGAATAGATTTCAAAGGTCTGGCGGCTGAACTCCTGGCCGCTGGTGTTGTTCATGGAGCCGCTGAGGGAATCATAGTCGAAGCCCGCGGCGATTTCTCCGCCTTTCCAGGGGGTGAAGGCTTCGCGCGTCTTTACTCCCCAGGTATCCCAGTCCATATCCGTGTCCAGAGCGGGGCCGCCGGGTGAGGAAGGCTGCTCGCCCCGCCAGCGGGCCGCGCCCCGGCTGTAATGGACCTTGACCTGGCCCGAAGCCTTGTCAAAGCGGTTGTCCAGGCTGACGATATGCAACTGGTTGTACGTGCCGTAGCGGCCGTTGTCCCTGCGGCTTCCGTCGGGCAGAGTGTCCCCGCTTTGGCCGGGGTCATGCGCGAAGTTGTCGCTGTAGTCGCCGAACCAGGAAAGGTTGAGGTTTTCCGTCAAATCGTAGCCCAGCCGTCCGAAATAGTTGGCAATCTGGCCGCTGGAATGTTCGCGCTGGCCGTCGGAGCTTTTGAAGCTTTGCCCCAGGTAGTAGTCCAGTCCGCCCTGTCTGCCGCCGTGTTCCGCGGTCTGGACAAAGGTGTTGTACGAGCCGTACTGCCCGCTGAGATTGGTGTAAAATCCCTCTTCACGCATGCGTTTGGGGATCATGTTTATGGCGGCGTGGGCGTTGCCGAACACCTCCGGCTGCGGGGCCTTGTGCACTTCTATGCTTTCGGCCGGATCGATGGAAATGATGTCCAGCACGGGATGTCCGAAGATGGGGTTGTTAAGGGAAACCCCGTCGTACAGGGTGGCCAGCTCGCCGCCGGGGCGGCTGGCGCCCATGCCCCGGATGAAGATTCCGCCGCCCTGCATGCCGCCAAAGGACCCCACGGGATTGTAGCGGGATATGGTCACGCCCGGGGTCCGGCGCAGGGCCGAGGTGACATCCTGGGCGTTCATGTCCTCCATCTGTTTGCGCGTGACCACGGTGGATTCCGCTCCGTAGCGTGAGACGGTGTTGCCTTCAATGATGGGGGAACTGATCACGGTTTCCGCTTCCAGGCGGACCTCCGCTCCTTCGGGCAGCGCCTCCGCCGCCATGCCGGGGGCGGACCACAGCCAGAAAAGAGCGCACAAAAAACTTTTGCACGCGGGGGGAAGAAAAAATCCCCCCCGCCAGTTTCCATGCCGCCGCGAAAATGCGCGGCGCTCCGCAGCCGTAAGGGAAAACGCGCGCGCGGAAATGGAGCGGCTGGACATCAACGGTACCCCTTGATAAGCTGTACGAAAGAATGTTACAAATATAAAAAACGTAACACGTTCCTATCTCACCGTAACCTGGCTGTCAAGCCGGGCGGGGGACGGTTTGCCGCCGGACAAGGAAGTCGATGAGTCGCAAGGGCGGGGCGCTTTGCTTTTTGGGCCTGCCCGAGCGGAAGTGAAGCCCGACACGCATCACGGCAAACCGCCTTCACTGCCCGGCGGGCCAAAATACTCCGCTGTCCTATGGAGCTGTCATCCCTGTCCGTTCCTTCGGTTCACCCTTCCCCGGCGCACAGCCGCGCGGCGCGCGCGCGTTCGGCTTTGTTTTCCATGCTGCTGCACGCCCTGGTGCTGGCGGGGGCCTGGCAGTCCCTGGCGGACGTGGCGGAAGACGGGAACGTCCTTCCGGCCGGCGTTCTTGTGGCGTATATCATTTCGCCGGGCGAAGGAAGCGGGACGGGAAGGGGCGAAGCCGCGCCCCCGGATGATGAGGCGATGGCCTCTTGGCCCGGGGACGCGCCTGAGACCGCAAGCGCGCCCGCCGGGCCGGGTTCGTCTGAAGATCGCGCGCGGACCGCGCCGGAAGCCGCTTCTGTCTTGTTGCAAAGCGCGCGGACCGCGCTTTTCCCGGAAAAAAGGGCGGAACAACCGGCGCAAAGGCGGCCGGAAGAGCGGCCCGCCCGGAAAGAAGCCGCGCGGCGGGAAACGGAGGCGAAGAATACCGCGGCCGGAGAGATTTCCGGCGTGCGCCCCCCGGCGCAAAAGGGCGGGACAGTTAGGGCGGAAAATTCCGGCCCGCCCGCCGGCGGGGAAGACGCGCGTCTCGGGCCTCCGGCCGCTTCGGGCGGTTCTCCCTCATCTTTACAGGCGTCTCCGGGCGGTTTCGCTGCCGCTTCGGGCGGTTCCGGACTGGCTTCCTTTGCGGCGGCGCTTCCGGGCGGCGCTCCTTTCGGTTTTCCCGAAGGCGCGGTGGACGCCAAGCCCGTCGCCATCCGCAAGACCTCTCCGCTGTATCCCGAATCCGCGCGCAGAAGACGCCTGAACGGCGAGGTGGTGGTGCGTTTTCACCTTGACGAACGGGGAAATCTTTCGCACCTGCATGTGAAGAGCGCGGAACCTTCAGGGGTGTTCGAGAACAGCGCCCTGACGGCGGTGCGGCAATGGCGCTTTTCTCCGGCGCGCAAAGACGGGCGCAATGTTCCGGTATGGGTGGAAAAGCCTTTGCGTTTCGAGTTGCGGTAACGCGCGGCCCGGTGTATAGGGTTGATGCCGCTTCTATCAGGAAGCGGCTCATTTTTTCCGCAACTACGCATTATGGAAAGCATACTGTACATTCTGGCCTGGATTCTCTGCGGCATGGCCGCCGGGATTTTTGGCAAAAAAAGCGCGTTCCTGCTGCGTCTGGCTGACAGGGGGGCGCTTCTGGCCGTTTACAGCCTGCTGTTCCTGCTGGGGGCCGGGCTGGGCGCGGACGCCGCTTTGCTGGCCCGGCTGCCGGAGCTTGGGGCGGCGGCTTTGTGCATTACATTGTGCTGCTCGGCGGGAAGCGTGCTTTGCCTGACCCTGGCCTCTCCCTGGATTTTGCGGGGAGCCCTTCCTTCCGCCGGGCGGGTGGAGGGGGCGGCAGATTCCTTCCGGCCCGGTGAATCTGTACCTGGTGAAGCTGTGCCCGGCGCGATTCCTTCGCCCCTGTGGGGGACCCTGCGCATCACGGCATGCTTCGCCGCCGGGATTTTGCTCTCCCGGCTGGGGGTCGTGCCTTCCTTCATGCTGCAAAGCTCCCTTGCCAGCTATGCCTTATATTTGCTGGTCCTTATGGTGGGCGTGGGACTGGGGGCGGACGCGCGGGCCTTTGGCATCGTGCGGGTGATGCATGTGCGTATTCTGGCGGTGCCCCTGCTGATTATCCTTGGCACCTTTGCCGGGGCGCTGTCGGCGGCGGTCCTGCTGCCCCACAGCACCGTCCGCGACTGCCTGAGCGTTGGATCGGGTCTTGGCTATTACAGTCTTTCCAGCCTGCTGATCGAGGGTTCCGGCAACGCGGCTCTTGCCTCCACTGCTTTGCTGTCCAATATATTCCGTGAGATGCTTGGAATTTTCAGCGCCCCTCTGCTGGCCCGGCGCTACGGGGGGCTTGCCCCGGTGGCCGCGGCGGGGGCCACGGCCATGGATACCTGCCTGCCGGTCATCGCCCGCTTCAGCGGCGAACGTTACGCCGTCATCGCCGTGTTCAGCGGTATGGTCCTGACGCTGGCAGTGCCTTTTCTGGTGACAGGGGTGCTGAACTGGTAAACGCGGGCCGGTTCCCGGTATCAGTTCACGCTATTGACCCGCGCGTTGTTCCGCCGGGCGCGGAAGCACCTTGCCGCTTTGAAGCAATAAGAGTATAGTAAAAAACGGTTTTGCCGAAAAGAGCGTAACGGCTTTTGAGGCCGGTAACGTGGAACTGGAGAAATGCCATGCAATGCAGCATTCATAAAAAAACTCTTTCCTTTTTTGCCCCCCTGCTGGCTGTGCTGCTGGCGGCGGGGCTGGTTCTCTCGGGCTGCGCCTCGCGCGGGAGCAGAACCTACAGCGACGGAGAGGTGCGCACCGTCCAGCGGGTGCAGAACGGCACTGTGGTGGCGGTGGAGGATGTAATGGTCGCGGAAGATCCTTCCGTGGTGGGCCCCATTATCGGCGGCGTGGCCGGCGGCGTGGTGGGCAGCCTTTTCGGGTCCGGGGCGGGCAAAACCCTTGCCACTCTGGGCGGCGCGGCGGTGGGCGCTTTGGCGGGCGGCGCGACCGAGTACGAAGTGCGCAAGTATCCCGCCAAGCAGTTGACCATTGACCTGGACAACGGCCAGACAATTATTGTGGTGCAGGGCGAAGACGAGTATTTTGTGAAGGGCGACCCCGTGCGCGTCGTCAGCACGGGCGAGGGCAAGGCCCGCGTTCAGCACCGCTAGGGGCTGTTTCTCAATAAACGCCGCGCCCTTTGCTCTTCACATCTTGTTGAAAATGTTATTTTGACTTGTAATCGGAGGTTGGAATGCTGAATCCCGCGAAATGCACCTTATACAGCGGCGGCGCCGCCGGCGCGGAGATGCTGTTCGGCGAAATGGCGGAACGGTACGGACTGGAAGAAGTGAACTACAGCTTTGAAGGCCACCAGATCGAGCGCAAGCGCGGCGTCCATGTGCTGAGCTCCGAGGAACTGGCCCTTAAGGATGTGAGCCTGACCTACGTGTCGCGCCTTATGAACCGGCAGTACACCCATGCCCCGTTGTTCCGCAAGGTGCTGCAGTCCATCTGCTGGCAGGTCAGCAGCGGGGGCGAGGTCTTTGTGGTGGGCAGCATCATGCCCGACAACACCGTCAAGGGCGGCACCGGCTGGGGCGCGGAATTCGCCAAAATCTGCAACAAGCCCCTGTGGGTTTTTGATCAGGAAAAGAACGCCTGGTTCCGCTGGGAAAAGGACCAGTGGACGCGGGAGGCGGAGCCGCGCATCACCTCCGAACGCTTCACCGCCACGGGCACGCGCTTTCCCGAAGACTCCTCCAGAAAGGCCGTGGAAGAGCTTTTTGCCCGTTCCTTCGCGAAATAGGACCATCTATCCCCGCAAAACGATCCGGGGACATGCCCCGGATCGTTTTTTTATGGGCGATTTCGTATCTGTACAGGATTCCGGCGTTTCAACATCGATCTTTCGCAATACAACCTGTGGTGCCCTTTCATGCCGATTCTTTCCTCCTCTTATCCGCAGGACGGTCCGCAAAAGGGCCTTGTCGCCGCCTTTGCCGCGTTCTGCGCCTGGGGCGTGCTGCCGCTTTTCTGGAAAGCCCTTGATACCGTGGATTCCCTTGAGGTGCTTTGCCACCGCATGGTCTGGTCCTTTGTTTCGCTGGTGCCGGTAATGCTCTTTTCCGGGCGGCTGGGGGGAGTCCTGCTGCTTATGCGCGACAAAAAGGTGGTGCTGGGGCTTATATGCACCACGGCGCTGCTGGGAGCCAACTGGTATACCTATATCTGGTCCATCACTCATGGACAGGTGCTGGAGGCCAGCCTGGGCTATTTTCTCAACCCCCTGTTCAACGTCGTGCTGGGGGTGGCCGTGTTCAAAGAGCATCCCGGCCGTCTGACCTGGGCGGCCATTGCCCTGGCCTCCTGCGGGGTGCTGTTCCAGGTGCTGACGCTGGGGCGGCTGCCCGCGGTGTCTTTGATTCTGGGAATATCCTTCGCCGTTTACGGCATGCTGCGCAAACTGCTGATGGTGGAGGCCCTGCCGGGCCTTTTTCTGGAAACAGTGTTTTTTATTCCCTGCGCCGCCGGATACCTGCTGTGGCAGGGGGCTTTGGGCAACAGCGCCTTTTACCAGGGCGACCTGGCCATTGACGCGCTGCTGGTTTGCTCGGGTTTTATCACGACGCTGCCGCTGTTCTGGTTCGCTTACGGGGCGCGGCGCATCCCCATGACCACTCTGGGGCTTTTGCAGTACCTTACCCCCAGCATGGTCTTTTTGCTGGGCATTTTCGTCTTTGAAAAGCAACTGACGCTCACTGCCCTGGTGACTTTTTCCTGCATATGGGCGGCCCTTGCCCTGTATACCGCCGATTCCCTGCGCGCCCGGAACGGGCGCTGACCCCGCCCGGAGGGCTCCGCCCTCCGGACCTCCCGGCAGGGACTTGCGTCCCCGCACCCTCTTTGGGGGCTCCGCTCCAAACTTATGGCGGGCAGTCCCCGGCGATGATTCCCATGATTTCGTGCACCAGACGGGCGGCCGTGTAGGTGGGCGCGTGCATGCGCGGCAGGGGCGCCAGTTCCGTCACGTCAAAGCCCAGGACGATCCGGCCCGCCAGGCAGCGTTCCACCAGATGCAGGGCGTCCCACCAGAACAGCCCGCCCGGCTCCGGGGTGCCGGTGGCGGGCATCAGGGAAGCGTCCAGGGCGTCGATATCAAAGGTAAGAAAGAGCCGTTCCGGAAAGGATGCGGGCAGCAGGGCGTTTACGGGCCGCATGCCGTTTTTGCCGCCGCGGGAGGACCCCCACGGGCGGGGAAAGCGCGCGGTGCGGGCGTCCAGATGGGGGATGCATTTTTGGGCGCGAAAGACCGCCTCTTCCGGCGACAGGCTGCGCACCCCCACCTGAAAAAGCTCCAGCCCCAGGTCGTCCACGGCCCGGCGCATGACGCAGGCATGGCTGTAAGGTGTGCCTTCGTAGGTGTCGCGCAGATCCGCGTGGGCGTCGAACTGCACCACGCCAAAGTGCCCGTACCGCTTTTTCAGGGCGCGCAACCCCCCGAGGCTGACGGTATGTTCCCCGCCCAGCACCACGGGCAGCACGGACGCGCTGCGGCGGGCGGGCATGGAAAGGGTGGGCGGCGGGGGTATAACGGCCTGGGGCGGTTCGCCTTGCGGCCCCGCGTCAAGGGCGGCCGCCACGGCGGCCTCAATGCGGGCAAGCACTTCTTCCGCCGTTCCCAGGCAGTCCACGGCGGGGTGGGTATATATGCCCAGCCGGGAGGGAATGGAGCGCCCGGTCCAGACTTCCAACTGGCTGGAAGCCTCCAAAATGGCCGCCGGGCCGTCGGCCGTGCCACCGGCGTAGGAGACGGATGCCTCGTAAGGGACCGGGATCACGTGGAAACGGCATTGGCCGGCGGGCAGAAGGGGCAGTTCGGAGGCCAGAAAGCGCGGCTGTTCCACCGCGCCGGAGGCGGGAGTATTTTTGACGTGCGGCATGGTTTGGGGGGTTGAAGTTGAATAATGCGGCACTATGCCACAAGCCGCGCCGGAGGAAAAGACGCGGAACGCGCATGCTCCGGGGCCGGTCCGGATAGTGAGGATAATGTGAAGGTTGCGGGAATTCGGCGGAAAGCGGTCCCGCTCCCTTGTTTTTTTTATTCGAACGGTTACTGTAAAAGTAACGCGGAAATATAATGGACAGTTTTTAGATGAACAGCATACATCTTGCTGGGATTTTTGTGGAATAAGTATGGATTTACGCGGCTGCCATGCCATACAGGCATTCCAAGGGGGAACATATGCGGCTGTGTTTTTGTGTTTCTATTCTTGCGCTGGCTCTGGCCGGATGCGTCCGCAGCGGATATTACAGCGGATATAGCTATAGCTACGGATACGGGTATAGTCCTGTTCCCGCTTACGGTATGTACAGCGGTTTTTACAGTCCGTTCTACGGCCATGATTCCGTGTACGTGCATAATACCATCATCAACAGGCGTTATTACTACGACGACGATCACGGCGGGCACCGCCCCCGGCGGGGGCCCCACGAGGACCGCGAGGCCTATCACGGCGGCGATGGAAGAGATACCCGGCATTGGGACGGCGGGCGGGGCGGCCCGCGACGGGGAGGAGGCCCCCGCCACCAGGGGCGCGGCGCTGCGGAAGGCGGACAACCCGCGCCGGAAGCCGTTGCTCCCGCACTCAGTCCGTCTGACGGCGGCCAGGCCGGGGGTGATGGCCGAAGGGGACGCATGGAGCGCTATGACCCGGCCGCGCGGCAGACCGCCCGGCCCGCGCCTTCGTACAACAGGCAGCGTGAATCCGCCCCTTCGTACACCAGGCAGCGCGACTCCGCGCCTTCGTACGGTGGAGCCCCGGCGGACAGGGGGTCGCGCGGCTTTGGGGGAGGCGGCCGGGGAGGCGGTCAAAGAAGATAACTGTTGCGAATAAGCGGATGAACATTTCCAATGTCCATCCGCTCTGGAAGTTGCGGCGCTATAAAGGCCGGGTCAGGACAGCCGCGTCTTGAAATCCTGATAGCCGAAGGCGCGCACCATCCGGACGCAGCCGTCATCTATCAGGATGATGGAGGGCAGTCCCAGGCCGTTGAACGTCGTGGTTTTCACCATGGTGTAGTGGGCCATGTCCAGAAAGACGATCCTGTCCCCCACCCGCAGCGGCGCGTCAAAGGAATATTCCCCCACAACGTCCCCGGCCAGGCAGGATTTGCCCGCCAGGCGGCAGGTCCAGGCCTTTTCCCCCGCCTCGCCCGCGCCGGCGACGCCGGGCCGGTAGGGCATTTCCAGCACGTCGGGCATGTGCGCCGGAGCCGATGTGTCCAGAATGGCCACAGGAATGTCGGCCTCTATAACGTCCAGCACCCGCGACACCAGCACCCCCGCGTTCAGGGCCACTGCTTCGCCCGGCTCCAGATATACCTGCACTCCGTATCGCCGCTGCGCGCGGATGATGCAATCGCACAGCAGATCCACGTCATAGCCGGGTTTGGTGATGTGGTGCCCGCCGCCGAAGTTCAGCCAGCGCATACCGGGCAGAAACTCGCCGAAGCGGCGCTCCACGGCTTCCAGCGTCCGCGCCAGGGGGGCGGCGTCCTGTTCGCACAGGGTATGGAAATGCAGGCCGCTGACGCCCTCCAGGCTTTGTCCTTTAAAGGCCGCCCGGCGTATGCCCAGGCGCGAGCCCGGCGAGCAGGGGTCATAGATGGGCACGGCCCCCTCGGAATGTTCCGGGTTGATGCGCAGGCCGCAGGCGATGGGCCTTCCGCGCGCGGCCTCCGCCGCCGCCGCCACCGGGCGGAAGCGCCGGTACTGGGCAAAGGAGTTGAACACGATGTGGTCCGCAAGACCGGCCAGTTCCTCCATATCCGCGTCGCTGTATGCGGCGGCGAACACATGCACCTCGCCGCCGAATTCCTCCCGGCCCAGGCGCGCCTCGTGCGGCGAACTGGCGCAGGTACCGTGCAGCACTTTGTTCAGCAGCGAAAAAGCGCTGAACATGGCAAAACCCTTGAGCGCCAGCAGAATTTTTACCCCGGTGCGCGCCTGTACGCCGTCCAGCACCGCCAGGTTGGCCTTAAGGCGCGCGCCGTCCACCACAAAGCACGGCGTGGGCAGATCCTCGGGCAGCAGCGATTCCCAATTTTGAATATGTCGCATGCGGGACTCTTACAGGAATTCTTCCACCCAGGGCAGGCCGTGCTGGTTAAGGGCGGCCATGAAGGGATCGGGGTCAAGCTGTTCCATGTTCCACACGCCGGGCTTTTTCCACTGGCCGGTAAGCATCATCTTGGCGCCGATCATGGCCGGGACGCCGGTGGTGTAGGATATGGCCTGGGATTTGACCTCGCGGTAGCATTCCTCGTGATCGCAGATATTGTAGACGTAATATGTGCGGGGCTTGCCGTCCTTTACGCCCTTGATCAGGCAGCCGATGCAGGTTTTGCCCTTGGTGGAGGGGCCAAGGGAAGCCGGATCGGGCAAAAGCGTCTTGAGGAACTGAATGGGCACGATTTTGCAGCCGTTGTGCTCTACCGGATCAATGCGGGTCATGCCCACATTTTCCAGCACCTTCAGGTGGTTGAGGTAGTTGTCGGAAAAGGTCATCCAGAAGCGGGCGCGCTTCAGGCCCCTGAGGTTCTGGACCAGGGACTCCAGTTCCTCGTGGTACATGAGAAAGCACTTCTTTTTGCCGATGCCGCCGGGAAAATCAAACGTCATGGACCAGGACAGCGGGTCGGTTTCCACCCATTCGCCGCGTTCCCAGTAGCGGCCGGGGGCCGTGACCTCGCGGATGTTGATTTCCGGGTTGAAGTTGGTGGCAAAGGCCCTGCCGTGGTCGCCCGCGTTGCAGTCGATGATGTCCAGCTGGTGGATCTCGTCAAAGTGGCGCTTTTGCGCATAGGCGCTGAACACGTTGGTCACGCCGGGGTCGAAGCCCGAACCCAGCAGGGCCATCAGGCCCTTTTCCCTGAAGCGCTCCTGGTAGGCCCACTGCCATTTGTACTCGAACCTGGCCTCGTCCAGGGGTTCGTAGTTGGCCGTGTCCAGGTAGTCCACGCCGGTTTCCAGGCAGGCGTCCATGATGTGCAGATCCTGGTAGGGCAGGGCCACGTTCAGCACCAGATCCGGCTTGAAGCCGTTGATCAGCCCCGCCAGTTCCGGCACGTTGTCGGCGTCCACCGCCGCCGTCTGTATGGGCCGTTCGATTTGCGCCGCAATGGCGTCGCAGCG
Organism: Desulfovibrio sp.; assembly: GCA_031549405.1. Classification (GTDB taxonomy): domain Bacteria; phylum Desulfobacterota; class Desulfovibrionia; order Desulfovibrionales; family Desulfovibrionaceae; genus Frigididesulfovibrio. The sequence goes on from JAVBPV010000004.1 coordinate 70,014, forward strand.
CGATTTGGTGCGGCTGGCCAGCATGATTTCGCCGAACACCTCCGGCACCTGCGCGCACTTGTGCGCCACAACACCGCCAACGCCGCCCGCGCCGATGATCAAGACTTTTTTCATGGTGGTCTCCTGTTTACCTCTCAAAATATGTATAGCCGCGCAGCCCGTCTTCAAAGGCCTGCATGATGCTGTAGCGCTCGGCGGGCTGGATGCGCCCGGCGCGTACGGAGGCTTCGGCCACCTTGCGCAGCCCTTCAAGGATGCGGCGCGGGTCGTACTCCACGTAAGAGAGAATGTCGGCCACGGAATCGCCGCGCAGTTCGCGCACAAACTCGAAGCCGCCGTCCTCGGTGATGCGCACGGAAACCACGTTGGTGTCGCCCAGCAGGTTGTGCAGGTCGCCCAGGGTTTCCTGGTACGCGCCAACGAGAAAGGCGCCCAGGTAGTATTCCTCGCCTTCCACCAGGGTGTGCAGGTCCAGGGTGTTTTTGACGCCCTGCGAGGAGTCGATGAAATGGTCGATACGGCCGTCGCTGTCGCAGGTGATGTCCGAAAGGATGGCCTGGCGGCTGGGCACCTCGCCCAGCCGGTGTACCGGCATCACCGGGAACAGCTGGCCGATGGCCCAGGAGTCGGGCAGGGACTGGAACACGCTGAAGTTGCCGTAATAGATGTCGGCGATGGCCAGATCGATTTCCGACAGGTCCTTGGGCGGGTGGGGCAGGCGGGCCTTTTCCTGGGCGATGCGCTTGATGATGGCCCAGAAGACGCGCTCGGCCACGGTGCGTTCGCGCAGGGTGACCTTGCCGTGCAAAAACTGCTGGCGCACCTCGTCGCGGTAATAGATGGCGTCGTTGTAGCATTCCTGCAGGTTGCGCACGGTCAGGTGGTGCAGCACGTGCAGAAGGTTGCGGGTGGGTTCCGGCGCGTCCTCGGGCAGTTCCAGGTTGCGGATGAACTGCTCCAGAGAGCTGCTGGACTCGATGCGGCTGACGTCAAGAATGTTGAAGAGCAGGATGGAATAATAGGCCACCGTGGCCCGGCCCGATTCCGTGATGATGATGGGGTGGGGCACCTCGCTTTCATCAAGGATGGTCATGACCGCTTCCACCACGTCGGTGCAGTATTCGTCCAGGGTATAGTTGCGGCTGGAGATGAAGTTGGTGCGCGAACCGTCATAGTCCACGGCCAGGCCGCCGCCAAGGTCCAGGTAGCCCATGGCCGCGCCTTCTTTTTGCAGGCCCACGTAGACGCGCGAAGCTTCCATGACCGCGTTGCGTATGTCGCGTATGTTGGGCACCTGGGAACCCAGGTGATAGTGCAGCAACTGGAAGCAATCCAGCATGTCCTTGGCGCGCAGCTTGTCCACCACGTCGACGATCTGCATGGTGGTCAGGCCAAAGGTGGAACGTTCGCCCCCGGAATCGGTCCAGTGCCCTCCGGCCTTGCTGGCCAGCTTGGCGCGCACGCCGATCAGGGGCCGCACGGCCAGACGTTCCGCGCGTTCGATAATGATATCAAGCTCGCTGGGCATCTCCACCACGAAAAAACACCTGAAGCCCATGCGCACGGCGTACAGGCCAAGGTCGATGAACTCCTCGTCCTTGTAGCCGTTGCATATCAGGCAGGCGTCCTCGTCGCGCAACTGGGAAAGGGCGGCGAAAAGCTCGGCCTTGCTGCCTACCTCCAGGCCGTGGTGATAGCGTTGGCCGTAGCGGGCGATGGTTTCCACCACCTGCTGCTGCTGGTTGACCTTGATGGGAAAGACGCCCCGGTACGAGGCCTTGTATCCCAGCGACTTGATGGCTTTGCGGAAGGATTCGTGCAACAGGGAAATCTGCGAATCCAGGATGTTTTCGATGCGCAGCAGAACGGGCATGTCCAGGCCGCGTTCGCGTATTCCCTTGATGATGGAAGGAATGCTGACTGTGACGGGGTTTTTGTTCCCGAACGGGCGGATTACGGCATCCCCTTCAGGCGAGATGCCGAAATAGTCCGCGCCCCAGTTGCGGATTCCGTAGAGATCGGCGGAATCTTCGCAGCTCCAGCGCTGCATGGTACGTTTTTTTGCCAAGACAGCAACCTCATACATGCTCCGTATAAGGGTGAGGGTGGTCCGCGCCGGCATGGGAACTTTTTTGTCCTTAGCATGCCAACCCGGACCGGACGCCCGCAAAGAGCGCCCATGCCCCGGAAGAAGACGGTCCAAGCCGTCCGCCACACCGCATTTTTCCGTCTCCGGAAAAGTCTGTTTGCCATAAACACAGGGGGGGTGCAATACCGGGATGTTTGTTGCCGCGGCGGGGCGGCGGGGCCGCCATAAAGTCGCTTTCCCCGAGAAGAACGGCAGAGTGCATTTAGAGGCGGGGCGGGGGTTTGTCAAGTTTTCACGGGGGGATTCTTTCCGCGCCCTCGGCCTTGGCGTTTTCCATGTCGCGGAACGGGTATTGCATGCACTGTCGCAATGACGTTTTTTTGCCGTGCCGCCGGCACAAGCCGCTATGAAAATTCTGCTCCTTAATCTCACCCGATTCGGCGACCTGCTGCAAAGCCAGGCCGCTGTCACAGATCTTGCCCGGCTGGGCCACGACGTGGGCCTGGTCTGTCTGGCAAATTTCACCGGCGCGGCGCGGCTGCTTTCCGGCCTTTCACATGTGGCCTGCCTGCCCGGCGCGCGTCTGCTGCAAATGTTAAGCGCCGCCCCGCAAGCCGGTCCGGGCTGGCGGGAGGCCGCGGCGGATCTTGCCGCCTGGCGGGACGAACTGCTGCGCGCTTTTTCCCCGGATATGGTCTGCAATCTCACCCCCAACCCGCCGGCGCGCCTTTTGGCGCGCTATATCGCCGGAAGCCGGCCCTGCACGGGTTTCGCCCTGGACTCCAGCGGCTTTGGCGTGAACAGCAGTTCCTGGGCGGCGTTTTTTCAGGGGGCGTCGGCCCACAGGGGGGTCAGCCCCTTTAATGTGGTGGACCTCTTTCGCAAGGTGGCCCTGGCCGATTTGGAAGACGCGGCCGGACGGGCCGCTTCTTCCGGCGTGCCCCCGGATCCGGAGGCGGGCGGCGGCGAAGGCGAAAGCGCGGCCATGCCTCCCGGCGACGCTTCCCTCAGGCGGCCGGACGCGGAAACTCTGTCCTGGGCGGAAACCTTGCTTCAGCGGGCCTTTGTAGCCTTGCCCGGCAAGCCTTGCGCTTCTCCTCCAAACGGTTTTGCGGCCTTGCAACTGGGGGCCAGCGAGGACCGGCGGCGCTGGCCTGTGGCCTATTTTGCCGAACTGGGGCGGCGGCTGTGGGAGGAAGAGGGCGTCTGCCCGGTGCTGCTGGGCAGCGGGGCCGAAACGCCTTTGGCGGAAAAGTACGGAGAGCTGGCGGCGCATCCTTATATTTCTTTGTGCGGAAAAACCGACCTTGAGCAGCTTGCGGCGGCGCTGTGCCACATGCGCCTGCTGGTGACCAACGACACGGGAACCATGCATCTGGCCGTCGGGCTGGGAGTGCCGGTGCTGGCGGCGTTTCTGGCCACGGCCCAGCCCTTTGACACGGGCCCGTACCGGGAGGGCAGTTGTTCGGTGGAACCGGATCTGCCCTGTCATCCCTGCGCCTTTGGTTCCGCCTGCGCTTGCGGGCATGCCTGCCGCCACGCGGTGCGGCCCGGCGTTATGGCCGGGCTGGCCCTTTCCCGCCTGCGCGGGGGCGTGTGGAACCTGCCGGAGCCGCAAGCGCCGGACACGGCGGCGGAGGCCGGCGCCCGGGTGTGGGTTTCGGAATGCGACGATACGGGCTTTATGGGGCTGCGTTCGCTTTCCGGCCACGGGGACGAGGATCGCACCCGCTGGCTGTCTTTGCAGCGCCGTCTGCTGAGACCCTTTCTTGACCGGGCCCGGAGCGGGGTTTTCCGCCCCGGGCCGCCCGCGGGCCCCTGGGGGCTGGAGCCGGACACGGCTGCCGAATTGCTGCGCGATATCTCCGCCGCCGCCGCCTTTATAGCGCTTATGCTGCAGCAGGGCAAAATCTTGCTGGCGCGCGACATCCCCATGATGCGGCAAAAATTTCTCTCCACCTGGCAAAAGGCGCAGGTGGCGCTTGATAAAAATCCCCGGCTGCGCGCCCTGGAAACGCTTTGGGTGGAGGAAACACAGGCGGAGGGGCAAGATTTGCCGCTGATCCTGCGGGTGGCGGAGCAATTTTTATCTCTGCTCCGGGCTTTTGAGAATGAAATTAGTCTGTAACCGCTTGGGAAAGAGAAAAAAGTACCCTTGCCAGGACTGGATCGCTTTTTGCAAATGCTTTGGCAAAATAGAACGCCGGGGCGCCGGCCTCAAGGCGCGTGCCGACCGGCATAAAAGCATACATACCGCCCCGCGGGGGGGAACAAGGAGAGAACCATGATAGTGATCGACGGACGCCAAAGCGAAATGCAGCTCGCCAATTACGGCAACCTGGAAGAAGTGCTTGCCAAGCTGGTGGAGGAAGAATCGCTGGAACAGCGCATCGTGACGGACGTGCTGGTAAACGATGAAGCCTTCAACGAACTTTATCCCCACCAGGCGGAAGACATCGACGCCGGCAGCATCAACCGCCTTGAGGTGCGCACGGTTTCCCTGGAGGAAATGGCCGGCGACGTGGTGGGCGAACTGCCCAAGGTCGTAAGCATCATCGCCGGCGGCAGCCGCCACTGCGCCAAACTGCTGCGTGAATCCAACCTGGCCGAAGCCTTGGAATTGATGCAGGACGTCGTCAATGTCAGCCGGGATTTTTTGACCACCGTACAGGTGCTGCGCGGACAGTTTTCTTCTGACAACGGCGCGGCCCTGACCGCTCTTGGCGATACGCTGGGCGATATTCTGGGCGAAATCGTCGACGTCATGGGGCACGAGGACTGGGTGCTGGTGGCGGACCTGCTGGAATACGAATACCTGCCCGCCTGCGAACGCTGGAACGATATCATCGCCTCTCTTTCCGCCGACATCAGCTCGGCCAAGGCGGCCTGACATGCATCCCTGCGCCGCCCTGCTTGACGAAGCCCTGGAGTTTGCCCGCAAGGAAGAGCAGGCGTTGCGGGAAGAAGACGTGGATTTGGCGGACGAACTTTCCGTCCGGCGTGAAGAACTGCTGCTGGCGGCCTGGCAGAACAGGCGGGGCTGCGACGAAAGCAGCCTGCTGGACAAGCTTACCCTGATGCAGACCCTGCAAGGCCGTCTGGAAGGCCTGGCAAGGGATCTGTACGAGAAACTGCGCGTGCAGCTGGGCGCCAACCGCAAGCAGGAAAAATACTTTGCGGGCAACCGGTACGCCATAGCCCAGGCGCAGCGGTCCTATTACTTCAGCAAAACGTCATAGCCCATAGCGGCGAGCGTATGTTCCGGGAGGGAAGCTTCGGCTTCCCTTCTTTTTTGGGACGGACAGGCAAAGTCCGCGCATTGCCTCGAAAGAATGCCGCGCTGTCGCGCCCGGCAAGCGGGGTTCGCAATTGCAAGAGGGGCCGGACTCTCTGGTCCCGCCCCTTCCGAAAATGCCGTCCGACGCCGCACGGCGCGAAGTCGCATCCATTATAGCATGTTACACTTGAAAGAGTCGCTTAACGGCGAGCAAAGCCCGCCTACGCCTCTTTCGTGGCAAGGATTTGAGGACAAATCCTTGCAGAGCAACTGACTCATTTCATTCGTTAATTGCTCTAAAACGAGTAGCTGTAAGAAAGCCCCCAGGTGCTGTACCCGTCGTCGTTGTCGGTCAGGCCCCAGGTGGAGTAGTGGGTGTATTCGCCCTGAATGCGGTGGCGCATGCCTCTGCCGAATTCCACGCCCGCGATGCCTTTGGTTTTGAACAGGGCGGGGCTGCCAAGGTCGCGGTCGTCGAATTTGTCCTCGCTGAGAATCGCGCCGCCCACGCTTCCGGCAAGAAAAGGCTGGAATGGCGCATTGGTGTGCAGGGTGAACTTCAGCCCCGGCGCAAGAGAGGCCCCGCCCAGGGTGTCGTCGTCGTTGGTCCAGACAAAGCCGCCAAGTTCCACAAAGGGCTTAAGTTCCATAGCCTCGTTGGACAGCCAGGGCTCGTAGCTCTGCGTGATTTGCAGGGTGTACGCCATAGAGGAGTCCTGGCCCGCGGAGGCCCCGATGCCCACGGAGGTGGAGGCGGCCCGCGCCGCGCCGGCGGCCAGCAGGCCGCATACAAGAATACAGGTAAAAATACGCGCTTTCATATTCATCGCTCCTTAGGGAAAAACGCCCAAACCAACGTCAGTGTAGGGAAAAGTCTAGATAAAGTCTAGATGAAATCTCAAAAGACAAGAAGTTGGATAAAGCATAGGACCCACCCCATAATTCATTATGAAATGGCTTCTGCGCCGGACGGCGGTCCGGCGCGCCGCCAAAGGCGGTGCGGGCGAGTTGGAAGCCAGGTTTTACGGCAAGCGATTCCCGCAAATCGGTCAATGGGCTGTTTTGAAATGAGCACCGGAAAAACCGGGAAGGGAGAAAAGCGGGAAATATTTTCCGAATGCCCGGCAAAGAAAATGAAAAAAAATGCGGGCCGCTGCTTGACTTATTCATGGCAAAACCGTAAACAAAGCGTCTTTCGAGCAGTGATTAAGGAGTCGTTCTGAAATGAAAACATTCACGCCCACGCCTAAAGACATTAACCGCGAATGGTATGTGGTGGACGCCACCGACAAGGTGCTCGGCCGCCTTGCCGCCCAGATTGCCCACCGCCTGCGCGGCAAGCACAAGCCGGAATTCGCCCCGCACATGGACAACGGCGACTTCATCATCGTTGTCAACTGCGAAAAGGTCCGCGTCACCGGCAACAAGCCCGCCCAGAAGATGTACTACCGCCACAGCGGGTACGTGGGCGGCCTTAAGGAAACGAGTCTCGCCGACATGCTTGCCGGCAAGCCGCACCTGGTGCTGATGCACGCGGTGCGCGGCATGCTGCCGAAAAACCGTCTGGGCCGCGCTATGCTGAAGAAGCTGCGGGTCTATGCCGGCGCGCAGCACCCGCATGAGGCTCAGGCTCCCAAGCCCCTTCCCTTTCAATAACCCAGGCCGGAGATAAGACATGTCCACGGAATTCAAGTATGGCACAGGCCGCCGCAAGAACGCCACAGCCCGTACCCGCCTTTACGCCGGCTCCGGCCAGATTTTGATCAACGGCAGGGCCTTTGACAACTATTTTCCCCGCAAGTCGCTGCAGATGATCATCCGCCAGCCTCTGGTGCTTACCAAGACGCTGGAAAAGATCGACGTCAAGGTGAATGTGCAGGGCGGCGGCGTTACCGGCCAGGCTGAAGCCGTGCGCCACGGTATTTCCCGCGCTTTGCTGGCGGTTGACGCCTCCTTGCGCGGCGCGTTGAAAAAGGCGGGCTTTCTGACCCGCGACGCGCGCAAGAAGGAACGTAAAAAGTACGGCCTGCGCGCCGCCCGCGCCCGGTACCAGTACTCCAAGCGTTAATCCGCGCATTCGCGCACGTGTTCGTTTCGGCAGGCCCCTTTGCGGGGGCCTGCTTTTTTGTTGCCTGTTTCTCAAACTTACCTGTGGAAAGGCCGGCTCTTTGATCGCGCGGCGGAATATGAAGAGCCGGGTGACGCGGCTATCGGACAAAAGCGCAATCCGAAAGCGGAACCCGACAATCTTCCAGCCAACGTCCACCTGGCGATGCTCCTTCCCTTGCCCTCGTCGTAAAACCTAATAATCCATTTTCCAGCCCACGCCCACCTGGCTGGACGTGGGGGATGTTTTGCCCTGAAGGTTCAGGTTGGGCGCAAGTTCAATTTCCACGCGCACGCCCGTGCTTTCCTGGGACATGCCCTGTTCCACGCCCACATAGATGCTGTCGTTGATGTATTTGCCCGCTTCAAGGCTAGGGCCGGCGGCGGCGTTGTTTTCGCTTCCTCCTTTCTGCTGGGCGGGCGCGCCGGGAATGTTCGCCGTGGAGTTGGGATCGGTGCGGTTTTCTTTGGCCGTGTCGCCGCCGCCCACGCGCAGCACGTCAAGGCCCAGGCCCTTGCGCACGGCCGTGAAGGGAGAAAACCCGCCCTCCCCTCCGCCGGAGGCCAGTTCGCGCAGGCTGTTGGCCAGTTGCAGGGCCTCGTACCGGCTGAGTTCTGAAAGATCCTTGCCGAACAGGACGTGGGCCAGCACTTCGTCCCTGGCCAGGGGAGGGCGGCTGGTCAGATTCAGGGCGGGTTTTTGGGCGCTGCCGCTCACATTGACCACAGCGACGATATCCGGCCCCTCGTAGGTAAGTTCCAGGTTTACTCCGGGGTTGATTCTGCCGCCCCCCGCAAAGACGATGTCCCCGCCGGTAAAGGCAAAGGTTTTGGAAAGCAGGTCAAGGGTGCCGCGCACCGGGCGCAGGGAACCGGTAAGGGAAGGAGCGGACAGGTGCCCGGCAATGGCGAGGCCGCCCTGCCATTCGCTGTCCAGCCCCTTACCCCGGATAAAGAAACGGCGGGGGATATCGATGCGCAGGTCGCAGGTGGGACCGGCGGCGGCCTTGGGCATCTCCTGGCCGGATTCGCTGATATCCAGGGTGGTAACTCCGCCTCCGCCCATGGAGGAGAGCAGGGTAAGCTCGCCGCGCTCCACAAGGATGTTTGCCGCCACATGGGGAGAAGCAAGAGAGCCCCTGGCGCTGAACAGGCCGGAAAGCATGACGGAAAGATCGTCACGACGCAGGGGCCGCAGGTGCCGGATCTGGCCGCGAAGGTTCAGGGCCTCCGCAGCGCCCGGGTTGAGATCCCCTTCCAGAGCCAGGGAGCCCCCCTGGCCGTCCTTGGCCGCCAGGACCAGACGTCCGCCCTTGGGGTTGACGTGGGCTTCCAGATCCATGTCCGTGAGCAGCACGCCCAGAAGCTTGTCTTCATAACGGCCTCCGGCCAGGTAGGCCGTGCCCGTGACGGCGGGAGCCGCCAGCGTGCCGGTAACTTCCATGTTCACGGCGAGGCGCCCGTCCAGCGTGCGCCCGGGCAGGGGGGCCAGCCGCCACAGGGGCGCGGTGGGGCTGTCCAGGGCAAAGGAGGCCGTAAGCGGGGCCTTGAAGTCCGGCAGGGGCGTCCCGTCGGCCCCCGGTATCAGGGGCAGGGAAAAACGCAGCTTGCCCTGGTTGCCGGGGGCCGACCCGTCAAGGGCCAGGGAGCCTTCTCCGCGCAGGCGCAGACCCGCGCCGCGCTCCAGGGCCGCGTCCAGCTTCAGGTCAAGGCCGGGCGCTTTGGACGACAGCGCTTCAGGAGAAGACGCTGCGCCGGGAGAAGCCGTTGCGCCAGCGGAGGCTGTTGCGCCGGAAGAAGGGGTCGTGCCGGAGCTTCCGGCGGCGGTTTGCGCACGCGCCGCCGCCGGGCCGGGCGAGTCCGCGGCAAGGGAGGCGAGCCGGGCGCGCAAGGCCACGGAACCCTTGGGGCCGCTGGGGGCGGCGGCATAGGAGACATCCGCGTCGATGCTGCCTTCGGGCAGGGCGTCCTCGACGAACAGGCGGAAAAAGGCCAGAGGCAGGGCTGTCAGCTTGGCGTTCAGGCGCATGGATCCGGGCCGCAGGTCCGCCTCGGCCGTCAGTCTGCCGCCGGGGGTAAAGGCCATGTCCAGCCCTGTGACTCGCGGCCCCTGAGCGAGATTGACGGTCAGGGGGGCTGCCAGGCGCAGGCCGGCCTTGCGTCCGGGATCGTTCAGGGACAGGCGGGAAAGGATTATTTCCCTCCTGGACAGGTCATAGGTTCCGGCCAGGGCCAGGGCGGTATTTTTTTCCGTTGGCGGGGTTTTGTTTTTTTTCGCCGCCGGAACGGCATTCTTGCCTGTTGCCGCTTTTTTGTCCCGGGCGGCTTTGCGGGCGCTGTCCGCGGTTTTGCGGGCCGGGGCATCCGGCCCGGGGGCGGAACCGTCCGCCCGCAGGTCCAGGCTGAAAGCGCCCGTGCGCGCGCCTTCCAGGGAGGCTTCGCCCGCGCTCCAGCGCAGGGGGCCGGCTTCGCCGGGGCCCATGCGCAGCGCGGCCCCCAGGGATGGGGAGGTCCACAGTCTCCCGGCCCGCAGATTCGTGGTCAGGTCGCGCAGAGCAACGCCCTGGCCGGCCAGGGAAAAGGAATCCAGGTTCAGGGACAGGGCGGCGCTTTGCCCTTCCGCCGCCGTATAATCCAGGTTTACGGCGGCCTTGAGGGGGCCGCCCAGCAGGGGCGCGCCGCTTAACGCCGCAAGGCCGGACCAGTCCGTCACTTCCAGGGTGATTCCGCCCGAAAGTTCCGGCATGGGCGCGGCGTTGCCGGAAGCCCCGGCCGGCGCGGGGGGAATGTGGGCTTTCACGCCGCCCGCCAGATCCACCCCGGCCAGACGCGCCCGCACGTCGCGGACTCCGGCGGAAATTTCCCCGGACGCGGCAAGGGCCGCATTCCAGCTTGTCGAGAATTGGATGGGACCGGCGGGGCTTTGCTCCGCCGAGGCCGTAAGATCGCCCTGTGCGGCCATATCTCCGGAAGCCGCCTGCCTGTAGGTGGCCCGCAGGCGCGCGGCGGGCCGGGCCAGGGTCCCGGCGGCAAGCTTCAGGGCCGGGCTGGAAAATTCCGCGTCCGCTTTAAGGGCAGCAAGAGGCCCCTGGACTGAAAAGCGCGCGGAAGCTGCCCCGGAAACACCCGCCCGCAAGGGCGCCAGATCGCCTATGTCCAGGTTGAAGCGCGCCGTAAGGCCGCCTGGCGAAGTCGCGGCGTAGGACGCTTCGCCCGTCAGGCTAACCTGGCCCGCCGCGGCTTCTTTCAGCGTCAGCGTCCAGGGGGTGTCGCCCCCGCCGGAAACCGCCGCCGCGAGCGAAAGGCCGGACCCCAGCAGTCCCGCGCCCTGCGGGAAAGGCCAGCGCATGTCCGCGCCCTTCATGGAAAGGTTGCCGAAAATGCGGGGAAGAGACTCCGTCGTCCCCGGCGCGGCGGGACCAAAGACCGGCAGTCCCTCCAGCCGGGTGTCGGCGGCAAGGGAAAGCCCTCCGCCAAAAGCCTGATCCGGCGTAAAACCGGCCAGTTTCGCCAACGCGTCCTGCCACAGGGCGTGATCCGCCGCCGTAAGGGCAAGTCTGGCTTGCGCTTTGCCGGAGTCGCTCTGGAACGAGCCGGCAAGCCCCAAATCCAGACCGGCCCCGTTTACTTCCAACTGGGCAAGGGTCAGAAGCGGCCCTTCCAGTTGCGCGACCAGGGAGTATTTTGTTTCCAGCGGCTTTCCCGCCACGGGCAGGGCGAAACCGCCCGTCAGGAGCAGTGCGGCCTTTTTTCCTTGCGCTTTCAGGCCGGTTCGCACGGCAAGGGTTTGCCCGGCGTCAGTGGACAGGGAAAGGTTAAGTTCGGCCCTAAGATATCCCTTGATCAAAGAGGCGGAACCATCGATGTCGGCGGTGATCATTCCGGGAAAGGGGCCGAGTTCGGGCGGCAGGGGGGGCGGGGGGCCGCCCAGGACGGCGGCCGGGGGAATACGGCAGTCTTCCAGGCGCAGGGAGGTCAGGCGGATGTCCACGGGCAGGGCAAGATCCGGCAGGGCAAGGCTGGGCGGGGCGGCGCTTTCCGGCTCTTTTTCCGGGGCGGCGGCGGGCAGGCGCAGCAGTTCCGGCCCGCTGAGGCGCAGGGACACTTCCACGCTGCCTCCCAGCAGCGCGCCCAGGGCGATTTCCGCCTCCAGTTCGCGCGCGCGCGCCAGGGGGCCGTCCTTGTCCGCTACCGTAATATCCCTGGCGTGCAGGCGTCCGGGCAGGGGGCCTTCGAAAACGCCCATGCCCAGGGTATAGCCCTGTTCCGACAATGCGCGGGTGAGCAGACCGGCCAGAAATGCTTCGGCCGACGGGGTGCGCAGCCAGATAAGGGCGGCGACGGCGGCAACAAGAAAGAAGCCGAAAATTCCGGCCAGGCCCAAGGCCGCCTTGCGTGCCAGAGATGTTCCGCGAAAGATGAGGATACGCATCAGAAGCTCTGCCCTATGCTGATGTAAAATTGCAGGGAAGCGTCGTCCTCTCTGGGCGTCAGGGGAGTGGCAAGATCAAAGCGCAGGGGGCCGATGGCCGTGTAGTAGCGCAGACCCAGGCCCGCGCCCCAGCGCAGGTCGCCGCCAAAATTCCGGACGGCGTCCGCATAAGCCATGCCGCCGTCCACAAAAGCCACCACACCCCATTCCGGGGTGATTTTCCAGCGGGTTTCGCCGCTGACTTCCACCAGGGACGTGCCGCCCAGGGGCTTGTCGTCGTCGTCGCGCGGCCCCAGCGACTGGTATTCGTACCCGCGCACCGAGCCGCCGCCCCCGCTGTAAAAGCGCACCGTGGGCGGCACATCCTGCGCGTCCGCCCCCCACAGGGAGCCGTAAGCTCCGCGCAGGGCCAGTATCAGCGTGTCCCGCCCCACCAGGGGCAAAAAGGCCTGGGCGTCCAGGCGCGTGCGCAGTACCTCGAAATCCGTATTGTAGGTTCCCGTGTACGGGGTTACGGAAGTCAGCACGCGCGCGCCGGAAGAAGCGTCCAGCAGGCTGCCGGTGTTGTCGTAGGCAAGGCCCAGGGGCAGGCCGAGCATGACGTACTCGCTACGGGGCTCGTCGGGATCCTTGATGCTGCCCCCTTCGGCGCTGGCCTGGACGCTGCCCGACCAGTGCGGCGAAAAGCGCCGCTCCAGGCCCGCCGAGGCCGCCGCCGACTGCAGATCGTAAGCCTCCGTATCCTGGTTCAGCAACCTGCCCTGGGCGATAAAGGCCTGGTCCTTGCGCAGAAAATACGGTTGGCGGTAGTTGGCTGTAAACTCCTGCAAATCCATCCACAAGGGCAGGGAAAGGCGCAGGCTGTCGCCCCTGCCCGTCAGGTTGCGGTGCTCCCCCCCCCCCTGCACGCCGGGGCCGAAATCGGAATCATACTTGAGCGCGCCGCTTACCGTGCGCTCCGGCGCGGGCAGCAGCGCGACGTCCACGTCCCGCCGCTCGCCGCCGTCCGTGGCTTTTGCCGGAGAAAGAGTAATGGAGCGGAACAGCCCGCTTTGCCGCAGGTTGTCGTGGAAGGTGTCCACGGCTTCCTGGTTCCAGGGCGCGCCCGGTTCCCAGGTGCGCAGGGCCTCCAGATATTCCGGCGTGACTGTGGGGGCTTCTGGCGTGCGTATGTCTCCCATGCGCGTGAAGGGGCCGGAATTGACCAGCACTTCGGCATCCAGTGTCCGGGCCTGATGATCCACAGTGTAACGGGTTCCTTCCACTTTGGCGAAGGGGTAGCCCTTGTTGCGGAAGGCGTCCCGCACCCGGTCCACGGCCGCCAGCACGGCGTCGGCCTCGGCCTGGGAACCCGGCGTCAGGCCCACGTCGGCCAGGGAAACCGGCAAGCCGTCCTTGCGCGCCGCAGGGGCGGAAATATCCGTGCCGTTTTTGCCGGAGGCGGCCGTTTGTTCTTCTTCCGCGCCGTCCGGCGCGGCGGTCCGTTTTTCTTCCGCACCATCCGGCGCGGCGGCGGCTTTTTGGTCTTTTTCCACTCCGTCCGGCGCGGCGGTCCGTTTTTCTTCCGCGACGCTGACGCTGGTCCGGCCCAGCGCGTAGCGGGGTCCGGGAGAAAAGCGCACCCAGACCAGCGTCTTGTGCTTGTTCGCCCCCTTGGCTTCCGGGGCCTGCGGATCGATGCTGCCCGTTACCGTGCCCGAATAATACCCCTGGCTGTGCAGAATTTTTCGTCCTTCTTCCAGCGAGGAGGACAGGCGCTGCTCAAGCCCGGTGAGGCTTGTGGGGGGAGAATCCGCCAGCCGTTGCAACAAACTTGTTTTGTTGAAAATATCCGCAAGCTTCGGATCATCGGGAGACGCGCAGTCCACGGAGTAGGGAACGGAATGTGTTTCCCCGGAAGAGGGGGCTTCGTCGGCAGGCGTCTGCGCCGCCGCCATGCCGTCGGGCAGCCGGGGCGCGGGAACGGGGCCGAAAGGATCGCCGGCAAGCAGTTCCTCGGCCCCTGCCGCGCGCTCGTCCCTGCCGTTGGCGGAGGGCTGCTCCGGGGCCGGGGGCTTGCCCGCGCAGGCCGCAATCAACAGGAAAAGCAGAAGAAGCAATGAAAAAAACAAAAAGGCCGTGGGCGGTCGCTTGCTCATGGAAGTACCCTGGGTAAGCCGTCTCGGAAGCCTGTATCTGTTTATGGAAATATAAATAAAGGCCGGGTGCGCGTTTAGCCTGGTTTTTCTATCAGCTTCCCATCCGGTGGTAAAGTTCCCGCTGCCGGGTGGGTAAACCCGGATTTGGCTTCATTGCTTTGTCCCTCGCGCAAAGTTGAATTTTTTCAAGAGGCGGGCGGAAAAAAAGCGGCCTTCCCGCCGGGAAGGCCGCTTGAGGCTGTTGGCCGATGTATAAAAGAAAGGCTAGTCGTATTTGACCGAGCTGATTTTCATCAGCCTTTCCCAGTTGTGGTGGGTTTCAATGTAACGCAGGGACCCGGTTTTGGCGCGAATGACCATGGAATGGGTCACCGCGCCGTTGCCCATGTACTGCACGCCCTGCAAAAAGGTGCCGCCCGAGATGCCCGTGGCCGCGAAAAACACTTCGTCGGTTTTCACCAGGCTGTCGGTGGTCAGGGTGTCGCGGATGTCGATGCCGGCGTTCTGGATGGCTTCCTTTTCCACGTACGACTGCGGATCAAGTCTGGCCAGCATCTGCCCGCCCATGCCCTTGATGGCGCAGGCGGCGATGACGCCTTCCGGCGTGCCGCCGGTGCCGATCATCATGTCCACTTCCGAGCGGGGGTCCACCGCCATAAGCGCGCCGCACACGTCGCCGTCGCTGTGCAGCTGGATGCGGGCCCCGGCTTCGCGGATGCTTTGGATAAGCCGCTGGTGGCGGGGTTTGTCCAGAACAAAGACAACCAGGTCATCCACGTCCTTGCCCAGGGCTTTGGCCACCTTGCGCAGGTTGTCTTCCACAGGGGCGTCCAGATCCACCACGTTTTGCGCGGGAGCGGGCACAACGAGTTTACGCATGTAAAAGCTGGGACCGGGGTTGTACATGGTTCCGGCGGGGGCGGCGCCCACGACGCAGATGGCGTTGGGACGCCCGTAAGCCAAAAGGTTGGTGCCTTCAACCGGGTCGACGGCGATGTCCAGGGCGGTGCCGAAGCCGGTGCCGACTTCTTCGCCGTTATAAAGCATGGGGGCTTCGTCTTTTTCGCCTTCGCCTATGATGACGCGGCCCTTGATGTTCAGCGAGTTGAAGCTAAGCCGCATGGCGTCCACGGCGGCCTTGTCTCCGGAGTCTTTATCCCCCCTGCCCAGCCAGCGGGCAGAGGCAAGCGCGGCGGCCTCGGTCACGCGGACGAGGTCAAGGGCCAGGTTACTGGTGGGGGCTTCTTTGGTGGTGGTCTGAGTCACGGGTGCATACCTCCGGGTGGGTGCGGGCTGGGGCCGGGAGCTCCATGCTTTATAGTAAGGGCGCTCCGCCCGCCGTCAACGGCGGGCGGAGTTTCTGGATCCGTGTCGCTAACCTGCGGCGAAGCGGATTCTATATGAGGCCGCAAGAGTCTTCAAGCGTTCTTGTCGTCATTTTTTGCGGCGCATGCCGTTCCCTTGCTTTCCGGAAAAACCCATGAGCCCACAATGCCGGCCGTCAGCAGTCCAAGAACGATGACCAGGTTCCATACCGCGGGGATGTGCATCAGCCCGGCCACGCCCGCCAGCATCTTGACGCCGATAAAGACCAAAATGGCGATGACGGCTTTTTCCAGATGGCAAAGAAAGCGGTTGGCCGCCGCCAGCAGAAAATACAGGGAACGCAGGCCCAGGATGGCGAAAATGTTGGAGGTGTACACCAAAAAGGTCTGGGTGCCGATGGTCAGCGGCTTGTCCAGCCCGGCGAAGATGGAGAAAATGGCCGGCACGCTGTCAAAGGCGAACATGACGTCGGCGATTTCCACGGTCACCAGGCAGAGGAACAGCGGCGTGGCGCACAGGATGCCGTCTTTGCGGGTAAAAAAGTTGTGCCCCTGCAATTGCGGGTAGATGGGCATAAAGCGGCGGGTCAGGCGCACCGACCAGTGGTCGCTGTAGTCTTCCATTTCCTGCGCTTCCTGCCGGCTTTGCTGCCACATCTTCCAGGCGGTCCACAGCACGAAAAGGCCGAACACCGTAAGAGCCCCCGCGCCGAAGACGGCGATAACCGAACTGCCCGCGGCGACGAAGACAAGGCGCATGATCACCGCGCCGATGATGCCGTAATAGAGCACGCGGTGCTGCAGTTCGGGCTTGATGGAGAAAGAGGAAAAAATGGCGATGAAGACAAACAGGTTGTCCACGGACAGGCTTTTTTCCAGGAAATAGCCGGTCAGGAACAGCATGCCCTGATCTTTATCATGGGTATACCCGATATACACGGCAAAAAGCAGGGAAAGAAAAATCCAGAAAACGGACCACAGGGCGGCGTCCCGCAGGGAAACAGCCTTGTCCTGCTTGTGGGCGAACAAATCAAGCACCAGCGCCGCGACGACAAGAAGGGCAAAAACCAGCAGGTTCCAGAAGGAGTATTCTCCCAGCATGATTTCTCCAGAATGAAAGGAAAAAAGCGAAGATGGAGGCATGTTCCGGCGTGCCGTAAAAGAAACGCCGGAACGCGCTGTTTTATATTTTTATTCCGTAGCCGGTGAGAAGTTCGCGCAACGTCTGTTGGTTGGCGGGCGTAAGGGGCACCATGGGCAGGCGCATGTCGTTTTCCATTTTGCCCATCATGGCCAGCGCGGTTTTCACCGGGGCGGGGTTGGTTTCCAGAAAACAGGCACGGCAAAGGGGGGCAAGGGAAAAGTGCAGATTTTTCGCCGTGGCCGTGTCGCCCCTGAATGCGGCGTCGCACAGGTCGGCAAAGGCGCGCGGGGCGATGTTGGAAACCACCGAGATAACGCCCTTGCCGCCAATGGCCAGGGTGGGCAGCAGGGTGAAGTCGTCGCCGGAAAGCAGGACGAGATTCTCGCCGCAGAATTCAAGGATATCGGAAATCTGGCACAGGTTGCCCGTGGCTTCCTTGACGCCGACGACCTCGGGAATCTCTTTGTACATCCGGGCCATGGTCTGGGCGGCGACGTTGACTCCGGTGCGGCCGGGAACGTTGTATACGATGGTGGGAATGGAGACTTCGGCCGCGATGGTCTTGTAATGGGCGAAAAGCCCTTCCTGGGTGGGTTTGTTGTAGTACGGAGTGATCAGCAAAATGGCGTCGGCCCCGGCGTTTTTGGCAAAGCGGGCAAGGCCCACGGCTTCTTTGGTATTGTTGGAGCCGGCTCCGGCGATGACCGGAACCCGGCCCTTGGCCTGGTCGATGCAGATGCGGATGACGTCCTCATGTTCGGCATGGGAAAGGGTGGCCGATTCGCCCGTGGTGCCGCAGGGGACAAGGCCGTTGATGCCCTGCTCTATCTGCCACTCGATATGCTCCCTGTAGCGTTCCTCGTCAACGCGGCCTTTGCTGAAAGGGGTGACCAGCGCGGTAAATGCGCCCTTGAGTTGCATGGGGATGTCTCCTGTTATCGTGCATAAAATATGGATGGGGGGATTCTTCCATTTGCCGCCCGTTCCGTCAACCGTATGCGGCAAAAAATGTGGCGCGGGCGGCGGATGCGGTATCCCGGAAGCCGGCATATGAAAGCTCCCGCCCCTTTGCACGGCGGCGGGACGGGATGCGGATTTTCGGGGCGAGGCCCGCGTTCCCGATGCAACAAGGCTTTCGAATGCAACACGACGCCCCGCCCCCGCAGTACCCGGCTGTCCGGGCAATGCGGGGGACGGCCGGGAATTGCGGGGCCAGGGGCCGCAATCCGGTATAATCAGCTTGAAAAGTCGGTTCCGCGGCACGTTCCGGTCGCCGGAAGCGCTTCAGCTGCCGGAAGCGTTCCGGTCGCCGAAAGCGCTTTAGTTGCCGGAAACGTTCTGGTTGCCGGGAGCGTTCTGGTTGCCGGAAGCGGGAGCTTCGGCCGCTTCAGGCTGTGCGGCAAGCGGGGTAAAGGTCACAGGCGTGCGGTTCATTTCGTCGATGACGTGTTTGGTCACGTCCACTCTGGGGCTGCTGGACACGGCGACGTCGCTGCTCAGGATGACGTCGTAGCGCCCCTTGGCGCGTACGGATTCCATGGCGTTTTGGTACAGTTCGCTGACCTTGTTCATAACCTGCTGCTGTTCGGCCCCGAAGCGCTGCTGGGCGTCACGCACCTGCACCTGCAGGTCGTCTTGGGCGGCCTTTTTGTTTTTGCCGGCTTCCGCTTTTTGTTGCGAAGCGATCAGCTGACCTTGCAGCTCTTTGCTCAGATCGTCCAGATAGGCAAGGCCCGCTTTGCCCGCGTTGCTTTCCTGAAAGACTTTTTCGGTATTGAGCACGGCGACTTTGCCGCTGCAGGCGGCCAGGGCGAAAAGGGCGAGAAGAAGCAGGAAAAGACGAAAGGCAGATACTCGCATGGTGTTCTCCGGGGTACGCTCAAGGGAGCCTTTGGAATTTGCGGCGCTTTTCAGGGCAATTCCACTTTGAAATCGTCCTGGCGGCAGACAGCGCCAGCGCCGGCCGCACCCACAGGGAGCGGGCAAAATTTACTTTTGCCGTCCGCTCCGGGTGGAGCGTTTCAACATTGCTGTGTTCCAGGGGTGTTTCTCAATAACCGCCCGCCGCAAAACCCTCTTTATTTCGCCCTGCGGCAGTGGAAAACAATCTAGCACAGACAGGTGCGCTTCACAAGGCGCACAAGCGGCGGAGGCGATTCCGTTTCGCACCCGCCGCCTGTGGCTGTTGCCAAAGGAACAGCCCGCCGCGCGGGCGGCATCCATTGCCGCCGTTACGCGCCGGAGCGGGCGTGACTTTACGGACCCCGCTCTTGCGGGGGATACCGCCAATTTGAGGCGGCGGGGCTGATGTGGAACCGTCCCCGCCGTCTTCTGATTGGCCTGTAAAAGCGGTATGGAAAAGAAACGGGCTCCGCGTCCGGACAAGAGTCTTCCTACTGCACGGAATAATTGCGCATATGCCCGAGCACCACGGCAACGTAGCGGCGAGTTTCCGCGTTGGGAGCCCGGGTGATAAGGGCCTGGTACAGTTCGTCGGGAGTCAGGGCGTTGATGCGGGCGATGGCGGTGTCCATGTCGTCGTCAAAGGTGCGCAGCACCGCGTTGGGGCCGCCGTTGTACGCCGCTATGACGCACATTTCGCGCGAGGCCGGGTTGAGCACCTTGTTGAAGTAGCGGCGTGCCAGAAGATGGAGATAGATCGCTCCGTAGCGGATGTTCTGCTCGGGCGAGAACAGCGCTTCAGCGGGCGGTTCGCCGGGAAGGCCCGTAAGGTAGGCGTACACTTCCTGTCCGGCGGTCTCCGGCACTATCTGCATCAACCCCAGGGCATTGTTGGGGCTGACCGCAAGGGGGTTAAAGTTGCTTTCGGCGTGCATTACCGCCATGATCATGGCGGGGGTGAGATTGTACTTGGCCGCGTATTGCTGGACCAGGGGACGGTATTTCTGGGCGCGCAGGTCGCTGCCGGGCAGCGGGGGAAGATCGATGCCGCGAATGAAGCGGCTTAGCCCCGGGGCGCGGGAATCACGTGCGATGGCGCATTCCAGGGCCAGAGCGCGGGCGAAATCTTCAGCCGGCCAGTTCCAGATGGCGGGGTAGTCTTCGCCGACGGCATCCTCGCCGTAAAGCGAGGGCGCGCCCTCCTCCGGATCTTTTACGGAAGAAAAGGGGTCGGCGCCGTCGGATGAGGGCAGGGCGAACGGAAGGCCGGAAGCCGCCGAGCGCAGCCGCTCCACGACAACGTCGCCGTCAATGGTCGGTATGGTCACTTTGCCGTCTGACACGGAAAGAAGGCCGCTGCCGGAAGATTGCCCGGCGTATCCGTCAAAAGCCGGGGCGACGGGCAGGGTGGTAACCGGGCCGCCGGGCAGGCTTGTGTTGCTGATCAGCGTTATGCGGAGGCGTTCTCCGGAAAAATCGGGGCCGCTTGAGGCAAAGCGGAGCGCTCCCGGGGAGACGAGAGAGCGCAGCTCTTCCGCCGATGCGGGGGCGCTGGTGGCGGGCAGGCAGACGCTGTGCCGCGCCGGAGAGAAAAGTGTATGGCTGTGGGCAAGAAACACTCCGAAGCAAAAGGCCGCCAGGAGCCCGGGCAGGAAGACGCGGCGGCCGGCCGGGCCGAAAAGACCTTCCAGGACGTCAAGGATTTGGCTTCCGGAAAACGCCTGCGGCAGAAGGGTATTTATGCGCAGGGGCAGCCGGGACAGGGTGCTGTCATTCATGTCGGGGAAACATGCAAAAAGTATGCTATGCTTACCGTCACAAGGATATGAGCGCGCCGGTCCTTTTTTAGGAGGTGTTTCTCCGTTCGGGCCTTGCGTGTGGGAAATGTCCCTGCCGGGCCGTACAGCGCATGGCCTGGCGTACGGGATACAGGCCGGTTTTGCCGGCCGCCAACGTTGCCGCCATTGCAGCCCATTGCCGGTCTGGCCGTACAAAGGGCGGATTGGCCGGGATTGGTAAAAAAATCTTAACCGGAGAAAAGAGCCAGGTAGTTTTTGTAAAGCCTGAGGGGAACGCGGGTAAAGGCGTCGCTGTCGGCGGCCAGAGCGAATCCGGGAACAAAGGCGCGCACCACGGGAAATTGCAGATCGGCGCGGGTCAGTGTCACGTACACCGGGGGTCTGCCGCTTGAGGCAAGCAGCGCTTCAAGCAGGGCCAGATCGCCGGAGGGGGAGCCTGTGGACCAGTCGGGAAAATCCGCAAAATCCCTTACTGCCAGCTTGCGCAGCAAGGGGCCGGAAGGGCCGCCGCCGGGGTAGGGAAAGGGGGTTTCCGTCAGGGCGGAGATCAGCGCCCTTTTCGCGCTTAATCCGGCTCC
Organism: Desulfovibrio sp.; assembly: GCA_031549405.1. Taxonomy (GTDB): domain Bacteria; phylum Desulfobacterota; class Desulfovibrionia; order Desulfovibrionales; family Desulfovibrionaceae; genus Frigididesulfovibrio. The sequence continues at coordinate 90,804 of JAVBPV010000004.1, forward strand.
GTGGCCCCTGGCGATGTCTCCCTTCGGCCCCATGACAAAACATTTGTACGCGGGCACGCCCAAAGGACCGGTCAGATCCTGAAACTGCACGTTGATCCCCCTGGCGGCGTAGTCTCCCATAAGCCTGGCCAGCAGGGGGTCGCCGTCCGCTCGCAGAGTAAAGCAGCCGGATTTGGAAAAGGGGGTGGAGGCTTCGGCGTCGCGCTCGATGATTTCCGTCAGGGCGGCCCGTTTGGCGGCTTCCAGGGTAAGGCCCGTGGCTATGCCCGTGGATCCGGGCGAGTCGAACAGCGAGATCTCGTCCAGGTTGCAGAACAGCGAGGCCATCTGCACGGGGACGTGCACGGTGTTTCCGGCCGGATCATGGCCGGGCATCCAGGACAGGGGTTCGTCCCCGTAGGGAGCCTCCAGGGGAAAGTCGTTGGGATCAAGGCAGGACAGGCCCTTTTCCAGCAGCGCGGAGCGGCTTCCCCGGACGACGGGGGCTTCCTCCAGTCTGTTCTCCACCCGGTCCCCGTCTATGGACAGATAGACCGAGGCGCGCTCCACCATTTCCATAAGGCAGGAGGCGCGGGCGGCGTCCAGGGCAAGCCCCCGGCCGTAGGTGGTGGCCTGGCCTTCCAGGGTATGCTCGTGTCGGTCCCGGCGCACGCGCAGAGAAACCTTCCACGGACGCAGCAGGGCCACGGGGCTGAGCGAAGCCGTGTGGCGCATTTCTTTGCCCGCTATGATGCCCTGGCGCGCGAGGCGTTCCTCGGCAAGAGCCGCCACTTCTCCGGGCGGAAGATCCGGCGCGGAAGGAGCGGCGGGAGAAGAAGCTCCGCCGGGCGCGGGGAAATCTTTCCGTTCCCGGATGCTTTCAATGGAATGGGGAAACGGGGCGGCAAAGGCCGCCGACAGGCCGGGCAGTGGTTCGCCCCGGCCGGAGAAAAAGCGTCCGGAGCCGTCGTTTTGAAGCGCCTCTTCCGGATACAGGGGCGGCAGCCCGGTATCCGCCGGGGCTTTCAGGGCACGGTGGCGCTGGATGTTGTCCGCGAACAGGGCTCCCCAGGCCGTATGCAGGGCGCTGTCGGGCAGGCGCCGCCAGCGCAGCAGGATCAGCGGCGTGGCGTCCGTTCCGGGTCCGCGGCCGGCCGGCTGCGCATCTTCGCCGGAATCGGGCGCCGGAGAGGAGAGGGCGGCGTCAGGGGCTAAGTCCCGCAGATCCGGATGCAGGACGGCCCACTCCTGTTCCAGGGCCGCCACGGCCGGGGGCGGCCCGTCCATGCCGCAGGCGCGCGCAAGGGCGGCGCGAACCTCCGGGGCGGGCATGGCGGCCATGCGCGCCAGAATATGGCGGCGCATGAAATCGTCCAGGGGGTGCTCCGCCAGAAACTCCAGAGCGCGGTCCAGGCTCAGCGGCGGGACGGGTTCGCAGGAAAAATATCCGGTGGTGGCCTCTGTTTGCGTGTGGGCGTATCGGTAGTGTTGCATTTCGCCATTGTAGCCGGGGGTGGTTGCGGCGGCAAGGGCATGGGCGAGACCCAGGGGGAAAAAAAGTCCCGGCAAGGCGCGCTGCCTTGCCGGGTTCAACTCCCGTGTCCCGGAAAGCGGGGACAAAGGACCGCCTTTTATTCCTTAAGAGTATCGATGCACTCCTGCAGCACTTCCTCGGCCTTTTCCGTGGGCACCTGGCAGGTGCCCACGCGCAGGTGGCCGCCGCCGCCGTGCTTCAGCATCAGGCTGCCGATGTCGGTTTTGCAGGTGCGGTTAAGAATGGAATGGCCCACGGTAAGCACGACGTTCTGCTGCTTCAGCCCCCAGATCACCTGTATGCTGACGTTGCAGGAGGGATACATGCCGTAAACGGTAAAGCGGTTGCCGGAAAAAATTTCCTTTTCCTCGCGCAGATCCAACACCAGCACATTGCCCCGCACTTTTGCCCGGCGTTCCATCATGGCCATAAAGTCCTTCTGTTGGGCGAAGTAGCGGTCGGTACGTTCGCGGACGTCGGGCCGGGCAAGGATATCTTCGGCGGAAAGTTCGGAGCAGTAGCCGATCATGTCCATCATGAGCTGGTAGTTGCTGATGCGGTAATCGCGATAGCGGCCCAGCCCCGTGCGCGGGTCCATGATGGCGCCCAGCAGGACCCACCCGGTGGGGTTCTGGATTTCCTCAAGGGAAAGACGACCGCTGTCCACCTTGTCCACGGCGGCGAGCATGGGATCGAGATCGGGCGAAAATTTGGCGTGCCCGCCGAAATATTCCCAGATGACACGGGCGCAGCTGGGGGAGGTTTTGGAAAGCCCCTTGTATTCCACGTTGCCGATGCGTTCGTTTTCACTGCTGTGGTGGTCAAACCACATGCCGCAGCCGGGAACATATGGCACGTTGGCCAGGATGTCATTTTCCGACACTTCTACAAGCCCGTCTTGCAGGTCTTTGGGATGGGCGAACTTATATTCGTCGATAATGCCGGTGGCCTTGAGCAGCACGGCACAGACCAGGCCGTCGAAGTCGGAACGGGTTACCAGACGCATGGCACTCTCCTGATGGTTACCTTATGGAATTATACGGTGTCGTGTCCCATGATAAGCTGACTGCATAGCCGGTTGCCGTTTTTTTTGCAAGGGAGCTGTTGCGGAATGCCCGGCCTTTTCAACAATACCCTCGTTTGCGCATAAAAAGCGGCGGCGGGACGGCCTGTATTTCCGGGTTGCGGCCCTTTGTCCGGAGCCGCGCGTCCAAAATGCAGGCCATCCCGCCGGTGGAATCGCATAAGATTTTCCGTGGCCGGAATTCTTACAGGGTTTCTGACGCCCGCTCCATAAAAATTACTTACGAAATAGACCTATTTCTTTTTTTTCGGCTTCTTTTTCAGTTCGCCGGCTTTGGCCTTGGCGAAAATTTTTTCCCGGATATGCTCGAAGCGGACCAGAGTGCGCAGACCCGCCACCCCAAGGGCCAGCACGGTAACCACCAGCAGCAGCGCCTTTTGCACCTGCCAGCGTTCCTTGGATATGGCTCCGACTGTCCACGACAAGCCGATTTTGTCGCCGTAAATAAGCAGCAGGGGCAGGATGACGAACACGGCGATAATGCCGATCAGTTCAAGCCAGAAAAAGCTTTCCGCCATGGAAAGCAAAAAGAGGGTAGCGTCGCGCACAATGCGCAAAAACTTCATGCGGCTTTCCAGCTTTTCAATACGCTGCGCCTCCTCGTCGGCCATGCCCAGCGCTTTTTTGAAGGCTTCCGGCGATTGCAGAGATGCCACAAGAGCCCAGTTCATATTGTTGACGCCCATGTTGTAACTTCTGTTAAAGTCCACAAGAGCGCCGGGAAAGGGAAACCACGCCGCTTCATCATGAATCGTGCGCAGGCTTTCCGCATAGGATTTGAAGCGGACCCGCAGGTTTTTTCCTTCTTGCGCCACAAACATCTGCAAATCTCTTTCCAGCTGCAGCCGGCCGGAAGAAACCTTTTGCCTGGGAACATAATTGGCTATGGACGACAATTGCAAAAGCTGCCCGATACGTTCGTGCAGCGCGGCGGCAAAGGCGTGGCCGGGCGTGAACCATGCCTCCAGTTCCCCCGTAAGACGGCGCAGGTTGTTTTCCTCTTCCTTGACCCTGGCCTCCATGCTTGCCCACAGCCCGTACAGGCAGGCGAATACCTGTATGTGCCCCCGGTCCATTTCCGGATCGATCAGCGCCCGGTTGAAGTAGTTGCCGTTCCGGTCCACAAGTGAGGCAAGCCCTCCCAGGGCTCTTTCGGAAAAGCCGCTTTTTATCTCGCACACCAGCCTGCGGTACAGGGCGTCGTGCCACGAAGGGCAGGTACGCACCACCTGATCGTACAGGTCCATGGCCTGGGCGAAGCGCCCCGAAAATTCCAGCAGACGCGCCTGCAAAAAGGCATGCCAGGCCTGCATGACGGGAAAGGGGCTGTAAACCTCGGCTTCCCGCCAGAAGTTAAGGGCCTTGTTCGTGTCGCCAAGCTCCATGGCGGCGAAGCCGCGCAGGGACATCAGGCGAAAGTCCTTGGGAAAGCGTACGCTTAGCTTGCCCAACTCCTTTTCGGAGTCGTGGGGATCTTTGTGGGCAAAGGATGCAAGCTGGTCCCAGACGGGGTTGCTGTCCTGTTCGGCAAGTTCCGACGCGGCTTTGTGAAAGTCTTTGGTGCGCGCGCGCCAGAAAAAGGGCAGGGCGCGCAGTTGCACGGGCCAGTTGATATCGAAAAAGGCCCGCAGAAACACGCCGCCGGGCGAAGGATCCCTGGCAAGGGCCGCGACGGCCGCGTCTTTTTCCTCGCCGGCGGCCGCTATTTGCTCATCTATGGCATTTACGGCCAGACGCATGTCGGTGAAGGTCATATGGGCCACTGTGGGCCAGACCTGGGGATCGCGTTCGTCCATGACGCGCGAAGGACAGGCCGCGGTGAGATGGCTGCGCTGACCGCAATAGAAGCAGTGCGGATGGTTGCCCACCAGCAGGTTGGTGGGCGACATCTGCGGCAGCGCCCCTGTTTTGGCGGCATTTTCTTCCCGCAGGCTCAGGCTGCACCAGTCGTCCGGGCTTTGCCGGGACGGGGCGAAGCGCACCTCGTGGAAGGAAAACTCGTTCCCCAGCATCAGCGCGTTGCGCATGCTCATATGGGGAAAGTCGGGGGTGAGTTGTTCCCACTCCACGTTGAGCTTTTTGGGCAGTTCTTCGTTGAGGTTAAGCCCCTTGCGCCCCACGACTGTGGTGACGCAAGGCCAGTACTGCGCCGGGGCTTCGCTTTTCAGCCGGTTGACCAGCGCGAGAAAGTCGCGGCACCAGCTTTTGAACTGGCGCAGGGTATCCAGCGGAAACATGACAAAGGAATCCTGCACGGTGAAGCGGAATTTGTTCCGCTGCAGCACGGATTCCACCTGTGAGAAAAATTCCCGCCAGCCCTGCTGGTAGGCTTTGTCCAGCGGGTTGCCCACGGGACGCAGCAGCGCGTACCAGCCAAGCGTGGACTGGTAGGGCAGACGGGTATCCACGCTGAGGTGCGACCATATTTCTTCCGACATGCCCTTTTGCAGGGGTTTTTCCCCAAGGGAAAGACCGGGGGCGACGCTGACGGCCTGGGACATGCCGGCATGAACCAGCATGCGGAATTCCACCGGCACGTCAAAGGATTGGTGCCAGATGCTTTCATCAAAGATCATTCCCTTGGCGCCGATATGGTCCACCCGGAAACGGGAGGGAAATATCTGCATGGTGACGGCCAGGGGGTTGAAGCGCGCCCATACCCCGATGCGCGCGGCGGCAAGCAGAATATCCGTGGAAAAATAAAACCACAGCGACTGGCCGGAGGCGGAGGCCACCTGTATCCCGCCGTATTCTTCCAATGTCTGGACAACGGTGGGGTTAAGCTCGCCAAGCCAGGTCAGCCAAAGGGCGTAGCCGTCGGCCTGCATCTGCGGGGAGCCGATTTCAGACAATTGGGAGCGAAGTTCCTCTAGGCTGGCCATTCCTGTTTCCTTGGGATGGTTGGGCGATGCCGCGGCAACGGCCCGGCTTTGCGGATGGTACATGAAGCTTCGGAATGCGGCAATAAGCCCCGGGTCTGTTTCCAAACAAAACGCCGTCCGCGAAAAGACCGTTTTGTAGCGGGCGGCTATCCGGAAACAGTCATTATGCCGAAGTGTATACAATTTCTGCGCCATAATCAGGCGCGCGCTGTTCTTCCGTCCCGGACGGGCGGCCTTTACGGCGCGCGTTTTCTTTTGCGCCGGACCGGCGTCATGCTTTTTCCGGCGACGGAACTTCCCCCCAACCGCGCCTGGTTGCGGCGCGTTGGAAAAACTTTCCCGAAAAATTTTGCCTGTATTTAATGTAGCGGATCTTGCCCGCAAGGCGAAAGAAAATTCGCCGCCGTCCGGAACCGATCGGAAAAATTTGCCTTTTTGCGGAGAGGTTTTCGCAAGGGGGGTCTAGAGTATTTTTAATAAGCTGAATTACTAAACTAAAATATGTTTGGCATTCATATTGCTTTATGCCTGTCAGCTAACCCCCAAGGAGGATATCAATATGTCTTTGGTCATTAACCATAACATGATGGCCATGAACGCGGCCAGAAACCTGGGCTCATCGTACGCCAACCTCGCCACTTCGGTGCGCAGACTTTCTTCGGGCCTTCGCGTGGGCACGGCGGCGGACGACGCGGCGGGCCTTGCCATCCGCGAACTGATGCGCGCGGAAATCGCGTCCCTGAACCAGGGCGTGCGTAACGCCAACGACGCCATCTCGCTGATTCAGACCGCTGACGGAGCTCTCGGCGTTATCGATGAAAAGCTTATCCGCATGAAGGAACTGGCCGAACAGGCCGCCACCGGCACGTATAACTCCGACCAGCGCCTGATGATCGAATCGGAGTATCAGGCCATGGCTTCGGAAATCACCCGTATCGCCAACGCCACGGACTTCAACGGCGTGTATCTGCTGAACGGCAGCCTGTCCGCCGACGCCCACAACGGCGAAGCCCTGAAGTCCACCGGCAAGCTGAAGATCCACTTCGGCTCGGGCAACGATTCGGCCGAGGACTATTACTACGTCAAGATCGGCAGCGCCACGGCCTCGGCCCTGGGCGTGGGCAACCAGACGGACGTCAACCGCGCCGGACACGACATTTCCACCCAGGCCAACGCGCAAAGAGCCCTGGAGGCCCTTAATCAGGCCATCATCTCCAAGGACAAGATCCGCGCGCACCTTGGCGCCATGCAGAACCGCCTGGAGAACACCATCAGCAACCTGCAGATTCAGGCCGAAAACATGCAGGCCGCGGAATCACGCATCTCTGACGTGGACGTCGCCACCGAAATGACGGAATTCGTCCGCAACCAGGTGTTGTCGCAGGCCGCTGTGGCCATGCTTTCCCAGGCCAACTCGCTGCCGCAGATGGCCATGCAGCTTATCGGCGGCTAACCGGGGGGGACTTTGCGGAGCGGCTGAGCTTTTGCAAAGGCGCATCGCTCCGTCGGCTAAGGCGGACCAAAGACGGAAACGCCGGGAAGGGGGGCCTTCCCCCTCCCGGCGGTCCTTGGCTTCTCCCCCCGGTTCCGGCCGTTGGCGGCTTTTTCCGGATGCCGTCCCCGCTTTTCAGGCAGGTTGCGGTTCCCCGCGCTGTTCCTGTTTTTCAGGTCAATGGCGGTTCCCCGGCCGACAGGCGGGCCAGGGCTTGTTCCGCCGCGGTTTGTTCCGCCCGTTTCAGGCTGGAACCCGTGGCCGTGAATTCACTGCCGTCCGGCAAGGTAAGACGCACTATAAACTGCTTGTCATGTTCCGGGCCGCTGCTTGCGGCAAGAACATAGATCGGCCGCTCCTTAAAGCGCTGCTGGGTCAGCTCCTGCAGGCGGCTTTTGGGGTCCTTGTTTTTTTTTCTTTCGCTTCCGGCGGGCCACAGATCAAGGAAGAGTTCCTCCACCACCTTGCGGGCCGCCGCGAATCCTCCGTCCAGAAACACGGCTCCCAGCACGGACTCGAAGACGTCGCTGAGCAGCGAGTCCCGTTCGCGCCCCCCCTGGCCTTCTTCCCCTTTTCCCAGAATAAGATGTTCCGGCAGATGCATTTTGCGCGCAAGGGCGGCAAGAGTATCCTGATTCACCAGCTTTGAGCGCATGGCCGTAAGCTGCCCTTCCCTGGCGTCGGGAAAACGGCGGAACAGCTCTTCGGACACGCACAGTTCCAGCACCGCATCCCCCAGGAATTCCAGCCGTTCGTTGTGCTCCGCCCCGGTCTGCTGTTCGTTGGCGTACGAACTGTGGGTCAGGGCCACCCTTAGCAGCTTGACTTGACTGAATTGATAGGGAATACCTCTCTGGAGCCGATGCGGCATCTTTTTCTCATCCTTTTTCATTCGAGTCCGCCATGCCTTCCCACGCCCATATTTCCACACTGTTCGCGCCCGCCTCGATAGCCGTCGCAGGAGCCTCGAGACAGGAGGGAAAGCTGGGCAACATTGTTCTGGAGAATCTGCTGAGCGGGGGATACGGGGGGAAAATATTTCCTATCAACGACCGCATGCCGCACGGGGGCACCATACTTGGTCTGCCGGTCCTGCGCAAGGCTTCGGAAATTCCCGCAGCGGACCTTCCCCTGGATCTGGGCATTATCTGTCTCCCGGCGGAGCAGGTCCCGGCCTGCCTGGAAGAACTTGCCGCCGTGTCCGTCCGTTCGGCCATCGTCATCGGGGCGGGTTTCAAGGAAGTTGGAGGACGTGGGGCCCAACTGGAAGAGGAAATCACGGCCCTGGCCAGGGCGCACAACATCGCCCTGCTCGGGCCCAACAGCCTGGGACTTGTGCACGCGGGCAACAGGCTGAACGCCACCTTTGCCTCCGGCGCGTTTTTGCCGGGCAATATCGGATTTTTTTCCCAGTCCGGCGCGTTGTGCGTGGCGGTTTTCGACTGGGCGCGCGCCCAGGGCGTGGGCTTCTCCTCCTTTGTAAGTCTTGGCAACAAGGCCGTTTTGGACGAGTCGGACCTTTTGTCCTTTCTGGCGGAAGACCCGGACACCAAGGTTATTCTCGGCTACCTTGAAAGCGTGGAAAACGGCCCCCGTTTTTTGCGCAACGCCCACGCAGCCACCCGCAAAAAGCCGGTGATCCTGCTTAAAGCCGGGCGCACGGCGGCGGGCGCCCGCGCCGCCTCTTCGCACACCGGCGCCCTTGCCGGGGCGGACAGGGCGTATGACGCCGCCTTTCGCCAGACCGGCATTATCCGGGTCAAGCGCATGGAAGATCTGTTCGGCATGGCCCAGGCCTTTGCCGGGCAGCCCCTGCCCCAGGGGCCCGGCCTGGCCGTGGTCACCAACGCGGGCGGGGCGGGCATTGTGGCCACGGACGCCTGCGAACTGGCGGGTCTTTCCCCGGCGGCCCTTTCTCCGGTGACGCTTGCCGCCCTTAAGGAAATTCTGCCTCCCTACGCTTCCATATACAATCCGGTGGACGTGGGCAGCGACGCCCCGGCGGCGCGCATGGCCGATGCCGTGGACGCGGTGCTGCGCGATCCGGCCGTGCACTCCCTGCTTATCCTGGCCGCGCCTACCGCCCATATGCCCCTGGCAACCATCATGGAAGAGACGGCCGCGAAAACGGCGGGCCACGCCAAGCCTGTGTTCGCCTGCCTTATGGGCGGGGACGGGGTGGTGGAGGCGCGGCGGGTTTTCACCGCGCGGCATATTCCCTGTTACGCTTTTCCGGAAACGGCCGTCGACGCCATAGCGGCCATGTACCGGCAAAGCCGCTGGAAGGAATGCCCCATGCCCGTCGAGGTGGGTTACCGCCACGACACCTCGCGCGTGCGCAAAATCATTGACGAGGCCCGGGCGGAGCACGCCTTGGAGCTTGCCGAATACCAGGCCCAGGGGATTTTGCGCGCCTACGAGCTGCCCATGCTGGAGGGCAAGCTGGCCCGCACCAGCGACGAGGCCGTAAAGATCGCCAAGCAGATGGGCTGCCCCGTGGCCCTGAAGATCGCCTCGCCCCACATTTCGCACAAGACCGAGGTGCGGGGCGTGGCCCTGAACCTGGATACGCCGGAAAAGATCCGCGCGGCCTTTCAGGATATCACCGGGCGGGCCATGCGTCTGCGCAAAAGCGCCTATATCGCGGGCTGCCTGGTGCAGGCCATGGCTCCGGCGGACGCGCGCGAGGTCATTATCGGGTTCCGGCGCGATTCGCGCTTCGGGCCGCTGGTTATGTTCGGCCTTGGCGGCATCCACGTGGAGGCCTTCAAGGACATTGCCTGCCGCCTGGCCCCGCTTTCCCTGGACGACGCCCACGGTATGGTGCGCGAGATCCGGGCCTTTCCCATCCTGGCGGGCATACGGGGCGAACCCCCGGTGAAGTTTACGGCCATCGAGGATATTTTGTTGATCATGTCGCAGCTTGCCCTGGATTTTCCGGAAATCCAGGAGGCGGAATGCAATCCTGTGCTGGTAAACGGCGAGGGCGCCCTTGTGGGGGACATCCGCCTTATGCTTACGCGGAACGCGGGGCGGGAAGGCTGACGCGCGCGGCCGTATTTGGGTTTGCGCCAGCATCCCGTCAGGCCTGAAGAATTACAAAATCAACATGTTCCCTGGGAGATACTGAAGATGAAAGGATTATATATAGGTTCCACCCAGTCCTATTCGGGCAAGAACATGCTTGCCGTGGGTCTTGGCCTGCGCCTGCAGCGCGAAGGGATGAACATCGGCTACATGAAGCCCGTGGGCGGCATGCCCATGGAAAAAAACGGCGAGCCCGGCGACGAGGACGCTTTTTTTGTGCAGGAAGTGCTGGGACTGGAGCAGCCTTCTCGCCTGGTCACGCCGGTGCTGCTCACCCAGGATTTCAAAATGCGCGCCTTTGGCGGGCAGGCCGAGGACCGCGTGCCGGACATTGCCGCGGCCTACCGCGAACTTTCCAAAGACCGCGACCTGATGCTGGTGGGCGGCACCGGGCACATGCTGTCGGGCCGTTCCAGCGGCCTGGACGGCGTGCGCATCGTGAAGGAACTGGGCCTGAAGGCGCTGATTGTGGACCGTCTGGGCCACGAGGTCAGCTACGATTTGCTCATGCTGCTGAAGGAGCAGCTTGGCGATCATATGCTGGGCGCGGTGCTCAATGACATTCCCTCCGCCTTCATGAGCGAGATCGATACCGTCATCCGGCCGTTTCTCGAGCGCAACGGCATACCCGTTTTAGGCATTATCCCGCGTGACCCGCTTATGGGCTCCATTCGCGCCCACGAACTGGCCGAGCGTCTGGGTGGACGCCTGGTGGCCGCGCAGGGCAGGGCCGACGGCATGGTGGAAAACTTTCTTATCGGCACCATGCAGGTGGAAAACTTCATGACCTATTTCCGCCGCCATCCCAATTCCGCCGTCATAGTGGGCGGCGACAGGGCCGACGTGCAGCTTGTGGCCATCGAGGGCGACTGCCCCTGCATTGTGCTGACCGGCAACCTGTTTCCCAACGACATCATCCTGTCCCGCGCCGATACTCTGAACGTGCCCATAGTCATGGTGCGCGAGGACACCTACACTGTGGCCAAAAAGATGGAAACAATGCTGAACCGCCACAAGATGCGCGATGTGGCCAAGATCCGCCAGGGCACCCAGCTTGTGAGCAATGCGCTGGACTTTAACGCCATCAGCAAAGGCCTGGACCTCGGGTAGCGCGCATTTGCCGCTGCCCGGCGGCCGGCATATTCCACTGGGAAGTAACGTCATCCGCAACGTTCCGGAATGCTGTTCGAATACTCTGCTGTTAAAAATGGTTCGTTCTTCTGGCGTGTTCATACAAAGATACCGTATTGAGGTGGACCGGAAATTATGTCCGATGTAAACGCTCCCACGGAAAGCCCGGAGTTTTCCCGGGTTCTTCCGTGGGTTTCCTTTGTCGCTTTGCTTTTTCTGCTTAACTATCTGGACCGGGCCATGTTCGGCCCCATGCTGCCGTACCTTGAGCGGGAATTTTCCATCAACCATGCCGAGTCCACGCGGCTGCTCCTGTATACCTCGCTGGGGTATTCGGCCAGCCTGGTCGTTTCCGGATTCGTGGCCGCCAGGGTGCGGCCCCGGATTATGGCGGGCGGCTCCCTTGTGGTCTGCGGGGGGGTGATGCTGGGACTGGCTTCGACGCATTCCCTGGACGTCATCGCTCTGTGCATGGCGCTGCTGGGCGCGGCGGCCGGGCAGTATTTCAACGGGGGGCTCAGCACCATGCGCGGCCTTGTGGCCCCTTCACAGTGGAGCAAGGCCATAGCCGTGCACGAAATAGGCCCCAACGGCAGTTTTATTCTGGGGCCGCTGCTGGCCGGGGCGGCGGCGGACTCCTTCGGCTGGCGGGGCGTCACCACGGGCATGGGCTGGCTTTCCCTGGCCGTGGGGGTGCTGTTTTTGCTTTTTGCCAAGGGCGGACACGAGCGGTCGGCCCCGGTGTCCTTTGCGGGGGTGGGCAGGCTTGTGCGCAGCCCCCGGCTGTGGCTGTGCACCTGGCTGATGAGCCTGGCCATTGCCGGCGAATTCGCCCCCTACAGCGTGTTGACCCTGCACCTGACGGACGAGCGCGGCATGAGCGCGGAAGGCGCCGCCTTTCTGCTGGCCGTTTCGCGTCTGGCTTCTCCCGTCGCCGTTTTGTGCGGAGGCTGGGTGACCACGCGCCTGGGCACGCGCCGCACCCTTGTTTTTTGTCTGTGGTGCTATGCGTTGGGCATGTGCTTCATGGCCATGCCGCCGCTGCCCGTGATGTACGCGGGGCTGTTTTTGCAACCTATGATGACGGCCATGCTTTTTCCGCCCATTTTCACCATGCTGGCGGAATTCTTTCCCCCGACGGAACAACCCGTGATTCTTTCCATAGTCATGCCCCTGGCTTCGTTTTTCGGCGTGGGCATGATGCCCTATATTCTGGGTATCTGGGGCGATTTTGTCAGTTTCAACGCGGGCTTTTTGATGATGGGGCTGCTGGTGGCGGCCAGCCTGCCCATGATGAAGTTCTTGCGGTAGCGGCTCATTTTGCCGTGATACTTCGTCAAGCTTCATTTTTGCTCGGGGGCGGGACCAAAGAGTCCAGCCCCCGGGCAAAAATTTGCTTTCCTTGTCTGACGGCAAACTGAGCCGCTGCCGGTAGCCGGCCCAGCGTTGACAGATTTGCGCGTCAGGGGTAGAAAAATTGTGCCGGAACGCTTCAGGCGTTGCCGGTCAGGAGTTTGCCGGAAGGCAAACCCGGCTGGGGGAGTCCCCGGTTCCGTGGCACCGGCGCATGCCTGCTGAAAGGCATGTCATGCCGGGCGCGACAGGGCCGGCAGGGCTGAGAGTGGAGTGATCCTGACCCCTTGAACCTGACGCGGGTAATTCCGCCGTAGGGAAGCGCGCTTGTGATCATCGTCCGTACGTGCCCGTTCCCCTGTTGGTGGAGCGGGCTTTTTTTTACGGCATGCCGCGTCCGGAAAGTATCCGGCCCAAGGCCTTGCCGGGTGTTTGCCGCATGCCGGGCGCGTTGCGCTTTGCGGCGTTTCCCACGGGACGCGCCGGGCGGGCCGTAAGGACAAACCGCTATACGGAGGGACGATATGACCGCTAATACGGGCATCCGTCTGACCCTGAACGGCAGGGAAACTTTGGTAAGCGCCCGCGACCTGGCCGCCCTGGCGGCCGAAGCGGGTTTGAACAGCCGTGCGCTGGTTGCCGAGGTGAACGGTGTCATAGTGACGGCCGGGGATTTTGAACGCACCCCGCTGGCGGAAGGCGACACTGTGGAACTGGTGCGCTTTGTGGGCGGGGGATGACGTTCCGCCGCGTTTTGCCGTTTGCGGCGGATAAAGGGCAGCTGTACCATGAATACGCGGACTGATGCCGCTTCGGCGGCGGGGGAAAAGGGCGTTTGCGCCGCCGCTGACGGCGACTTTCTGGTTATCGGCGGCAGGGCTTTGCGCAGCCGTCTTTTTATAGGCACCGGCAAGTACGGGCGCGAGGACAGCATCCCGGCCGTGGCTTTGGCCAGCGGGGCGGAAGTTATCACCGTGGCTTTGCGCCGGGTGGACTTTTCCGCGCCGGGCGGGGACATACTTTCGCACATTCCGCCGCATATGGCGCTGTTGCCCAACACCTCGGGAGCGCGCAGCGCCGACGAGGCCGTGCGCATCGCCCGCCTTGCCCGGGCCTGCGGCGCCGGGGACTGGATCAAGATCGAGGTTATTTCCGATTCCCGCAATCTTCTGCCCGACGGCTACGCCACGGCGCGGGCGACGGAAGTTCTGGCCCGGGAGGGTTTTGTGGCGCTGCCTTATATGAACCCGGATCTGTATGTGGCCCGCGATCTGGCAAATGCCGGGGCCGCCGCCGTCATGCCCCTGGGCGCGCCCATAGGCAGCAACCGGGGACTGCTTACCCGCGAGATGATCCGCATTCTTATCGAGGAAATCCCCTTGCCCGTCATCGTGGACGCGGGGCTGGGACTGCCTTCGCACGCCTGCGAGGCCATGGAAATGGGGGCCGCCGCCTGCCTGGTGAATACCGCCATAGCCACGGCCGGGGACCCCTGCCGCATGGCCGCCGCTTTTGGCCGGGCCGTGGAGGCGGGCCGGGCGGCCTATCTTGCCGGGGCGGGCCGGGTGCTCGGCGCCGGTGCGGAAGCTTCCTCGCCGGAGCGTGATGGGCTGACGGGATTTCTGGAGGAAGGGGCATGAGGCGGGAAACTTTCGCGGACGCCGCTCCGAATGCTTTTCCCAAGGGTTCGCCGGACGCTTCCGATGTCCGGCGGGTGTTGGGCAGGCCGTTTCTGGACGCCGGGGATCTGGCCGTATTGCTTTCCCCTGCCGCCGGCCGGGAACTTGAAGCCCTGGCCCGGCGGGCCGCCGCGGAAACCCTGCGCCACTTCGGGCGGACGGTGCAGCTTTTCGCTCCGCTGTACCTGGGCAATTACTGCACCAACCGGTGCGTGTACTGCGGCTTTCATGCCGGCCAGGGCATCCGGCGGCGCGCGCTGACAGCCCCTGAAATCGACGCGGAAGCCGAGGCTTTGGCCCGAACGGGCCTGCGCCGGGTGCTGGCCCTGACGGGCGATGCGCCCGGAAGGACCGGCGCGGAGTATATCGCCGGGGCTGTGGAAATTCTTTCCCGCCGCTTTCCTTCCGTGGGCGTCGAGGTGCAGGCCCTGACCGGGGAAGAGTACGCCCTGATCTGCCGTTCCGGGGCCGAAAGCATGACCATGTTCCAGGAAACCTACGACCGCGCCTTGTATGCCGAACTGCATCCCGCCGGGCCCAAGCGCGATTTTGACTTTCGCCTGGACGCGCCCCACAGGGCCGCCCTGGGAGGCATGCGAGGCCTGACCCTGGGCGTGCTGCTGGGGCTTGGCGACTGGCGTTTTGACGTTTTTACGCTGGCCATGCACGCATGGTGGCTGTCCCGGCGTTTTCCCGAACTGGAGATCGCCTTTTCCCTGCCGCGCCTGCGGCCCGCCGCGCCGGGAAAAGAGGTTGAGGCCGTGAAAACGGCTTCCGGGGGGCTTTGGCGCGGCAAACCCGTGCCGGACCGGGAATTCGTGCAGATTCTGACGGCCCTGCGTTGCTTTTTGCCGCACGCGGGCATTACCCTTTCCACGCGCGAAAGCGCGTCCCTGCGGGACAGGCTTCTGCCCCTTGGTGTGACGCGCGTTTCCGCCGGTGTCAGCACCGCCGTGGGCGGGTATGCCGTTTACGCGGAGAAAGAAACGGAAAAGGCGGGCGGAAACGCGGTGCAGTTCGTCATCGACGATTGCCGTTCCGTGGAGCGGATGGCGGCGGATTTGCGGTGTATGGGCTTTCAGCCATCGTTCGCCGACTGGCTGCTGCCGGGCGAAGGAGATCTGCCCCTGGCCGGGGGCATCGGGCGCGCTTTGGGACGCCTGCGGGACGGGGAAACCGGCGGCGGCGCGGCGTAATCCTTATGAGTTTGCTGAAAAAAAGCCTGGCGGCCCATTTGCCGGAACATGCCCCGCAGCGGCTTGCCGCGGCGCGGGTGGGCATTGCCGGGGCCGGGGGGCTGGGGTCCAACGTCGCCATGCTTCTGGCCCGCACGGGGGTCGGCCGGTTGCGTATTGTGGACGCCGACAGGGTGGAGGTTTCCAACTTGAACCGGCAGTTCTACCTGCCGGAAGACGTGGGCCGCCCCAAGGCCGTTGCCCTGCGGGATCGCCTGGCTTCTTTGGATCTTCCGGACGAAGACGGCGCGGGAACCGTGGTCGAGGCTGTGGAAGCCTGGGTGACCCCGGAAAACGCCTGCGCGCTTTTTGCCGGGTGCGCGGTGGTGGTGGAGGCGCTGGACAAGGCTTCCCTCAAGGCTTCTGTGGTTACGGCCCTGCTGCGGGGCGGTTTTTTCACGGTGGGCGCTTCAGGTCTGGGCGGCTGGGGCTTGCCCCCCCTTACGGTGCGCCGTATGGGCAACCTTGTCTGCGTGGGCGATTTCTTGTCGGAAGTGGGGGCCGGGCTTCCGGCCCTGGCCCCGCGCGTCATGCAGGCCGCCGCCCTGCAGGCGGACGCGGTGATCACGCGGATATTGGGGGAAACAGCGGAGGCGGCCGCTCCCCCGCGAGAAGCTCCCCCGCAAGGGGGCGTGGTCCCCTGAACCCATATTGAGGCAGCATATGTACATTCCCTTTCCCGAAACCGACATTTATGCCCTGACCGACTCGCGCCAGTCCCTGGACCGCCCCGCGGCCGAGGTGGTCCGGGCCATGCTCGCGGCGGGCCTGCGGGTCATCCAGTACCGCGAAAAAGACAAGCACGCCGGAGAAATGCTGGAGGAATGTCTGGCCATCCGCCGTCTGACGCGCGAGGCCGGGTGCTGCTTCATTGTCAACGACCACGTGGACATCGCCTTATTGTGCGAGGCCGACGGCGTGCATGTGGGGCAGGAGGATCTGCCCCTTGCGGCGGTGCGGCGTCTGGTGGGCAAAGAGCGCATTGTCGGCGTTTCCACCCATTCCCGTGCCCAGATGGAGGTCGCCGTGGCCGGCGGGGCCGACTATATCGGCGTGGGGCCGCTGTACGCCACGGCCACAAAAAAGGAAGCCCGGCCCGTGGGCATGGGCTATCTGGAAGAGGCCGCCGCCTTTTGTCCCGTTTCCGTTGTCTGCATAGGCGGCATCAACGAGCGCACGGCGCCGGAAGTGATGCGTCACGGCGGGCGCTGCCTGGCCATGGTTTCCGCCATCACTCTGGCCCCGGACATCCCGGCCAGGGTGGCGTTGCTGCGGTCCGTCATGAACACTGTAAAGTAACGCGTTAAGGATGAACATGGACGGCATTTTTTCCGGGGCTTCAGCCGCGCCCCCCGTCATCCTCACCATAGCCGGGTCCGATTCCGGCGGCGGAGCGGGCATTCAGGCGGATCTCAAGACCATGACGGCGCTTGGCGTGTTCGGAACATCGGTGATTACCGCCCTTACGGCCCAGAACGGGGCCGGGGTGCGCGGCATCCACGAGGCACCGCCGGAATTCGCCGCCCTGCAATTGTCCGCCGTTCTGGAAGGTTTTCCGGTACGGGCGGCCAAAACCGGCATGCTTGCCTCCGCTCCCATCATCGAGGCTCTGGCCGCCGGCCTGCGGGGAATCGGCTTTCCCCTGGTGGTGGACCCGGTGTGCGTCAGCCAGTCCGGCCACCGCCTGCTGCGCGAGGACGCCGTGGACTGTCTGATCCGGAGCATGCTGCCCCTGGCCACCCTGCTTACCCCCAACCTGCCCGAGGCGGAACTTTTGACCGGCCGCGTCATCAGGGACGAGTCCGGCGTTGCCGAAGCCGTGGACCGGCTGCTGGACATGGGAGCCGGGGCGGTGCTGCTGAAAGGCGGGCATTGCGCGCGCTTCGGCGGCGGCCCCGAAATGGCCGACTGGCTGGGCATGCCCGGCAAGCCCCTGCGCGCTTTTGTCCACAAACGAGTGGAGACTCCCAACAACCACGGCACGGGCTGTACCCTTTCCGCCGCCCTGGCGAGCTTTCTTGGGCTGGGCCACGATCTGGAGGAATCCGTCGTCCTGGCCCAGCGGTTTCTTGTACGTGCCCTGGAAAACAGCTTCTCGCCCGGCATCGGAGCCGGTCCCCCCAACGTCATGGCCGGGAAAGGGCAGGGGAGCGAGTTGTAGCAATGAAGCAACCGGCAAGCGACAGCACAGCATGCACGGCTGCCGCCGTGGCGGCTTTGTGCGCCGATCTGGGCTTTGCCCTGGACGGCGGGCAGGCCGCGTCCCTGGCCGCGTATCTTTCACTGCTGGCCAAGTGGAACCGAACCATGAACCTGGTGGGTCCGGAACACTGGCGGGACATTCTGGAAACCCTGGTGGTGGACAGCCTGTTTCTGGCGGATTTTGTGCGTTCCCTTTCCCTGCCAAAAGCCCCCCGCTGCTGGGATCTGGGCGCGGGGGCGGGGCTGCCGGGTGTTCCCCTGCGCATGCTTTGGCGGGAAGGCGAATATACGCTGGTGGAAGTCAGGGAAAAACGGGCGCTGTTTCTGCAAACCGTTCTCGCCGCTTGCCCGCTGCCGGGCGTACGGGTGTTCCGGGGCCGGGCCGAGGCCTTTATGGCCGCGCGGCCGCCCGCGCATATGGTGGTGAGCCGGGCCTTCATGCCCTGGGAAAAAGTGCTGGACCTGGTGGGCGGGCGTCTTGAGGCCGGGGGCGTATGCGTCTTTTTGACGCTGGAGCCCCTGCCGTCCACGCTGCCCAAAGACTGGACAGCCCGTGGCGAGAAAAGGTACATAGTGAAGAACACCGCCCGCTGCTTCTGGGCTCTTGCGCGCGGCTGAAGCCAGGCGCGGCCCCGTCCTCTCGGGGGCGCAAGGGCTGCCCGCGCGGAACGGTCCGGCGGGAACCCTGGTCCGCCCACTGGAAAAATTACCCATACCATATTTTCAGGATCCCGCATGTTCGGCTGGAACCGTCGTCTTTTTGTCTACGCCCCCCCCCTGTACCTGCCGCGCGGCGTGACCGTGGCGGGTCCGGCCCCCGGCTTTGGCGAACGCTGGGCCCTGCCCCTGTTTTTGCTGCTGCTGACCTTTTTTCTGACCCTGGGCGCGCGCATGCTGGAGCTGCCTTACTGGCAGAACCCGGCCTATATGCTGGGGCGGGAATTTCTGCTGGGCACCCACGACGCCTACCATTGGATCGCCGGGGCCGAAGGATTTGAGTTCGGCGCGGGGCATCCCATGTCGGAACTGGCGCGCATCGCGGCGAATATTACCGGCATGAGCCCCGCCAACGTGGGCTTTTGGCTGCCGCCGATCATGGGGGCGCTTTTGGCCTCGGCGGTGTTCTTGTGGGCCTGGGCTTTGGGGCATCCCTTCGCCGGGGTGGCCGCCGGGGTGACCACTTCGCTGTCGCCCGGCTTTTTCGCCCGGACTCTGCTGGGATTTTATGATACCGATCTGGTGGTTCTGCTCTTTTTTGTGCTGCTGGGGCTGGTTCCGGCCATCTGGCTGCATCCCTGGCTGACATCTCCCCTGGAAGGCCTGGCGGCCCTTTGGCGAAAAAAGTCAGTGCCGGGCGGGGACGGCCGGGCGTCCGGCGCGCCGGAAAAAGAAGCCGCCGCGGCCGGGTGCCGCGCGGGGGCGGAGAGCGGGCGGTTTTTCCCCACCCTGCTATACGGCCACAACAATCCCAGGCCCATGCAGCTATGCCTTTTGCCGCACGAGATGCAGCGGTCCATGCTTTGCTGGCCCTGGCTGCTGGCCCTGATGGTTTCCGGCCTGATGGGGCACGGGATGCAGGCCTGGCATTCCATGTTTCCCTATCTGGTGCGCTTTTCGGCCCTGCTGCTGCCGGTATTGATCCTGGTTCTGGGACCGCGCGGCGGCAGGCGCGTTTTGCTGCGCGGAGCGCTGTGCCACGTGCTGCCGCTGCTTTTGGGCTTTACCGGCTTTTTGGCGGCAATTTTGTATTCCAGCCTGCTGTGCCTGCGCCTTTTCCGGAGGGAAACCGCCGGGGAAGGGCGGCTTTCCGGTCCGCTGCCGTCAGGCCGCGGGGACGGCGGCCCCAAAAGCGGGGGCGCGTTGCTGGCCGAGACGGCCCTTACGCATCTGTCCCGTCTGGTGTGGGATGACCGCAGCCTGCTGCTGCTGTGGCCGGCGACGCTTCTTTTTGTCTTTGACGGCGGCGTGTTCAGCCTGATGGTGGCCTCGTTCAATTCCTATGTCCGGCGCGGGGGGGATACGGCCGCCATGACGGCGGCGGCGGATCCGCTGATTTTTCCCTCGGTGGCGGAATCGATCATCGAGACCCAGATAATTTCCCTGAGCGAACTGCTTATATATTTTTACCCGCACGAAATAATCACCTTTCTGTGCTTTCTGGCTTTTGCCCACCGCCTTTTGGCCACGCCGGTGCTTGTCTGGTTTGTCCCCGCGCTGCTGCTGTCGTTTTTCAGCCTGAAGATGGGCGGGCGCATGACCATGTTCGGCCCGGCCGGGCTGCTTCTGGCCTTTTGCCTGGACGCCGGGCTGCTGCTGGAGTGGGGATTGCGCCGCTTGCGATTTTTTTCCCCGCGGGACGCCGGTTCCGGTCCGGAAAAAGCGGTCCGCCCCGCTTTTGCGCGCGAAGGGCGGCGAACCTCCCCGGCGGGGCTGGCGGCGCGGACGTTGTGCTGCCTGGCCGCCGCCGTCGGCCTTTCCTGGCCCCTTGTCACCCTGCTGCCCGACTACACGCAGGGGCCGATCATCAGCCGCGAACAGGCTGAAGGGCTGTCCTACCTGAAGGAACATTCCCCGCCGGAAAGCATAGTGTGGAACTGGTGGGACTGGGGCTACGCCACGCACCATTTCGCCCGCAGGCACACAATAGCCGACGGCGCGCGACACGGCGGGCCTTCCCTGTATATTCCGGCCGCCGTGTACACCACCGGGGACGCGCGTTTCGCCCGCCAGCTCATCAAGTACACCGCGTCCAAAAACAACGATCCGGGCGACGTGTTCGCGGGGCTTTCTCCCGCCGGAGCGCAGGAACTGATGCGGGAGCTTGGCGACAAAAAGAAGCCGTTGGTGGAAGCGCCGGGCAGGCAATACCTGGTGGTCAGTTTTGATCTGCTGCGGCTTGGCTTGTGGGTGACCCGCTACGGCTCGTGGAATTTCGAGCGCAAATCAGGCAGCGGCGCATTGATGAGCAATCTTTCCCAGGCTCTTGAGTTCAACCTGGAAAGCGGCGTGGTGCAGCCCAAGGGCGGAGAGCCCGTATACCCCGCCAGCATCGACCTTTTCGAGCCCACGGGCCTGCGGCGGGCGTCATTCAACAGACCCCGGGGCTACCATTTCATCTTCAACCCCCAGACCTCGGACCATGCCCAGGTGCAGGCCCTGCTGGCGCAAAGCGCTTTGGCCCGCTTCTGGCTGGGGGAACGCGGCTATTTCGGCTTTACGGCCGTGACCAACGACAAGATGGTGGTGGACGACGTCTATTACAACACCATGATGGTGCAACTGCTGTTGTGCGATCCTGACGATCCCCGCTTCTCCCCGTATTTCCGGCTGGTGTTCGACAATATCTATTGCCGGATTTACGAAGTGCGGTAGCGGCGGCGGCCAAACGTGACCGGAAACCGCCTTATGATCGTGATCATGCGGCGGGACGGCCTCCGGCATTCATTTCAATGATGATACCCGGTGCCCAGGATGATGCTTTGGGCGCGGTAGATCTGTTCAAGCAGGACAACGCGGGCCAGTTCGTGGGGCAGGGTCATGGGGCCGAGAGAAAGGACGCGCGCCGCCCTTTTTCCGGCTTCTTCGCCAAGACCGTAAGCCCCGCCTATCAGGAAACAGGGGGTCTTGCCGCTCTCGTCCATGCCGCGCAGCAGCGCGGCGAACTGCCGCGAGGTCAGGGCTTCCCCCCGTTCGTCCATGCAGAGCAGGGCGTCGGACGGACGCGCCAGGGCCAGCAGGCGGCTGGTTTCTTCCCGCGCGCGCTGTTCCGGGGGCAGGTCGGCCGCTCCGTCTTTTGCCGTGACTTCTTCCAGCCGCAGGGTATGGGAAAGACGGAGGGCATAATCCTGAGCCGCCGCCTTCCAGTGGGGAGTTTTCAGTTTTCCGACGGCAAGAATGCGCACCTGGCGCATGGGGACCTCCAAACAAGGCGCGGGCGCGGGATGCGCCTTGAGAGCGTATTCACTTTGAGATTTGCCCGCCGCCAAGCGCCGGGCGGGCGTTCCGCCGTGTTTCTCCGCCGCGGGGTTGTTGCCAGAGCAAAGGCCGCCTGCTATATTGACAGGTGGAAACGCCGCACACTGTAACTGTACGGGGCGGGAATGGCAAATACACAGCCGGAACGGCAAGCCGGGGAGGAGACACGTGAACGCGCACCAGCTTACGCTTGACGCCGCGTGCGAGGCGCTGCGCGCGGGAAAGGTGATTGTTTTCCCCACAGAAACGTTTTTCGGCCTTGGCTGTGACGCCATGAATCCCGATGCGGTGGGCCGCGTGTTCAGTGTGAAAAAACGCGCTCTTACCATGCCCCTGCCCGTGGTGATGGCGGCCCGTTCCCAACTGGCGCGGGTGGCCGCCCGCGTGCCCGAAGCCGCCGCCGCGCTTATGGACCGTTTTTGGCCCGGACCTCTTTCCATTGTCCTGCCCGCGCACGACGAGGTACCCGACCTTTTGACCGCCAACGCGGGCCGCATAGCGGTGCGGCTTTCGCCCCATCCGGCCGTGCGGGAACTGTGCGCGGCTTCCGAGATGGTTCTGGTGGCCTCAAGCGCCAATGTAAGCGGGGAGGCTTCGGCCTCCCGCGCGGAAGAGCTTTCTCCCGGACTGCTGGCCGGAGTGGCCGGGCTGTACGTCAGCGGCCCGGCGCCCGAGGGGCGGGGGCCTTCCACAGTGGTGGACGTGGTGCAGGGGCGTGACGGAGAAGTGGTGCGCATTCTGCGCGAGGGCGTAATTCCCCGTGCCGCCATGGAAGAAGCCGGATTTGCCGTGGAAGTGCCTTTTCCCGCCTGTTAAGCTTTCCATGCCGGATCCCTGTAAGCTCTGCGGGTTGAGCTTTGCGGGGAGTTCCGTTTTTTAGAGCGGTTAACGCGTCTGTTGGGAGGCAAGGATTGCGGGCAGGCCGCAAGCGTGAAATGCTCTGGAAGCAGTTTCATTTTCATGGCTGTTGTATTCATGCCGGCAGCGCCGCCGCCCGAGCCCGGGCTTTTGTTGTGTTTTTCCGTGATCTCCGTTAAAAATGCAGTAAGGATAAAGGGGGCGTCAGCGATGCCCGAAAGTTCCCGCGTAAGCTTTCCCGCCGCACAGTATCCATTGCCGGAGGCATTGTGACGTCACCCGAATATCTGCGCGCCGCCGCGTCGTTGCCGGATGAGCGCGCGCCGCGCCGCCGCTCTCCGTCCCCCACGGTGGATGTGGTCATCCATGAGCCTGGGCTGGGAATTGTGCTGGTGGAGCGGAAGTACGCGCCGTTCGGCTGGGCCTTGCCGGGAGGGTTTGTGGAATACGGAGAAACAGTGGAGCGGGCCGCCGTCCGTGAAGCTTTGGAAGAAACTTCCCTGCGCGTTCATTTGGAAGGGCTTCTCGGCGTGTATTCCGACCCCGCGCGTGATGCGCGCCTGCACACCATCAGCACGGTGTTCGTCGCTTCCGCCGACAATCCCGAAGAAGTCCGGGGCGGCGACGACGCGGCGGCGGCCCGGTTTTTCAGCCTGGACGCGCTGCCGGAAGTTCTGGCTTTTGATCATGGGCGCATTGTCGCCGATTTTGCGCGACGTTTGCGCCGGTAAGCGCATACGCCGCTTTTGTCTCCGCCCCGGTTCCGTTCTGTTGCGGAATTGCCGCGGCGAAGGCGCGCGGGTAGATTTTTACAGGGTTTATCCGGTGTTTTTCAAAGGCTACATTGCTCCAAGGAGGGGGAATGATGCAGGAACGGGTATACTTCGCCACCTCGGAAGCCTATCCCTTTTCCAAAAGCGGCGGGCTCGGCGATGTTATGGGAGCTCTGCCCGTGGCCATGCACCGGCAGGGCGTGCCCTGTTCCGTGATAACGCCTTTTTACGGCAGGCTCAGCACGGGCAACTACCACATACGCCTGGCCATTTCCGATCTGCCCGTGGGCTACCCCTGGGGCCCCATAACGGCGGACGTGTATGAAACCACCTATCACGGCGTGCCCTTTTATTTCATCCATCGTGGCGAATACTTCGACAGACGCTACTATTATAACGAATATAAGGGCGATTATTTTGATAACGCCGAACGGTTCATCTTTTTCTGCCGCGCGGCGGCGGCTCTTATGGAACGCCTGGGCGAAGCCCCCGGCGTGGTGCACGCCCATGACTGGCAAACGGCCCTGCTGCCCGCCTACATCCATTTTATGCGGGAAAAAAATCCCTTCTGGGCGGAAACGGGCACCATGCTCACCATCCACAATCTGGCCTTTCAAGGGCGTTTTTCCTCGCGCCTGTTCGCTTCGTGCGGGCTGCCGCCCGAAGCCTGGAACATGGACGGCGTGGAATTTCACGGCGACATGAACATGCTGAAGGCCGGCATCGCCTATGCCGATGCCGTGACCACGGTTAGTCCAAGCTATGCGCGGGAAATTCTTACGGAAAAGTTTGGATGCAACCTGGACGGCATTTTGCGCAAGCGGGAGCCCTACCTGCATGGCATCCTGAACGGGGCGGACTACGACGTGTGGGACCCGGCCGAAGACCGCTACCTGCCCGCGCCCTACAGCGCCGATGCGCTGGAAGGCAAGGCCGTCTGCAAAGAGACCCTTATCGCCGATCTCGGCCTTGACCCGGCCATGGCCAAACGGCCTTTACTGGGCTTTGTCGGCCGTCTGCGCGGACAAAAAGGCATTGACCTGCTGAACGAGATCATCCCGCAACTGATGAAGATGAACGTGGGCGTCATTGTGCTTGGCGAAGGCAAAATGGAGCACGAGGCCAGGGTCTTGCAACTTATGGAGAATTACCGGGGCAGGCTGTGCGCCGTTGTGGGCTATACCGAGGATCTGGCCCACCGCATGCAGGCCGGCAGCGACATTTTTTTGATGCCTTCGCGCTACGAGCCCTGCGGCCTTACCCAGATGTACGCCCTGCGCTACGGCACCCCGCCCGTGGCCACCGCCGTGGGCGGCCTGCGCGACACTATCGTTCCCTGGCCTTCGGAACAGGCCACGGGCTTTATTTTCACCAACAGCGCACCCGAGGAATTCCTTGCCGCCATTCAGGAGGCGGTGACCCTGTGGGACAACGATCCCAAAGCCTGGAAGGCCATGGTGGTCCGGGCCATGGGCCAGGCTTTCACCTGGGAACGTTCCAGCAAGGAATACGCCGAGGTATACCGCAAAATTCGTTTGAGGCTCTACTAAATGACCGCCAAGGCAAAAAGCCGCCCCTTGTTCATCGAGCCCTTTGATCTGCACCTTTTCGGCGAGGGGCAGCACTGGGACCTGTACCGTATTCTGGGCGCGCATCCGCATGAGGATGGAGGGGAAAAGGGCTTCCGTTTCGCCGTATGGGCGCCCAACGCCCGCGAAATCTACATCACCGGCGAGTTCAACTACTGGACCTGGGGGGAAATTCCCCTGTACCCGGTGGGCAGTTCGGGCATTTGGGCCGCCTTTGTTCCCGGCGTGCGGGAAAACCGGCTGTATAAAATCGGCATCAAGGGCGCCGGGGGGGAAATCGTCTACAAATCCGACCCCTTCGCCTTTGCCTGCGAATACCGGCCCGGCACGGCCTCTATCACCCGGGGCCTTGGCAGCTACCGGTGGAACGATGAACAATGGATGCGCGGGCGTTGCGCCGCCGGGGCGCACCTGGACGAGCCCATATCCATTTACGAGGTGCATGCCGGTTCATGGCGCAGGCATCCCGACGCCGTCCATCCCTTTCAGACCTATACGGAAATGGCCCGTACCCTTGTTCCCTACGTGCGGGATCTGGGCTTTACGCACATCGAGTTCATGCCCCTGGCCGAGCATCCCCTGGATCAGTCCTGGGGCTATCAGACCGGGCAGTATTTCGCGCCCACGTCGCGTTTTGGCTCGCCGGACGAGTTGAAATATCTGATCGACACCTGCCACCAGGCGGGCATAGGCGTCATCCTGGACTGGGTTCCCGCGCATTTCCCCAGGGATTTCTGGGGGCTGGCCCGCTTTGACGGCACCGCCCTGTATGAGCACGAGGATCCGCGCCTGGGGCAGCATCCCGACTGGGGCACCCTCATCTTCAACTACGGCCGCCACGAGGTAAAAAACTTTCTGCTTTCCAACGCCTTGTTCTGGCTGAAAGAATTCCACATAGACGGCCTGCGCATGGATGCGGTGGCCTCCATGCTTTACCTGGATTATTCCCGCAAAGACGGCGAATGGCGTCCCAACAAGTTCGGCGGCCGCGAGAACCTGGAAGCCGTGGACTTTTTGCGCGAGCTGAACATGGTGGTGCACGGGCAGGTGCCGGGCGCCATTACCCTGGCGGAAGAGTCCACCTCCTGGCCCGGCGTTTCCCGCCCGGTGTACGCCGGGGGGCTGGGCTTCACTTTCAAGTGGAACATGGGCTGGATGCACGACACGCTTAAATACATGAGCAAAGAGCCCGTGCACCGCAAGTTCCACCACAACAACCTGACCTTTTCCTTTCTGTACGCCTTTTCCGAAAACTTTCTGCTGCCCCTGTCGCACGACGAGGTGGTGCACGGCAAAGGCGCGCTGCTTTCCAAAATGCCGGGCGACATGTGGCAGCAGCAGGCCAACTTGCGCATTCTGTATGCCTACATGTGGGCGCATCCCGGCAAAAAGCTGCTGTTCATGGGTTCGGAATTCGGCCAGTGGCGCGAATGGAGCGAAAGCCGCGAACTGGACTGGAATCTTCTTGGCTATCCGGCCCACGACGGCATCCGCGTCCTGGTGCGCGACCTGAACGGCCTGCTGCGCCGCGAACCGGCCATGCACAAGCACGATCACGACTGGACCGGGTTTTCCTGGCTGGACTGCGCGGATTACGAAGCTTCGGTCTACACCTTTGTCCGTACCGCCGAAGGATATCCCCCCGTGCTTTGGGTCTTCAACTTTACCCCGGTGGTGCGCTACGGATATCACGTTCCCTGTCCCGGCGAAGGCGTCTGGCGCGAAGTGCTCAACACCGACAGCGCCTACTACGGCGGCAGCAACGCGGGCAATCCCTTTCCCCTGCGCCCCGAATACAAGGAATGGGGCAAAGGCCCCTCCCTCGCCCTGACCCTTCCTCCCCTGGCGGCCGTTGCCCTGATGCCGGCAGGGGAGTAAGAGGGGAGAGAAGAGACGTTGGGGGCGGGGGGGGGGGGAAGTTTGTGTAATTGTACCAGACCCCCCCCCCCACCCCCCCCCCCACAAAAAAAAAAATGGTGGGGGGGGGGGGGTGTGGGGGTGTTTTTGGTTGCCCCCCGCGAGGTAGGAGAGAGAATTTTTTTAAGAGGGGTGTGGGG
>JAVBPV010000008.1:0-8184 GCA_031549405.1 Desulfovibrio sp.
GGCCTGTGTGGGGGGCTTGGTTGGCCTTTTGGTTTGGGGGGTGCAGGGGTACTGCACTTTTTTCAAATTTACCATCCCCCGCCCCCCCGCGCCCCCCATCCCCATCCCTCAAAACTTTTTAGTTTGGGGGATTGGGGGAGGAAGAAATATGTGAGCGAGATGTTCGTGCCGCAAGGCTTGCACTGCGGCGGCCTATTCCATGCCCCATCCTTCATAAACTTCTTTTTTCCAGGCGGCGAAGGCGGCGGGAAAGCCGTTCAGGGGCAGTTCGCGCTTTTCTCCGCTGCGGCGGTCTTTGGCTTCGACGATGCCCCGGCCAAGTCCTTTGCCGCCGAGGATAAGCTGCATGGGCGAGCCCACCAGGTCGGCGTCCTTGAACTTGATGCCGGGCCGTTCGTCCCGGTCGTCCAGCAGCACGTCCAGGCCCTGGGCGCGCAGGTCGGCGTAAAGTTCCTCGGCCTTGGATCCGACGTCGGCGGCCTTGGGGTCGAGGTTGGCGAGGATAACCTCAAAGGGGGCCACGGGCGGGGGAAAGACGATGCCGTTTTCGTCGTGGTTCTGTTCGATGCAGGCGGCGACCACGCGGCTGACGCCGATGCCGTAGCAGCCCATGACGATGAACTGTTCCTTGCCGTTTTCGTCCAGGAACACGGCTTTGAGGGCTTCGGAATATTTCAGGCCCAGCTTGAAGACGTGTCCGACCTCGATGCCGCGCATGGCGGAAAGCTTGCCCCGGCAGCGGGGGCAGGGGTCGTTTTCGGTGACGCTGCGCAGGTCCGCGTAAGCGGTGATTTTGGCGTCCCTGGCCAGGCTGACGTTGATCAGGTGGGTGTCGGCCTTGTTGCCGCCGGTGACCCAGCCTTCGCGGGCGGAAAGTTCCAGGTCGGCCAGAACGACGGGCACTTCCAGGCCCACGGGTCCGGCAAAGCCCACGGGGGCTTTGCTCCAGGCCTGCACCTCTTCCGGGGTGGCCAGGCGCACGGCGTCGGCTTTCAGGTGGTTCTTCACCTTTATTTCGTTCAGTTCCCGGTCGCCGCGCACCAGGGCGGCCACGGGTTTGCCGTCCACGTTCAGCAGGATGGTCTTGACCAGCCTGTTGGCGTCGACGCTCAGAAAGGTGGCGACCTCCTCCACCGTGTGCTGATCCGGGGTGAATACCGCTTCGAAGGCGGGCGGCGCGGCGCCGTCCTTTTCCGCCGGGGGCAGGGTTTCGGCGCGCTCCAGGTTGGCGGCGTACTCGCAGCTGTCGCAGGCCATGATGGTGTCTTCGCCCGTGTTGGCCAGGACCATGAACTCGTGCGAAAAGCTGCCGCCGATGGATCCGGAATCGGCCTCCACGGGCCGGAACTTCAGGGCCAGACGGGTGAAGACGCGGCGGTAGGCCTCGTACATGGCGCGGTAGCTGGCGTCGGCCCCTTCGTCGTCGCGGTCAAAGGAGTAGGCGTCCTTCATGATGAACTCGCGGCCGCGCATCAGGCCGAAGCGCGGGCGGATTTCGTCGCGGAACTTGGTCTGGATCTGGTACAGGTTCAAAGGAAGCTGGCGGTACGAGCGCACTTCGCCCCGGATCAGGTCCGTGATGACCTCTTCGTGGGTGGGGCCCAGGCAGCAGTCGCGGTCGTGCCGGTCCTTGAAGCGCAAAAGCTCTTTGCCGTAATGTTCCCAGCGGCCCGACTCCATCCACAGGTCGCCCGGCTGCACGGCGGGCAGCAGCACCTCCAGCGCGCCCGCGCGGTTCATTTCCTCGCGCACGATGTTCGCCACCTTGGTGACGGACCGCAGGCCCAGGGGCAGATAGCTGTACACCCCGGCCGTCAGGCGGCGGATCATGCCCGCCCGGATCAACAGCTTGTGGCTTATGACCTCGGCGTCGGCCGGGGCCTCTTTCAGTGTGGGAACGTAGTACTTGCTCCAGCGCATCGCAGCCTCGTTTGATTACGGATGTTTTTTGGGGCAGCGCCCCCTCGAAAAATATTCGCCGTCACCCCGCCGCGCGGTCGCGCAGAAAGGCGCGGATTTCGTCCATAAGCGCGGCGAGAAGGTCGTCGCGGTTTCCGGAGACGGAGCGCACGGGTTCTCCTTTGCGGAAGATGACGCCTTTGCCGCGTCCCCCGGCGATGCCGACGTCGGCTTCGCGGGCTTCGCCCGGCCCGTTGACCACGCACCCCATGACGGCCACGGTGAAAACGTCGGAAAGCCCGCTGAGGCGTTCTTCCACCGCTTCGGCCAGGCCGATGAGGTCGATTTCGGTGCGGCCGCAGGTGGGGCAGGAGATAACATCCGGCCCGCGCCGCCGCAGGTCCAGGGCGGCCAGGATGCGCCAGGCCACCTGCACTTCGCGCACCGGATCGTGGGTGAGCGAGACGCGCAGTGTATCACCCAAGCCTTCGGCCAGCAACAGGCCCAGGCCCACGGCCGAGGTAACGGCCCCGCGCAAAAGGGTTCCGGCCTCGGTGATGCCGATATGGAAGGGGTAGGAACAGTGCCGCGCCAAAAGCCGGTAGGCGGCCAGGGTGGGCTGGACGCGCGAGGATTTCAGGGAAATCTTGATGTCCTCGAACCCGCGCCGTTCCAGAAGGCGCACGTGGGACAGGGCGCTTTCCACCATTGCCTCGGGGG
Organism: Desulfovibrio sp.; assembly: GCA_031549405.1. Classification (GTDB taxonomy): domain Bacteria; phylum Desulfobacterota; class Desulfovibrionia; order Desulfovibrionales; family Desulfovibrionaceae; genus Frigididesulfovibrio. Next base: position 2,620 of record JAVBPV010000008.1, read on the forward strand.
TGGGGCCGCCGAAGCGGGCCAGCAGGTCTTTTTCAAGAGAGCCGGAATTCACCCCGATGCGGATGCTGGCCCCGTGCGCTTTGGCGGCGTCCACCACTCTGTCCACTTTGGCCTTGCCGCCGATGTTGCCGGGGTTGATGCGCAGGGCGTGTATTCCGGCTTCCAGGGAAGCCACCGCCAATTTGTGACTGAAGTGTATGTCGGCCACCAGCGGCAGGGGAGAGCCCGCTACTATGCGCGGCAGGGCTTCCACGGCCTTTTCGTCGGGGACGGCCACGCGGGCGATTTCGCAGCCGGCGTCGGCCAGACGGATGATCTGGGCGAGGGTGGCCCCGGCGTCGCGGGTGTCGGTGTTGGTCATGCTTTGCACGGCGACGGGCGCGCCGCCGCCTATTTGCACCGGGCCGATATGGATGGCTTTTGTCGTTCGCATGGAAAACTCGTTACTTGTGTGCTGAAGAGCCGCCGCCGGCAGGGGTCCAGTTTGCCGTCAGACAAGGAAGGCGCGGTTTTTTCCGAAGGGGAGTGGACTCTTTGGTCCATGACCCGGAGGAAAAAACAAGCCTGACGCGGTATCACGGCAAACTGGACCCCTGCCGACGCACGGCGAAAAAATCCCGGAGCAAGTCCGCGCAGGGCCCGGCCAGTATGCCCCCCATGTGCCAGACCCGGTGGTTGAGAAAAGGCAGATCCAGCCCGTCCAGGCAGGAATTCACGGCCCCGGCGCGGGGATCGGCCGCGCCGTAAACCACCCCTGCCAAACGGGCGTGTGCCAGGGCGCCGGCGCACATCAGGCAGGGTTCAAGGGTGACCACAAGCACGGCTCCTTCCAGGCGGTAATTGCGCGCGGCGGCGCAGGCGGCGCGCAGGGCGGCGATTTCCGCGTGGGCCGTGGGGTCAAGGGACGATTCGGGCGCGTTGCGGCCCCTGCCAAGGATTGTTCCGCCGCCCGCGACCACCAGCGCGCCCACGGGGGCTTCGCCTTCGGCCGCGGCCAGGCGGGCCTCGGCCAGGGCTTCGGCCATAAGATTCTCCCAGTCCGCCCAGCCCGGCGGGGGGGGAGGCATAATCCGGGCGGGCATGGCGGCGTTCCCGTTCCTACAGAATCACATGCTTGCGGATATGCGCCACCACCTCTTCCGGCGTGTCCTTGATAACGATCAGGTCCAGCTCTTCTTCGCGGATATAGCCGTCGCGCGCCATGACGGAGCGGATCCAGTCCAGCAGGCCGCCCCAGAATTCGCTGCCGTACAGGATGATGGGAAAGGGCTTGATGCGGTTGGTCTGGGCCAGGACGAAGGCTTCGGAAAACTCGTCTATGGTGCCCATGCCGCCGGGCATGACCACGTAGGCCATGGCGTATTTGACGAACATGAGTTTGCGGATGAAGAAATAGCGGAAGTCGCAGCGTGTTTTCACGTAGCGGTTGCAGCCCTGCTCGTGGGGCAGGTGGATGTGCAGGCCCACGGATGTGCCGCCCGCGTCAAAAGCGCCCTTGTTGCCCGCCTCCATGATGCCGGGGCCGCCGCCGGTGATGACGCCGTAGCCGGCTTCCACCAGCAGGCGGGCGATCCGTTCCGCCTGCTGGTAAATGGGCGAACCGGGCTGCACCCGGGCCGAGCCGAAGATGGAAACGCAGTTTTGGGTATGGCCCAGAATTTCAAAACCTTCCACCACTTCGGAAATAATCTTGAACATGCGCCAGGAATCGCTGGCGATATGCGCGTCGGGGAGGTAGTCGGTGGGGTTCATGGGGGGATCTTTCTCCTTGCCGGAGGGCTAATGGCTTTATGAAACAGCCGGGGCGGCTTGAATGAGCACTCTCATATACCCGCCTTGCGCCGCGCATGCAAGGGAGGGAATAGCCCGAGCGAACCGCCGCGCCCATTGAAAAAAGATCGCAAAACGGGTAAGAACTTGTTTGAAATCCACAAACATGGGGAATGGTTAATGATTATCCCGCCCGCCGTTGCGTCAGGCAGCATGCGGCTGAGCCGCATCCGTACGCTGGCCTTTGCCTCTGTGTTTTTTTTGTTCTGTTTGCCCGTCGCCCTGGCCTTTCCGGAGGAAGGGGAGGAAAAATCCCGGAGCGACAGGGACCAGATGGGTATTTTCGAACGTTTCAGCCACCGGGTGGAGCAGACCTGGCGCTCGTCCACGTATGATCTGTACGTTCCCCTGTACACCTGGCACAACCGCCTGATGTACGACCAGTCGCACATCGACAGGTACAACGAACACCCCTGGGGCGGGGGGATAGGCAAGTCCTTCATTGACGAGGACGGCGACTGGCACGCCCTGTACATCATGGGATTCATGGATTCCCACGACAGGTTCGAACCCATCGGCGGCTATGGTTTTTTGAAAAACTGGAATCTGGATTCCAAAGGCGACTGGAAAGGCGGCCTGGGCTTTACCCTCAGCATAACCGCCCGGCACGAATACGACTATATTCCGCTGCCGCTGCCGCTGCCCCTTGCGGGTTTGCAGTACAAGCGCCTGGGGTTGCAGGCGGCGTATATTCCCGGCGGGTACAACGACGGCAACGTGCTGTTCATCTGGCTGCGCTGGCAACTGACGGAGTGACGTCTTTACCGGCGTGCCGCCGGGAAAAACGGCTTTTCGCGGGCGGCGTTTACTTGGAGACAGCTTCCGGGGAAGGGGGACCGGCGCCGTACCGGCCCGCTTCCCCGCCGTGGACTTTCATGGGCGGGTAGGCTATACGGAACAGTTCGGGGGCGTCCCCGGACAGAGAGCAACATGCCGGACGGCATACCCGGCGAAGCAAGGAAGATCCATGCCCAGGCAGGACCATATCCGCAATTTCAGCATCATAGCGCACATCGACCACGGCAAATCCACCCTGGCCGACCGCATTCTTGAGCTTACCGGCGTGGTGGGCGACCGCGAAAAGCGCGAGCAGTACCTTGATCGCATGGATCTGGAGCGCGAACGCGGCATCACCATCAAGGCCCAGACCGTGCGTTTGCCGTACAAGGCCAAAGACGGCCGCGACTATATACTGAATCTTATCGACACCCCCGGCCACGTGGACTTCAACTACGAGGTTTCGCGCTCTTTGGCCGCCTGCGAAGGCGCGCTTCTGGTGGTGGATGCTTCCCAGGGCGTGGAGGCCCAGACTCTGGCCAACGTGTATCTGGCCCTTGACCATAATCATGAGATCATCCCCCTGCTCAACAAGGTGGATCTGGCCAGCGCCGATCCGGACCGGGTCAAGGCGGAAATAGAGGAAGGCATCGGCCTGGACTGTTCCGGCGCCTTGCCCATCAGCGCCAAAACCGGCCTTGGCGTGGACGCCGTGCTTGAAGCCGTGGTGTCCCGCCTGCCCGCGCCCGAAGGCGACCCCCAGGCGCCTTTGAAGGCTCTTATTTTCGACTCCTGGTACGATTCGTACCAGGGGGTCATTGTGCTCTTCCGGATCATGGACGGCACCGTCAAAAAAGGGGAGCGCGTCCGCCTGTTCTCCACCGGCGTGGAGTACGAAGTGCTGCGCCTGGGCGCCTATTCCCCCGAGGCCGTGGATCTGCCGCGCCTTTCCGCCGGCGAGGTGGGCTTTTTGTGCGCCAACATCAAGGCTTTGGGCGACGCCCGCGTGGGCGACACCATCACCCACGCCGACCGTCCCGCCGCCGAGCCGGTCCCCGGCTTCAAGGAAGTGCAGGCCATGGTTTTTTGCGGCCTGTACCCCACGGACAGCGCGGACTACGAAAGCCTGAAGTACGCCCTGGAAAAGCTTCAGCTTAACGACGCGGCCTTTTCCTTTGAGGCCGAAACCTCGCAGGCCCTTGGCTTCGGCTTTCGCTGCGGGTTTCTGGGGCTTTTGCACATGGAGATCATTCAGGAGCGGCTGGAGCGCGAGTTTCAGGTGGAACTCATCGCCACCGCCCCTTCGGTGATCTACGAGGTGGACACCACCGACGGCAAAACCCTGCGCATCGACAACCCCGCCAAGCTGCCCGATCCCGGCAAAATCGCCGCCTTCCGCGAGCCGTTCGTGCGCATGGAAGTGCACGTGCCCAGCGAATACGTGGGCAACGTGCTGCGCCTGTGCGAAGAAAAGCGCGGCTTGCAGAAGGACATGCGCTACCTCACGGCCACGCGGGTGATTATCACCTACGAGCTGCCCTTTGCGGAAATCGTGTATGATTTCTTCGACCGCCTGAAGTCCACCACCAAGGGCTACGCCTCTATGGACTACGAGTTCATCGAGTACCGCGAGGCCGATCTGGTCAAACTGGACATGCTGATCAACGGCGAGCCCGTGGACGCCCTGGCCGTCATCGTGCATCGCGACAAGGCCTACCACCACGGCCGGGCCGTGGCCCTGCGCCTTAAGCGCACCATTCCCCGGCAGCTTTTCGAAGTGGTCATCCAGGCCGCCATCGGGAACAAGGTTATCGCCAGGGAGCGCAACGGGCCGCTTGGAAAAAACGTCACCGCCAAGTGCTACGGCGGCGACGTCACCCGCAAGCGCAAGCTGCTTGAAAAACAAAAAGAAGGCAAAAAGCGCATGAAGCGCATGGGCAACGTGGAACTGCCCCAGGAGGCCTTCCTGGCCGCGTTGCAAGTCGGGGACGACTAGAATATACCTCATGTCAACTTTTCAGGTTGATTATGCCGTAAGCGGTCCGGAACGCGTGGGTTCCGGACCGCTTACGGCGGCGGCGCGCCGGGCCGCCGGCCCGGCGTTCAGCGCCGCACCGCATGGACTTTTTAGAGGACGCAACACGCAATGACTGAAACCGCCCTGTACCAGACCCCTTTCCAGACCTTTCTGGAGTTTGTGAAGATCATCGTTGTCGCGCTGATCATTGCCTTCGCCATCCGTATTTTCATCGTGCAGCCCTATATCATCCCCTCGGGCTCCATGCTGGAAACCCTGCAGATCGGCGACCGCCTCTTTGTCACCAAATTTTCCTACGGCATCCACCTGCCCTTCATCGAGCACGAAATTTTTTCCACAGGCGAGCCGAAAGTGGGAGACATCATCGTCTTTCCCTACCCGGAAGACCCTTCGGTGGACTACATCAAACGCGTGGTCGGCGTGCCCGGCGACGTCATCGAGATCCGTGACAAACAGCTGTACCGCAACGGCCAGCCCGTGCACGAATCCTACATCCAGCACACCGACCCCCAACTGATGCCGGGGCGGCGCGACAACATGCGCCCCGTCACCGTGCCGCCGGGCAAGGTTTTCGTCATGGGAGACAACCGCGACCACTCGCAGGATTCCCGCTTCTGGGGATTTGTCGACAAAACCACCATCCACGGCCGCGCCACCGTCATCTACTGGTCCAGCACCGACTTTGTGAACATCCGCTGGGACCGCATCGGCACCTGGCTGAGATAAGCGGGGAGGGGAGAGAAGAAGTTCCCGGGGGGGGGGGGGGGGGGGGGGGGGGTAGGGGGTCAGGATCAATCCTACACGGTCACGAAATGAATGACGCCATAATTACAAGAAACAGCTCGAAATTTTCATCTCAGTGCATCAATATCTTATTAATATTATACAGAGTCTAAAACACGTACGCAATCTTAACTAAT
>JAVBPV010000035.1:0-70284 GCA_031549405.1 Desulfovibrio sp.
AAATATCTGCTGTACGGACCTGGCCCACCTGAAACGCGAACTGAAAAGGGCAATTCGGACTCTCCGCTCGCGAAAGCAGGTAATCGCCGGGTGCTTCAAGAGAGTAGAATATGTTTAATTATTAATGCGGATATCAGTAAGCGGATTGCCGTACACGATTTTAAGGCCCCGGCCCGCGTAATGCCGGCCCAGCACTTCCACACTCTGGGTAAAGCCGAAGGGCTGGGTGATTACCGTTGTGGCCTTGTAACCCATCTGCATGATGGAAGACGCGGCCCTGGCCCAGCGCATGGCCCGGTGGATATAGTGCATGGGCTCCTGCCGCTCGCCGGCCACGTCCTGCAGCCAGGGCATCATCTCCCGGTAGGCGTGGCGGCCAAGGGCGGATTCCACGGCCTCGCGCACCGTTTTGTGGTTGATGATCTTGGCCACGTCCAGCACCGCTTTACGAAAGCAGATGTCGTGCACCACGTTGAATATGTGGTCCGTTGCCACGGAAAGCTCCAGAAGCAACGGCGATCCCAGCCCGTATTCCCCGCGCTGCTTAAGGTGCCCCTTTTTGGTGACGGCCGCGCCGTGATTGCGCCCACCGAACAGTTCCCGGTCCAGGCCCTTTTGCTCCTGGGCAAAGGCGGTAAAACTTTTTTCCGCATTGTATTTGATGGGGTAATAGCCGCCCTTATACACGCCGTAGGCAGTTTGCACCGGCCTTGCCTCCACTGCTTCCGGCCGCATGCCGGTGATCTCCTCATGGATGGCGAAGGCCTCGTCGCGGAACGAGCCTATGTAATCCCACATGGCCTGTACAAAGTCCCAGTCGCCCTTGGTCAGGCGGCCGGTAATGGCCCCGATCTGCTCGTCGGTCCAGTTGTGGCCGTTGCGCAGGCGGGACTGGTTGGCGTCGTTGCCCGTGTTCAGGGCCACGGCCACGATCTGCTCGCGGGTGAAGCTTTCGCCCACCTCCGGGATAAAGGTCTTTTTTGTGAACCAGTCCCGCGCCAGTTCGCCCTTTTTATAGCGGCCGAACAGTTCCGGGCTTTTCAGCCTGTCCCGTACCTCCCTGAAGCGCAGGCCCTGCCGGTCCTCCGCCTCGTTGATGGGGCGGTAGATATATTCCCAGGCCTTGCCCAGCGTCTTGCCGCCGTCCAGGCGCAGGCACAGCACTTCCATCTTGGTGTGCACGGCATGGACGGAGGACAGCCCCTTGAGCAGGGCCGGGTCGTCCTCTACCGTTTTTTGCGGTTTGCGAGCGTGGTTGGCGTGGATGGCGTCCGCCAGTTCGCTGGCGGCCTCGTCCAGGGCTTTTTGCCTGGCCTCCGTCAACAGGTGCCGCTGGTTGCGCTCCACAGTGACGATCTGGCTGACGGTTTCCGCCAGGTTTTGAAACTCCCCTACCGTCATGTTGCCCCACGGCTTGCCCGGCCCGTACAGCACGGCGTCGTCCACAAACAGGGGGTAGCCGTCAGCCTCGCGCGCGGCTATCCAGCCGCGGATGGTGCCGGGGTCGCGCCCATCCGCCAGCGGCTCGACGACATCACACAGGGCGTGGCGCTTGCCCACGTCCATAACGGCAAAGCGCGCCGAAGGATCGCCCTGCGCCATGGCGACAAAGCGCTTGATCTGGTTGGCCGTCACGCGGTGGCGCTCCGCTATGTCCTTGCTGCGGCGCACAAGTTCCAGGTTAAGGCGGGCGCGGTGATTGGCCTCCAGCGCGGCGGCAAAGTCGCCCCGGCTTACGGCGGCGCGCTCCTCATGCAACGCCCGGCGCATGGCCATAAGAAAGTTGCCGTTCTGCCGGGCCTTGCCCATGGGCATACGCTCCAGGGTACCCTCGGCCACACGGGCGAAGGCCTGCTGCTGCACTGCCTCCTTGCCCACATTCCGGGCAAGGTATCCGCCCACCAGTTCGATCTGCTCCGCCGCCTCCCTGGTTTCCAGCAGGTAGGTGGTGGCGTCAAAGGTTGCGGCGCTACGGGATTCCCTGGCCTGTACCATCTCGCGCACCCTGGTGCGCAGGGCCGGGGCGCTTGTTACCTGGGCCAGCATATCCGCGCCGGAAGCAAAGCCAAATTGCGCGGCCATAATTTGCGGGTCCAGGCCGCCTTCCGCCAATGCCGTGTGGCCCGCCGTGCGGCGCAGGTCCGCGACCATCTTGCTGCCGTACTCATTCTGTACCATATCAAGATCCAGGGCGACTGTCTGGATGACGGCCGCCCACACGTCCTGTGCGGGACGGCCTGTCGCGGGCGATACTCCGCCGGAAGTAAATTCCGGCTCCGCATCCATGCCCGCTCCGCTGCGCGGCTGTCGCCTTCCTGGCGCATCCATACCCAATGCCGCGCGGGCCTGGTACACAGGGCTGTTTTCCAGATCCTCCCGCGCTTCCCTGGCCCATTGCGCGATCTGGGCCTTACGTTCCTTTTCCCGGTCCAGGCGCAGGCGTTCCGCAGCCTTGTTTCTGGCGGCCTCCATCAGCGTGGCGGCGTATTCGCGTTCCGGCCCCGTCACCTGCAGGGCGTCAAGCTGGGCGCGGGTAAGGTCGGCCAGTTCGTTGGCCGCGGCCACCGCGTCTATTTCTTCCTCCACCGCCAGCATGCGGTCGAACACGCCCCGCACGTCGTCGTCAAGTTCCACCCCCATCTGGACGGCGCGCTCGTAAATGCGGAGCAGCCAGCGCCGGAAGCGGGAGAACACGTCCGCAAGCTCCGCGGAAGGGGCCTTGCCCTCCGCCAGGTACAGTTCGAACCCGCTTGCGAAATGCTCATGCCGGGCGATACCGCGGGCGGCGTCCCTTTCATCCGCCGTCAGTTCGTCAAAGGCCTTGCCGCCAAAGCGCGGATGACCGGCAAGGTACCGGTTGTAGTAGTCGCGGAGCACAGCGGCGTCATCGTAGGGAGCCAGCCAGGACTGCAAGGTGCCCCAGTCGGTTTTGGCCCTGTCGTCCGCCAGGCCGGAATCGATCAGACGCTGGAATTCCTCGAAAAACACGTGCGCGGTTTCATGCGGCAATGTGGACAGGTCGGCCCGCTGCATCAGGCTGATGACGTAATTGTCGTCAAAGATGCGGAGCATGCCGCGCGGGGCGGCAGAGGACTGGTACAGCGTCGGATTCGCCTGCCGCAGCTTGACTAAATCCGCCTCCGTGTATAGTCTATTTTTGCCGTGATTGAGCGAGCTTACACCAGGCAATTGCAGCTTGGCCGTCCTTGCCCAATTGCGGCTTTTTTTATTATTACGGTAAAGTAACCGCCCATCCTGCATCTGTTTGACGAACCATTTGTTATCCGGTTTGCCCACTTTGTCTTTGCGCCCAAAAACCGAAGTGGCCACGTTAACGAAATAATCGCCCCGGCCCACGCGCTGCTCCAGAGCGATAGGCACGTTTACAGTCGCGCCTTGAGCATCCTTCAATTCCAACATCACCACCAAATCGCCGCCCTGCGTGGCTGAATCGAAAACCATTACAGGATCCGCCAGAGCTGCCGGAACCTGCTTAAGCACTTCTGCCGATAACCTATGCTTGTCCTCCAGAACTTTTTTCAGAACGTTATAACTGGTCGTCACCGGCCTATTTTGAGCGCCGAACATTTGAAGCACAAGCGGGGTTTGATTGAGCATAGTTACTGTTTTCAAGGGGTCAATATTCGGGAATGCGTCAACGCTTTTCCCCCATGTCTCCGCGTCTTGCCGTAGCGCTTCATCCGCCAGCCTGACTTCTTTCGCGCTTTGGAACAGCACCCCGTTTTCCACACGGCTGGGCTTGACTTCGCCTTTCAGCACGTCTATATTTATTTCATAAATGGCACCTGTTACGGGGCCTGATGATTCTGTTGCGACCAGCGGGGTGCGGCTTCCGGTTTCGGAGGATAGTTCCGTGTATGGCGCAGGCGTCGCAATGACGCCTGTTACGGAATCCGAAGGCTCTGTTCCGACCAGTGGGGAAGCTGCCGAATCTTCGGCCGGTCCTACGTATGGCGCGGGTGCCATTTCCATTTCAGCGCCCCAAGCCGAACCAATTGCGTCTCCATGGGGTAGCGTCGGGAACGGATCGGGCGCTGTTTTTTGGGCATCTTCAGAAGCCGGTATTCCGGTTTCGGTGGAAGGTGCCATCTCTATTTTAGTGGTCTTGTGATCCTTATAATACCCCTTGGCCGGTTCAGAGCGCGGCACGTCCACCTTGAAACGCACGGCATACAGCGTATCGTCTATGCGCATGGCCGCATGGTATACCCGTTGCCCTTCCAGTTCGGGGTGGCGCGCGTCGGCCTGCACAAACCCGTCATACACGGCGCTTTCCAGCAGCTTGTCCAGCCCGGCATAGGTCTGGCGCTGTTCCTTGCCCCGCTTTTTCGCGGATGCCTTGAGGCCGGGGCTGGAAAAGCCCACGATGCTGCCGTCGTCATCGATGGTCAGCGTCTTTCCCTGGAACCTTTCCATAATCCACGTGTGCAGGGCGGCGGTGTCCTTAAGGTCCACAGGGATGATGGAAGGATCGATTTCCACCACCCTGGCTGTTTTTTGGACGTTTGCGCTTTGGTACAGCACGCCGTTTTCCACGCGACTGGGCTTGACTTCGCCTTTAAGAATATCTAGGCTTATTCCATGGATAGCGCCTTTTCGCGTCGATAAGGCCGGGGTTCCCGGCTGATGATCGGAAACGTGGGAAGGCGTTGTCTTGTCTGCGGCGGCGCTTTCCTGTGCGGAAAGGGGCGCCGTGTCTATTTTAGCCAGAGAGTGATCTTTATAGGTCAGATCCAGACTTTCCCGGTGCACGTCCACGCGAAAGGTGACGCCGTAATAGTCGTCACCGATACGCACGGCGCTACGGTAGATGGTCTGCCCATGCGTCCCGGCATGTTTGGCCTGCCCGTCGTTGATGACGGAGTGGTCGACCACCGCATGCATAAGCGTCTTTTTCAGCGCGGCGAACACCATGCGGTGATTTTCGCTTCTACTGCGCTTCAGGCCGCCCGTTATGCCCTTTTTGCCCAGCTTTACGACGGCCCCGTCATCTCTGACATGGGCCTGCGCCGGGCGTCTGACCTCCACTATCCTGCCGCTTTCATCAATAGAAAGGGAAAGCTCCGAATATCTTTCCAAAAGCCAGTCCCGCAACTGGCCGATCTTTTTGATATGCGAGGGGATAAGCTCTTGATTGATTACGGCCACCCTGGCCGTTTTTTGCCCCGCCGCATCCTGAAACAGCGTATCGAACTGCTCCTTGGGCCTGCGCAGCATTTCTACAAGATCGTCCGCGCCCATGCCGGGGCGGAATATCCCTTCCCGCACCAATTCGTCCGCCAGTTCGTCAACGGCGATCCCGCCCTTGCCCCTGCGCCGGAAGATGCCCCGGCCGTGGTTGTCGCCTATGGATTTGTACGCGCCGGGCCAGTTGCGCAGGGACTTGCCGTCGATGCGACCGTAGACCTGCCCCAGCCAGGGCAAGCGGTCGCGCAGCGGAGCGGCCCGCCATTCGTCCGCAAATGCCTGATCGTAGGCGGCCATATGCGGGTCGCGCGGCATGGCCGCTGTTTCCGCATCCCAAACGACGGGCGGCAACTGGTATTCCGGCATGGACATATCCGTCCACGGGTCGTAATCCAGGGCGGCCGGGCCGTCCTGAAACGCGGAACCCGGGCGCAGGTTCATGCCGTCGTCTACCTGGGGTGAAACGGATTCACTCCAGGTGGCTGCAGAAGGCGTATGTGCGGAAACGGACGCCACCGGGGCGGCCCCCATGGGGGAAACCGTATCGGTAGTATTTGCCCGCGCGGCCGCCTTTTCCCCCCGCAGGCTTTGCACGGCAAGGCGGTTTAAAAGCTCCACCCTGTCCAGGCCGGGCCGGGCAAAACGGCGCACGCCCCTTTCCAGCAGTTGCATCCAGGCGTTGACATAGGCGGCGGGGCTGCCGGCCAGGGCTACCGTCTGGGCCTTGAGGCCCGGCAGTTGCTCAATGGCCGCCAGGGTCTGCGCGGCCAGGGTATCCCTGGCGCGGGAATAAGCGGCTTCTTCCGCCCGCATCTCTTGCAAGGCCGCCATGGCCTGTTCGTGGTCGCCCTGGAACCGGGCGAGATTTTCCGTCAGTTCTCTGATATTGGGGGCGTCGTGGCTGGAACGCATTATCTCCGACACGGCCTTGAACTGGCCCGCATCCAGGTGGGCGTGCAGGGCGGCCACGGGCGTTTCCAACCCGTGCCCCATGGCGGCGGCCTGTTGCGCCTGTTCTTCCGTCACTTCCAGCACGGGCAAGAGGTCCAGGCCGTTTTGCCGCAGGGTCAGCACGTCCTTGGCGGGCAGGACCACGCTTTCATCCATGCCGGAAAACTCCAGCACCTCCTGCAGGTGGGAGGGAGAAAGCTTTTTAAGGTTGGTGTCGTCCAGCTTGACGGCGATGTCGTTGTGCCCGGCCGCGAATTCGCGCCCGCGCTGCTCCGCTTTGTAGGAATGACGCAGGTGGCCTACACCCAGCAGGCTGTACGGTATGGCAAGCGCGCCTTCATACAAGGCGTCCTTGGTGGTCTGCCCGAAGTTGTCAAAAAAATAGCTGATGGATTCTTCCGGTGTACGGCCTTTGACAACGGCCTCGCCCCATATTTTGGTGGCTTCCTCCGGATATTTTTGCAAGGCCTCCGTGACAAACTCCGTGGCGGCGGAAACCCCTACTGCTTTAATGAGATTACCGAAACCGGAAGTTTTGAATATGCCCATGAACTTGTTAAGGCCGATCTGTTCCAAGGGAGCCTGCAGCCCCGCGTCCATCAAGGAGGCGGCCAAGGCGCGCTCTGGGGTTACACCCTCGTCCGTCAGTTCCAGGTATTTGCCGCCAGCGATTTGCGAGCCCATAAATAACATGGAGCCGGTCCCGCCCGTACCCGCGCCCATTACCACCTGACTGGCGAACTGCGGGGAGTTGCGGATAAAGTCCAGCCAATATTGTTCCATCGCTCCGTCAGCCCGGACCGGCGCGGTGCGTCTGGCCCGTTCCGCATTAAAAAGTTGCCGCTGGCGTTTAATGTGCTCCGGAGCAATGCCGGAAGCCTCGGCCCCCGCGAAAAAGCCGCCCGCAATGCTGTCCAGCACACTGTCCTTGCCCTCAATGATGGCCCGACCCGTCTTTTCCAGCGTGCCCACGTTGTATTGGCCGATGCCGCCATACTCGCGCACGCGCCTTTCCATTTCTATGGCGTCGTACTGATCCCGCTTTTTAGCAATTTCCCCGGTGACGGTGGCAAGATTAGCGTCGTCGCGCACCAGGGCGGCATGGCCACGGTCCTTTGCAGCCCATGCCGCCAGGCGGGGGGATTGTTCCAAGGTTTTGGCCTGCGCCTCCAGCGTCGCCCGCTCCGGGGCCTCCCGCACCAGATTTTCCGGCAGGTCCAGAGTCCGCGCCAAAGTCCGGGCGCGGACCACCATGGCGGCGTCCAGATCGCTGCCGGACTCCAGGGCGGCGCGGACAGGGGGAACGGAATCCCCCGTACTGAAGGTCCGCACGGGCGAAACGTCATCATCAGGGCCGGTGTCATGGACGGGCGAAAGATCGGGAGTGCCAATGGGGGCATCGTCGTTTTCCGGCGCAAATTCCGGGGCCGCCATGGTCAGGGCAACGGGATCAGTATACTGTTCCGCAAAGGTATCCATTAGTTCCCCTTGATTACGGGCAGGCCCATGTACTTGGGATCGTGCTTTTTGTGTTGGCGCATGGCCTCACGCGACGGCGCCTTGACTCCCCTGGATTCAAACTCCTTGCGGATGGCTTCTTCTTCCTCCGCATCCTTGAAGTCCGGCAGCCAGTCGGCGGCGTGGGCGTTGTTAAGGGCCTGCGCGTAGCTCATGTCCCTGCCGTAGCCCCAACCGCCGCCTTTGCGTTCCCCGTCCATAATCAGGTTGGCCACGATCTTGCGCAGCATGGGATCAGTCAGGGGTTTGCCGGGTTCCAGGGCTTTTTCCACGGCGTCGTAAAAGCCGGGTATATAGTCCAGGCCCCTGCCCTTGTTCATGCCCTTAAGGATGCGATCGACCTGCTCCTGCTTAAGTTGGCCCTTGTTGCCGCCGTCGTTCAGATAGCTGGTCGCTTTTTTGGACTGGTCGTCCGTAAGGCCGTAGTCAAAGGCGAACGCCTCCACCTGATCGACGGCCGTAACTTCCTTTTTGTCTATGGCCCTGCGCACGGCATCAAGGGCGGCGCGGTTTTTGGGTGTTTCCACCCTTTTTTCTCCCAAAAGTTCCTTTTCCAGGGCGTCGCGGCCTTTTTGGGAAAGTGTGGAGTCCTTCGCCATCCCGGGCAGGGCGGCAAGAGCCTGTGAAGGAGTGAGGTTGTTTTGCGCCACCCAGTCGCGGAACTTGCGGGAAAATACGTTGTCCTCCGCCTTTTGGATGGTCACGTCCCGCTCCAGGTCGGCCTTGAACTGTTTTTCCACCCTTTCCTGCATCAGCGGGTCCTGTATGTCGCGGATCATCGTCGTGCCCACGGCTTCGCGCTCATCCAGGGGCATGGGGGCCAAAATCCCCTGCAGATCCGCATAGTGCCGGTCGGCGTCGGCTTTGGCCTGCTGTTTGGCCTCGTACGCCGCCGCGCGCTGCTGATGAACCAGGGAGGACTGGGCCACGCGCAGGACTGTCAATAAATCCGCCTCGGACGTCGCCAGCAGGTGCCGTTCGCGGTCGGAATCGGCGGTGCGCACGCCGCTGTTGGCATTGCCTCCGCCCTGCCCTGCCCCTTCCGGGCCCGTCCCCACATACATACGTTCCTGGTCCTCATGCAGCCGCTTGGCGTAAGCGGTCGCGTTTTCCGGCGTGTCAAACTTGCCGAAGTGCTTCCCTGTCTCTTTATATAGAGCAACCGCATCGCTATCCGAAAGGATCCGGCCGTCGTCGCTGACCGTGGGAATGAGCGCTTCCTGCCCGTCCATGTTGACGGATATAGTGCGCACGGTGCTGATGCTGCCATCGGCATTTTCCACGCGCGGGCGCTTGGTCAGATCTATATTGCCATGCTCCAGCAGGCCCTGTGCCGTATCCGTACCCAGAATGGCCGCCACATAGTCCCCGGTTTCCGCCGGGACCGGCTGTCCCTTGGCTCCCCGGCCCGTTTTGACGTAGGCGTCCACGTTGTTCGACCCCCAGTTGTAGGCCATAAGCGCGAGCTTCTGGTCCCCGTCGTAACGGTCCAGCATCTGTTTAAGGTACGTCACCCCGCCCCGGATATTTTCGGCGGGGTCGTCAGGGTTAACGCCAAGCTCTTTTGCCGTTTCCGGCATAAGCTGCATCGGACCACGCGCGCCCTTGCTTGATACGGCATCCGTCCTGCCCCGGCTTTCCTGATGAATGACCGCCTGCACCAGATCCGCCGGGACGCCCTGCGCTTCCGCCTCTTTTACGGCCAGATCGCGGACCGGCCCGGGCAGGGAAACAGGCCGCACCGCACTGGGGACAAGGTCGTACCCGTCCTTCAACCCCAGTTCCGCACGGATGCGTTTTTCCACGCCCGCCGGATCCTGCCGCGCTTCCGCGCACATGTCTTCCAGCCCGGCCTTGTGGAACAGCCCGGCGGTTTTGCGCTTGTCCTCCTCCGACATACGGGGGTCATCAAACACTTTGCGCGCCGCATCGTAGTTTTTGGCCTCCACCTGGCGGGCGAATATCCCGGCCAGGGTATCGGATGTGGATTTGCCTATGGCCGCGTTGATGGTGGCATCGTCCTTGCCCTGCTTGCGCAGCAGTTCCATCTCTGCCGTCTGCCCGCGGGCGATGGCGGCTTCGCGCTGGCGCTCGTCCGTAAAGCTGTCCAGGGCGTTTTTGTACTCAATCCCTATCTGGGTGGTCAGGGACGTGGTTTCCCAGCGGCTACGCTCCGCGGCCTCATGCCGGGCCACGCTCATCATGGTGGACATGCGCAAAGCGGTGGCCTGTTCCGTGAACAGTTCCGCCTCGCGCTTGTTCATGCCTTTGGCGGCCGTTGCCGTCTGTTTGTCAAACCAGGCTTTGGCCGTGGTGACGGAATCCAGGGCGTCCCTGCCCTGCCTGCCGTACAAGCCGGGGTCGTTTGTTGCGGAATCGCCGCTCAGGAACGCGCCCATATTTTCGTTAAGCTTTACGTAAGCGTCGCGGGCGTTGCCCCAGGCGCGCTCTTCCAGCAACCGCAGGGCGACGTTTTGCGTGGCGTCGGCCGCGTCGGCCAGCCCCCTGGCGATGGGAGCAAAGGTGTTGATGCCGCCGCTGAAGGCCCCGGCGCCTGCCTCTTGTTGCAGGATGCCGCCCATGTTCAGGGAGTGGCGGGCGCTTTCGTGCGGTTGGCCTTCCGGAATATTGACCAGAGGCGTGTTGACTATGGGTACGCGCATATCACCCCGCTACCAGGCCGAAGCCATGTTGAAGTTGATGCCCTCCGCTGACTTGGCCGCGTGGCCGGAAAGCGCGGAATCGCCGCCGGACCCGCCGCCCGGCGCGGAACCGGCGTAGCTTTGGAGCCTGAAATAGCTTTCGCCCATTTTGGCGGCGGAAGACAACAGCGACCCAGCCACGGCGCTTGTGGGGTCCACCCTGGACGCCAGAGCCTGGTTTTTTTGGGCGTCGTAGTTACGGGCCGCGTTTTCCGCGCGCCAGGATTCTAGGTCGCCCTGCTGGAGCAGCGCCATGGCGTCGCGCTCGCCCGCGGCCGCCGTGTCGGCCACCACGTCCATAAAGCTGCCGGAATCGACGACCGCGCCGGAAGCGCCCATGCGGACTCGCTTGGGGCGACATTGTACAAGCATCGCTGGAACTTGAAGGCTACGCCGTCGGGCGTGTCTCTTTTGCAGCATGTGGCGTCGGTGCGCCGCACATCCGGCAACGATTGTACTGGATGGCCCACGCCTCGTTGTGGTGGAAACCCGGAGGGTTATGGGAATGCGGATCGCCTGAACGGCCCGCGTGGCAGGCTGGAGGACACTGTTCCGCTGGCGGGCTGGCCGACCTGTATAGCGGAGGATTCGACCGGGAGCGCCTACACATACTCGAGGGGCAACCACGACAAACCGACGCTGAAACTGCCCGGAGCGGCGAACCTTTGCGGCTGGCCGACGCCCTGCCAGCAGGACGGCCCGAAGGGTGGGCCGGGGCAGGGAATGGACAGATTGCCAGGAGCGGCGGCGCTGACGGGGTGGGTCACTCCAACTTCCAGGGATTGGCGGATGTCTCCTCACAAGGACAGGACGAAGGGCGAGCAGTTGGATGGGCAGGTACACCTGGCGGGCTGGAACACCCCGGCGGCATCGGATGGGAACGGGGGCAAGCGCCCTCACCCGGACACCACAATGGCGGGCCAGCACCCCAGCGGCCGCAAGGTCAACATGGGGCTGGCGTCGCAAGCGCACATCGGCTTTCTGGACACAGCCCCGGCCCGGTTAACGGCCTCTGGCGAGATGCTGACTGGCTCTTTTGCCGGGATGGACGGTGGCGGCCAGTTGAACCCGGCACATTCCCGCTGGCTCATGGGGCTGCCGCCCGAGTGGGACGACTGCGCGGTTACGGCAATGCAATCAACGCCGCGCAGGCGGAAGAATTCATAAGGGCCTGCATGGCCGAACTGCCCTCGCAACCGTACACAACAAGAGGACGCCATGACCGCCACGCCGGTTGACCACACCCCCGCCATGCTGACCCGGCAGATAAAAACCAAGCTGCTGATGTACTTTCGATTTACGCGGGGCTGCCGCGCCGTGGCCACCGAGGCCGGGCCGTTCAACGCCGACGTGCTGGCCGCGAGCGGCAGGGAGATGACGGAGGCGGAGGTCAAGGTCAGTTGGAACGACTTCATCCGCGACGCCAAAAAGGACAAGCACCAGTACTACCGCATGCCGCCGGAAGAATGGCGGCAGTGGTTCCCCAAGCCCGGCCCGCTGCGGCCCAACCGCTTTTTCTACGCCGTCCCGCCGGAACTGGCCGGGCGTACCCTGGAGTACCTGGCGGAGCAGTACAGCCCCTACGGGCTGATCGAGGTGCGCCACGGCACGCCCAAAGCCTTAGACAACGGCAAGTTCTGCGAGGTCCGCCGCCCGGCGAAAAAGCTGCACGCCGCGGTACCGGACGAACCGGACATGCGCGGCATCCTGCTCCGCATGAGCTCGGAACTGATCACGCTGCGGCTGTTGGAATCGGCCGTGGGGAGCGGGCAGGAGGAGATGCAATGGAAATCCTGACGGCAAGGCAGATGTGCGACCGGCTCCAGGTGAGCCGGGAAACCTTCCGCAAGAAGTGGCGGCGCTTTCGCCATATCTTCGCCGGCGAAGGTTCGGGCTTGCGCTCCGCCCGCTTTTTGTGGAATGAAGATGTCCTGATGGAGACGGCCCATGGCGGTGGCGAAATACAAAACGAAAAAGGGCGTCCGCTATCTGGCGGAAGCCTGGCGCGACGGCGTAAAAATCGCGGTGAAGGCCGGGTTCAAGACCCGGCTGGAGGCGATGCAGTGGGAAAAGGGCCCTCGCTCCGATATCCGAACCCACGCCCAGCGCTTTGGCCTTATTTGAGGTCGTCACCCTCTATCTTCTGGACGTCGAAGACCGCCGCAAGAAAAACACCCTGTCGTACAAAAAAAGCGTCCTGAAAAAGTTTGCGGAATTCGCCGGCCGTGACACGCCCTTTCGCGATATAGACCGCTCCACGGTCAAGCCGTTCCTGAACAAGTACGCCAAGGACGTATCCCCCAAGTCCGCCAACAAGTACCGCGTCGAGCTTTCCGCCCTCTGGGCCTGGGCCAACGTCGAGGGGCACGTCCAGGGCAACCCGGCCCGCCAGGTGGAACCCTTCTCCGTGACCAGACACGTCCGCTACGTTCCGCCCAAGGAACACATCGCGAGCGCCCTGGAAAAAGCCACCCAATTTGAAAAGGACTTCATCCTTGCCCTGCTGCATACCGCCGGCCGAATTTCGGAACTACGGGAACTGCGGTGGGAGGACGTGGACCTTACGCGCGGCACAGTCCGCCTGTGGACCTCGAAGCGCCGGGGAGGAGACAGGGAGGCGCGCCTGATCGCCCTTTCCCCCACCTTGAAGGAAATCTTCGCCCGCCTGGACAGACAGCGCACCGGCGGCGAGGAGCACGTTTTTACCAACCCCCTGACCGGCATGGGCCACTCCCGCCAGAGCAGGGAGATAAAATACCTGTTCCAGAACGTCTGTGAAAAGGCGGAAATCGCCCTTTTCACCGCGCACAGTCTCCGCCACTACGTGGCCACCCACTTCAACGACCCCCGCCGGGCGCAAAAAATCCTGGGCCACAGCAACCTCAAGACCACGGAAATCTACCTGCACGACCTTGGGGTGGATGTGGGCGCCGCGACGATTTTTGAGTCCATCACTAATCAAATCACTAATGATGACTCCGCCGCCAAAGAAAAAGGGGCTGCCGTTTAACGGCAACCCCTTGAATATTCTGGCGGAGAGGGAGGGATTTGAACCCTCGATACAGGTTTAAGCCCGTATACGCGCTTAGCAGGCGCGCTCCTTCGGCCGACTCGGACACCTCTCCATGCGGCGAAGCCGGTCCCATACGCGGGGCGGCGCGCCGTAAGATGATGCTCATATCGTATGGGGCGAAGAATTGTCAAGGCATTCGCGGCCGATGCCGGGCGGGCGGCGTTTCTGCCATCAATGCCGCAGGGATTTTGCCGCGCGCGGCACGGCTATGCAAGGCCCGGCGTTCTTCCATGGCAATGCCGCGCTGTGGCTGCGGCATGCGGCATAACCCCGCGGCGAAGCCGGTTCCCGAGGCGTTTTAATAAGGTCTGGACCTGAGGGGCGGTGCGCTTTCGGCGTCCAATCTCTTGAATCCGGCGTGTAAACATGCGAAGAGTATTGCGGAAGTTCCGTATTCCGGATCTTTCGCCGGAGTTCGCGCGCGGCGGAAAATCCTGCTGCGCGCCCAGAAGATGGGCCCTGCGGCTTCCCTGTCGCTTTGCGCGCGGCGCAGGGCCGGGGGGCGCCCCGCATCACCCACTACCCGCGAGGATACCATGAAGCCCTGGAAGGGAATCATTCTTGCCGGAGGTTCCGGCACCCGTCTGCACCCTCTTACGCGCAGCGTCAGTAAACAGATGATGCCCATCTACGACAAGCCCATGATCTACTACCCGCTGTCGGTGCTGATGCTGGCGGGCATCCGCGAGGTGTGCGTCATCTCCACCCCGCGCGATCTGCCCCTGTTCCGCGACCTTTTGGGCGACGGCGGCTGGCTGGGCTGCTCGTTCTCCTATGTGGAGCAGGCCCGGCCCGAGGGCATCGCCCAGGCTTTTCTCCTCGCCAAAGACCACATAGAGGGCAGCAACACCTGCCTTATCCTCGGGGACAACGTCTTTTTCGGACACGGCATGGACAAGCAGTTGCTGCGCGCCATGACGCACCAGAAGGGGGCCACGGTCTTCGGCTACCATGTGCGCGACCCGGAGCGCTACGGCGTGGTGGAGTTCGGCCCCGACGGCAAGGCCCTGAGCATTGAGGAAAAACCGGCCAAACCCAAGTCCAGCTACGCGGTCACCGGTCTGTACTTCTACGACGAACAGGTGGCGGACATTGCGGCCGGACTGCGGCCTTCCGCGCGGGGCGAACTGGAAATCACCGACGTGAACAACGTCTACCTCAAGACCGGGCAACTGCGCGTGGAAGTCATGGGGCGCGGCGTGGCCTGGCTGGACACCGGCACCCACGACTCCCTGCTGGCCGCCGGAACCTTTGTCCAGGCCGTGGAAATGCGCCAGGCCCTCAAAGTGGCCTGCCTGGAGGAAATCGCCTGGCGCAAGGGCTACATCTCCACGGAGGACATGCTTGCCCTGGCCAGACCCCTTGCCAAGACCGGCTACGGGGAATACCTGTACTCTCTCATCCAGCGCGGTGCGGAAATGGGGTAGAACGCGGGGGCTTGTCCCGCAACCTTTGCCGGGGCTCTGTGGCATTTGAGCGTATGTTTGGTTCCGGCCGGAAAAAAGGCTTTTCGCGGAGGGGAGAGTACTCTTGTGGTACCCGGCCCGGAGCAAAAAGCCTTTTTGACGCGGCCCGAGGGCAAAAGCCGCTTGAATGCTAGCTTGGCTTGGACAGCACGCGGTAGTGCACCGGCGGCTCCAGCACGATGGGCAGTCTGGACAGGGTTTGCAGGGCGTTGTGCACGCCCGCCGCGGGGGCCTCGTGGGTCATGACGATAAAGGGCACGCTGGGCTGTTTGCGGGCGGCGCCTTCCTGGGGCGGGTGGTTGCCGCCCTGTTCCTTCTGGATGACCTGGGCGATGGAGATGTTGTTGGAGGCCATAATGGCGGCCACGTCTCGCAACACCCCCGGCGCGTCCACGACCTGCAGCCGGATGTAGTAATGGCTTTGGGATTCCAGGCGCGGGATGACCCTGGCCCTGGGCGGCAGATGGACAAAGCCGGTGTTGTTGGGCCGCGCGCCCCTGGCCACGGCCAGCACGTCGGCGGCCACGGCGCTGCCCGTGGGCATGTCGCCCGCGCCCCTGCCGTGCAGGAACACGGACCCCACGGCATTGCCCTCAATGCGCACGGCGTTGTAGGCTCCGCCCACACGGGCCAGCAGAAGGGTCTCGTGCACCAGCACCGGGCGCACTCCGGCCTCGATGCCGCCCGCGGACAAGGTGTCGCCCACCAGGCGGGCGTAGCCCAGCAGCTTGATGCGGTAGCCGAACTCGCGCGCATAGCCTATGTCCACAGCGGACACCCGCGAAATGCCCTGTACGGGCATCTCGGCAAAGGGGTACTCCACGCCCCAGGCCAGACGGATAAGCAGGGCCAGTTTGTGGGCGGCGTCCACGCCTTCGATGTCCAGGGTGGGGTCGGCCTCGGCATAGCCCAGAGCCTGGGCGTCCTTGAGGGCCGAGGCGAAATCCACATGCCGGGTGGTCATTTCCGAAAGGATGTAGTTGCTGGTGCCGTTAAGAATGCCCACCAGAGAACGCACCTCGTTGGCGGCCAGCCCTTCGCGCAGGGTCTGCACGATGGGGATGCCGCCGCACACGCTGGCCTCGTAGGCCAGATGCAGGTTCTTTTCCGCCGCAAGGGCGAACAGGTGGTTGCCCGTTTCCGCAAGCAGGGCCTTGTTGGCCGTGACCACATGCTTTCCGGCGGCCAGGGCTTTTTCAATAAGCAGCTTGGGGGCTTCGACGCCGCCCATCAGCTCGACCACCACGTCGATTTCCGGATCTTCCACCAGCTTTGCCGGGTCGGCGGTCAAAAGCGCGCCTTCCGGCAGGGCATAGAAGCGCGCCTTGGCCGTGTCGCGCACCAGGACGGTTTTGACGCGCACCTCGCGGCCCGTGCGGGCCAGGATGACGGGCGCGTTTTCCGTAAGGGCGCGGATAAGGCCCGAACCCACGGTGCCGAAACCGGCCACGCCGAGGATCAGGGGCTTTTGCGGGGCGGGGGAAGATCCGGAATCAATCATTACGCGCCTCCTTCCGACAGCACCTTTTTGATGCCGCGCACGGCCTGGTTGGTGCGGTGCTGGTTTTCGATAAGGGCGAAGCGCACGTGGTCGTCGCCGTGGGCACCGAAGCCCAGACCCGGCGAAACGGCCACATGGCCCTCTTGCAGCAGGAGCTTGGAAAACTCCACAGACCCCATGTGGCGGAAGGGCTCGGGAATCTGCGCCCATACAAACATGGTGCCCTTGGGCGGGGGAACGTGCCAGCCGATGCGGTTCAAACCGTCGATGAGCCAGTCGCGGCGCTGGCGGTACGTGTCGCAGATTTCCTTCACGCAGTCGTCCGGGGCGTTCAGGGCCACGGTGGCGGCTATCTGGATGGGCTGGAAAATACCATAGTCCAGGTAGCTTTTGATACGGGTAAGGGCATGGACCATGTCGCGGTTGCCCACGCAGAAGCCCACGCGCCAGCCCGCCATGGAATAGCTTTTGGACATGGAAAAGAACTCCACGCCCACATCCATGGCGCCCTTGGCCTGCAAAAAGCTGGGGGCCACGTGGCCGTCAAAGGCAAGGTCGGCGTAGGCCAGATCGTGCACCACGTAGATTTTGTGCTCTTTGGCGAAATCGACGATTTTCTGGAAGAATTCCGGCGTGGTGACTTCTGTGGTGGGGTTGTGCGGGTAGCTGATGAAAAGCAGCTTGGGCTGCGGCCAGGTCTGTTTGGTGGCCACCAGCAAATCCTCGAAAAAGTCGCGGCCCCGGCCGATGGGGATACGGCGCACGTCGGCCCCGGCGATGATGGAGGCGTAGGTGTGGATGGGATAGGTGGGATCCGGGGCAAAAACCACGTCGCCGGGCGAGAGCATGGCCAGGGCCAGGTGGGCCAGGCCTTCCTTGGCGCCCATGGTGGCGACGGCTTCGCGTTCCGGGTCCAGCTCCACGTTGAAGCGGCGGGCGTACCAGTCGCAGATGGCCTTGCGCAGGTTGGGAATGCCGCGAGAGACGGAGTATCGGTGGTTCACCGGCTTTGCGCTTGCCTCGATGACCTTGTCCACGATGAACTGGGGAGTGGGCAGATCCGGGTTGCCCATGCCAAGATCGACAATGTCGATATTCTGGCGGCGGAGCTGCATTTTAAGGTCTCCGACAACCGCGAAGACGTAAGGGGGCAGACGGTGCATTCGTGGAAACTGGCTCATGCCGAAAGGCCTCCGGTAAAATTTTGCGTTCTGAAAAAATACACCTTATATTCCCCCTGCCGGCTCTGTAAACCCCCCTCGGGAGAGGGCTGGTTTGCCGTGATGCGGTGTCAGGCTTCGTTTTTGGCTCCGGGGGCAGGGCCTAAGAGCCCAGCCCCCATCGCAAAAAGCTCGCCTTCCTTGCCTGACGGCAAACCAGCCCTCTCCCGGCGGAAGCTCCGCCTGACGGCAAACCAGCCCTCTCCCGGCGGAAGCTCCGCCTGACGGCAAACCAGCCCTCTCCCGGCGGAAGCTCCGCCTGACGGCAAACCAGCCCTCTCTCGGCGGAAGCTCCGCCTGACGGCAAACCAGCCCTCTCTCGGCGGAAGCTCCGCCTGACGGCAAACCAGCCCTCTCCCGGCGGAAGCTCCGCCTGACGGCAAACCAGCCCTCTCCCGGCGGGGCGCTGTTCAAAAAATATATTGCAGGACATCCTCATGGCAAAAAAGAACGAACCGGATTTTGAAGCCCGCATGCAGCGGCTGGCCTCCATTGTGCAGGAACTGGAGCGGGCCGACCTTTCCCTGGAGCGCAACGTGGCCCTGTACAAGGAAGGACGCATGCTGGCGGCCTCGTGCAAGGCCATGCTGGAGGAGGCCCGCAACGAAATCCGTCTGTGCGGCGAAGGCGGCGACGAGGAATTCGTTCCGAGAACGGACCTGTCCGACGGCGGCGCGTAGGGAATTGCATCGCGCGGCCAAGGCGTTTGCGGACAATGGCCGCCCCGGACGATTCGATTGATCCCTTGTCGTAAAATTATCGAAAGACTATCGATAAGGCAGGAGCACCATGCAGGATTTTTCTTTCGCCCTCTCCCCGGCTTTTTCCCCCGCCCTTGCCATGACCGAGGTCAAGGCGCTTTTGCAAAAAGAGGCGGCCGCCGTGGAAAGCTGGCTTTCCGGCTGCCTGCGGGCCGCTTGCGGGGAAACGCCTCCCCCCCTTCTCCTCCAGGCCATGGAATACAGCCTGCTGGCCGGGGGCAAGCGCATCCGCCCGGTGCTGTGCGTATTGTCGGCGCGGCTGTTCGGCCTGGAGGGCGCGGCGGTGATGCCTTTTGCCGGAGCCATCGAATGCATCCATACCTATTCGCTGATTCACGACGATTTGCCGGCCATGGACGACGACGACCTGCGCCGGGGCAAGCCCACCTGCCACAAACGCTTTGACGAGGCCACGGCCATTCTGGCCGGGGACGCCCTGCTGACGGACGCTTTCGGCTTTATGCTGTCGGTGGGGGGGATTCCGGCGGAGCGCGTTCTGGCGGCGGCGCGCGCGGTGGCCCTGGCGGCCGGGTCTTGCGGCATGGTGGGGGGGCAGTCCCTGGACATGCGGTATACGGCCAAAAGCGGAGTATCGCTGGAGGAACTGGCCCGCATGCACGCCATGAAGACCGGGGCGCTTTTGCGCGCGCCCTGCGTCGCCGGAGCGGTTCTGGCCGGCGCCGGGGCGGGGGATGTGGAAGCCCTGGGCCGGTACGGGGCCTTTTTGGGAACGGCCTTTCAGATCGCCGACGACATCCTGGACGAAACGGGAACGCCCGAACAGTTGGGCAAGGCGGTGGGGCGCGACGCGGCCCTGCGCAAGACCACCTATCCTTCTTTGCTGGGTCTGGAAGAAAGCCGCCGCATGGCGCGGGAACAGGCCGGAAAGGCCGCGGACGCGCTGGCCCTCTATGCGGGCGAGGCGGCCGCTCTTTTGCGGGGGCTTGCGGAATATACCGTGAACAGGGTATCGTGAGGCCCTGGTTCCGCCGAATCAAGAAATATCCGGCGGGTAGCCGGGCGATTTGCGTTTTGGGGAGCCGTGTCCCCTGGAGCGTTTTACACCTGAAAGAGTCGCTTAACGGCGAGCAAAGCCCGCCTGCGCCTCTTTCGTGATAAGGATTTGAGGACAAATCCTTGCAGAGCAACCAGCTAATTTCATTCGTTAATTGCTCTAAAACGCAAATCGTCCGCTGCCCCTAAAGGCGTTTACGTGACTGCTACCAACGAAGCTGTTGATTTTTCCGACGGAGTGGCTTTTTCCGCCAAGGCGCCTTCCGGCGATCAGGGCGGGGCTTCTGACGCGGCGGCCCGCGCCCTGCCGCCGGAACCTCTGTTGCCGGGCATTCTTCACCCCTCCCAGGTGGCGGGGCTTGGCCCGGCGGAATTGACCCGCCTGGCCGGGGAACTGCGTGAGCGCATTGTGCGCACGGTGTCGCGCACGGGCGGGCATCTCGCCCCTTCGCTCGGCGTGGTGGAACTGACCCTGGCCATGCTGTCGGTCTTCAACCCCGCGCGCGACAAGATAGTCTGGGACGTGGGGCACCAGGCCTACGCCTACAAGCTGCTGACCGGGCGGGACGGGGTTTTCGACACCTTGCGCCAGATAGACGGCATCAGCGGCTTTCCCAACCGGGACGAAAGCCCCTTTGACCATTTTGGCGTGGGGCATTCTTCCACCTCCATTTCCGCCGCCCTGGGCATGGCTGTGGCCCGCGATCTGGCGGGGGGGGACCACCACGTGCTTTCGGTCATCGGGGACGGTTCGCTGACGGCGGGCCTGGCCTACGAGGGGCTGAACCAGGCCGGGGCGGAAGGCAGGCGCTTTATCGTCATCCTCAACGACAACGAGATGTCCATCGCCAAAAACGTGGGAGCTCTTTCCCTGTTCATGAGCCGCAACCTTTCGGCGCGCTGGGTGCGCCGGGTGAAGCGCGAGGTGGAGACTTTTCTTACCGGCATCCCCGGCATCGGCGAGGATCTGATGGAAATCGCCCGCCGCAGCAAACACAGCTTCAAAAACTTCTTCACCCCCGGCATTCTGTTCGAGGCCCTGCGCTTCAACTATATCGGCGCGGTGGACGGCCACAACATCGAGGAACTGCAGAAGGTCTTCAACCTGGCGGCCACCCTGGACCGGCCCGTGCTGATCCACGTGCTGACCCGCAAGGGCAGGGGATACGCCCCGGCGGAGGAAAATCCCGTGCACTTCCACGGTGTGGGCGGGTTCGAGCCGGAAACGGGCTGCCTGACCGCGTCGTGTTCGGACATCCCCACCTATACGGAAGCCTTCGGCTCCGCCCTGTGCGCCCTGGCGGAACAGGACCCCCGGGTGGTGGCCATCACCGCCGCCATGCCCGAGGGCACGGGGCTTGGGGAGTTCGCCCGCCGTTTTCCCGAACGGTTTTTCGATGTGGGCATCTGCGAACAGCACGCCGTCACTTTCGCGGCGGGCCTGGCCACCCAGGGTCTGCGGCCCTTTGTGACCATTTACTCCACCTTTATGCAGCGGTCCTATGATCAGATTGTGCATGACGTGTGCCTGCAACGGCTGCCCGTGACCTTCTGTCTGGACCGGGCCGGGCTGGTGGGCGAAGACGGCCCCACCCACCAGGGGGCCTTTGACGTGGCGTACCTGCGCCACATCCCCCACATGACCATGTTCGCCCCCCGGGACGAGGCCGAACTGCAACTCGGCCTGGCCACGGCCCTGGCCCACGGCGGTCCGTTCTCCCTGCGCTACCCGCGCGGGCTGGGCACGGGCGCGCCC
This sequence comes from Desulfovibrio sp., assembly GCA_031549405.1. Lineage (GTDB taxonomy): Bacteria > Desulfobacterota > Desulfovibrionia > Desulfovibrionales > Desulfovibrionaceae > Frigididesulfovibrio. The sequence goes on from JAVBPV010000035.1 coordinate 21,171, forward strand.
CTGCCCCGGGAACTTCGCCCCCTGCCTGTGGGACAGGGGGAGTTTCTGCGCCGGAGCAAGGGAAAGCTTGCCGTCGTCGCCGCGGGCAGCCGGGTGGCGCCCGCCTTGCTTGCCGCCGACGGGCTGGCCGCCGAGAGCGGCGCGGACGTGACCGTGTTTGACGCCCGCTGGATCAAACCCCTGCCCGAGGCCCAACTGGCCGAAATCGCCGCCGCCCACGACACCCTGTTGCTGCTTGAGGAAAGCTGCCTGGCCGGGAGCTTTTCCTCGGCCGTGCTGGAATACCTGAGCGACGCGGGACTCTTGCGCGGACAGCGCATCGTCCGTCTGGGCCTGCCCGACGCCTTTGTGGAACACGGCCCGGCAAAGCTTTTACGTCGCCGTACGGGAATTGATATGGCGAGCATACGGGAGAAGATGAGAAGTCTGATTACGACGGGCTGATTTAGCAAAAATACCGTACTGTTGGGCTTTCCGGCTTGACGGAAGCGGGCTAGTATGGTGAATAAGAGTGTGCCGTCCGATATATACATCCGCGTATATCTACGTATGGCCCGCTTTTCCCAATATTCACAACAGCAGGGTGCAAAACCGCGCTGTGTTTCCAGCCGCGCCGCGCCGCCAAAGGTGACCGCTGTATGTTTATCTTTATCGGCTTCGTCATTGTTCTCGGCTCGATTCTCGGCGGCTACGCCATGGTGAACGGGCCCTTCGGCATGCTTCTTCAGCCGGCGGAACTGCTTATCATTTTCGGGGCCGGGTTCGGGGCCTTTATCGCTTCCAACTCTTCCTTCACGTTGAAGCTGGCCCTTAAAGGACTGGGACATGCTTTCAAGAACGGCCCTTCCAAGGGTCTGTACATGGAAATGCTGGCGCTTCTATACGGCTTGTTCGCCAAAATGCAGCGCGAAGGCATCATCAGCATTGAAAAAGACATTGAACAGCCCGAATCCAGCGCCTTGTTCCAGCGCTTTCCCCTTATGTCCAAGGACAAGGCGGCCTGTTTCTTTATCGGCGACACCCTGCGGGTGTATCTGACCACAGGCAACGCGGGCGAACTGGACAAGCTTATGGGCGTGGACATGGGCGCCATGCACGAGGAAGAAATGCTGCCCGCCCACAGCATCGCGCACATGGCGGAATCCATGCCCGGCATGGGCATCGTGGCCGCCGTTCTGGGCGTTGTCGTCACCATGGGCAGCATCAACGAGCCTCCGGAAGTGCTGGGCCACCACATCGGCGCGGCCCTTATCGGCACCTTTCTGGGCATTTTGCTCTGTTACGGCTTTATCGGCCCCATTGGCGCCAAGATGGAAACTCTGGCCAACGAACGGCACCTGTTTTTCCGGGCCATTCGCGAGGCCGTGGCCGCCGCGGTGCGCGGCTCGTCTCCCATTGTGGCCCTGGAGTACGGCAGGCGGGCCATTCCCCTGGCGTTTCGCCCCACGTTCCTTGAGATGGAGCAAAAGCTTAAGGGCAGCTAGAACCTTAAAATGTTCACTCAGGGCGTTTTTACGCCCTGAGTGTTTTTCAGGAGGCACCATGGCCGGCGGATCATGGAAAGTGGCCTACGCGGACTTTGTTACCGCGATGATGGCCTTTTTTCTTCTCATGTGGATTCTGAACATGGTTCCCAAAGAGACGCTCAAGGGGCTGGCCGGGTATTTTCAGGCCGATGCGCAGTACTCGTCCAACGTCGTTTCGCCGGTAAGCGTGTCCAACAACCCGCTTATCCAGTATGTGGACAAGCTGGACACGCGCGACTTCAAAATGAATGAGGTGGAGCAGTCCAACTACGCCATCGCCCAGGCCCTGCAGAAGTTTCTGCTTAAAGACGCCATGCCCTCGGCCTCCAGCGGCATCACCTCCGACGGCGTGGGCGTGCTGCTGCACATTACCGCAGACCTTATGTTCAAGCCGGGCACGGTGGAATTCACCCCCCAGGGGCAAGCGGTGCTGAACGAGGTGGTCAAGGTCATGCAGACCTACAATGTCTATCTTGTGGTGCGCGGGCACGCGGATTCGTCGGAAACAGGCGCGCCCAACTACCCTTCCAAGTGGGAGCTGTCGGCGGCCAGGGCCAACTCGGCCGTGCGCTACATCATCGACAAGGGCATCAAGGCCAAGTTCGTGCGCAGCGTGGCTTACGCCGACACCAGGCCCCAGCAGCCTTCGACCATGCCGGGAGCGGCGGCCCTGAACAGCCGGGTGGAGTTCAACTTCCACCGGCCCGAGGTCATGTCCACCATCGTGGGCTATTAGTCCGTAATCGGGATCTTTTGTCCAACAGCTTCGTCCCCCGGCCTTTTTTGCTGCGGTCGAGCACAACAAAAGTGCACTCCCTTCGCAAAAAGGCCGGGTTCCCCGTTTTTGGAGCAAAATAACCCGATTGCGGACAGCCTTTTCGGCGCTGGTTCTTGATTCGGCGTCTTCCGGCGGGGAAACTTTGTGAATTGGTCCTTGCGCTATGGCGTAAAAACGCTAAACTGTAATAGCGGGGGAGATGGCGGAAGCGCATAGGAGTCGAACCTACCGGCGGCCATCGGCCGCCCACTGGTTTTGAAGACCAGGCGCCACACCGGTGACGAAGCGCTTCCTCGGGAATTTTCCGGCGCTAAGGATGCGCGCCGGGAGAGCGCAAAGTAGCGCAAACCGGCGCTTCCGGCAACATGATAATTTCGATTCGCGCTTTTTTTCTTGTGAGAGTCACGGCATCGCCCGTAAAAAGCAGGGTATGTCCGTTTTTCCTTCGGAGGACGCATTGAACCAACGCAGTATTTTCGTATGGGCTCTTGTGGGACTGTTTATGCTGGTGGTTTTCAACATGCTGTACCAGCAGCCCGGCCAGACCGACGAGCTTACCTACTCTAGCTTTTTGCAAAAGGTGAATAACCGGGAAATCACCGACGTAGTCATCAACGGCCAGAAAATTTCCGGCAAACTCAGCGGGGGCAAGCCCTTTTCCAGCTACGCCCCCAACGACCCTCAACTTGTGGAGCGTCTGCTGTCGCGCGGCATCTCCGTAAAGGCCGGTCCGCCCGACGACTCGCCCTGGTACGTCATTTTCCTGACCTCCTGGGCGCCCATGATTCTGCTTATTCTGGTGTGGGTCTTTTTCATGCGCAACATGCAGGGCGGGGGGGGCAAGACTATGTCCTTCGGCCGTTCAAGAGCGCGCATGGTCTCGCAGGAGTCGGCCCGGGTGACCTTTGACGATGTGGCGGGCGTTGACGAAGCCAAGGAAGAGCTTACGGAAGTCGTGGACTTTTTGTCCAACCCCAAAAAATTCACCCGTCTTGGCGGGCGCATTCCCAAAGGCGTTTTGCTGGTGGGGCCCCCCGGCACAGGCAAGACCCTGCTGGCCAAGGCCGTGGCCGGCGAGGCCGGCGTCCCCTTCTTTTCCATTTCCGGTTCGGATTTTGTGGAAATGTTTGTGGGCGTGGGCGCGTCGCGTGTGCGCGACCTGTTCCAACAAGGCAAAAAAAATGCACCCTGCCTTATTTTTATCGATGAAATCGACGCCGTGGGACGCCAGCGCGGCGCGGGCCTTGGCGGCGGCCATGACGAGCGCGAGCAGACCCTGAACCAACTGCTGGTTGAAATGGACGGATTTGAAGGCAACGAAGGGGTTATCCTCATCGCCGCCACCAACCGTCCCGACGTGCTTGATCCGGCCCTGCTGCGGCCCGGCCGATTTGACCGCCAGGTGGTGGTGCCGCCCCCGGATATCCGCGGGCGCAAGCATATTCTTGAAGTGCACGTCAAACGCACCCCTTTGGACAACGATGTGGATCTGGACGTGCTGGCCAAGGGCACGCCCGGTTTTTCCGGCGCGGACCTGGAAAATCTGGTCAACGAAGCCGCCCTTATGGCCGCCAAGGAGAACAAGGACTCGGTGAACATGGGGGATTTCGAAAACGCCAAGGACAAGCTGCTGATGGGCAAGGAGCGGCGCACCATGGTGCAGTCGCCCGAGGAGTTGCGCAATACCGCCTACCACGAGTCCGGCCACGCCATCCTTACCAAGCTGCTGCCCGAGACAGACCCTATCCACAAAGTATCCATCATTCCGCGCGGCCGGGCGCTTGGCGTGACCATGTCCCTGCCCGAGGAAGACAAATACAGCAGCAGCCGCACCGAGCTTGAAAACAGGCTTGTCATCTTTTTCGGCGGGCGCGCGGCCGAGCTGATCATCTTCAACCGTTACACCACGGGCGCTTCCGACGACATCAAGCGGGCCACCAAAATCGCCCGGTCCATGGTCTGCCAGCTTGGCATGAGCGAAGCCGTGGGTCCCATGGCCATCGGCGAGCAAAGCCAGGAAGTGTTCATCGGCCGTGAATGGGTGGCCAACCGCGACCACAGTGAAGAAACCGCCCGCCTGGTGGATTCCGAGGTCAAACGCTTTATAGACACCGCCATGGCCACGGCCGAACGCCTGCTGCGCGAGAACATCGATATTCTGCACCGCATGGCCGATGCCCTCATAGAGCGTGAAACCCTGACCTCCCAGGACGTGGACAGCATCATGCGCGGCGACCCGCTGCCCCCGCTTGAGGAAAAGAACAACAGGCCCGGCAAGGACTCCGGCAAGGACGGCCAGAACCGGGACGGCAAACGGGACGAACCGCGTCCCCCCCAGGACATTCAGAAGGATACCCAGGGGGACGGCCAAAGAGACGGCCAGACCGCTTCCGGCGCGGGCGGCGGCGACTTCCAGATACATGTGCATACGGACCGGGGCGCCGCTTCCGGCGAAACGTTCCCGGCGCGGCCGGACCCCGCTCCCCGGGACGAATCCTCCGTCTCCCCGCGGGGAGAAAACGCTCCCGCAACCGGGGCTTCTTCCGGGGCCTCGCCTGCCCGCTCGCCCCTCGGGGCGGCGGTGGCGGCCTCACGTCCCGCCGCTTCCGGCGAAACGGCTTCCGGCGAAACGGACGCGCCGGCCGTTTCCGGTGAAAAGGACCAGCCGGACGCCCGCGAGGATTCCGGCCCGGACGGCAAAGGGCAGGCCCGGTAAACTCCGCATGGCCCTTTCCGCAACGCGCACTGCCGGCCCCCTTTGGCGGCTGGCTGGGGGCGGGCAACTCACGCCCGCCCCTTTTCTTGTGGCCGGCATCGTCAACATCACCCCCGACTCTTTTTCAGACGGGGGGCGCTTTTTCTCCCCCGAGGCCGCTCTGGCCAGGGTGGCCGAAGTTGCCGCCCAGGGCGCGGACATGGCCGACCTTGGCGCCGAATCCACCCGGCCCGGCGCTTCGGAAATAGGGCGGGCGGAAGAACTGCGCCGCCTCATGCCCGTGCTGGAAGGCGCCGTCCGCCTGCGCCGCGAGGCAGCCGGCGGGCGCCCTTTTTTCATCTCCGTCGACACCTGGCGCGCGGGCACCGCCGCCGCCGCCCTGGAAGCCGGGGCCGACATCATCAACGACATTTCCGGCGGTCTGTTCGACCCGGATATGGACCGCGTCCTTGCCGAGCACAGGCCCGGCTATGTGCTGGGGCATTCCCCGGCCCGCCCCCGGGTCATGCAAAGGGCCCCCCGTTACGCCGCCCCTGTCCTTGACGTTCTCAGGCGTCATTTCACGGAACGCCTGAACGCCCTTGTCCGGGCGGGGCTTCCGGAAGAATGTATTTCTCTCGACCCCTGTATTGGCTTTGGCAAAACTTTGGCGCATACTATAGATATTCTTGCGGGCGCGCACTGTCTTGCCGCCCTGGGCAGACCGCTGTATTACGGCGTTTCGCGCAAAAGTTCGCTGGTCGCCCTTTCCGGCCTGCCGGACCCGGACCGCGACGGCATCACCCAGGCCGCCGTGGCCCTGCTTGCCGCAAAAGGGGTGCACATACACCGCGTTCACAATGTGCCCGCCGCCCGTGCCGCCCTGCGCATGGCGGAAGCTTTTGGGATTGAAGGGGCGCCGCCCCAATTGTAAAAAGGCATCATCAACCGCCACTGGACGTTTTATGGATATGCCCATTCTTGCATCATTCAACGTGGGCTGGCGCGATATTCTGGATATCGCGCTGGTGACGGTGCTGTTTTTCAACGTTATTGTGATGGTAAAGGAAACGCGGGCGGTGACGGCCATTTACGGGCTGATCATCATCATCGCTGTGTATATCGCTTCGCGCTGGCTGGGGTTGAACACCTTAAGCTGGATTCTGGACAACATTCTCAGCTCGCTGCTTCTGCTGGTGATTATCGTGTTTCAGCGCGACATCCGGCACGCCCTGTCGACCATCGGGGCGCATCGCCTTTCCTTTTTCCGCAAAAAACGTGAAGATCCTTCCGTCGCCATCATCAACGAGGCGGCCCAGTATATGGCCCAGCGCAAGATCGGGGCGCTTATCGTCATTGAGCGCCATATGCCCCTGGGCGATACCATGGAGCGCGGGGTAAAGCTGGAGGCGCGCCTGTCGCGCGAGCTGCTCATCAACCTTTTCTGGCCCAACAGTCCGCTGCATGACGGCGCGGTGGTGGTGCGCGGCGAGACCATCCTGGCCGGCGGCTGCATTCTGCCCTTGTCCACGGCCGTGGCCAAACGCGACTACGGCACCCGGCACCGGGCCGCCCTTGGCATCACCGAGGAATCCGACGCCGTGGTGGTTGTTGTTTCCGAAGAGCGCGGCGTGGCCGCCGTCGCCGTGGAAGGCAGGCTTACCGGCCCCCTGGACGAGGCCAAGCTGCCCCGGGTGCTTGCTTCCGCACTGGAGAGAAAAATATGAAGCTGCGCTGGCGCGAACTGCTCCTTGCCCTGGTCATGGCCGTGGCTCTTTGGTACAGCCTGACCGGCAGCGAAAAGGTCGAATCTCTGGTCGAGGTGCGCATCGACTACCGGGGCGTGCCTTCGGGCCTGATCATCCGCGACGGTCTTATCGACAAGGTTTCCGTGCGCGTGCGCGGTTCCGTGGGCCTGCTGCGATCCATACGGGGCAACAATTTTCCGATCTCCATGGACCTTTCTTCGCTGCAAAAAGGGGTGAATACCCTGGTTATTCAGCCGGATATGTTCCGTTTCGGCGGGGTGGAGGTGGTGGAGGTCATTCCCCCGAGCGTCCGGCTGGACGTGGATACCGTGTCCGAAAAGAAATTGCCGGTAGAGGCCGACGTGCGCGGCGATCTGCCCGCCGATTTTGTGGCGCAGGTAAAGCTGACGCCGGACGTGGTCTCCGTGCGCGGTCCCACCTCGCTGGTGGAACCCATGAAGAACCTGCGCCTGGCCGTGCCCCTGGCCAACGGCACGGGGCCGGGCGTTCAGGATTCGCGCCAGCCCCTTGTTTTGCCCCAGGGGGTTGACGCGACGCCCTCGGACATTGCCGTGCAACTGCGTGTGGGGCTGAAACGCAAGACGATCTCCGTAACCCGCGCGGTGTCCGCGCACGCGCCCGCGTCCGTGGGGCTTTTCATCCGGCCGGAAAGGGTGCGCATAACCTTGTCCCTGCCCGTGTCGCAGGCGGCCGGCGCCGGCGAAAACGAGGGCATCGCCGCTTCGGTGGTCCTGCCTTCCAGCGATCTGGGCAGCTACAGTCTGCCCGTGCACGTACGCCTGCCCGAAGACGCGGAACTGGTAAAGGTGGAGCCCGGCTCTGTTTCCGTTACCGTGGAGCAAAAGCATCCCGGCCGCCGGTAGGGGCTTGGTTTGCCGCCGTTTCGGGGCGCGTCCGCCCGCTGTTGCCCGGGAATTCCGGGCTCAACATCCTGTAATGACCTTTCCAAAATGACCTTTCCAACAAGAGAAGGCTATGAGCACACGACTGTTCGGCACCGACGGCATCCGCGGCACAGTGAACTCCCACCCCATGCTGCCCGATCTGGCCCTGCGCCTGGGCCTTGCGGCCGGCTCGTATTTCCGCACCGGCGAGCGCCGGCACCGGGTGGTCATAGGCAAGGACACCCGCCTGTCGGGCTATATTTACGAAAACGCCCTTACGGCGGGGCTTTGCGCCTCGGGTATGGACGTATTCCTGGTGGGGCCGCTGCCCACGCCGGCCATCGCCTTTCTGACGCGCAACATGCGGGCCGACTTCGGCATCGTCATCTCCGCCTCGCACAACCCTTTTCAGGATAACGGCATCAAATTTTTCGACTCTTCGGGCTTCAAGCTGCAGGACAAGGTGGAAAACATCATTTCCGACATGGTGCTGGATTCCTCCTGGGAATGGGACTACCCCGCGCCCGACAAGGTGGGCCGCGCTTTCAAAATTGACGATGCGCCGGGCCGCTATATCGTGGCCATCAAAAACAGCTTTCCCTCGCACCTTACCCTGGACGGCCTGCGCGTGGTCATCGACTGCGCCCACGGCGCCAACTACAAGGTGGCTCCCATGGCGCTGAAGGAACTGGGGGCCGACGTGGTGGCCCTGGGCATCGATCCCAACGGTCTGAACATCAACTACCAGTGCGGCTCGCTCCATCCCGACGTGGTGGCGGCCAAGGTGCGGGAAACGCGGGCCGACATCGGCCTGGCCCTTGACGGCGACGCCGACCGGCTGATCGTGGTGGACGAAAACGGCGCGGTGCTGGACGGCGACCAGATCATGGCCATCTGCGCCCTGGACATGATGGAAAAGGGCCGCTTGCCGGGCAACGTCCTGGTGGGTACGGTCATGAGCAACATGGCCCTTGAGGTGTTCATGCGCGAGCACGGCGGCAGTCTGGTGCGCACGGCGGTGGGCGACCGCTACGTGGTGGAGGCCATGCGCGAGCGTGGAGCCCTGCTGGGCGGCGAGCAGTCGGGGCATCTGGTGTTCATGGAATACGGGACCACGGGTGACGGCCTGCTGGCAGGGCTGCAACTGCTGCGCATCATGCGGGAAAAAAATAAGCCCATCTCGGAGCTTGCCGGGCTGTTGCGTCTTTTCCCGCAAACCCTTATAAATGTACCTGTAAAGAATAAGATGCCGTTTGACGACGTGCCGGAAATATGCGCCGCCGTCGAGGCGGCGGAAAAAGAACTGCAAAGCCGCGGCCGCGTGCTGCTGCGGTATTCCGGAACGGAATCCCTGGCGCGGGTCATGGTGGAAGGAGAAGACGACACGCAGGTGCGCAGGCTGGCCACGGTCATCGCCGACACGGTGCGGCGTTCCCTGCATTAAAGGTAGTTTCAAAAACGCAACGTCTCGGGGCATTCGCGCGGCAAAGCCTCTGCCGCCGCCGCCGGTCAACGATGTAACTTTCCTGGGGGTATTATGAACATACGCAAAGTGGTCATCCCTGTCGCCGGTTGGGGTACGCGTTCCTTGCCCGCCACCAAGAACATCCCCAAGGAAATGCTTCCGGTCTATAACAAGCCGGGCGTGCAGTACGTGGTCGAGGAAGCCATCCGCTCGGGCATCGAGGACGTGGTCTTCATCACCAACCGCGACAAAAACGTCATCGAAGACCACTTCGACTACAACCTCCAGTTGGAAGGCGTGCTTGAGCGCGCCGGAAAGCTCGAGCAGCTGGCCGTCATCCGCCAGGTGGCGGAAATGGTTCGCATCATCTCCATCCGGCAAAAAAAACAGCTTGGCCTTGGCCACGCGGTGATGTGCGCCAAGGACGTGGTAAGCTCGGACGACGCGTTTGCCGTCATGGTGGGCGACGACCTTATGTTCGGCATGACGCCGGGCATCGCGCAGCTTGCCGAAGTGGCGCGCAGCGAGCGCTTGCCGGTCATCGGCGTTATGGAAGTGCCTCAGGAGAACGTAAGCCGTTACGGCATCATCGCGGGCGACGAGATTTCTCCCGGCATCTACCGCGTGAACAAGCTGGTGGAAAAGCCCAAGGTCAACGAGGCCCCCTCGCGTCTGGCCATTGTGGGCCGCTATGTGCTTACTCCCGACATTTTCGGTCATCTGGCCAAGGTGCAGCCGGGCCACGGCGGCGAAATACAGCTTACCGACGCCTTGCAGGGCCAGGCCGACGGCCGGGGCCTGCTTGCCGTGAAAATACGCGGCATGCGTTTCGACGTGGGCGACTGGGCGGAATATCTCACCGCCAACATTTACTTCGCCCTGCAGGAAGAAGAGCTGCGCGACGATCTGATCAGGCACCTCAAGCCCCTTCTCCCCTGGGCTTAGCAAGGGGGCGTCTTTTCGCGCCGTACCGCGTCAGGCTTGTTTTTCCTCCGGGTCATGGACCAAAGAGTCCAGCCCCCTCCGGAAAAACCCGCGCCTTCCTTGTCCGGCACGAAAATCCACCCCCTTGCGGGGTGCTTGTCCGAAAGGAAAAACTCTTTTCCTGCCGGACAAAACATCCGCCCGATCCCACGCGACGGTGACAGTAAAAGCAATGAACGACAAATCCCCCGGCAATCGATTTGCCGAGGGATTTGCTTTTATATCAAGGAGTGCGGCTCGTCTTATAGTATTTTACACTTACCTGAACACGGCCAGCAGTTCGGGGGCGCGGGAGCGGCGGTCGCCTTTACAGCTTATGGAGCGGTTCACGGCAAAGCGGCGCAGGCGGGCGGCGGCGTACAGGGAGCGTACGGCCTCGGTGTCGTGGTTGCTGAGGATGACGGGGATACCGCGTTTCCAGGCGTGGGCGGCCAGACTGGCCAGGTCGCGCTGGTCGTTTTCCGTGAAGGAAACGCCCGTGTAGGCGGTGAACTTGGCGGTGCGGGAAAGGGGCACGTAGGGCGGGTCGCAGTAGACCACATCGCCGGGCCGCAGGCGGGAGAAGACGTCGCGGAAGTTCAGAACGGCGAATTCTGTTTTGGTATCCCGCGTTCTGTCGAGAAAGGCGTGCAGTTCCGCCAGGGGAAAGTAGGGCCGGGCGTACCGGCCAAAGGGCACGTTGAAGATGCCCCTGGAGTTGTAGCGGATAAGCCCGTTGAAGGAATGGCGGTTCAGGTACAGAAAAAGGGCGGCGCGTTCTTTTGGATCGGCGGAGGCGTTGAAGGCGTCGCGCAGGGCGTAGTAGCGATCCCTGGCGTTGTTATCGGGGGTGAAGTGCGCCTGGCAGCGCCGGATAAAGGAGCCGCCTTCGGCCTGAAGGATCTGGAAAAGGCCGATAAGGTCCCTGTTGACGTCGCAAACCAGGGCCTTTTTGAAGGGAGCGTTCAGGTAGACGGCGGCGGAGCCGGCAAAGGGCTCCACCAGGCGCGCGCCCGCCGGAAGCTCCGGCAGAATGCGTTCCAGAAGGCGGTACTTGCCGCCCGCCCATTTTAAAAACGGTTTCGCCTTCATCTTACGGAAGCGTTAGCCGTAAACGGCGGGCGAGTCAAACGCGGCGGTGGTCAAACAGGTTCGGCGTCCGGCGTTTCCCGGGCCGCCGCCGGCGGGTCCGGGTCCCCGCAGCACTCCAGCACATCAAATCCCGCACCCTCTTTCGCATCCGCCGCAAGCCGCATCCGCGCGGTTTCCACGGCGGGGGCGCTTTTGTCTACGGCCAGCCAGCGGCGGCCCAGGCGGCGGGCCACGGCGGGGGTTGTTCCGGAACCGCAGAAAAAGTCCGCCACCAGATCGCCGGGGTCGGACGAGGCCAGGATGACGCGTTCCAGCAGGGATTCGGGTTTCTGGGTGGGATACCCCAGGCGTTCGCGGGCCAGGGGGTTGATGATGGGCAGATCCCACACGTCGTCCACGGGGGTGCCCAGAGGGTTGGGCGAATAGCGCTTGCCGGCCGCGCTGACGATGCCGCCCCTGGCGTAGCCGCTGGATTTTTTGTAGGGCACGCGCACGGCGTCGGTGTTAAAGGTCCATTGGTCCGAGGCGGCATAATGCAGCAGGGTGTCGTGCTTGCGGGAAAACCAGCGTCTGGCCCTGCCGCCGCCGGTGTAGTGCCAGATTATTTCCCCCAAAAAACGCTCCGCCCCGAAAACCTCGTCCATAAGCAGGCGCAGCAGGGCCGAGGTGCGCCAGTCGCAGTGCAGGTAAATGGAGCCCCGGGGGGCAAGGACGCGCCGCATAAGCAGCAGGCGCTCGTGCATCATGGATAAAAAGGCACTTTTTCCCGGTCCCCAGGTATCGGAATAGGCAAGGCGGGCCGCGGCGGTGTTTTGCGCCGTTTTTCGCCCCGGTTGCGCCGGATTTTTTTCGCCTTTTCCTTTCCCGTTCTGTTCTCCGCCGCTGGAAAGATAAAAGTCCGCGCCCACGGCAAAGGGCGGGTCGCAGTAAATAAGCCGGATGCCCCCGGCCCCTTTGATGCGGGAGCGGAAGGGCTCGTGCCCCAATGAGGCGAGAACGGCGCTGTTGTCGCCGAGAATCAGCGTATCGCGCCAGACGGAGTCCGGGTGGGAAGACGGAGAGAAAGGCGCGGAAAAGGGCGGGGAAGCGGATGGAACGGGGGAAGGGGAGAGGGGCGGGGCCTGGGAGCCGGGGGGCGGCTCCAGAAGGGCTTCCGCCCCCAGTGTGCGGAAACGGACCGCATGCTCGCGAACGGCGCGGGTTTTTCCCTGCCAGACAAGCTCGTGATCAAGCGGGGTGGGAAAAAGAAGAAAACGGAACTTCTCCGGCAGGGGGATGCCCTGCCGGAGACAGCGGATAATCTCGCGCCGGTCAGAGTCTGCGATCTGCATGGACGTTGGCGGCGAGGATTTTCCGTTTATTGGCCGCGGCGCTCCCAAAGGCGCATTTCTTTCATTTTATTGCGGCGCTCGCGTTGCAGCGACTTGCACACCAGGGGGGTGCCCTTTTTGTAGCCGCAGTGCGCGCGGTAGCTTTCCGGGGTATGATCGTGGGAAGCAAGATGCTTTTGCGTAAGGATCTTGAAAGACTTTCCGCAAAGCACGCAGGTGATGGACTTTTCTTTGATGGCCTTTTTGGGATCGATGCCGGCGGTGTCTTCTTCGGCGGGAAGTTCGCAGTTTTCGCTGATGCCTTTGATGCTTTCAGCGAGTTTACGCACCATGGCGGTTATTTCCTCCTCGGACATAACGCGGACGCCGGCCTGGGCCTTGACGATTTCCAACGCTTCTTTAAGATGGTTCTCCATGTGGGGCTCCTTGGTAGAGTGTGAAAAGACGGCACTGATGATGATCGCTCGATATGATGTGCACGTGTATTATTGTTGGGATATACGAGAGAGTTGCAGCGACAGCGGAATATGGAAGATATCCCAAGAACGACGTTTGTTATTCAAACTACCCGTGCAACATACATGCTTTTACTATACAGAAGCCTGGAGAGAAAGCAACAAAAAAACGTTAGCCCTTCTGGCGTAAGGGTTTGCGGTACCAGAATCGGGGAATATGATACCGTTATTCGCGCGTACCGGCAGGGTAGCTGCCCAGCACTCGGATACTGTGGCAATGATTTTTCATGTCCGCAAGCACGCCCACATAGGCTTCTTCATAGATGTCGCATTCCAGATCGGCGAAAAAAACGTATTTCCAACTTTCTCCCATAAGGGGACGAGATTCCAGCTTGCGTAGATTGATACCGCGCCGGGCGAAAAGCAGCAGCACTTCGGAAAGACTGCCGGGCCTGTCGGAAACGGAAAAAATCAGCGAAGTCTTGTCCGTTCCCGGTCTGTCCGCCGGGGTGCGCCCCACGATCACAAAGCGGGTCCAGTTGTTGGGCTGGTCTTCCATGCCCTGCGCCAGCACGTGCAGCCCAAGCGTTTCGGCCAGGGAGCCGTGGGCTATGGCGGCTGCTTCCGGCTGGTTCACCACGTGGTGGGCGGCGGCCGCGGTGCTTTCCATAGGCACTACCCGCGCCCTGGGCAGGTTGTGCAGCAACCAGCCGGAGCATTGCGCCAGGGGCTGGGGGTGGGAATAGACCACGCGCACCGAGGCCAGATCGCGTTCGCCGGACAGCAGGCTGTGGTGGATGCGGCAGAACGTTTCCGCCCTGATATGCAGGGTGTGCCGCAAAAAAAGATCGAAGCTCTGCCCCACGCTGCCCTGCAGGGAGTTTTCCAGGGGCACCACGCCGATATCGCAGTCCTCTTCTTCCACGGCTTTGAATACCCCGGCCAGATTGGGCTGGGGGTGGAATGAGGCCAGGCTGCCCAGCAGGACGCGCCCGGCCACGTGGGAAAAGGTGCCCTCCGGTCCCAGAAAGGCCACACGCTGCGGCCGCTGCAGGTAGCGGGAAGAGGAAAGGATCTCCCGGTAAATGGCCCTCAGGTGGCTGTCCGGCAGGGGGCCTTTGTTTTGTTCCAGCAGGCGGCGCAGCAGTTCCGCTTCGCGCCCGGGGCGGAACACGGCGGCGTCGGGGCGCCCGCGTTTGTATTCGCCCACGGCCAGACTTAAGGAGGCCCGCTGGTTGAGCAGGTCCACCAGTTGCGCATCCACCGCGCTGATGGCCCCGCGCAGTCCGCTCAAGGTATCGTTGTCGTTCATGGTGGTATCGCCTAGATTTCCTGAATGTCCTCGGTGATGCGCATGCCGAAATGGCGGCCCGCCGCGTCGGCGCGGCACAGCACGGTATCGCCTTCCCTGAGGTTCACCACGCTTACCGGCACGCCGCCGGGGGTCACCAGGCGGATGGTTTCGGCGTTTTGCAAAAACACGGTGCCGCGCACGGCATTTCCGGCGGGCTGCCCGGCGCCCTGGCCGGCGGTCCGGTCCGGGGCCTGTCCGGCGTTTTGCGCGGAACGGCCCTTTGTTTCCGGCGCGCGGATTTCCGCTTCCAGCAGCAGCATGGGACGGCGCTCGACCTTGACCCGGCCCACAGTGGCTATGCCGCACGCGCCGGTATGGTCCACGATGAGCACCTCGCTGCCGGCGCGCAGTTCCTCAAGGTAGGCGGTGCGGTCTTCCGGCATGCGGGCGTACGCGTGCACGCCGCCCGCGTTGACGCGGAAGGGGCGCGCTGCCACGTATTCGTTGCGCTCCGTCTCCGCGTTCACCAGAAAGGTGAACGCGGCGGAGTTGCCCACCAGCATGCCCTGGCCGGACCGCAGCAGGCTGGTGGTGTCCACGCATACCCGGTGCCCCATGCCCGCCGGCGCGATGCGGGTGATGACCGCCGCGGCCAGGGGCTGGTCCGGCGGGCTGTACTTGAGGGCGGCCACAATATCCTTGAGGGCCGAAAGCCCTTCGGGCGGGACGACCACCGTGTCCACGCCGCGTTCCAGCACCCCGGCGGCCAAAAGCGCCTCTTCCCGGCCGGCGGCTTCCACGGCGATGCGGGGCGTTGCGGCCAGCAGGTTTTCCAGGGGGATGATCTCCCAGCCCCGTTCAAGCACCACCAGCGGGGCGCCGGAGGCCGCGCCGCTTTCGCGGGCCAGGGCGGCGGCGCGTTCCTCGTCGGCCTTTTTATCCAGCCTGACGAAGACGGTTTGCCTTGCGGGGATGACGGAACAGCGCGCCAGGGCGCGTGTGGCCTCAGCCTGTTCGTCGGGCACGATCAGTCCGTCCACGCCAGACTCCAGAGCCAGGGTCACTTCTTCCTTGCGCCAGGGCACGGCCTTGTACAAAACGGCGCGCATCAGCTTTCTCCCACCACGGAAAGGGCCTGCTCCACCGTCCAGTTGGCGTGCACAAGGCCGGACAGCGCGGCCACCAGCATGCGCGGCCGCTCGTGCTGAAAGATGTTGCGGCCCACGGAAAGACCGGCCGCCCCGGCCCGCATGGAGTCGGAAACCATCTGCAAAAAGTCCGCCGTGGAATCCATTTTCGGTCCCCCGGCGATGACCACGGGCACGCAGCAGGCTTCCACCACCCGCGCAAAGCTTTCCATGTCGCCGGTGTACGGCACCTTGACCACGTCCGCGCCCAGTTCGACGGCCACGCGGGCACAGTGGGCCACTGTTCTGGGGTCAAAGGCGTCGGTGATCATGGGGCCGCGCGCGTACATCATGGCCAGGAGGGGCATGCCCCAGTCGGCGGCCTCGCGCGCCACCCGGCCAAGATCCGCCAGCATGGAGCCTTCCGAAGTGTCGCCCATGTTCACGTGCACCGAAACGCCGTCCGCGCCCAGCTTGAGGGCGTCTTCCACCGAGGCCACCAGCACCTTGGAGTTGGCGGCGGGGCCCAGGTTGCTGCTGGCCGACAGATGCACGATAAGGCCCACGTCGCGCCCGCTCAGGCGGTGCCCGCAACGCACCAGGCCCTTGTGCATAAGCACGGCGTCGGCGCCGCCTTCGGCCACTTCCGTCACGGCGTTTCTGGCGTTTTCGATGCCCTGGATGGGGCCCACGGACACGCCGTGGTCCAGGGGGACGATGATGCATCGTCTGGTGGTGCGGTTGAACAGCCGTTCCATACGAATGGATTTTCCGATGTGCATGGAAATTCTCCCTTGCGTTTGCGGCAACAGGGCCGGTCAACAAAAAAAGCCGCCGGCATTCCGCCTGCGGCCTTGAGTTGTAGGCATGTTCCCGATGAATTATGCCGACGCTCCGCCGCAGGTCTTTGCAAAGCCGTAATAAAAGACTCCCCGAAAAAACAGGGCGGGCCGGGCAAAGAGGGCGGAAGAGACAGCGTTCATACGGGCTTTTTTTGTTGCGTCGGCGCACGGCATGAGCGCGACATGGTGAAAAATATGCAAAAAGAAGGAAGGTTGTCAAGAACTCGTTGACACCGCGCAATCACCTTCCGCGGTAAAATCGTGTCCGTGTTGCGGGAATATGTCCGGGGGAGCATACTTCCCGCATGGCCGAGTTTTTCGATCCGCAATCTGTATTCTGCATCCTGCTTACCCTGAAGGTGGCGGGCGCCGCCACGCTCGCCTCTCTGGCGCTGGGGCTGCTTCTTGCCCGTTTTATGGCGCGTTCGCGCGCCAAATGGCTGGACGCCCTGTGTTCCCTGCCCCTGGTGCTGCCCCCCACGGTCATAGGCTACTGTCTCATCCTGCTGATCGGCAGGCGCGGGCCTTTGGGCGCGTGGCTGGCCGGGCACGGGATAAATCTCATATTTTCCTGGCAGGGAGCCGTGGTGGCGGCCACGGTGGTGATTTTTCCCCTGACTTACCGATCGGCGCGGGCGGCCCTGGAGTCCGTGGACCACATCCTTGAGGATGCGGCCCGTACCCTGGGGGCTTCGGAATGGACGGTTTTTTGTCGCGTCTCCCTGCCGCTTGCCCGGCGCGGCATCTTTGCCGGGACCGCCCTGGCCTTTGCGCGGGGTATGGGAGAGTTCGGCGCGACCCTGATGGTGGCGGGCAACCTGCCCGGCAAAACCCAGACCCTGGCCCTGGCCATTTACGACAGCTTTCAGGCCGGAAACGACGGACGCGCCCTTATGCTGGCGCTGCTTACCTCCGGCCTGTGCGCGTCGCTGCTGATGCTAGCGGAAATCGTGGGCGGGGCGTCGGAACACCGTGGAGGCCGCCGTGATCGATGTTCTGCTTGAGCACCGTTTTCCGGCGGGCGGCTTTCACCTGCAGACCGCCTTTACCGCCAAGGCCTCCTGCCTGGCCTTGTTCGGGCCTTCCGGATCGGGAAAAAGCCTTACCCTGCGGGCTATAGCCGGGCTGTTCTCCCCCCAGGCCGGATACGTGCGGCTGTGCGGGCGCGCGCTTTTCGACAGGGCGCGCGGCCTGGACGTACCGGCACGGGACCGGCGCGCCGGGTATGTCTTTCAGGATTACGCGCTGTTTCCGCACCTGACGGTGCGCGGGAACATCGCCTTCAGCCTGCGCCACGGGGCCGGAGGAATTGGCGGCGGAGCCCCGGCCGCCCCGGCGGGAGCGCGGCGGCGTTTTCCCTGGTGGCCGGGGGCCTGGCCCGCCCGCGAGCGAAGCGTTCGCCAGCGGGTGGACGATCTGCTGGAAGGCTTTGAGATCGCCTCTCTGGCGGATATGTATCCGGCCCAGATTTCCGGCGGGCAACGCCAGCGCGTGGCTCTGGCCCGCGCTTTGGCCGGGGGGCCGGAGCTGCTTTTGCTGGACGAGCCTTTTGCCGCCCTGGACCCCCTGCTGCGCGGCCGGGTACGCCTGCAGTGCAAGGAATGGATGCGGCGATCCGGCATCCCCAGCATCCTGATCACCCACGACCCCGCCGACGTGGCCGTTCTGGCCGATCGGATGACCCTGTACGCGGACGGCCGGGCGGGAGAGTGTCTGGCCGTGGACCGTCTGGACCCTGCGGGCCTTCCGGAAGACGACCCTCTGCGCGCCGTGGCCGCGGCCCGCACATAAGGAGCAGTTCCTATGAATTGGGGGACTCCGTCCCCCAAGCCCCCCGGCAGGGGATTGAATCCCCTGCGCCCCCATTACCGGCTAATCCACGCAAAGCGCGGATTAGCCGGAATTGAAGGGGTCTGTGGGGATTGAGCCCCCGGATGGGACTTGGGGCGGCAGCCCCCGAGTAACAAGAGTTGACCCTGCCGGATAAACCCGCACCCTTGATAAGGAGTCCCCATGCGCAGCATTCTTCTTTCCCTTGTTCTGCTCACGGTTTTGACCCCGCCCGCCCGGGCGGCGGAGATCACCGTCTCCGCCGCCGCCAGCCTGACCAACGCCTTTACGGAGGTCAAAGACGCCTTTATGCGCAAACACGCCGGCGACAGCGTGGTGACCAACTTCGCGGCTTCCAATCCGTTGCTGAAGCAGATGGAAGAAGGCGCGCCCGTGGATGTTTTCGCCTCCGCCGACCAAAAGACCATGGACGACGCGGCCGCCAAGAACCTGATCGTTCCCTCGACCCGCAGGAACTTTGCCCTGAACGGCCTGGTGCTTATCGTTCCCGCCGGTGAAAAAAACAGGATCGCTTCCGCCGCCGATCTGAACAAAAAGGAAGTGGAACGCATCGCCATCGGCAATCCGGCCTCTGTGCCCGCCGGGCGTTACGCCAGGCAGGCCCTGACCTCCGCGAACCTGTGGGACGGCCTGCAGGCCAAATTCATTATGGGTGAAAGCGTGCGCCAGACCCTGGACTACGTGTCGCGCGGCGAGGTGCAGGCGGGCATCGTCTACGCCACGGACGCCAGACAGGCCGGGGACAAGGTGATCGTTGCCGCCGTGCTTTCGGGCCATGACCCGGTTTCCTACCCCATCGCGGTGACGAAAAACGCCGGGACCTCCAGGGCGGCCCAGGCGTTCGTCGATTTCGTCCTCAGCAAGGAAGGACAGGAGATACTGGCGAAGTACGGCTTTTCCAGGCCATAGGCCGGGACTCGTTATTCGGGGGAGTCTGTCCCCCGTGCGGGGGCTGCCTTAAAATTCCTCCAGGGGCGGGCTGACCATCCACGGCCCGCGCCCGTTCACGCCAAAGGAAGCCAGGGCGTGCGCGCCCGCGTGTTCAGGGCTTTCGCCCTCGCCTTCAGGGATTCGGCCTTCCCGTCCCTTTTGCGCGAGGAACTCCCCCGCGCTGCCGGCCCCGGCGGAGACGGAGGCCGTCCGTATGGTCCCCTTTCCATCCGGCGCGGGCAGCAGGCGCACGCGCCGCCCCTCGACGCGCAGGCGGTCTTCGGCCAGCCATTGCAGGGCCTGGGGGTAGACGCGGTGCTCCAGGGCGTGGATACGCCGCATCAGGGCCTCTTCCGTGTCGTCCTGCCCGACGGGCACGGCGGCCTGGATAATCACCGGGCCGTTGTCCATAATCTCGTCCACAAAGTGCACCGTGACCCCGGAAAAACGTACCCCGTAGGCCAGGGCGTCGGTCCCCGCGCGCGCGCCGGGAAAGCTGGGCAGCACCGCCGGGTGGATGTTCAGCACCCGGCCGGGAAAGGCCCGCACGAACAGCGGGCTGAGAATGCGCATGTACCCGGCCAGCGCCACCGTGTCCGCCCCGCTTTCGCTGATGGCTTCCAGCATGGCCCGGTCAAAATCCTCGCGCGAGGCGAACTTGCGGTGCGAATGCGCCCATACCGGAACGCCCCTGGCCCTGGCGCGCTCCAGCACGCCCGCCTCCGGGTTGTTGGAAAGCACCATCACCACGCGCGCGTCCAGGCGTCCTTCCTCCACCGCCCGGAGAATGGCCGATACATTGGTGCCGTTGCCCGACGCCAGCGCCGCGATGTGAAGCATGGTGGTTCCTTTTTCTTCCGCTATGCCCGCGCGAAAAAGCGAGCGCCCGCCAGGGCGGAGGCTTTCAGACGGGTTGGCGGTTCCGCCGCTTACAGCGTCGCGGCTCTATCCAGGCGCGCCAGCACCTCCGCCCTGCCCAAAACCGCCATGACCTCGGACAGGTCCGGCCCGCCGGGCCCGCCAAGCAGGCTTACCCGCAAAGGCGGTCCCACAGCCTTGAACTTCAGCCCCTTTTCCTCCACATACCCGTGCAGGCAGGCGTGCGCGGCCTCTTTGTCAAAGACCTCCAGGGCGGCGAACCGCTCCCGCAACGCGGCCACGTGCGCTTTGCCTTCCGCCGCGCACGCCTTGGCAAGCGCCGCCGCGTCATAGGCCAGAGCCGCCGCCGGGGTCAGCAGCGGCCGAAGCTGTTCCGCCAGTTCCACCAGCGACCCGGAACGGGGCTGGGCGAGGGGCAGGCAGCGCAGGACAAGGGCTTTGTCGGCGGCGGGCACCCCGGCGGCCGCCATAAAGGGAAGCGCCATGGGCAGCAGGGCTTCCGGCGTCATGCCGTGCAGATGCTGGCCGTTGACCCACAGCAGCTTTTCCGGATCAAAGGCGGCGGCGGCGCTGTTCATGCTGGTGCCGTCAAAGGCGTCCACCAGTTCCTTGCGCGTGAACAGCTCCTGATCCCCGTGGCTCCAGCCCAGGCGCACCAGGTAGTTGATCAGGGCTTCGGGCAGCAGGCCGTCCTTTTCGTATTCGATGACCGCCTTGGCCCCATGCCGTTTGGAAAGTTTTTGCCGGTCCGGCCCCAGAATCATGGGCACGTGGCCGAACACGGGCAAAGGCTTGCCCAGGGCCTGGTAAATAAGTATCTGCCGGGGCGTGTTGTTCACGTGGTCGTCGCCGCGCAGAACGTGGGTGACGCCCAGTTCCAGGTCGTCCACCACCACGGCCATGTTATACGTGGGCGCGCCGTCGGCCCGGCGCAGCACCATGTCGTCCAGTTCGGCGGCGTCAAAGGCGATGTGCCCCTTGACCATGTCCTCGAACACCACCCGCCCCGTGCGCGGCGCGGCCAGGCGCACCGCCCGTCCCGGTCCGGGGCCGAGGCCCCGTTCCCGGCAGGTGCCGTCGTAGCGGGGTTTGCCGCCTTCGGCCCGCGCCTTTTCGCGCATGGCCTCCACCTTTTCCGGGCTGCATTCGCACCAGTAGGCATGGCCCGAGGCGATCATGCGGTCGATATACTCGTTGTACAAAGGAAACCTTTGCGACTGGTAGATGGGGTCGCCGTCCCAGTCCAGCCCCAGCCAGCGCATGGAGGCAAGGATAGAGTCCGTATACTCCTGCTTGGAGCGTTCGGTGTCCGTGTCTTCAATGCGCAACACGAAACGCCCGCCGAAATGGCGGGCCAGCAGCCAGCAGAAAATGGCGGTGCGCGCCCCGCCGATGTGCAAATGCCCCGTGGGGCTGGGGGCGAATCGGGTAACTACGGTCATGGTTGGTCCTTATCGTATTTATCTCAGGGGCTGTTCCCAAATAAGCTATTTTGCTCCAAGAGCAAGGAACCCGGCTCTTTCTGCGAAGGGAGTGTACTTCTTGCGGTACTCGACCGGAGCAAAAAGGGCCGGGTGACGCAGCTATTGGACAAAAGAGCTATTTGTGAACAGCCCCTATTTCTGCACGCCGAAGCCGGGCACATGGGTTTTCTTTTCCAGCCACTTAAGAAACAGCGTGGCCAGAGTGGTCAGGGCAAGGTAGTACATGCCGGCGGTGAAGTAGATTTCGATGTAGTGGAAGGAGCGCGCCGTCAGTTCCTTGGCGTTGCCGGTCAGTTCGATGAAGGTGATGACGTAGGCCAGGGAAGAGTACTTGATCAGGTAGATGATTTCGTTGCCGCAGCCGGGCAGGGCGCGGCGCACGGCCTGGGGGATGACGATAAAGAGCACCGTCTCCATGGTGTTGAAACCCAGCGCGTAGGCGGCTCTGAGCTGCCCCTGGCGGATGGAAAGCAAGGCGCCCCGGATGTATTCCGAGTGGTAGGCGGCGCTGCACAGAATAAACCCGAGCACGGCGGCCTGATAGGCGGAAAAGCGCACGCCCCATTCGGGCAGGGCGTAGTACAGGAAAAAAAGCTGCAACAGCAGGGGCACGCCCCGGAACAGGGCCACGTAGGCGTCGGCGGCGCGGCGCGCGGCCGGGGGGCCGTAGACGCGGACCGTGCCCACGAAAACGCCCAGCAAAAACCCAAGCACGGCGGAGGGCACGATAAGCTGGATGCTGAAGACCAGCCCGCTGTTCAGGGCGGGGATGATGGTTCCCCAGAAATATTCGGCGGTCAGCACGCGCCTTCCTCCGCCACCAGCTTGGCGAAAAACGCCTGGGTCCGGGTATCGTTGCCGGGGGCCAGCAGAGCCTCGGGGGTGCCGCGTTCGATGATGGAGCCGTGCTCCATGAACAGGATTTCCGTGGCGAGGGCGCGGGCGAATTCCATCTGGTGCGTGGCCAGCAGCATGGTCATGCCGCCTTTGGCCAGTTCGCGGATGACGGCCAGCACCTCGCCCACCAGTTCCGGATCAAGGGCCGATGTGGGCTCGTCCAGCAAAATCACCTGCGGGTCCATGGCCAGGGCGCGGGCGATGGCCACGCGCTGCTTTTGCCCGCCGGAAAGCTCGGCCGGGTACAGGGTGGAGCGGCGCGAAAGGCCCACACGCTCAAGCTCCATCATGGCGCGCAACGAAGCGTCGCGCTTGCTCATGCCCTTGACCTTGCGCAGGGCGATGCTGACGTTGTCGTGGGCGGTAAGATGATCGAACAGATTGAAATCCTGGAAGATCATGCCCACCTGCTCGCGCAGGGAATACAGTTCGCGCTTTTCCGCCGGGTTGATCAGGGCGCCGTTCAAAAACACCTGCCCCGCGTCAGGCGGGATAAGGTAGTTGATGCATTGCAGCAGCGTGCTTTTGCCCGCGCCCGAAGGGCCGATGACCACCTTCATCTCGCCTTTGTTCAAAGAAAGGGAGACATCGTTAAGAATGCGCCTGCCGCCCAGGCTTTTGCTGAAACCCCGCACGCTGAGCACGGGGACGCCGCCGTCGGGGGCGGGGGACGCCGCGCCGGAAACGGCGCCCGCGGACGCGGGGGCGTCGGCCCTGGCGGAGGAAGCGGCCCCGGAGGGGACGTTTGCGGCAACGGGGGCGGAAGGCGAAGGATTGGTCATTACAGGCCCTTACAAATGCGAGTAGCCGGGAATGCGGCAGGCCTTTTCCGCCAGCCGCAGCAGGCGCACTCCCAGAAAGGTTATGATGAAGTACAGGACGGCGGCCAGGGCGTACAGGGCGGTGAACCGCTCGGTGCTGGTGGCGATGGCCTTGACCAGGAACATCAGTTCCATGGTGCCCAGTACCGACACCAGGGCGGAATCTTTGAGCAGGATGGAATATTCGTTGGACCATCCGGGAATGGAAAGGCGCAGGGCCTGGGGCAGAATGATGTGCACGATGGCGGAAATGTCGTTCATGCCCAGCGCGCGGGCGGCCTTGAGCTGCCCGGCGGGCAGGGACAGCATGGCCCCCCGGAATATCTGCGACTGGTAGGCCGCGCTGGTCAGGCCCAGCACCACGCAGGAGGCCGCAAAGGGCGAAATATTCAGGGCAAGCTGGTAGGCCAGGCCGAAATAGAACAGGTACAGCAGCACCAGAATGGGCACCCCGCGGAAGAACCAGACGTACAGTCCGATCAGGCGGCGCACCGGGGCCGGGCCGTAGACCTGCCCCACGGCCATGGGCACGCCCAGCGTCAGGCCCAGCAGCATGGCGCACAGCACAGTGCCGATGGTGACGCAGGCGCCGGTCGCCAGTGTGGGGCCGGCCGCGATAAGTATGGAAATAAGGGAGTCCTGCATGGGGTGGCTATGGCTGCTGATGTTGCGGGCGGCGCGCCCGGGCGCGGGCGGGCGTGGCCGAGGGGTTGTTGTTGGTGGTGGTGGTGGCGAACAGCCGGGCGTTTTTTGCGAAACTGCCCTTTTTTACGCGGGCTTCGTTGGTGGTCCGTTTTTCTTCGGAGAAGGCCTTAAGGCCGTCTCTTTGAAAAACGAACCCCCGCCTTGCCCGCGAAAAAAATTGCATCATTTCACAAAAACCGCCCGGGGCACTTGCCAACCCGCTTGAAAACCTCCGCCCTGACGGGCGTCCGTTTTCCGCGCGGGTGTATAAGGATGCCCCTTTCGCAACGCGGCGCCGGACGCCGGCAAGGAACGGATCCGCTCTAAGCCGGATAAGCGGGGGGATTTTTTCGTCCGGCAAGGAAGAAGGGTTTTCCCGACGGGGGGCTGGACTCTTTGGTCCTGCCCCCCTGAGGGAAAATACTTCTGACGCCGTCCAGACGGAAAAAGGCGCCCGCTTATTTGTTGATGTATTTGGCCTTGAGGACCTCCCAATAGGGGTCCTTTTTCAGCAACTCGTAGCCCTTGTTGATTTTTTCCAGCAAAGCGGCGTCGTCTTTGCGCACGGCAACGCCGAAATCGTCGGGTTCGGCGAAGTCGCCGGCGACTTTGATCGGCTTCTTGCCCTTGTGCATGGCTTCGTCCGCCGGAGCCGAGTCGATGGCCGCGCCGTCGATGCGGCCGTTCACCAGGTCGGCGATGGCCAGGGGCGGGGACTCGTAGAACTTCAGGGTGTAGTTCCAGCCGTCCTTGCCGAGGTGTTCCTTAAGGTATTCGGCTTCGTTGGTGCCGCTTTGCACGCCCAGGCTTTTGCCACCCTTAAGCAGATCGTCCTTGGTCAGCTTGCTTTTTTCCTGCACCAGCAGGTACTTGCGGATGCTCCAGTACGGATTGGAAAAGTTCACCCGTTCCTTGCGCTCGGGCGAGATGCTCATGCCGGAACAGACCATATCGATTTTTTTCGCCAGCAGGCTGGGGATGATGCCGTCCCAGTCCATGGGTTTGTGTTCCACGGTGAAGCCCATCTTTTTGGCGATCCAGTCCATGGATTCCACGTCAAACCCCGCGGGTTTGCCGCTTTTGTCCAGAAAGGCGAAAGGCGGATAGTTGGCGTCGATGCCGTTGACGTAATGTTCGCCTTTGGCAAGGGCGGACCCGGCCGCAAAAATGACAAGAGCCGCCAAAGCGCAGGAGAGGGATCTGAAGACCATACCAATACCTCTTGGGGTTGTCGGGGGTTGTCGGGCTGATGGCGCAAACCGGAGGTACGTTATCAGAACCCCCAACGGCGCGCAACCTTCGGCAGCGGACCGGCCGGGCGTAATGGCGCTTCGGGCTTCGTTCAAAAGGCCGCCGCAAACGGCGAAGCAGCCTTTGCTCCGCCGCCGGGTCCGGTTTGCGCTTGCGCGGGCACGGCAAAAAAGGCTATGAAAACAAGCAGACCAGGATTCCGGGCGTCCATCCTTTAACCAGGCAGGTCATCCTAATGCGTGAACCCATGCGCGTGTTTGCCGACTATATCGCGGGACACGGCCTGAAAAATACCCCCCAGCGGCGGGCCATCGTCGACGTTTTTTTCAGTTCCGACAACCATTTGAGCACGGAAGAACTGTACGATCAGGTGCGCAAGGCGGACAGCGGCATAGGCCAGGCCACCGTGTACAGAACCCTGAAACTGCTGTGCGAAGCCGGACTGGCCAGAGAAATGCACTTCGGCGACGGTATCGCCCGTTACGAGCCCATTGTGGACGACACCCACCACGATCATCTCATCTGCAAGTCCTGCGGGAAAAACCTGGAAGTCGTGGACGAGAAGATCGAGCGCCTTCAGGAAGATCTGGCGCGGCGGCACGGGTTCACCCTTACCTCGCACCGTATGTATCTGTACGGCGTGTGCTCGGACTGCCGCAAAAAAGAAAAGTAGAAGCCGGGTCATTTCATAACTCACGCGGTTCGCGCCTTCAGGCGCGGTGACTTTTGCAAGCCCGCTCCTGGCCCGGATCGTGCATAAGGTATTCAGGCCGCCGTTTTTCCGACATCCGCCGCATTCGCGGCGTCCCTTCACAGCCGGCGGCCCGGAAGTCCGATGAGTGTCGCACCCTTGATCTTTCCTTCCCGTCTGCCGCGCTGGCGCGTGGCTCTTGCCGGGGTTCTGCTGGCCGCCGGCTTCTCCTGCCTGTGGATGGGGGCGGGCCTTTCCGTGCTGCTGCCGTCGGTGACCAGGGCCGTGGCCGAGCCTTCCTCCGCCTCTTCGGGCAAGGTGCCTGATTCCGTGCTTTCCGTCCGGCGGGCGGATCTGCTGCGCTCGTGCGTGGACAGTCTGGCGCTGGGGCTTGGCGGGGCGCTTGTTTCCCTTGACGACGAAGCGGCGCGGACCGCCGTTCTTGCCAGCGCCCTGTCCTCCGTGACCTTCGATTTGGGAGCGGACGTATATTTTACCGCCTGGCAGGGTACGCGCATGCTGCATTCTCCCCGCACTCCGGATACGGTGGGCATGGACTTCGCCGAAGCCCTGGATCTGCGCGGCACCGCCTTCGTGCAGGCCACGCGCGAGATGGCCCTTCATGGCGGGTTCATGCGGGTTTCCCTGTCCGGCCCGGCCGGGGGGCAGGCGTCCCTGGAACAGGTGGTTTACGCCCGGGCCATACCCGGCAGCGACGCGCATATAGCGGCTTTTATGCCGCTGGACCCCGCCCCTGTCGCCGGGGAAGGATTTTCGCCGGTCTGGAGGGACGCCGCCCTGAGCGCGGCCGGAACCCGGCAGTCCCGGCGCGACATGAGGGATGGGTTGTGTGTTTCCGGCATGTCGTTGATCGGGCTTGCCGGGGTGGTTGTCATCCCCGGCAGGAGAGGTGCCGTGCAGGCGTAGTTATTTTTGTTTTCTTCGAAAAACTGGGCGCTTCCGGAGGTAAAGCCGGAAGCGTTTTTTTCGGCCCTTCGGGCCGTGTTTTCTCCAGGCTCGCGCCGGAAGTTTTTTTCCCGGCCCGAAGGGCCGGGAGTTTTTGCGGCTTGCGCCGGATATTTTTTCGGTCCTTCGGACCGGGAGTTTCTTTTCGGTCCTTCGGACCGGGAGTTTCTTTTCGGTCCTTCGGACCGGGAGTTTCTTTTCGGTCCTTCGGACCGGGAGTTTCTTTTCGGTCCTTCGGACCGGGTGTTTCTTTTCGGTCCTTCGGACCGGGTGTTTCCGGTCATTCGGCC
This sequence comes from Desulfovibrio sp., assembly GCA_031549405.1. GTDB lineage: Bacteria > Desulfobacterota > Desulfovibrionia > Desulfovibrionales > Desulfovibrionaceae > Frigididesulfovibrio. Next base: position 48,136 of record JAVBPV010000035.1, read on the forward strand.
GGTGGACGCTCCGCGAGGGGAAGGGGGCCGCTACGCGGCGGCCCCCTTCCAACCCCCGCGCGTCAGGGGGGATCCCCCTGAACCCCCAAGAAGTCGCTGCGCCGCCGTCCTTCCGGGCGCGGGCCTACCTTCCTTCCCCCCACAAAACGCCCGATCCGCGCCCGTCCGGCGTCGGACTCCGCTCCTTCACGCGCGGCAGCGTGAGGGGCCGGTGGAAAGTACCGCAGGTCGTGGCCCCGTGGCGTCGGGCGTGCCCGCCGAACTGACCACCTATTTGGTGGAAAGTACCGCAGGTCGCGGCCCCGTAGCGTCGGGTTCAGCGGATTCAAGCTCCGTTGCGGTCTCCGAGCTTTTTGTCCTTAAGGGCGAGACGTGCGCCGGGAGCCGCGCTGCGGCGTGAGTTGGGAGGCTTCCGGCAGGCGCCGTTTGCCCTAAAATACAGGGTCAAGGGACGCCAGTCCCTTGCGGGAGGTCCGGAGGGCGGAGCCCTCCGGTTATTCTTTCATAAAGGAGCGGCGGCGCCTTGCGGGGAGCCCGAGGGGCGGAGCCCTTCGGGCGTTCCGGCCGGCTCCAGCGTTATCTCCAGGCGCTCGCCGTTGCGGAGTATGGTCAAGGTCAGGGCTTTTCCCTGGCGCAGTGTTTGCGCGGCGGCGTGCAGGCGGGCGGGGGACGACACGTGCGTTCCGTTCGCCTCTTCAATGATGTCGCCGGGCCGCAGGCCGGCCTTTTCGGCGGCGGATCCGGGCAGCACTCCTTCCACCCTCATCTTCCCGTCCCGCAGGGCAAAGGCGATGCCCAGCCGGGGGCGGGACCGTTCTTTGGCGTAAAAGAACAGATCGGCCGCGCCGGGGTCCGGCGGGGCGGAGCCGGAAAAAGGCATGACCAGAAGAATCTTCGCGCCGGGATCGAAAACGCGCAAACGGCGGGCAATGCCCCAGCCGCTCTCCACATGCCCGCCCCCGGCCAGGATGAGCATGGGCCGCCCGGTGCGTTGGCGCGCTTTGGCGGCGTTTTCCGCCATGGCGGAATCCCACAGGGACTGGATGAACAGGAAACGTTCCGGGGAAAGGGGCGCGGCGGCGGTCTTTTTGGAAGCAGGGGCGTCCGGGCGGAACAGCGGGTCCGTCGAGCGTTCCGGTATGGCGGTTTTGTCCGGGGTTTCCCGCATGGCGGTCTTGCCTGGCGTTTCCGGCGCGGCGGGGAGAGCGTTTTCGGGCGGAAGGGCGGGCCTGGAGCCGGCCGCTCCGCCGGGCGCGGAGTTCTCCCGCCCGGGCGTGCCCGGCGCCATGCCCGTGTGCGCGGAAAAAACGCGGAGCAGGCGGCGGGACTGTTCTTCGGGAGGCGGCAGGATAAGTGTGGGCAAAAAGCGTTTTTCCCCGGCGGGCAGCGCGGCCAGAGCTCCGGAAAGGATGGTGCGGCTCAGTCCTTCTTCCGGCAGGTCGAAGGCCCCCGGATCGGATCCGCCCGCGCGGCGCAGGGCCTCTATCAGCGAGCGGGGCACATTCAGCCCGTAAACAGGCGAATGTTCCCGCCGCGCGGCCTCGAAGACCGGCCGGTACAGGGCAAAGTCGAATCCCCAGGTTTCCCGCCAGTTCAGCGCCTCCGGCAGGGCTTTCAGAGAGAGCCTCCCGGCGTTGAAGCGATCCAGCGTCGCTTGCAGCCGGGCGGGAACCATCTCCAGGCCAAGCATGGGTCTGCGCCCCGCCTGGGCCAGCAGGCCGAGCAGGCGGGCCTGGACGAGGTGGTGCGCGGGGTTGTCATGGTTTTCGCCCGCCAGGATATATCCCGCCCCCGAGGCAAAGGAGGCGAAATCCGCGTCCGCAAGGGGCCTGCCGTCCGGCAGCACAAGCTGTCCTTCGGCATACGGGGCGCTGTCGGGGGTCTTTTGTCCCGGCGTGGCGGGGCCGTTGTCATCCGTGGCGGCAATGGAGTTTTGTCCCGGCGTGGCGGGACCGCTGTCACCCGTGGCGGCAATGGCGTTTTGTCCCGGCGTGGCGGGAGAGATCCGTTGCGGGCGGGGGACGGAAAAGGGGGGCGGCCCGGCGGAAGCGGAAGAGCCCTCCAGGCCGGCCTTGCCGCCCGCGCCGGAGGCGGCGCAGCCCGAAACGGCCAGGGCAAGGGCGCAGAGCAACGCGGGCAACCGCGGCAATAAGGGGGAAGCAAAGGCTGGCATGCGATATCCTTAATGGGGTTGGTTCTGAAATATCGCCGGGTTAAGGACGGAACCATAAAAAAGTGTTCCTTATTTTATACCACTCTGCTAAGCTAAGCCATTGCTTTCTATTAGTCTCCTTGATACTAATAGGAGTCATTAACGATTTTTGGCGGGTTTTACAAGCTGCAACGGGGAGGGTCGCCTCCCCCTGACAAAGGGGTGTCGTATGGATGTCGTCATGTTGTCGCGGCTTCAGTTCGCGGTGGCCGTATTTTTTCACTTCATTTTCGTGCCGCTGACCCTTGGGCTGTCGGTGCTGCTTGCCGTCATGGAGACTATCTACGTGCGCACCGGCAACGAGCAGTACAAACGCATGGCCAAGTTCTGGGGCAAGCTGTTCCTGATCAACTTCGCCCTGGGCGTGGTCACCGGCATTACCCTGGAATTTCAGTTCGGCACCAACTGGGCGCAGTACTCGGAATTCGTGGGGGACATTTTCGGCTCGTTGCTGGCCATTGAGGCCACGCTGGCCTTTTTCCTCGAATCCACCTTCATCGCGGTGTGGCACTTCGGCTGGGACAAGGTGGGGAAAAAGACCCACTGTTTCGCCATCTGGGCCGTGGCGGTCGCGGGCAACCTTTCCGCCGTGTGGATCATCCTGGCCAACGGCTGGATGCAGCATCCCGTGGGCTATTCCATCGATCCGGAATCCGGAAGAGCCGTGCTGGCCAGCTTTTTCGACGTTATCTCCAACGAATTCGCCTGGAGCCAGTTTTTCCACACTATCTTCGCCTCGTGGATGCTTGCCGGGTTCTTCCTGATGGGCGTTTCAGCCTGGCATCTGCTTCGCAAGAATGAAGTGGACTTTTTCACCCGCTCCTTCAAGCTGGGGTCCGTCTGCGCGCTGGTGCTGGCCCTGGCCGTGGCCGTGCAGGGCCACCATCACGGCATGATCGTGGCGCGCGACCAACCCGCCAAGCTGGCGGCCATGGAATCGCACTGGGAAACGGGCAAGTCCGTTCCCATGTACCTTTTGGTGGTGCCGGACCAGGCCGGACAAAAGAATTTTGTGGAAGCCATTCCCATTCCCGGCATGCTGAGCTTTTTGGCTTACGGCCGGTTTGACGCGGAGGTAAAGGGCCTTAAGGATCAGGCCAGGGCGGATTTCGAGGCGTTCAAGGCCAAAACCGGCTACGACCCGCAAAAGCCCGTGGTCACCGGCCCTGACGGCAAGCCCCTGTACAAGCCCTTGACGGCCGAAACGGCCATGCCTCCGGTGCTGCTGACCTTCCTTTCCTTCCGCACCATGGTGGGCCTGGGCACGCTGTTCATCTTCGTGGCGGTGGCGGCTTTTCTGGCGCGCGGCAATATCGGCGCCCGTCCGCGGCTTGCCCGTATCCTCATATGGTTCATTCCCCTGCCGTACATCGGCATAATGGCCGGCTGGATGCTGGCGGAAGTCGGCCGCCAGCCCTGGCTTGTGTACGGGCTGATGACCACATCGCAGGGGGTTTCCCCGGTGCCGGCCTCCAACGTGGGCCTTTCCCTGGCGGCCTTTATCGTGGTGTACAGCCTGCTTGGAGCCCTGGATATCTTCCTGCTGCGCAAGTATGCCCGTAAGGGACCGGCCCTGTAGTCCGCCACACCGCACCATCAAAAAGCCGCGAGGATACTTACATGTCCGAATTTCTAAGTCACGAAGCTTTGCAGGTCATCTGGTTCGTCATCTGGGGCCTTTTGTGGGCCATATACTTTATCCTGGACGGATTTGACCTGGGCATGGGCACGCTGCTGCCCTTCATCACCAAAAACGAATTCGAGCGCCGGGTGCTGTACAATGCCGCCGGTCCTTTCTGGGACGGGAACGAGGTCTGGCTGATCACCGCCGGCGGGGTGACCTTTGCCGCCTTTCCCAAGGCGTACGCGGTGATGTTCAGCGCCTTGTACGCGCCCCTGCTTATCCTGCTGTTCGCCCTGATTTTCCGGGCCGTTTCCTTCGAGTTTCGCAACAAGATCGACAATCCCCAATGGCGCCGCCTGTGGGACGCCTTTCAGTTTCTGGGCAACTTCCTGCCCGCCCTGTTGCTGGGCGTGGCTTTTGCCAACCTTTTCCAGGGCATTCCCATTGACGCCAAGGGCGTGTACCAGGGCAACCTGTTCTCGCTGCTGAACATCTACGGCCTGGCCGGGGGCGTGTTCTTTGTGGTCATGTTCGCCCTGCACGGCTCGCTGTGGCTGGCCATCCGCTCCGAAGGCGAGATCCACGCCCGCGCCCTGCGCGCGGCCGCCGGGCTGTGGCCGGTTTTGACCGGTCTGGCTCTGGTCTTTCTTATGGCCACGGCCGCCTATACCCCGCTGTACAACAATTATAACCACATGCCGCCCCTGTACGTGGTGCCCGTGCTGGCCGTGGCTCTGCTTTTCGCCCTGCGCTTTCTCATCGCCGGCGAAAGCCTGAAGCTGGCCTTTTTCGCCAGTGCCGGGTTTATTCTGTGCGTGACCTTTTTCGGGGTGCTTGGCATGTTCCCGGCCATCATTCCCTCAAGCCTCTCGCCGGAGGCCAGCATCACCATCGCCAAGGCGGCCTCGTCCAAGCTTACCCTGACCATCATGCTGGCCGTGTCGCTGGTGTGCGTGCCCGTCGTGATCATTTACCAGGCCTGGGTGTATTCCGTGTTCTCGCACAAGATCCGCGAGGAGGATCTGGATCCGGAACATTCTTACTAGAAGCCGTTTATCATTTATTATCTGAAAAGCCCCGGCGGAATTTTCCGCCGGGGCTTTTGACTTTTTCCTTTCCCGTCAAACCGTGCCCGCACGGTTTGACGGGAAAGGCGGGTGCAGGGGGCCGGGGGGCGGAGCCCCCCGGATAACTCACCGCGTATCCGCCTACTTGGCCGCTGTGGCCGTGGGCGCCGCGGGAGCGGCGGAAACGGGCGCGGGCTTGGGCGGGATCTTGTCCTGCAGCTTCCACATTAGGTCAGCCTTGGGCAGGGGCTTCAGGTACCTGGTCCAGACGTGCTTTTCCAGATTGGCCGGGTCCATCTGCATTTCGCGGGACCATTCCAGGATGGGGGGCACGATTTCATGGATGTCGCCGGCGAGATCCTTGGAGATGCCGTAGTTGGTGGCGGCGCAGGCGGCGTCCACGGCCTTTTGGCTGTACTGCTGGGAAAGGGCCAGGGTATCCAGGGCCTTTACGGGGTTGTGGAAGCCCACGCTGTTTTCGGCGGAGACGTAATCCCAGAAGAACTGGGACTTGCGGTTCCACTCGCGGGCCTGGGCCATAAGCTTGTCGTAGTCGGCGGACTTTTCGCCCGTCCATTCAGAGGCGCGGCGGATGGCTTCATGCGCCTTGACGGACATATCCTGGGCGGTCAGCAACTGCTGATAGGTCTTTTTCTGCGTGGCTTCGACGCGGCCCTTCAGGTATTCGGCGGTCTTGTCCGAATGGCACTGACGGCAGGCGTTTTCGATGAAGTCGGGGTTGCGCAGGGGCGAAGTCCACTGGTGGCTGGACACCTTCTTTTTGCCGTCCAGGCGCAGGTAGGGCATGTGGCAGTCGGCGCAGGTGACGCCGGCGGCGCCGTGGGGGCCGTTGATCCACATTTCGTATTCGGGGTGCTGGGCCTTCAGCATCTTGGTCTTGGAAACGGGGTGCACCCAGTCGGCGAACTGGGTGGGCTTGCCGCTCGCGTCCCGCGGACCCTTATCGTTGTAATACTGGTAAATTTCTTCCGGATCCTTGCCGGTTACCCAGTCGCCCTTGCCGTTATCCCAGGGGAATATGGGTTTTTTGTTGGGGCCGTAGTCCTTTTCCATGAAGTAGTATTCCACGTGGCACTGCCCGCAGACCAGGGCGCGCTTTTCGTTGCGGCTCATGGTCTTCCAGTCCTTGCCCTGGCGCTGCAGCGCTTCCTGCAGGGGGATGCTGGTGATGGCCAGTTCCATGGTCTTGGGATCGTGGCAGTTGGCGCACCCGATGGTGTTGTCCTTCATGCTGATCTTGTCGGGGGTGCGGAACTCGTTGAAGTTCATGGACCAGAATTTGTCGTCGCCGTACTGCTCGACCCAGGAGGGAATCTTGGCGGTCTTACAGTTCCAGCAGGTGGCGGGCAGGCCGGCCTGTTCGCCGTAGCGGTTGATACGGTCGATGTGCAGGATGTCCTCCACGGCGTAGGTGTGGCCGCGGGCTTCGTTGTATTCGTACATGAAGGGATACCCGGTCCACAGGTTCTTCAGATACGGCTGGGCGGCCTGCCTGTAGCCCTTGGGCAGGGGGTTGACGTTGTCGTTTTTGCGGAAGGGAATGGAGCCCTTGAACAGGGTCATGGTCTTCAGCGCTTCTGTTTCATTGGCCTGGTTGTTGCGCAGGTAAGTTTCGTATTGCTGGGGGAATTCCTTGCCAAATTCGGAGTTGCGCAATTCGTTCGCGGCAAGTTTCGTCTGATATTTCGGAACCGTGGGTTCCGTCACGTCGGAACAGCCCCAAAGCCCCATAACGGCTATGCCGCAAAGGACGGCGGTAAGGGAGAATAAGCGGCTAGACATCGGCAGCCTTCCTTCTGTCAATGGGCAGTTTGTTATTATGCGGTACCGCGCGGTGACAATCGGTGCAGTACGGCTTCACATCCATGGCCACCGTCATGGTGGTGGCGGTGTGGCAACGGCGGCAGTTGGCCTGGACGACGTCCTTGGTGTCCTTTTGGGCGTGAATGACATTGGCGATGGAGGTAAAACTGTTGGCGTAGATGTCATGCAGGCCGATGGCGGTTTTGAAGGGCAGCTTCTTCGCGATGGCGTACGGAGTATGGCATTCGTTGCAGTCCAGTTTGGCGTGGATGCTGTTCTTGTGCGTCCAGGCCGCCTCGGACATGACGTGGCAGTTTGCGCAGAATGCCGCCTGATCGGTGCCTTTCACCGCGAGGCCGACGCCCGCCATGGCCGCCATACCGCACACAAAGACGAAAAAGGCGAACGGCCATTTACGTCCCGGCTTGGTGGTTTCCTTTTGCATGGGCTCTCCTGTTCGTGGCGAAACAATGTTCGGATACAATGTGGACCAGAGTATAGCTATATTCCTCCGGAGCATTCCTCCTTGTTGTGGGGATGAAGCCGCCCACCTTGGGCGATAAAATTATTTTACAGAATACTACTACAGCCACATAATGAGGAATAAATCAACCCCGATCCTGATTTATATTTTATCATGTTGATATAGAAGGCAATCGGTATATAGCCAAATTTATTTATAGGGAATTGTGGAGTCGTTAACTACGCTTAATCTATGCAAAAGTATGCCCGGCGGAAAAAAATCTCCGGCGCGCGGGAAGCCGCGCGCCGGAGGGGCAAAGTACGCCTTTTGCGCGGTGTTTCGCGCCGAAGGAGAAAAGCATTCCGCTGAAAAGGAGAAAAACCGGCGGATGACGGCAAAACCGGCGGGCGGGACTTGCGAAGGCCGCGCCCGCGCGCTTTCTTCGCGGCCGGAAGCGCAAAACGGCGAAGCGCGTTTTGGTCGCTTCGCCGTTTTGTCGCCGCGTTGTTTTGTAGCGGGGGCGTCAGGCGGGAACGCCCAGGGCCTGGGCGGCGTTGACGCCGGAGTATTCTTCCGGCACGCAGCGGGTGATGTTCGGGCCTCTGGCCGAGGCAAGGTCGATTTGCGGTCCGTCGACGCGCTGCCCCGACGGATCAAGAGCCAGCTTGACCGTGGGGCGGGCGGGGTTTTCCAGATTGGTGGCGGACACGACCGCCGTGTAGCCGTCGTCAAGCTCCACCACGCTGCCTACAGGGTAGATGCCCACCATGCGGATGAAGTGGGCCAGAATTTCGGGGTGGAAGTCCTTGCCCCGCCCCTGGTACATGATGCCCAGGGCCTTGTGCGGGTACATGGCGCCTTTGTAAGGCCTGACGCTGCTTAAGGCGTCGTATACGTCCGAAACGGCCACCACGCGGCCGATCAGGCTGATGTCCTCGCCGCCCAGTTTTTGGGGATAGCCGGTTCCGTTGTGTTTTTCGTGGTGTTCCAGGGTGCCCTGGAGCACTTCAGTCATGATGCCGGGCACGGAGGCAAGTTCGTCGTAGCCCAGCCTGGGGTGGCGTTTCATGACCTCGAACTCCGCCTTGGTCAGCCCGCGCGGGGCGTTCAGAATGGTGGGGGGGACCAGGGCCTTGCCCAGATCGTGAAACAGACCGGCGAAACCCGCCGCGAAAACTTTGCCGGACGCTTCGCCCGTGTACCGCGCGTACATGGTGCTGAACAGGCAGACGTTGACGCAGTGGGTGTATGTATAGGTGTCGTTGCGGTGCAGGCGGGAAAGGGAAAGCAGGGCGTCGGTGTTGCGCTCCAGGCTGTCCATGATGTTTTCCACAACCGTGGAGGCGGGCGCGAGATCGGCCTTGCCGCTGCGGATGTCGTGCATGAACCGGCGCGCGTAGGCCAGGCATTCGTTATGCGCTTTGACGGCCCTGGGCATTTCTTCAGCAAGGCTTACCAGCGGCCCCGCCGCGGAGGTGAGGCGCATTTCCTGAAGGATCGCCCCGCCCGCCAATCCTCCGGAGGCAATGCCGGGGTCGGCGTTGAGGGGGCCGGTGAAGGCTTCGGCGTCGGAACGGGCAAGATCAATGATGACTTCCAGGTAGCCGTCGTCAACGATGCGCTGGATCTGATCCTGCGAAGTCACGCGTTCTTCCGCCGCATACAGGTACGGGCGCGACATCCAGTCCGCCCCCGTATCCACTATCTGCATGCCGGGGCGCAATTCGCTGACAAGAATGGTTTTTTGCATGGCCTTTCCCCCGCGGGCCATTTCCGGCGGCCCTCCCTCATATCCTTTGAGGGATATATATGAACCGTCAAAAAAAGCCAGAGCATTTTACCCGGGCGGCAAAACTTGCATAAATGCTGTCCAGCAATGCCTAAAAAAGCATTATCATAGAAGTTAAGATGCGGATGAGGAAAAAGAATCAGATAACGCAAACTGTAACTTCCGCCCGCAACAAAGATACTCCGTATAGCATGGCCCGCATGCGCGCGGAGCGGGGGCCGGGCTTTGTCGCAAATTCCGGGCTGTTTGTAATGGCGTATGCGCGCAAGGCGGCCTTAAAGGGACAGCATCCGGCGCGCGGCCGGCAGGGCCGGGCTGTGCGTCTTCGCCCGCTAGTGCGGTCCCGCACGCGCGAAAGCGCACTAATGGACGCGGGATTGTTTTTTATCGTAGCGGGCCAATTGGGATTTATTTGTTTAACACCCTTATATTAAAGGTAAAAATTTAAAATGTGGCACCATGCTCTTTTTTGGCACGTCCTTTGCTCTGTTAGAAACAACTGACACGCGGGATGCCCCCCTCATCCCCCCCCAACCTTTCCCCCTCAGGTTGCCGTCAGTAAGCTTCCGTTCCGGCTTCCCCCTATCCGGACCCTGTGAAGCACCATCCTCACAGAAAAGCCTTTGGCCCCCCTCCAAAGGCTTTTTCTTTTGTCCCGCATGCGGCGGGGCGGGCCTCCGTTTCGCTTAACCGCTCGCGCCACTTGGTATTTTTCGCGGTTGGTGCTAGAAGCCATCTCATCATCCATATCTTACGCCGGGACGGCTTCTGACGCCGTCCGCCCCGGCCTGTATTCTGAAGACTTTTGCGCATACGCCGTTTGAGGTGCCCGTGAAGAAAGCCGTTTTCCTGATCCGTCTCGCGGCCGTGGCGGCGTTTTGCCTGCCGCTTATGGCCATAACCGGCTGCGGAACCGCCGCGCAGGGGCCGCCGGCCGAAAAGCGCGCCGCGGCCCCCGCTTCGGCCTCTGCCCCCGCCTCTGCCCCAACCGCGCCTGTGACGGGAGCGCCCAAAGCCGCGCCCGTGCCTCCGGCCCCCGCCTCGGTCCCGGCCAAGGCTATGGCCGTGCCCGCCGGGACGGTTATTCCCCGAAGCGAGATGCTGCCCAAAGCCAAAGAAGCCGCCACGCCCAGAGGGCAATCGCTTTTCCGGGCGGTGCCGGGCAACGAGGCGGACTTGCGGTCAAAGGTGCCTGCCTGTTGGCTGCCCCTGGTGCAGAGACTGCAATCCGACAATATGGGCGATCCGATCATCGTCTGGTATTTTTCCGGCCTTGCGGAATATTCCTCCGCGCCCATGACCGTGAAGGTCAGGGAGATGTTCAACAACGCCTTTGTGCGGCGGCCCCCCAAGGGGGAACCCACGGAACAGGATCTGATCCCCCTGAAGGCGCGCATCTACAAGAATGTCGTTACCCGGGCCAATCTGGAGAAATGCGCCCTGTTTCTGGAAGAAAACAAAAGCGCCTTTGGCGCGGTGGAAAAAAAGTACGCCGTGCCCAGAGAGATCATCGCCGCCCTGCTGTACGTGGAAACCCGCCTGGGCGGGTTCATAGGCAAGGAAAACGCTTTCTGGAGCCTGGCCTGCATGGCCGCCGCAGATACGCCCGAACGGATCAAGGACGGCATCGCCGGCCTGCCCCTGACGGAAGAGCACGAGTCCTGGCTGCGGGCCAAGCTGGCGGACAAGTCCGGCTGGGCCTACAAGGAGCTGAAGGCTCTGCTCAGCTATTGCAGCGCCAGAAACCTGGACCCCCACGGCATGCCCGGCTCGGTGTACGGGGCCATCGGGCTTTGCCAGTTCATGCCCTCCAATCTCATCCCTTACGGCGACGACGGAGACGGCGACGGGGCGGTGAACCTGTTTTCCGAGCCGGACGCCATTTTCAGCGTGGCCAAGTATCTGACGGGTCACGGCTGGAAGGGAACGCCCACGGTTGAGCGCCAGCGCGAGATCATCAAGCGTTACAACAACCTGACCATATACGCCAACACCATTCTGACTCTGGCGGAATCGCTGCGCACCGGCGTGCCGCAGCTTGCCCCGCCGGACGTCACGCCCGAGGAACTGGCGGCGGTGCTCAAGTCCCGCTCCGCCAAGGCGGGGGGCAAGGCGGCGGCCAAGGACGGCACCAAAGCCGGCATCAAACCCGCCGCCAAGGCCGGAGCCAAACAGCCCGCCGCCAAGAGCGGGACAAAGGCCGCCCCCAAACCCGGGTCCAAACAGCCCGGGGCGAAACCCGGAGCCAAACAGCCTGAGGCAAAACCCGCCGCCAAGGCCGGGGCAAAAGCGGTTTCCGGGGCGGCGGCCAAGCCCGCCGTCAAGGGCTCGCCCTCCAAACCCGCCGTCAAGGGCACGCCCTCCAAACCCGCCGCTGCGAAACCCGCCGCGAAGGCAACGCCTTCCGGCCCTGCCGCCCCTGTGCCCCCCGCCGCCAGGGCGGTCAAAAAGTAACCGGGGGATCCGCCCCGGACTCTGACTCGCAAAAAGCTTGGGAACCGTAGCGTAGCTTGAATCCATACCGTCTTGAAAACGGCGGATTCAAGCTCCGCTACGGTTCCCGAGCTTTTTGGCCTTAAAGGCCGAACCCGCACCGGGAGCTACTGTACGGCGCTACAGGGCAAGTTGCCGGTAAAGGCCGCAATTCCCAAATACAGGGTGCAGGGACGCAAGTCCCTGCCGGGGGAGTCTGAGGGGGCGGAGCCCCCTCAGAGGCTGTTACCAAAGTGCCCTCAAACATCCCGCGGCAAATTTGTTCAGCTTTTCTTCCGGGCGGCAAAGGCGGCCGCGATGCTTTCCGTATACGGCGGCCGCAGCACTCCGGCCTCGGTGACGATGCCGGCCACAAGCTCCGCCGGGGTCACGTCAAAGGCGAAGTTATAGACCGGAACGTCTTTGGGGGTGATGCGTGTTTCGCCCACGTGGGTCACTTCGCGCGGGGTGCGTTCTTCTATGGGGATGTCCTCGCCCGTGGGCGTGTTTTGATCGATGGTGGAAAGGGGCGCGGCCACGTAAAAGGGGATGCCGTGCGCTTTGGCCAGCAGGGCCACGCCGTAGGTGCCGATTTTATTGGCTGCGTCGCCGTTGGCGGCGATGCGGTCGGCTCCCACCACCACCTTTTGCACCATGCCCCGGCGCATCAAAAGGGCGCAGGCGTTGTCGCAGGCGACAGTCACGGGCACGCCGTGGACTTTCAACTCGTATGCGGTCAGGCGGGCGCCCTGAAAAAAGGGGCGGGTTTCGTCGGCAATGACCCGGATGTTTTTGCCCTGCTCGTGGGCGGCGTAAATCACTCCCAGGGCGGTGCCGTACCCGGCCGTGGCCAGGGCTCCCGCGTTGCAATGGGTCAGCACCGTGTCGCCGGGCGCGATAAGCGTTGCCCCGTGCGCGCCCAGCGCCCGGTTGACGGCGATATCCTCGGCCTGCACGGCAGTCGCTTCCGCCATCCAGATATCGACAAGCCCGCGGACGCTGTCCGGGTTTTCCCGCAGCCACAGGCGGCGCATGCGCTCCACGGCCCAGGCCAGGTTCACGGCCGTGGGCCTGGCCTGGGCCAGGGCTTCCAGGCCGCGCTCCAGCAGGGGCTGCCAGCCGGAGACCGGCGCTTTTGGTTCAAGATGTTCGCGCGCGGCGATCACGCAGCCCCAGGCGGCGGCGACGCCGATGGCGGGCGCGCCGCGCACCACCATTTCTTTCAGGGCGTAAATGACGTCGTCAAGGGACCGGCAGGCGAAGTATTCCTCTTTGCCGGGCAGCAGGCGCTGGTCCAGCAGCAGCAGGGTCATGTCCTCGGGTGAAAAGCGGATGTGGTGCTCCACGGTGTGCCTCATGGGTTAAGAGCGGAAAAAGCGGCAAAACAAACGGGCCGGAGAAGCGGCGGCAAGCGAAAACGGGCATATCCCCGGCAAAGGCCGGGGCGGTTGTCCGGCCAACCGTCATTCTTTGGAGAACCGCTGCTGCACTTTGTCCAGGTAGTAATAATACACGGGGGTAAGGAAAAGGGTAAGAAGCTGGGAAAGCACAAGGCCGCCGACCACGGCAAGGCCCAGGGGCTGGCGGGCTTCTCCGCCGGCGCCGTAGCCCACGGCGATGGGCAGGGTGCCCATAAGGGCGGCCATGGTGGTCATCATGATGGGGCGAAAGCGCACCAGGGCGCCCTGGATGATGGAGTGTTCCGGGCTGCTGTTGTGTTTGCGCTGCTCTTCCAGGGCGAAGTCGATCATCATGATGGCGTTCTTTTTCACTATGCCGATAAGCATGATGATTCCCACAAACCCGTACATGTCCAGTTCCTTGCCGAACAGCAGCAGGGTGGCAAGGGCCCCCACGCCGGCGGAGGGCAGGCCGGACAGGATGGTCACCGGGTGGATGAAGCTTTCGTACAAAATGCCCAGCACGATGTAGATGACCACGATGGACATGGCCAGAAGCAGCCACAGACCCTTGAAAGAGGCCTGGAAGGCCTGGGCCGTGCCCTGGAAGCTGGTGTTGATGGACGAGGACAGGGTCTGGTCGGCCAGCTTCTGCACCGCTTCCACGGCGCTGCCCAGGGACTCGCCGGGGCGCAGGTCGAAGGAAATGGTCACCGAGGGCATCTGGCCCAGGTGGTTCACCACCATGGGGCCGACGCCGGTGCTGCGGGTGACCAGGGTGGAAAGGGGGATAAGCTGGCCGGAGGGCGAGCGCACGTGCAGCAGGTCCAGGGTGTGGGGCTGCTCGCGGAACTGTGGCAAAAGCTCGAGAATGACCTGGAAGTCGTTGGTGGGCGCAAGGATGGTGGAGACTTCGCGCGTGCCGTAGGCCAGGGACAGGGCGGTTTCGATCTGCCCTGCCGTAACGCCCACGGCCGAGGCTTTGTCGCGGATGATGCCGACGCGCACTTCAGGGTTGGAGATCAAAAGATCCGTGGCCACGTTTTGCAGGCCGGGCAGGGCGCGCACCTTCGCCAGCAGGGCGGTGGCGCCTTCGTACAGGGACTTCATGTCCGGGCTTTGCATGGTGAACTGGTACAGGCTTTTGGTGGAAGCCCCGCCGATGCGGATGGGCGGAGGGAGGGAGGCGTACGTGTTGATGCCGGGCACGGCGGCGAATTTTTTGCGCAGATCGACAAGCAGACTGGACGCGTGCTCACGCTTGTCGCGGTCCGACAGACGAAGAAGGATCATGCCCTCGTGGGCGAAGTTCACCCCGCCGCCGCCGCCCACCACGGACATATAGTGCTCCACGGAGGGCTCTTTTTCGATGATGTCCACCAGTTCCTTCTGGTGGCGGATCATGTCGGTGATGGAGCTGCCCTGCTGGCCTTCGGTACGGATGACGATCTGCCCGATGTCCTCGGTGGGCAGAAATCCCTTGGGCGTGACCACGAACAGCCAGCCCGTGGCCCCCAGCACGACGAAGGAAAAGATCAGCCAGGCCAGCTTATGGCGCATCACGCCGAGCAGGGAACGCTCGTACAGGTGCACGGCGGCGTCGAACAGCCGCTCGGTGGCGCCGTAAAAGCCTTCCTGCCGCTTGTTGTGCTCGGTGGGCCGTAAAAAGCGCGAGCACATCATGGGCGTCAGGGTCAGGGAGACGAAGCCGGACAGCAGGATGGCCAGGCCGATGGTCACGGCGAATTCGTGGAACAGCCGCCCCACCACGCCGCCCATGAACAGCACCGGGATGAACACCGCCACCAGCGAGATGGTCATGGAAAGGATGGTGAAGCCCACCTCGCCCGAGCCGTCCAGCGCGGCCCGCATGGGCTTTTTGCCCATTTCCATGTGCCGGACGATGTTTTCCAGCATGACCACGGCGTCGTCCACCACAAAGCCCACCGACAGGGTCAGGGCCATGAGGGAAAGGTTGTTCAGGGAAAAGCCCGCCATGTACATAAAGGCGCAGGCCCCGACAATGGAAAGGGGCACGGCCAGGCTGGGAATGACTGTGGCGGAAAGATTGCGCAGGAACAGAAAAATTACCAGGATCACCAGGCACACCGTCAGGATCATGGTGAACTGCACGTCCATCACCGACTCGCGGATGGATTCCGACCGGTCGTACAGCACGGTGATGTCGATAGCGGCGGGCACCTGGTTGCGCAGTTCGGGCAGCACCTTTTTGATTTCGTCCACCATCTGCACGGTGTTGGCGCCGGGCTGGCGCTGCACCGCCAGCGTAAACCCGCGCTTGTCGTTCACCCAGTTGGCGCGGCGGTCGTTTTCCACGCTGTCGATGACGGTGGCGACCTCGGAAAGGCGCACCGGAGCGCCTCCCCGCCAGGCCACAATCAGGGGCTTGTACTCGGCGGCGTTCATCAGTTTGCCGCTGCTTTGCAAAGTATACTGGCGCACGTTGCCGGTCAGGGAGCCCACCGGTTCGTTGGAGTTGCCGGCCGCGAGAGCCGCCGCTATTTCATCGATGCCGATGCCGCGCGCGGCCAGGGCCTCCGGGTCCACCTGCACCCGCACGGCGTATTTCTGCGAACCGTACACCTGCACCTGCGAAACGCCGCTGATGGTGGAAAGGCGCTGGGCCACAAGATTTTCCGCGTATTCATTCACGTCCGAGATGCGCATGGTGGCCGAACTCAGGGCCAGATAGAACACCGGCAGGTCCGCCGGGTTCACCTTGCGAAAGCTTGGCGGCGACGAAAGGTTGGAAGGCAGCCGGCGCATGGCCGTGGAAATGGCCGTCTGCACGTCCAGAGCCGCGGCGTCGATGTCGCGTTCCAGCGAAAATTGCAGGGTGATGCGCGTTTCGCCCAAAAAGCTGGTGGAGATGATCGAGTCCACCCCGGCGATGGTGGAGAACTGTTTTTCCAGGGGCGTGGCCACAGAGGCGGCCATGGTTTCCGGGCTGGCCCCGGGGTACGAGGCCGATACCTGGATGGTGGGAAAGTCCACGGTGGGCAGGGCGGCCACGGGCAGCAGCCGGTAGCCCATAAGGCCCGCCACCATCAGCCCCAGCATCACCAGGGTCGTGGCCACGGGGCGGCGGATGAACAGTTCGGACAGATTCATATTTACACTTACCGCGCTTTCTGCTCCGCGCCGACGTCGCGGGCCAGGGCGCCGGGGGCGAGGGAGAGCTGCCCGTCAACGACCACGGTGTCTCCGGCGGCAAGGCCCGAGCGGATCACGACCATGCCGGCGGGGCCTTTTTCCACGGCAACATTTTGGGGCTGCACGGTGTACAGGGTGCCGTTGGCTTTGGCCTGGTAAACGTAGCTTCCGGAAAGGCCTTCCAGCACGGCGCGTTCCGGCACCAGCACGGCGTTTTGCAGCGTGGCCATGACAAGAGAAACGCGCACGAACTGCCCCGGCCACAGGCGGTTGTCGGCATTTTCGAATAAAGCGTGCAGGCGGATGCTGCCGGTGGTGCGGTCCACGGCGTTGTCCACGGCGGTAACCAGGCCGGCGACGGGTTCGCCGGCGTCGCCTTCGGGCAGGACGCTCACCGGCAGGGGGCCTTCCTTCATGCGTTGCAGAATCAGGGGCAGGTTGCGTTCGGCCACGGTAAAGCGCACCTCGGCCGGGCGGATGGAGTTGATGACCACCAGGGTGCGGTCGTCATTGGCCTTGATGACGTTGCCCATGCGCACCAGGATGTCGCCAAGCTTGCCGGCGGCCGGGGCTCGGATGACGGAGTATTCGCGGCTCAGTTCGGCGGCCTGCAGGGCGGCTTCGTCCTCCTGTATGACGGCGCTGGCGGTTTTTTCCGCCGTGGCCATCTGGTCGAAGGCCTCGCGGCTGATGACGTCCTGCTTCAAAAGGGCGGTGTACCGGGCCAGATCCTGCTTGGCCTTGGCCAGAAGGGCGCGGTCGCGGGCCAGGCGGGCTCTGGCCTCGGCCACGGCGGCGTCGAAGGGGCGCGGGTCAAGGCGAAAAAGCACGTCGCCTTTTTGCACTTCCTGCCCCGGCTCCACGGGCACCTCGATGATTTGTCCGCCCACCTGGGGCTTGACGTCCACCGAAGTGTGGGGTTCCACGTTGCCCACGGCGTCAAGAACGCGCGGGACGTTGTCGCGGGCGGCGACGGCAAGGCGCACGGGAACGGCGCGTTTTTCTCCGGCGCCCTTGCCGGAATCGCCGCAGGAGGAAAGCGTGAGACAAAGCAGGACGGCGGGCAGGCAGACGCGGATCAGGCGGAAAAGACGTGTGTTCATGCGTATCCGTCACGGGCCGCGCCAGAGGGGACAGCATCAGGAATGCATGTCCGCGCTGCAAGGATTTGCCCGAAAATCCTTAGAAAGCGGAATTGGACGCGGAAGGCGGAACCGGCCGCGCTTATGATGAGTTCCGGGATGGGGCGAATCAAGGAAACAAATACCGATATAGCGCGGTACAGCGCGGAACACAAGAAATCTTGAGCGGAGATCCGCCGTTGCCGCGGATAAACGCCGTAGTGGATGCGCCGTCGCGAATCCAGGCCTTGAGAGTGGTGCCTTCACGCAAAAAAGCCGCATCTTCTTCCATGAAGATGCGGCTTTCTACGTTGCACGCATAGTGCCTCCCGTAACAGGCGCGTTATGGAGGGCAACATCCTTGTCACCCGGCGGTGCCGTCCGCTTTCCCCGTCCCGGCTTTTGTGATCTCCCGGCCTCTCGCGCCAGCTTGAGGCCGGGAAATCGTACGGGGGGGGATCGTCGGAATGTCCGGGAATCGCCCGGAGCACTCCGGCTTTACGCCGCGAACTGGGCGTAAAGTTGTTGGGCTTCCGCGTTGGCGGGGTTGGCGCCCAGCAAAATTTCCAGATGCGCCTTGGCTTCATCGTCGCGCCCCAGGGCCACCAGGCACCCGGCAAGGGCGTAGCGCACGGCTTCGGTGTCGCCCGGCTCAAGGGCCGACTCAAGGTACGGGATGATTTCGTCCAGACGGTCGTACACGTAAGCGATCTGCATCAGGTTGTTGACGGCCATCATATTGCCGGGGGCGTACCGCAACGCTTCGGCGTAGTGGTCGAAAGCCTCGGTGTAGCGTTCCTGCGCCTGCTCGATCATGGCAAGCCCGATAAGGGGCTTTTCGCCCGGCCGCACGGCCTGGGCTTTTCCATACAGAGTGTGGGCGGCGTTCAGGTCGCCTTCCTGCAGGCATACGGCGGCCAGGCCCATATAGGGGTCGGGCGCGGAGCTGTTGCAGGCCACGGCCTTTTGATAGTATTCGCGGGCTTTTTCATATTCGCCCATGAACAGATAGCACTCGCCAAGTTCCTTGTTTATTTCGTAATCGATGTGACTCATGGTCCCCTCCGTGTGGCCCTTTTATTGTAAAGGCCGGATAGTTGTCCGCATTCATGGATTCTGGCGCGATGCGGATAGCCGAAAAAAGCAAGGCGCGTGCCAAGTCTTTGCTTAATTGCAATAACTATATGAAATTATTTGTTATTACTGTTCAGGCTTTTGCCGGTGAAGAGACCTGCCCGGCAGATATTTCCGGATCGGCCGGCGAGCTCTTGCGGCTTTTTTATAGGTTCACAGTATATAAGAAGCTTCTTAAAATATATCTTCATATAAAGTGGATAGAATTGCACGCCTGGCGGGGAAAAAACGGGGCCGGACCGTTTGTCGGCCATGAATTCCCGGTGGAGTTAGTTTAATTGTGCAGGCAGGGGAATTTTTTGCCCCCCCGGTGGAGTCGGGGCCGAAATGCCGCTATACGGAAAATCGACGCTTCAAACAGGCATTTTTAATAAAAATAAGTTAATTCATATAATTATATAATTGGAACAAACTTTGCTTGGGAATCCGCGATTCCGGTGGGCAAAATTTTCCCTCCCCCGGAAAGCAGGGAGGAGTCCCGCATGAAAAGCCTGTTTGACTCGGATATCGGCCTGGTGGGCAAAGTTCTGGACTTGCAACTGCAACGTCAAAATGTCGTCACCAGCAACCTGGCCAACATAAAAACCCCCGGCTTCCGGGCGCGCAAGCTGGAGTTCGAAGATCAGCTGCAAGCCGCTCTGGGCCTTGACGCCAAGGGCAAGATGAGTCTGACGGACGAAAAGCACATGCCCGTGGCGTTCAACGAAAACGGTTTCGGCGCGGAATGGCAGCTGGCGTTCAAGCCCCGCGTCGTCCACGGCGAGGACAGGGTCAACCTGGACAAGGAAATGACCACCATGACCAAAACGAACCTGCACTACTCCGCCCTTACCACGGTGATTCGCAGCAAGTTTGAGGGTCTGAGACAGATAATCACGGAAGGTCAGAAATAATGGACTTCATGACAGCTCTTGACATCGGCGCCTCCGGCCTGACGGCGGAACGCACGCACATGAACATCATTTCCATGAACCTGGCCAACGCCAAGACCACCCGCACGCCCGAGGGCGGCCCTTACCGCCGCCGCAGCGTCAGCATGGAAGCACTGCCGGTCGACGCGCCCTTCAGCAAGCAGATGCAAAGCGCCCTTGACCGGGAGATGCACGGCGTGCGCGTGCAGCACATCGCCGTGGACCAGCGCCCCCCGAAAATGGTCTTCGAGCCCGGCCACCCCGACGCCGACGACAACGGCTATGTGGCCTACCCGGATATCAACGTGGTGGAGGAGATGGCCAACCTGATGACGTCGCAGCGCGGCTACGAAGCCAACGTGACCACCGTCGACACCATCAAGTCCATGTACACCAAAGCCCTTGAAATAAGCAGATAGTCCCGTTTTTTCAGAATGCATACGGAGCAGAGCCATGAGCATACAAATGGTAGGATTGAAAGCGTATAACAGCGCCCTGGGCAACTTCGCCAAAGTGGAACAGCAGGCCAGGACCGGCTTTTCCTCTTCCGTCAAGGAACCGGCCAGCGATTTTTCCAAGGTGCTTTCTTCTTCGCTGGAAAAGGTAAACGACCTTCAGTCCGAGCGTTCGGCCATGATTACCTCTTTCGCCTCCGGCGAAAACCAGAACGTGCACGAACTGATGATTTCCATGCAAAAAGCCGGGCTGGCCATGAACATGACCGCCGCCGTGCGCAACAAGGTCATGGAGGCCTACAAAGAGCTTTCCCGCATGCAGTTTTAGATAATGCCGGCACGAGGGGCTTTCCGCCCTCTGCCTGCGTTTGTCGGTACGTCTTCGGGAAAATATTTTAAAGAATTCCGCAAGCTCCCCTGTCCGTTAACCAGGTTAAGTTTCAGGCGCGCCGCCCATTTTTTCGGAGGTTTTTTCCATGTCCCCCATCCTGTCCACCGCCGCTGATCGCATCCGGGGTTTCTGGTCGGGCATTTCCATGTCGCAACGCGTGCTGGTGGCGGGCATCGCCACCGTGGCCGTGGCGGCCTTTATCGGCCTGGTGGTCTGGCTGGGGCAGCCCGAATACGCTCCCCTGTACACCAACCTGGGGGCCGAAGACGCCAACCGGGTCATCAAGGCCCTGAACAACCAGAAGATTCCCTACCGTATTGAACAGGGCGGCGCCGCCATCATGGTGCCCCAGGACAAGGTGCACGGCCTGCGCATCAGCATCGCCGGCGACAACCTGCTGACCGGCCAGGGCGTGGGTTTTGAAATTTTCAACGAAGTCAAGGTCGGCCAGACCGACTTTGTGCAAAAACTGACCTACCGCCGCGCCCTTGAAGGCGAACTGGCCCGCACCATCACCGAATTTCCCACCGTGGAAAGCGCCCGCGTGCATCTGGTCATTCCCAACCGCAGCCTGTTCATTGAAGAGCAGCAAAAGCCTTCCGCCTCCGTCCTGCTGAAGCTCACGGGCTCCAAAAAGATGGAAGCCAGGGACGTGCAGTCCGTCGTCAATTTGGTGACCATGGCTGTGGAAGGCCTGGACAAGTCGCGGGTTTCCATTTCCGACACCTCCGGCAAAGTGCTGTACCAGCCGGAAGAAGAAGGCTCCATCAACGGCCTTACCCGCACCCAGTTTGACCACAAGGTGATCACCCAGCAGAACCTGGAGCGCCGCATAGAGGAGCTTTTGCTGCCCGTGGTGGGCGCGGGCCGCGTCATCGCCAGGGTCAACGCCGACCTGGACTTCAGCCAGAAGACCATCCGCAAGGAATTTTACGATCCGGAAAAGACCGTGGTGCGCTCGGAGCAGCGCAGTGAAGAAAACACCCAGGGCCGCGCCAGCGTCGACGCCGGCGTGCCCGACCCCAACTTCCGCGGCGACGGGCCGGGCGCTACCGCCAGCACCCAGAATTCCAACCGCGAGACGCGTACCACCAACTTCGAGATCAACAAGGAAGAGCAGAACATCGTTTCCAACGTGGGCGGCATCGACCGCCTGACCGTGGCCGTCATTGTGGACGGCACCTACGAAAAGGGCGCTGACGGAAAAATGGCGTTTGTGCCCCGCACCGACGAAGAACTGAAGCGCATCCGCCAGTTGGTGTCCAATGCCGTGGGGTTCAACTCCGCGCGCGGCGACACCATTGAGGTCAGCAACATCGCCTTCGGCTCCGTGGATCTGCCCGAAGACTCCTCCACGGCCTCCATCATCGCCGATTACGCTCTGCGGTTCGGCAAGCCCATGCTCAACGCGCTGCTGGTCTTCCTGTTCCTGGTCATGGTGGTGCGCCCCGTGGTGCTGGCCCTTATCCGCCCGAAGGTGGAAGGCAAGATGCTCGAAGGGCTGGAAGGCCTGCCCCAAAGCGAGGAACGCCTGGCCCTGGTGGACGATTCCGACGAGGCTCTGGCCGCCACGGCCATGCTGGACAAGATCGAGGACATCAAGGCCCATTCCCTGCAACTCAGCGAGCAGAACATGGATCAGGCCCTTGGCATCATCCGCAGCTGGCTTAAGGACGCGAAGCCGGCGGGTACCGCCGCTCCCGCGCGTGCCGCGTAGCAACCGGGCGTCTTTTCGGGCCATACCGCGTCAGGCTTGTTTTTCCTCCGGGTCATGGACCAAAAAGTCCACTCCCCTCCGGAAAAAGCGGCGCCTTCCTTGTCTGGCCCGAAAATCCGCCCGGTTGTTGTTAACGCCTTTGCCGCATTCGTATAGTACTCTCACCGGGATTTGCCCGTGAACTTTCCGGGCAGATGATTGTCCCTCCCTTGCTCGACCAATTGAAAAGTTTGGGGGAAAAGGGGATGGGGGCACGGGGGAAGGGGAAAAAACCCATTTTTAAAAGGGGTTTTTACCCTTGCCCCGAATCCCCCCGTCTTTTGAAGGAGTTTTTCCATGGCCTTGCCGGGGGAAGGCAATATTTCCCCCGCGGGCGCCCAAAAAACGGCGGGGCT
>JAVBPV010000012.1:0-13151 GCA_031549405.1 Desulfovibrio sp.
GCCGCTGGTGCTGGTGGACGGAAACAGGGAGTTGGAAGCATTACCTACCGGATCGGGGAGCAAGGGGTAATCCCCGGCCTGGTTGTAGGTGATGGTTTCTGGAGCAGCCGCCCAGGCCGGCACAACGGCCGCGCCAAAAAGGAAAAGACCGCACAGGACAAAGATGGAAAACAGAACTCTGGGTTTCATGCCCCAGGCAAGACGCAAAGAAGCCCCGCGAGACACACTGGCGGGGGGCTGCAACAGGCCGCGAATGCGATTAGAAAATGGAGTTAAGAGAGAGAGAGAGAGAGAGAGAGAAGCAAGGAAAGTGCCGATATCAAAAATTCCCGGCCGGGAGGCGTTCCGCCCGAACGGTGATTCTGACCTGGCGGCGGCTTTGTCTACGGCAAGGCTGTCCCGCATAATCCACCCCTTTGCAAATAATATTGTTTTACTATGCTTTTCCACCCCGATGAATAAGCTATACTATATAAAGTGCGTAACACAATATAGCACACCGGTCAACGCGTGGTATTTTCCACGCGGGGAAAGCCCCCTCAGAGGCGCGGCCGCACGGCTATTTCCCGCTGCCCCAAGTCTTTTCAGGCCGCAGGAATCGGAATTGAATACAAGATATTAGATTATCAACTATCATGATCCATGAAAAGAAGACAGATATTACTGGGGTCATAAATGTTTTCAATTGTCCAAATATTTAACTTATTGAAAAAAATGAATTTGCTCAGATATGGCAATATTAGAAAAAGTGCTCCCGGTAATATCTTAAGTAAAGCGGGGCATAAACGGCACGAAAACGGAACGGGGCCCGCGGCCCCGTTCCATTACAGCATTGCATCAAAACTCGTAGCGCAGCCCCAAAGTTACCTGATGCATGTAGACATCGTCTGTTTCGGTATGCACCTCACCTCTGGCGCCTGACCAGTCCTTGCTCTTCACCTCGCCCAGATAGACGAAACGGTAGCCAAGATCCACGGTGAGCGGTTCCGTCACTTTCCAGCCGATTCCCGCCCCCGCGTTCCAGGCGAAGTTGTTGTTCCGCCTGGCGGAGGTGCCGCCCTCGTGCATGGATAATGTTCCCCCTCCGCCATCCACGCCGTAGAACGAGGACGACCTGCTCTCGACAAAAGCCGCGCCGATGCCGCCCCCCACATAGGGGGTGAGGGGCGATCCCGTTTTAATGTCGTAATAGGCGTTGAGGAACAGGGTCTGGATGTCCATTTTTTGCTTTGTCCCGAAAGAATCGGTGAAACTTCCGTTGGACGAGGTTCCCGAAGTCCTGCCCTCCACCCGGGAATAAACGGCGTACTCAAGTTCCGCGCGCACGGGCACGCCGAACCTGGTGTCAAAGTTGTACCCCACGGCCAACGCGCCGCCAAAGGCGTCATCGGACTGGAAGGCCCTGTCCGTGGCCGGACCAACAGGGGTCACGCCCGGCGTGGAGGCGGCGACCTTGTCCATCGCGGTGTACGCATAAATGAACTTCGGCGCGACATAGACGCCGAGTTCAGCCGCCAGGGCACAGGGGGCAAGCAGCAGCGCGACTGCCGGAAGAAGAAGGAGAATCAGGCGCTTTTTCATGGTCACCTCACGTAGCTGGTTAAAAATTTGTTACGAGTTGAAATAAAACATGCCAAGGCTTGAAAATACATTTATTGATGCATCTTTATGATCAAATATATGATATATGCAGATATATGATATATACTGATGCTGTATTATGAATATAAAATAAATATATATTCATTTATAACAACGGCATTACGCCATAATAAACATGCAGAATCAATTTCAAAAGACGCTAGCTGAAATAAAACAACATCGCAAGAGTTAAAAATATAATACGAGATCATCGCCCGCCAGGGAGCCGGGGCGGCTTTTTCCCCTTTCCGGGGCGGGCCGCTGCGTGTATGAATACGGAAGCGGCGCCGGCGGCGCCGCGCAAACGCCGGGGCCGCCGGCGCTTTGTTCTCCGCCAACGCCGCCCGGCCGGGAGGCAGAAGCGCACGGCCCCTTTCTCCGGGACGGGCGCGGCAAGGGCGGGACAAACGGCACAGCGCCAGCGGGCCCGGAAAACGGAACCTTCCGGGAGAAAACATATGCGTAAAGATTTTTACCGGCGCATGTCGGAACAACTGGACGCCATGCGCGCCGAAGGGCTGTACAAAACCGAGCGCGTCATCGTCTCGCCCCAGGCCACGGCCATCACGGCGGACGGGCGCGAGGTTCTCAACTTTTGCGCCAACAATTATCTGGGGCTGGCCAACCACCCCGACCTTATCGCGGCGGCCAAAAAGGGCATGGATACCCACGGCTTCGGGCTGGCCTCCGTGCGCTTTATCTGCGGCACCCAGGACGCCCACAAGACGCTGGAAAAAAAGCTGGCGGACTTTCTGGGCATGGAGGACGCCATTTTGTACTCCTCCTGCTTCGACGCCAACGGCGGCCTGTTCGAAACGCTGCTGGGGCCGGAGGACGCCATCGTCTCCGACTCCCTGAACCACGCCTCCATCATCGACGGCGTGCGCCTGTGCAAGGCCAAACGCTACCGCTACGCCAACAACCACATGGGCGAACTGAAAGAACGCCTGGAAGAGGCAAAGGCCACGGGCGCGCGCAACATACTGATCGCGACGGACGGCGTTTTTTCCATGGACGGGGTCATCGCCAACCTGCGGGGGGTCTGCGATCTGGCCGACGCATACGGCGCGCTGGTCATGGTGGACGATTCGCACGCGGTGGGCTTTGTGGGCGAAGGCGGACGCGGCACCCACGAGTACTGCGGGGTAATGGGCCGCGTGGATATCATCACCGGCACCCTGGGCAAGGCCCTGGGCGGCGCGGCGGGCGGGTACACGGCCGCGCGCCGCGAGGTCGTGGACATGCTGCGCCAGCGGTCGCGGCCGTACCTGTTTTCCAACTCCCTGGCCCCGGCCATAGTGGCGGCTTCCATCAAGGTCCTGGACATGCTGGAGCAGGGAAGCGGCCCGCGCGATCGCCTGCGCCGCAACGCGGAGACGTTCCGCGAAAAAATGTCCGCCGCCGGGTTCACCCTGGCCGGGGCGGATCACGCCATTATCCCGGTCATGCTGGGCGACGCCGCCCTGGCCCAGAAGTTCGCAAGCCGCCTGATGGACGAAGGAATTTACGCCATCGGGTTCTTTTACCCGGTGGTGCCCAAGGGGCAGGCGCGCATCCGCACCCAGATGTCCGCCGCCCACACCCCGGAACAGATCGACCGGGCCGTGGCCGCCTTCACAAGCATCGGCCGCGAACTTGGCGTCATACAATAAGAACGGGCATCCGGAACATGCCCGGCAGGACATATTGAAGCGCTATGCGCCGTAAGGAGACACGCATGAAAGCTCTGGTGAAGCTCAAGCCCGAACCGGGCATATGGATGGCCGACATTCCCAGGCCGGAACCGGGCCACAACGACATACTGATAAAAATCCGCAAGACCGCCATTTGCGGGACCGACGTGCACATCTACAACTGGGACGAATGGGCGCAAAATACCATTCCCGTTCCCATGGCCGTGGGGCACGAGTACGTGGGCGAAGTGGCGGCCCTGGGCGCGGGCGTCAGCGGCTACAAAATCGGGGATCGCGTCTCCGGAGAGGGCCACATCACCTGCGGCCACTGCCGCAACTGCCGCGCAGGGCGCATCCATCTGTGCCGCAACACCGTGGGCGTGGGCGTCAACCGCCCCGGCGCCTTTGCCGAATATCTGGTGCTTCCCGCCGCCAACGCCTATCCCATTCCCGACGACGTGCCCGACGATCTGGCGGCCATTTTCGACCCCCTGGGCAACGCCGTGCACACTGCCCTTTCCTTCGGCCTGGTGGGCGAAGACGTGCTGATCACCGGCGCGGGGCCCATAGGCATCATGGCCGCCGCCGTGTGCCGCCACGTGGGCGCCCGCCACGTGGTCATCACCGACGTCAACGACTACAGGCTGGAGCTTGCCCGCAAGGTGGGCGTAACCCGGGCCGTCAACGTCGCCGGCGAGGATCTGCGCGCCGTCATGCAAGACCTGGACATGCACGAAGGCTTTGACGTGGGTCTGGAAATGTCGGGCGCGCCCCCGGCCTTTCGATCCATGCTGGATGTGATGAACCACGGCGGCAAAGCGGCGCTTTTGGGCCTGCTGCCGGCGGATATGGCCATCGACTGGGGCAAGGTGGTGTTCAAGGGGCTGTTCCTGAAAGGCGTCTACGGCCGGGAGATTTACGAAACCTGGTACAAGATGACGGTCATGGTGCAGTCCGGCCTGAACGTGGCCCCGGTCATCACCCACCGCTTTCCCGTGGCCGACTTTCAGGCGGGCTTTGACGTCATGCGGTCGGGGATGTCCGGCAAGGTCATCCTTGACTGGACATAGGCCCCCCCCAAGGGGCTCCGCCCCGTGAAACCCTGCCCAAGGGGCGGAGCCCCGTGAAACTCCTCCCAAGGGGCTCCGCCCCTTGGAACCCCGCCAGGGACTTTCGTCCCTGGACCCTGCATCGGGGGGATGCGCCGCGTGCCGGCGGTTTGTTTTGCCGTGCCGCACAGCGGCTCCCGGCGTATGTTCAGCCCTTGAGTCCAAAAAGCTCAGGAACCAAAACGGAGCTTGAATCGATACCGTCTTGAAAACGGTGGATTCAAGCTCCGTTTTGGTTCCTGAGCTTTTTGGACTTCGAAGCGCTACCCCTTTTCTTCGCCGGAAGCATGGCCAGGGCACGGCAAAACAATCCGGCACCCCGTCCGGCACCCCAATAGAGCATAGTAACTTTGAGACGCTCGCTCCGGCGCTTAACGGCGAAACAAGTTTCGCCTACGCCTGCGCGGCGGGCGGCGGTTCCCACCGCCAGAGCAAAGTAACATTAAGAATGTTACTTTGCTCTGAAGGGTGCAGGGACGTAAGTCCCTGCCGGAGGGGTCCGGGGAGGCGGAGCCTCCCCGGCAGCAGGGTCTGAGCTTACTTGGCCGCCGGGGCGGCGGGTTTGGCTTCCGCCGGGGCGGCGGGTTTGGCTTCCGCCGGGGCGGCGGGTTTGGCTTCCGCCGGGGCGGCGGGTTTGGCTTCCGCCGGGGCGGCGGGTTTGGCTTCCGCCGGGGCGGGGGCGGTGTAGACGGCGCGCATGTTCAACGTGCCGTTGGGCAGGCTTTCGGCGTGGTCGAACGCGTCCAGGGAGATCGGCTTGGGCGGGTTCAGGCTGATGCTCAGGCTGCCGGAGTTTTGCACAAACTGGGCGATGGAGCGCATCACGGCCTTATATTCCGCCGAAGTGGCGGAAGCCGCCTGGGCCGCGACACCCTCCGCCGTCATGCGGCGCAAAGCCGCGGCGTCGCTTACGCCCTGCGGAACCGCGCCAAGGGCCTGCATTTCCCTGTACTGGCCGCGAAACAGCAGATCCATAAAGCCCGTGTCCCGCACCTCCACGTCGGCCTTGACCAGTTTAAGGCTCTCTTCGGCGCCCTTCAGGGGGTCGCCGTCCTTGCCCTCAAAGCTCATCTCGCCGCTTATGGAGGCGTTGCCCAGGTTCTTTTCCACAACGTTCAGCTTTCTCAGGAACAGCGAGCCGCCCGTCTGGTTGAGGCTGCCGTCAAAATCCATTGCGCCCGAAAGCTCAAGGGGCTTGCCGTACATTTCGGCAAAAGCGCCCGTGTCCATGCCGGCCGCGGCAAGCAGCATGGGCGGAATCACCAGGCCTTCCACCTTTTTCTGTATCGCCAGCTTCTTGCCGTCCAGGCGCAGGTCGGCGTCCACGCTTTTGACCGCAAAGGCATTGGCGGCGTCAATGGCCATACGCACATCGCGCACCTGGTAGCCGCTTATTTCCAGCGGGCTTTTATCCAGAATTTCCCGAAAATCTTCGTTGCCGCCCGAAAGAGCCGCGCCGACAAGGGCCTGGAAGTCGGGCAGGCGCACCAGCTTGGAGCCCAGGCTGCCCATATGCAGTTTTTCCTTGCCCATTTCTTCCACATTCAGGCTGTCCAGCCGCCATTCGCCCACCTGCCGCGAACTGAGATCGCGCACCGTGAAGGAGCCCAGGGAGGTCTTCACGACCGGCGTTTCTCCCTTGCGCAGTTCAATGGACCAGCCTTTCGTTTCCAGGCCGCCCAGACGCATCTGCATGATGTAGGGCAAAATGGCGTCCTGGGGGCCGCCTTCGGCAAGCACCCTGGTCATGCCCCCCGCGTTGCAATATATGTCGCGCAACGACACTTCCGGTATGGTGATATTCTGATCAATGCCGCGGGAACGCCCCTTCACCACAAGGCCGGTAAGGGTTATGCCCTTGACCGCCAGGCCGTCTTTGTCCTCGTAGGCGGCCCTGGGGTTGGCGCCGTCGACGCGCAGCAGGCTGATCGAAGTGGCGATATCGCTTCCGTCGGGCATTCCGGAGGTTACTCCGATGCCGGAAACGCTGTACGAGATGCCGTCCTTGAACGCAAGGACCTTTGACTCAACAAGGTCGGCCCGTA
The DNA here is from genome assembly GCA_031549405.1 of Desulfovibrio sp. Lineage (GTDB taxonomy): Bacteria > Desulfobacterota > Desulfovibrionia > Desulfovibrionales > Desulfovibrionaceae > Frigididesulfovibrio. Next base: position 6,469 of record JAVBPV010000012.1, read on the forward strand.
CTTCCAGCGGTCCCCGGTCCGCGGCGGCGGCAATGCCGGAAGAGATCTTCTCCAGGCGCAGGCCCTCCAGGCGGAAGGTATCCAGGGCCGGCAGCAGGTCCGCGGCCGTGCCCCCCTTCAGACCTGCCGCAAGGGCGCTCAGGTCGCCGGAAAGGGCGCCCATGGAGCCGCTTTCGACACGTTCGGTGGTTTCCAGTTTGCCCAGGGTGGATTTAATGGTCACGCCCCTGAAGGCGGCGCTGTCCAGCACCTTTACGACGCCGCTGCTTTTGGGGGCCGCGGGATTCAGGCCGTTCACGGTCATTTCCGACGCGGAAAAGGTCGAAAGCCCGCCGGGATACGGCAAAGAGCCGCTGACCCCGCGCAGGGTGGCGCCCTGCTTCCACAGGCTTACTTCCACGCTTTCGGCCTTGATGCCGCCGGGCAGGGCGGCCAGGGCGGCCTCGACCTTTCTGGCCTGCTCCTTTTCCCACATGGGAACGCCCACAAACGCGCCCGCCGCCGCAAGGACCAGCAGGACGACGACTACGCCCGCTATTTTCTTGCCGGATCCGCTCATTATAAACTCCTTGCCCCTGCGGGGCCGGTAGAACATTACAAAAAAGAGCAAAAAAGCCGGGACGCGCCCGGCCGCACATGACAAGGGACTCTATATGCGCTTTTCCGGAAAGTGGGAAGGAAAAAAGGCCGCAGGACGGCAAAAACGGCCGATGCGCGGGGCGCGGCGTCCCTTGACGGCTATTCGTACTCCCACAGACGCTTCGGGTTAAGTACCTCTTCCCTGTCCAGGCCGTCGCGCCGGTTGATAAGGGCCGAAACCTTGTTGAATTTGCCGTTGACCAGACGGAATTTTTCCAGACGGCGGAGGAAATCCCCCGGCAGGCCGGCCAGCCTTTCCTCAAAATCCTTGCGCAGCGCCAGGTACAGCCGCATGTCCGCCGCGTTGTATCCGGCGGCCAGGGCCTTGTCTTCTTCCGTCACGCTTGCCTTCAGGGCCGGGGCCACGCTGTTCTGGCGCTCGTAAAACAGGGCGGAAATGCCCAGCATGTCGCCCAGCAGCAGCAGGCTTGCGTCGAACCGCTCCATGATCCCCACAAAGGCGTAGGCCCGCGCCCTCTCAAGGGCCAAAGCCTCCACCTCCGGCGGCGGTTCCACCCCCTCGAAGGGAGCGCGGGAAAAAATGCGCGTCATCAGGTTTTTGGTGCGAAAACGAAAAGCCGCCGTCTCCATGCGGATGTAGTCGGCAAAACTGATGTTGCCGTCGCGCAGCACGGCGTACATCTGGCTGTGCGGCCAGCTTTTCAGAAACAGGTATTCCGAAACCAGCCGCTCCACCGGATGGCGGACAAAGGTGAACAGCCGGGCCTTGCGCTCGCGCAGCAACCCCTCCACCAGTTCGTCGTGCAGAAAATGCCCCTGCACCAGCCGCAGGGAATCCCCGCGCTCTTCCAGCGCCCGGCCCGCCCCGGCGAAATCTTCCCGGCTGTATATGGAAAGGATCTCGTCCTTGGCGTAGTTGGCGAAAAAGACGGTGTTCAGCGTGGTGCCGCCGGTGCGGGGTATGTGCAGGAATATCGCGAGATCCGCCGGCATGGGGCCTCCGGGTGGGGGGGCTCGGCCCCCTTTATATATCATCCCCGTCGATGTTCAACGCGGCTTTTTCGGCCTCGAAGGGAGCCAGGGCGGCCTCGGCCTTTTCCAGCTTTTCCAGCAGGGCGTCGCCCTTGCTTTGCAGGGTATGGAAGTCCCTGAGCAGCTCCGTGGCGCGGGCGGAGTCGGCGTACACTTCCGGGTCGGCCAAAAGGGCCTCTACCCCGCCCTGCTCCTCCAGCACGGCTTCCAGTTCCCTTTCCAGGGCGGCGTAAGCTTCCTGCAGGGGCTTCATCTTGCGGTACAGGGTGTTGCGCGCCTCGGCCCGTTCACGTTTGATGCGTTTCATCTCGTCGCGGGTCAGGCCCTGGGTGCGCCCGGCCTCGCCCCGGCGCTGTTCCAGGGCCTTGGCGTTTTCTTCCAGGCGCTGGCGGCGGCGGCTTTCGGCGTATTCCTCGAACCCGTTTTCGTGCACGGTAAAGCCCGCGGGCGAAAGCGCCCATATCTGGTCCGCCGCCTCGGTGAGCAGGTGCCGGTCGTGGGCCACCATAAGCAAAGTGCCCTCGAAAGCGGCCAGGGCTTCCACCAGCGCTTCGCGGCTTTCCAGATCCAGGTGGTTGGTGGGTTCGTCCAGCACCAAAAAGTTGCAGCGGGCCAGAAACAGCGTGGAAAGGATCAGGCGGCTTTTTTCCCCGCCGGAAAGGCTGGCCACAATGCGCTCGAAATAGTTCTGCCCCAGCAAAAACAGCCCGAGCACGCTCATCAGTTCTTCTTCGGTGGTGCGCGGGTCGGACAGGCGGCGGATTTCCCCCAGCACAGAGCCCGCCGGGTTCAGCGTCTCCAACTGATGCTGGCTGAAATAGCCCATGCGCACCTGCTGGCCGTAAACGATGCTGCCGCTTTCCTTTTCCGTCCTGCCGGTCAGCAGTTTGAGCAGGGTGGATTTGCCGCAGCCGTTGGGACCCACCAGGGCGATTTTCTGCCCCCGGTACAGGGTAAAGGAAAGCTTGTCCCACATGCGCCGCCCGTCGGAAAAGGCAAAGCGCAGATCCGCCGTGGACAGCACCGTGCGGTCCGACTGCGGCGGCACGGGCCATTTGAAGTCCAGTTCCCGGCGCTTGGGCGCTGCCTGCAATCCTTCCAGCTCTTTTTCCAGCTTTTTCGCCATCTTCTGGCGCGAACCAGCCTGCCGCGCCTTGGTGGCCTTGGCCCGGAAGCGCCGGACAAAGTCCATTTTGCGTTCGATCTCGCCCTGGATGCGGGCGGCCTCGCGCGCGCGCTGCTCCTCGTATTCCTCCTGCATGTCCACGAACTGCGTGAACGAACCCTTGCGGAACACGGGCTTTTCGCCGCCGCCAAAGTACAGGATGTGCGTGCCCACCTTGTCCATGAACACCCGGTCGTGCGCCACAAAGACCAGCACGCCCCGGTAATCCAGCAAAAAGGCCTCAAGCCATTCCACCGCTTCCAGGTCAAGGTGGTTGGTGGGTTCGTCCAGCAGCAGCGCGTCGGCCCCGGCGGTGAGCACGCGGGCCAGCTTGGCGCGTTCGCGCCAGCCGCCGGAAAGCTGCGCCAGGGGCAGCAGCCACTTGTGTTCCGCAAAGCCCAGGCCCGAAAGCACAGCCTTGGCCCGGTGCTCCGGGTTGTAGCCGTATTTGAGCTCCAACTCCGCCTGCCGGGCGGAAAGACGCTCCAGCGCGGCCGTATCGCCGGTCGCGGCCTCCCATTCGCTCCAGAAATCGTTCCAGTCCGGCAGAACGTCCAGCACAAAGTGCAAAAGGCGCGTGTTCAGGCGCGCTTCGTCCAGTTCCTGTTCCACATAACCCAGGCGGCACTCGCGGGGCAGGACGACGCGGCCCGCGTCGGGCTGTTCCTTGCCCGCCAGCAGTTTGACAAAGGTGGATTTGCCGCTGCCGTTGGGACCGCACACGCACAGGCGCACCCCGGACTGCACCTCAAGGGAGAAGTCGGACAGGATATCCCGGCCGCCGAAGGATTTGGAGAGGTTCTGTATGTTGATGTGCATAGGCTACAAATCGTCGTCCGGCATGCCGCCGTCGTCGTCCCCGTCCAGTCCGCCGGGTTGCCCGCCGTCCAGGCCCGCCGCGGCGAGCCTTTCTTCCAGCGCCTTGCGCTGCTTGCGCTCGCGAGTGCCCAGCGGCTTCAGCGCCTCGAACTCCGCCGAACGTTCCTGCTTGCGCGCGAAGATCAAAAAGCCCGTATGCGCGATCATCCGGTCGTTAGGCCGCAGGCGGTCCGCCACGGCCTTCCACGAACGCACCAGGATCTCCTCCACCTCAACGTCCGCAAAGGGGCCGGTTTCCATGCCCCTCAGCAGATTCGACACCTGATCCACCGTGGGCACCAGAAAGGCCAGGGCCGCGCCGGGTTTTACCGCCGCCGCCACCTGATCCAGATACTCCCACGGGGTGCGCACGTCCAGAAACAGCGCGTCGGCGTCGGTCTGCTCGAACCCATCCTTCACGTCGCGCAGGTGCCGGGTGACGTTTTTGCCCACGCCCGCCCATTCCAGGTTGCGGCGGCACAAATCGTAAAATTCCTGCCGGGCCTCGTAGGTGTAAACATGCCCCGACTCGCCGGAAAACCAGGAAAGCGCCACCGTCAGGCTGCCGGAACCGGAACCGGCCTCAATGACCCGCGTGCCGTTGCCCACGCCCAGGCGCATGCAGATGTAACCGATATCCTTGGGGTAGATAATCTGGGTCTGGCGCTTTACCCCGCGCACCAGGTCGTACAGGGTGGGGCGCATCACCCGGTAGGGCACGCCCTGCAGGGTGCGCACCTCGGTCCCGAAGCCCGTTTCCGCCAGCAGCGCGGCGGGAATGACCCCGTCGGTGCCGTGCACGTCCTGCCCCTGCATCAGGCGGCGCAGGCCGCGCTTGCCCTTGGGGCTGACCAGAATGAATAATTCGCCGTATTGCGGCATATATTTTCCTTCGCTACTGCTTCCACAGAAAAGTTTTCATGGCGGCGTTCCGCAACCGGACGAGATTCTATCCGTCAATAGCGGTTTTTTATAAGTGGGCCGGCTGCCCCCCGTAATCGGGTGGATTTTCGTGCCAGACAAGGAAGGCGGGCTTTTTGCGATGGGGGCTGGACTCTTTGGTCCCGCCCCCGGAGCAAAAACGAAGCTGGCGCGAAAAGACGCCCGATTACTTATACACTGCGCCGGTGGCGGCGGAACTCACCTGCCGCGCGTAGCGGCGCAGGAAGGGGGAAGTAATCTCTTTTTCCACGGGGGTAAAGGTTTTGCGGCGCTCTTCCAGTTCGGCGGCGTCAACCAGCAGGTCAAGCCTGCGGGCCGGTATGTCGATAAGGATGGAGTCGCCGTCGCGCACCAGGCCGATGGGTCCGTGGTCGGCGGCTTCGGGCGAGACGTGGCCGATGGCCGCCCCGCGCGAACCGCCGGAAAAGCGCCCGTCGGTGATCAGGGCCACGTCGCCGTCCAGGCCCATGCCCGCGATGGCCGAGGTGGGCGTAAGCATCTCGCGCATGCCGGGGCCGCCGCGCGGACCTTCGTAGCGCACGACCACGGCGTCGCCGGCGGTGATTTTACCGCCCAGGATGGCGCTGACGGCTTCTTCCTCGGAATTGTACACCCTGGCCGTCACCGTGCGGGTCATCATGGAGGGCAGCACGGCGAACTGCTTGACCACCGCGCCTTCCGGGGCCAGGGAACCCTTGAGGATGGCGATGCCGCCCTCGGCCGAGTGGGGATTGTCCAGGGGCCGGATGACCTCGGTGTCGCGCACGCGGGCTGTCGCGACGTTTTCCGCCACAGTTTTGCCGGTGACGGTAAGGGCCTCGCCCTTGACAAGCCCTTTGGCCAGCAGGGTGGCCATTACGGCCGGGATACCCCCGGCCTGGTGCAGATCCTCGATGTGGTGCTTGCCCGCCGGGGAAAGCTTGCACAGGTTGGGCGTGACGCGGCTGACGGAATCGAAGATGTCCAGGGACAGGTCGAGGCCGGCCTCGCGGAACACGGCGGGCAGGTGCAGCACGGTGTTGGACGAGCCGCCCAGAGCCATGTCCACGGCAACGGCGTTGTGCACCGAGGCTTCGGTGACGATGCGCCGGGGGGTGAGGTTCTGCCGGAAAAGCTCCATGACGCGCATGCCCGCGTGTTTGGCCAGGCGGATGCGGTCGGCGGAAACGGCCGGAATGGTGCCGTTGCCGGGCAGGGCAAGGCCGATGGTCTCGCACAGGCAGTTCATGGTGTTGGCCGTGAACATGCCGGAACAGGAACCGCAGCCGGGACAGGCGCATTCCGTCAGGTCTTCCAGTTCCTCTTCGCTCATCCTGCCCACGCGCACGCGGCCCACACCCTCGAACACTGTGATAAGGTCGGCCTTGCCGCCCGCGCCCCGGCCCGCCAGCATGGGGCCGCCGCTGACGATGACGGCGGGGATGTCCAGGCGCAGGGCGGCCATGAGCATGCCGGGCACGCTTTTGTCGCAGTTGGGGATAAGCACCAGGGCGTCAAAAGGATGGGCTGTCGCCATAAGCTCGATGGAGTCCGCGATGATCTCGCGGCTGGGCAGGGAAAAGCCCATGCCGGGATGGTTCATGGCCAGGCCGTCGCACACGCCGATGGCGGGAAACTCCATGGGCGTGCCCCCGGCCATGCGCACGCCGGCCTTGACGGCTTCGGCGATGCGGTCCAGGTGCAGATGGCCGGGCACCACCTCGTTGGCGGCGTTGACCACGCCCACCAGGGGACGGGCCATTTCCTCGCGGGTCAGGCCAAGGGCGTACAACAGGGACCGGTGGGGGGCCTTTTCCGGCCCGTGGGTCATGATTTTACTGCGCAGGGGCTTCATACGGTTCCTTTCCATATCGGACAGCTATCGATCACTTTACCTTTAACAAAGTATCACGGCAAACCGGGTAGCGGGCCGGGTTGCCGGCCCGCGAGAAAAGCGAGTTTTTTGCAGGGCGGGCGGGCAGCCTGTGGGCATCCCCCCGCGCAAAAACTCGCCTTTCAAGTCTGACGGCAAACCGGGCCGCGACCCGGTTTGCCGTGATACTTTTGTTAAGGTAAAGTGCTCGCTAGCAGTCCGATCTGGTAACGC